>CALGVA010000016.1 GCA_937920345.1 uncultured Lachnospiraceae bacterium
TCAAGGTACAAACAAAATCAAATATTTACAAATGTGTCTTTTGACACCCTAATCCTATGAAATAAAAAAGCTGCCGCCTCCCGGTTTCTCAACCGTAAAAGCGGCATCTTTTTTATATTATAATTGCAATTCCATTACAGACCGCAATCACACGCGACCTGTTTTGCATACTCCTCTTCTGATTTATGCAAAAGGATTCTCGGTCGGATACGGTACGCTCTTCGGCTGATTATAACCGATCTCACTCACATCCACGCCGATATACTTGAATACTTCAAACAACGCTTTGCCATAGTGTCCGAAAGCAACTGCGCCGTGGTGCGGATAGTTCTTCTCAATCAGCACATGCCGATAGAATCTTCCCATCTCCGGAATCGCGAACACGCCGATACCGCCGAAAGATCTGGTCGCAACAGGAAGAATCTCTCCCTCTGCCACGTAAGCGCGCAGAATATTATCCGCTGTGCTCTGCAGACGATAGAATGTGATGTCGCCCGGAACGATATCGCCCTCTAACGTACCCTGTGTTACTTCTTCCGGAAGCGCTCTTGCCATGATCATCTGATACTCCATGCTGCACTTGGACAGCTTCCTGGAGCAGGTATTGCCGCAGTGGAATCCCATAAAGGTATCCGTGAACTTATAATCAAATTTTCCTTCAATCGACTCTTTATACATATCCTTCGGTACAGAGTTATTGATATCAAGCAGTGTTACGATATCGTCGCTGACTGCCTCGCCGATAAACTCACTTAAGCATCCGTAGATATCTACCTCGCAGGATACCGGAATGCCTCTTCCCGTCAGACGGCTGTTCACATAGCAGGGCACGAAGCCGAACTGCGTCTGGAATGCCGGCCAGCACTTACCTGCGATCGCTACATACTCACGATACCCCTTGTGCTCCTCGATCCAGTCGAGCAGTGTCAGTTCATACTGCGCCAGCTTCGGAAGAATGTCCGGCTTGTTGTTGCCATCGCCAAGTTCCTCTTCCATATCCTTCACAACATCCGGAATACGGGGATCATTCTCATGTTTATTATATGCCTCGAACAGATCCAGTTCAGAGTTCTCTTCAATCTCGACACCCAGATTGTAAAGCTGCTTGATCGGCGCGTTACATGCAAGGAAATTAAGCGGTCTGGGACCGAAGGAAATAATTTTCAGGCTGGAAAGCGCTGCAATCGCACGGGCAATCGGCACAAACTCATGGATCATATCCGCACAGTCATCCGCATCACCCACCGGATATTCCGGAATATAGGCTCTCACATTACGAAGCTTCAAGTTATAGCTGGCATTCAGCATACCGCAGTACGCGTCGCCGCGGCCCTGGATCAGATCATCCTGAGACTCCTCGGCTGCTGCCACGAACATTTTCGGTCCCTCAAAATGCTTTGCAAGCAGTGTCTCGGAAATCTCCGGACCAAAGTTGCCCAGGTACACGCACAGTGCATTACACCCGTTATCTTTAATATCCTTCAGTGCATTCACCATATCGATCTCGCTCTCGATGATACAGATCGGGCACTCGTATATATCCGCCGCATCGTACTTTGCCTTGTACGCCTCCACAAGAGCTTTTCTTCTGCCTACCGCCAGCGACGCCGGAAAGCAGTCGCGGCTTACGGCAACAATACCGATTTTCACTTTGGGTAAATTGTTCATATCTTATATCCTCCTTTATCCGGGTTGACCGGTTTCATTACAACATTTTCTTCAGTCTCGAACATCCAGGTTATCTCCGATCAGTCCGATATGCGCGCCAGCATCCAGTCCGCCCTCTGCATGACCGATCAGCCACTTGTTCTTCGCCGTGATCAGTGCGTCTTCCCAACCGGCATGTTCCTCTTCCAGCGGATAATTCGTACCGGCGGGCAGCACGATCCCCACTTTGAATCCGTCCTCGTTTGCGCTGCACGGCGCATAGTGAAGCGTTGTGGCATAGATCTCTACCGCCGTACCCGCGGGTACCAGGAACGCCTCCATCAGAGACGTGTCATAGGTAAAGTCGTCCGTGATATCCTGCTGCATACCGACAATCAGAATGGCATCCGTCGCCGCCACATTGATCTCGGAACTCCTGTGATACTCCACCGCATTCAGTTTATAATTGTGTCCGTTGCAGTATCCTGCCTGAATAGGCAGTTCTCCGTAGGTTCTCTTCTGTAATGCCTTAGCCGCCGCCGTCTCCTCTAAAGCTCCGATCGAAGGCTCATAGGCAACGCCTTCCGGCAGCGGAGTCTTACTTTTAATCGCTTCCACAAGATCGCTGAAGTCAATTCCCTGTACGATTCTGCCGTATTTGCGAAATGCGGAATCGGTAATTTTTCTGATCTCCATTGCTAATACTCCCTTTCCCGTACATACATACGATGGTATTGATACCTGTTACTGTGAAAAACTCTTCCGTTATCTCCGATCACTGTTTTCAGCCATTATTTAATCGCCTCAAACAACGCTCTGCACGCCGGATAGATCTGCTTAAACTGCTGATACCGCGCCTCGTATTTCGCTACGAGTTCCGGCGTCGGCTCCACCGTTTCTACAACCCTGACGATCTTCTCCGCCGCCTCTTCCACGCTCGCGTACTCTCCGCAGGCAACCGCCGCAAGCATAGCGCCGCCCATCGCCGGTCCCTCCTCGCTCTCGATCACATCCACTTTCAGATTCATAATATTGGCGATCATCTTCTTCCACAGGGGACTCTTCGCGCCGCCGCCGCAGATCTTCGTCCGTTCAATCCGGATACCCAGAGACTTCGCCACCTCCAGAGAATCCCGCAGTGCGTATGCCACACCCTCTAAAACAGCCTGCGTCATATCCGTCCTGGTCGTATCCATCGTCATGCCGATAAAGGTACCCCTTGCATTCGGATCATTGTGCGGCGAGCGTTCGCCCATCAGATACGGCAGGAAATACACATGGTTCTCTCCCAGCCTGTCGTCGGTAATGCCCGCCTGCTCACCCGCATAATCCGTCGTCCCGACGATCTCATCCATCCACCATTTATTACAGGATGCCGCGCTCAGCATACAGCCCATCAGATGATAGTGCCCGTCGGCATGTGCAAACGCGTGCAGCGCATTAAACTTATCCACACCGAACTTATCCGAGGAGATAAAGATCGTGCCGCTGGTGCCCAGAGAAATATTGCACCTGCCGTCTCCGACCGTACCGGTTCCCACAGCCGCCGCCGCGTTGTCGCCGCCGCCCGCCGCCACCTTCACAGTCCCTGGAATCCCCAGTTCCTGCGCAATCTGCGGCAGTACCGTCCCCACCGTCTCATAACTCTCGTATATCTTAGCCAGCTGTTCTTCCCTCACGCCGCAGATCCCGCACATCTCCTTCGACCAGCAGCGATTCTTTACATCAAACAGCAGCATGCCGGAAGCGTCCGACACATCGGTGCAGTGAACGCCCGTCAGCTTATATGCTATATAATCTTTAGGAAGCATGATCTTCCTGATCCTCGCAAAATTCTCCGGCTCCTTATCTTTCACCCAGAGTATCTTCGGCGCGGTAAAGCCGGTAAAGGAGATGTTCGCCGTATATGCCGACAGCTTATCCTTGCCGATCACGTTGTTCAGATAATCGCATTCTTCCGTCGTTCTTCCGTCATTCCACAGGATCGCCGGCCGGATCACTGTATCCTTCTCATCCAGGATCACCAGTCCGTGCATCTGCCCGCCGAAACTGATTCCCGCAATCTGACTCTTATCCACGTCCGCAATCAGTTCCCGAATGCCTGCTATGCTCTGTTCATACCAGTCCTCCGGCTTCTGCTCTGACCAGCCCGGATGCGGGAAGTAAAGCGGATATTCCTTCGATACGATATTTACGATTCTGCCGTTCCCCTCCATCAGTAGAAGTTTTACGGCACTGGTGCCCAAGTCTACGCCAATATACAGCATGGTTTCCCCTCCATTCCGAAGCGTCATAAATTTCTGAAATGAACCGGCACTTTGCCGGCACAAAGTTTGCGTGCCTTGACCGTGCACGTGCACGCTACTAATTAATTTTATCATAGTCTTTGACGAACGCAAAATCAAGACCATAAAATATTTTCGTAACATTATACAAAACGGTGTTTCCAATATTGTCTATTTGTTACGGTACGGCCTGCACATTTGACTTGTATGTACCGTTGTGCTACTCTTTTATTCGGATTAAGACATTAAAAAGTGCTTGTTCAATCTTCCTACGAAAGGAATCTTTCCGACATGGCAACCATTAAAGAAATCGCCGCCCTCGCAGGCGTGTCCCGCGGCACGGTAGACCGCGTGCTGAACCACCGCGGTTCCGTCAACGAACAGACCAGACAGAGAGTTCTTGAGATTGCACAGTCTCTGGAATACAAACCCAATAAAGCCGGAATCGTTCTCGCCGCCCGGAAGAAGAACCTGAAACTCGGCGTCGTTCTGCTCGGATTAAACACCGTTTTCTACGACGATATTCTCGCCGGTGTCCATGATAAAGCCGCAGAACTCGCAGACTATAATTGTTCTGTTCTGATCCGGCAGACCGATTATGACTTACAGCAGCAGTTGGATGCACTCGATGAACTCACTGCGCTGGGCGTCAACGGCATCGCGCTCTCCCCTTATAATGATCCTGCCATTCGGAAGAAAATCGACGAACTTCACGCACGCGGCATACCCGTCGTCACTTTGAATACAGATATCGAAAACTCGAAGCGGATCGCTTATATCGGCTGTCACTTTTATCGTTCGGGAGAGACTGCGGGCGGTCTCATGCACCTGATGACCCGTAATCGTATCCGTGGAGATGTACGCGTCGGCATTATATCCGGTTCCCGGAATATTCTGTGCCACACCGAACGGATCGCAGGTTTTCGCCATGCCACTGCCGCCTATGGCAATATCAGCATCGTGGATATCGTCAATAACAATGACAATGAATCGGAAAGCTACGATCTCACCGCTTCGCTGCTCGCCCGGCATTCCGAGATCAATGCCCTCTATTTCACCGCCGGCGGTGTTTACGGCGGCTGTCGCGCCGTGACGGATTCGGGGCGTCAGGATGAGATCACCGTCATTACGAACGATATCGTTGATACGACAAGAGAATATATAGAAAAAGGACTGATCGCAGCTACCATCTGCCAACAGCCCTTCCTACAGGGTTCCAAACCCCTTGCTATTCTGTTTACCTGTCTGACCACCGGCGAACTTCCCACGGTCTGCAATGACTACGTGGATATCGATATCCGGATCAAAGAAAACTTGTAGTGTGCAGGAACCGTTCCTCGAACTGTTCCGCCGGAGAAGGCTTGCCGAAGAAATATCCCTGTATCATATCCGGTTTCGTCTTCATCATCCTGTTAAGCTCTTCTTCCTCCTCTATACCTTCCATACAGACTGTAAATCCCAGACTGTGCACCATATCAATGATATGGCTGATAATATTATAATCATGGTCATTCTGAAGCGCCTGCACGACAAAACTTCTGTCAATCTTGACCGTAGTAGCCTCGATCTCTTTCAGATAACGCATATTGGAATAACCCGTTCCGAAATCGTCCAGTGCCAGATCAATATTCTTCTCCTTCAAATCCTTAAAGAGATTCTTGATCCTGCTGTCTGTCTCTATGTATCCGCTCTCCGTCAGTTCCAGAACCAGACTCTCCGGCGGAATATCTACTTCCTTGATACACTCCTCCACATCATTGATCAGATCGCTCTTGTGCATCTGTACATAAGACAGATTCACATTAACGTGAAAATGTGGAATAATCTCCCGCCATTTCTTACATGTCTGCGCCGCCTGCCACAGAACGTATTTTCCAACCGGAATGATCAGCCCGCTCTCCTCCAGAATCGGGATAAACACCGCCGGAGACACATTACCGTACTGCTCGCAGCTCCAGCGAAGAAGCGCTTCCGCCCCGATCAGTTTATAGTCCTTCGTAGAAACGATCGGCTGGAAAAACACCTGAAACCCGTTAAAATGATTGTTAATATCCCTTCTCATCAGTTTACGGATATTCAAACGGCGCAGATACACGTCATACACTTCCCTGTCAAACAACGCCATCTGGTTCTTGCCGCTGCGTTTCGCCTCATTGAGCGCAAACTCCGTCAGCTTCAGAATATTCTCCGCGCTCTCGCCCTCGAATCTGTCACACATAACGCCGGCGGATATTGTGTAGAAACAACTGTACTCCTTCTTCCGCACCGTATCGGCAACCTTGCTCTTAATCTCATCATAGACCGCCTGCACATCCACCGTGTCTGCGGATTCCGAATCCACAATGATAAACTCATCCGCCATCAGTCGATATACATCCACCTTGGGATCTACTGTCGCTATGATGCAGTCGGCCAGTTCCCGCAGAACGTCATCGCCCGCTTCCACGCCTTCCTTCTCATTGATCTCCTTAAAATTATCGATGCCGATCCGCATCATATATCTGATCGTCTCTGGCCTGTCGCGCAGGATCTCCTCCGCATCGTAGCGAAATCTGACCTCTCTGCGCAGGCCCGTGACATTATCTGCCTTGGCTTCCTTACCCAGCTCCATCACTCTGCCGATTAACAGCCTGTGTCCGCCCGCTCCCTGAATCACGGTCCCCTTGCAGCTGATCCAGACGATCCTTCCGTCCTTATCGAGCCAGCGGTACTCCATTGCATGTATCTCCTGCTCTCCCGAAGCACACCGTCTGATGTCCTCCTTGACTTTATTGTAATCGGAAGGATAGATCACTTTCTGCAGCCTGGGTGTAGCGTCCCTGATCACAACATCCGAAAAAGGAAACCGCTCCAGCATCCTGTCGGTTACCATATAAGTATCCGTATCCAGATCCAGGATATAAATATAGGCGTCAGTTGCCTTCTGTATAATTTCCACTACCGCCCGAATCTCGTCAAGCGACATGTTTTGTAATGTCTGCGCATAATCCATACCTTCACGCCCTTCCCCGTCAATTTCGGGATTGATTCTGATCCTGTCTGCATGTGGATATCCGTGCTGTGATGATCTGATAATTCCGAATGTGCATGAGCCTCTAAGATGTATTTAATTATACTCGGTTTGACATATAATGTCAAACAATTTTATTCATTCTGCCCAATTTTTTCGATATTTTTCGGTTATTTTACGGCAATATTATTAAATTTTTCGATTTATTCAAATACTATATTTATCGTATATCTGTCGCGGCTTACCAGCACACACTATCTATACCCTCAAAATGCATCCTATACAAAATCTGCGATTTTTGATATACTGTCTTCATATCAGAAACACCATACAAACCGGCAGGATGACACCATCCTGCCATATACGTTTTGCATGCAGACGCTTAAATGCGGAAAATCGGAGGAAACAGGGCATATGACTAAGAAACGGGCAGTCGTCTCTCTCGGACACGAGGCGCTTGGTTATACAACATTAGAACAGTGGGATGCAGTGAAATTAACTGCCAGGGCACTGGCTGATCTGATAGAAGCAGACTACCAGCTTACCATCACACACAGCAACGGTCCGCAGGTCAGCATGATCCATAAGGCCATGACAGAACTTCGCCGCGTATATATCGACTATACGCCGGCTCCTATGTGCGTCTGCTCCGCTATGAGCCAGGGTTATGTGGGATATGATATTCAGAATGCCCTGCGGGCAGAACTGCTCTGCCGCGGCATCTCCAGGACTGTCAGCACGATTCTGACACAGGTGACGGTAGATCCTTATGACGAGGCATTCTATGAGCCCACCAAAGTAATCGGACGGTATATGTCCAGAGAAGATGCCGATATAGAGATCAAAAAGGGGAATTATGTCATAGAGAAACCCGGTAAGGGATTCAGGCGTGTAGTCGCCGCTCCCAGACCGATCAACATCGTAGAGATCGAAGCAATCCGCACATTGGCACAGGCGGATCAGACAGTCATCGCCTGCGGCGGCGGCGGTATTCCCGTGATTGAACAGAATCACCTGTTAAAAGGCGCTTCCGCAGTTATCGAGAAAGATGCCATCGCCGGCAAACTGGCCGGTGATCTGAATGCCGACGAACTGATTATTCTGACCGGCGTTCCGTGCGTCTATCGTAATTTCGGCACCGACACACAAGAACCGCTGCAAACCCTTACCGTCGCCGAAGCAAAGAAGCTGACGGAAGAAGGGCAGTTTGAAGAAGGCACGATGCTGCCGAAGATCGAAGCAGCCGTCTCCTATCTGGAACGAAACCCTTCCGGCCGTGTACTGATCACTTCCATAGCCGCCGTGGCAGACGCTATCAGGGGAAAGAACGGCACGGTGATCACCTTCGATTAATTCTTCGGGACATAGAAACGTCCTGATTCCGGACCGCGCGGCAATTACTCGCCGCCGCTCCCGAGCACAATCAGCAGCGCACCTGTCATAATACAGAAATCAGAAATGTTGAACACAATATTTCTGATTTTTTTATTTTTAACCGGAAAACTCACATAATCAACCACATATTTGCGGACGAGCCGGTCGTAGGTATTGCTGTAAGCGCCGCCGAGCAGCAGCGCAAGACCGGTTTTCAGCAGCCTGCCGCCCCGGAATGTGAAGGTCACAAGAAACAGCACGGTCGCGCCCAGCGTCAGAATCAGCGACAGGACAGCCACCGCTCCCCGTCTGTTCTGTCCCATATCCAGAAAAGCGCCCCGGTTATGATACTTGTGAAGCAATAACCTGCCCTCCAGAACCGGTTCCGTCTCTCCCTCCGTCCTCGTCCGCTCTATATGATTTTTGATGCACAGATCCGCGATAAATACCGCGGCTGCAAGAAATGCGTATCCTATTACTGCCATCCCGATCCCTCCATACTACCCTCCATTCCGGAGCGTTTACGCGACAAGTGGCATGACTTTGCTAACGTAAAGTCGTAAATATCGAATTTGCGTCTGCCATCAGATAAATTTGTGGCGCTACGGTACAAATTTGCGTCTGAAAAATCAGTGCATCCGCATATTTTTTTAACCTGAGACCTCAAATCACGTATATCACGTCAGCCTTGCCAGCACCTCAAATGTGCCGTTGATATCCAGCTTGCCAAAGCCCCACCGACGATCCGGATACACGATCTTCTCCGACCTGTCAGCGCCGCGGATCAGAAAACTCTTGATCGCCCGGCTCTCCACCCCGGGTACATAACCGTTCACCACCGCCCACTCCATAAACTGTGCCGCGCAGCCGCCGGCAAGCGCAGCAGCCATGCAGGAACCGGTTTTGGGACCGAGCACCGTTGAGACATCTACGCCCGGCGCACACAGATCCGGTTTGATGCCGCCGCTTTTCGTATACCCCCTGCCCGACTCCGGAAACCAGCTTCCCGATAACCCGTTGTATGCCGAAATGGTAATCACCCGCTCCGCGTTGGACGGCTCTGTCAATGTTACATCCGGATTTGGTGACAGAAAAACCACTTCCGTATCCAGGAACTCCGTAATCGGCAGCCACATATGAAATCCGCCCGTCCCGCCTTCCTGCCCGTCCTCCGGAGAGTAAATGCGAAGATTCCATATACCCGGCGTAGGGTCCTCGAACCGGAAAAAAATCAGCTGCTCTCCCGCATCACGTTCCACAATCATATTGCTCACGAAGATGCGCGTTCTCTCAAAAATAAAGTCGATCTCTCTGCTTTCTCTGCTGCGGAAGTCGATCTCCTGTGATGTTTCTCCACCCGGAGACCGGATTCGTGCCACATAGGCGTCCGGAAGTGCACCCCAGAGCTCAAGGCAAAATCCCTTCGTTTCCTCTGCCACACGCAGTTCCACTACATCCGGCACAGTGCCCGCATAATGATGCTCTTTATCGCCCTCGTTGCCACCGCATACGACGATCGCGCGGCTTCTCCGGTTGGCTACGCTGTTCAGGTAAGAGGCCAGCGGCGACGTTCCGTTATGGCTGCCCAGATTGGTGCCGATTCCCAGCACGATCACCACCGGTCTGTGCATGGCAATCGCCATTCGTTCCAGATAGCTGACTGCCTCCATAATATCATTCTCCTGATAGACTAGCGCGTCGTCTGCGATCAGATAATAATCTTTCAGATACTGCTTTGCCTCCTTGACTTTAACAACTGCAATATCCGCCTGCGGCGCCGCACCCCTGAATGTTAATCCCTGATTTAATATACTGCCCGCTGCTACGGATGCAACCTGCGTCCCGTGCCCGTTTGTATCTGTGGTAGGTACGAACTGTTCCGGTACCGCTGTCTGCAGCGCACGGTCTATTTCCACACGCGTATATTCCGTACCGTACAGAAACCCTTCCGGCGGATCTCCATCCTGAATCGTCTGATCCCAGATCGCCATGATCCGGCTGCTGCCGTCCTCCCGGCGGAATACGTCCAGTTCGTAACGTATGCCGGTATCTATAAACCCGAGCACAACACCGGCTCCCTGAAGAGATAACGGCGGGTTCTGCACACGGATACTCCCCGTCTCTGCCAGATTCTCCGGCTGGAAGACCTCTGTGCCGATCCCGCCTTCTATCTGCATTAGCCCGTATACAGACGGAATCGCCGTATAACCGTATACGCTGACGGAAACCGGCGGAATCATAGACCGGTTGACATTCGCCACACCGTAGCCCGCATCTATTTCATGAAAGCAGAAATCAATCGGCGATGTTGCGGACAATTCATCCGCCATTACATAATCCGTAATCAAATCAGCATACTCATTGGATATTATTTTCTCCCTGCAGGTCATAATATGTTATCACAGCCGGTTCATTATATGCGTTTTTCAATAACACAAGATATTATTTGGCTGTTCTTTCTGAATATTTTCCCTAGTATATTATGTTCTCACTGCCTGTTCTGTTATTATTGATTAGGATTCCCCGCACCGCACACAGTATTTCTGCACACAATCCGTTGTAATAACGTGCGATATATTAATTCATGATATAATTTTTACCTCAAGTAAAAATACTTTTACCCTTCAATCACATTCAGTTTGTCCGGATGTTCCATGGCGTTGCTTCTGATATCGATGATCGGACCGCCGTTTCCCTCTATATATTCTCTGGTAATCGTCACTCTGCCGATATTGTCGTCCTTGGGCACCTCATACATAATATCCAGCATAAACTCTTCGATAATGGCGCGCAGCGCTCTGGCTCCTGTCTCTTTCTCCATCGCTTTCTCAGCGATCGCCTCCAGTGCGCCCTGGTCGAACTCCAGCTTTACTTCGTCCAGTTCCAGCAGCTTCTGGTACTGCTTCAGAATCGCATTTCTGGGCTCCGAAAGAATCTTTACCATCATATCCCTGCTTAAGCCCTCCAGTGTAAAGACGACCGGAAGCCGGCCGATAAACTCCGGAATCATGCCGAATTTCTTGATATCCTCCACGGTAACCATCTTCAGGATGTTCTTTTCTTTATCATATTTATCCCGCAGTTCGGCATTGTATCCAATTGATGTCCGTTTATTTAATCTCTGTTTAATAATTTCCTCTAAATCCGGAAAAGCACCACCGCAGATAAACAGAATATTTCTCGTATTCACTGTCGCAAGCGGCACCATAGCGTTCTTGGAATTAGCGCCCACGGGCACTTCCACCTCCGCCCCCTCTAACAGTTTCAGCATCCCCTGCTGTACGGACTCACCGCTGACATCGCGGGAGTTGGTATTTTTTTTCTTAGCGATCTTATCGATCTCGTCAATAAAAATAATCCCCTGTTCCGCGCGCTCCACATCATTATCCGCCGCCGCTAGCAGCTTTGACACCACGCTCTCGATATCGTCGCCGATATAACCGGCTTCCGTCAGTGACGTCGCATCTGTAATCGCCAGGGGCACATCCAGAAGTCTTGCCAGTGTCTTGACAAGATAGGTCTTGCCACAGCCGGTGGGACCGATCATAAGCATGTTGGACTTCTCGATCTCGATCTCGTCCATCGTGCCGGTCGCTACTCTCTTATAGTGATTATATACTGCAACGGACACCACCTTCTTAGCATACTCCTGCCCGACCACATACTCATCCAGCTTCTCCTTGATCTTATGCGGCGGCATGATGTTCCTGATATCAATCTCAGCCTTACTGCTGTCTTTCTTCTTTTTCTTCGGCTTCTGCTTGTTCGGAATCCCGCCGTCACCCTGCAGGTCTGCCAGATTGACGAAGCTGATGTTCGGAAATCCCTTCCCGTTATTGAAATCAGACATCGTAGGCTGGTTCAGCATACCCTGATAGTCAAACTGGCTGACTGTGTCCATTGTTTTATGCATGCAGTCATCACAGACACAGATATGATTGGGGAGATGAAACATCTTGCCGGCCTTGCTCTCCGGCCTGCGGCAGATAAAACAGACATCCTCGTAATCGCTGTGCATTTCATCGTCCGCACTGCTTATTTCCTGCTTTCTGTCACCGGTCCGCTCTTCTTTCGGACCTTCCCCGTCCGTTTCCCCGTTCTGTTCTTTCTTCATGCTTCTGAGCGCTTCTCTTTGTTCCGCGCCGTCTTCCAGTTCCCTGAAATCGTACGCTCTGTTCTCATCTTCCGTAGCGTTTCCGTTTATATCATCATGTCTGTCGTTATTCATCCTCAGCCTCCGCTTATATTCTGATATTCGATTCCTCTCTTCCTTTCTAATCATAGTATAAAAAGAGGCATCCCACAAGTAAACAATTTCTAAACACGAAAGGCAGCCTTACGGCCGCCTTCCCTTTAGCTCTGTTAATTCTCTATTCTATTGCCCAGCGTCAGCTGCACCGTCCTCTCAGCATATCCCTGAATCCCCACTGACATAACCGTTATATCAACCGTATCGCCCATGGCATAGAATTCCAGTTCTCTCTGCAGTTCATCCATGGAAGTGATCCGCTCACCGTCAAACGCCGTGATAATATCACCCTTGCGCAGTCCCGCAGCAGCCGCTGCCGTATTCTCATAGACCTGTAAGATATAGACGCCTTCCGGCATATCGTACGCTTCAATCACATACTCCGTGACCCTGATTCCGGAGATGCCGAGATATCCTCTCTCGTCTTCCGCCACCTTATTCTTGGTTTCCTTCAACATCAGTTCCGCGATGATCGGACTTGCTGCGGAGATGGGAATGGCGTATCCCATACCTTCTATCGCGCTGCCGCCGATCTTATTGGAATTGATTCCGATCACTTCACCCTTCATATTCAGAAGTGCGCCGCCCGAATTACCCGGGTTGATCGCCGCATCTGTCTGGATAAAAGTACCGTCTGCACCGTCTGACAGTTCAATCGTCCTGTCAAGCGCACTGATCACGCCTGTCGTGACAGACTGGCCGTAGCCCAGAGAATTGCCGATGGCAATCGCAGGCTCCCCGACTACCAGTGAATCGGAGTCTCCCAGCGTCGCTACCGCGATCTCATTTAAAGCCGCCTTGTCAATATCATCAATCTTAACCGCAATGACTGCCAGATCCATCTTGGCGTCCGTACCTTTCACTGCCGCCTCCGCTTCGCTTCCCTCCACGAACTGTACGGTCAGTCCCTCGGTATCCGAGATCACATGGTAGTTCGTCGCAATCAGAAGTTCCGTGTCATTCTGTCCTACAATAATGCCGGAACCGCTGGCGTCCGCCTCATTGACATACTGCTGTCCGAACCAGGACATCGTCTCCGCATAATGGTTGTTGATCGATACAATGGCAGGCATGACTTCCTTTACCACTTCCGAAACATCCACCGCACTCGGGGTAACACTCTGTGTCACATGCAGTCCGTTCGTTGCCGTATTGCCGTTCCCGTCTGTTTTCTGTGCTGCATCATTTTCGGAAGTAAGACCTTCCGACATCGTTTCCGCCGCCGGTGTGGTCTCCGCCTCTGCACGGCCATTATCTGACATTCCTGTCAGTGCCTGTACACCCCATACGCCGAGTCCCGCAAATACGCCGAACAACAGCCCCAGTGATACGCAGACCAGTGCTTTCTTCAGATAGCTGCCTTTAAACGGTTTCTTATCCTTCTTGGGCTTCGCCTTCCTTTGTTCTGTCTGTCTGCCCGCCTGCGTATAATCATTCGGATACGTATTGCCGTACTGATAGCTTCCGGTACGGTTTTCATACGGACTGCGCTGCGTTCCTTGCGAATAGGTGTTATTCGGATATACATTCCTGTAATATTCCCCGCCGCCACTGCCGTAAGGATTGCCGTTTTGCAGGTTTCCATTGGAAAAGCTTCCGTTCTGATAACTGCTGTCAGAGGCACTCCCGTTTTGGTTCTGTATCTGATTCTGCGCTGCCTGATTCTGATCGCCGCCTGTCGATCCGGTATTTGTGTTTGGATAGTTGTTATTATCGTACATAGCGTTTGCTCCTTTCCATGTATGTGATCCGGTTTCTCACCGTTTTTCTTTGACCTTGAAGTCAGTATAGTATCTAATTGTGTATAAATTGTGATAAAAATTTATGAAATTTGTGTTTTTTTAACGCCTCATCCTGCTATTATACAGAATGAGGCGTTTTTCTACTAACCGCCATGATTCAGCTTTGCGGAATCACAGAATGTGGGAAGAATGCTGCTTGCAGCAAGTCCGCTCTGCGGACGGTTCTTCCGCGTGAATGGTATTTTCATTCACGCTGCTACTCAACCGTCACCGACTTCGCCAGATTTCTCGGCTTATCCACATCGCAGCCCTTGCCCACGGACACATAGTATCCGAACAGCTGCAGCGGTATGATCGCCAGCGAATTGGCAAAATGCGGATTCGTTTCCGGAATATAGATCACATAATCCGCCGCCTTCTCGATCTCCTTATTCTCCTCACAAGTGACTGCCAGCACGAACGCACCCCTTGCCTTGACCTCTACCATATTGCTGATCGTCTTGGCATACAGCTCCGGCTGTGTGGAGACTGCCGCAACAAGCGTTCCCTCTTCGATCAGCGAGATCGTTCCGTGCTTTAATTCTCCGGCCGCATAAGCCTCGGAATGAATATAAGAAATCTCCTTTAATTTCAGGGAACCTTCGAGCGAAATCGCATAGTCAATCCCCCTGCCGATGAAGAACACATCCTTGGCACCGATATACCGGTTGGCAAATTTCTGTATTTTCAGTTTATTATTCAGAAGCATCTCGATCTGATCCGGCAGGCACTTTAAATCTCCCAGAAGAGAGGTATAAGTCTTATCGTCGATCTGCCCGCGCACTCTGCCCATCTTGATCGCCAGCAGATACAGGGCGATCAGCTGCGCGCTGTAAGCCTTCGTAGTCGCCACGGCAATCTCCGGTCCCGCCCATGTATACATGACATTATCCGCTTCTCTGGCAATCGAACTTCCCACGACGTTGACAATTCCCAGCACTTTAAACCCGCGTGCCTTAGACTCTCTAAGCGCCGCCAGCGTATCCGCCGTCTCACCTGACTGGCTGATCACCACTACCATAGCGCCCTCCTCGAGAATCGGGTTGCGGTACCGGAACTCTGATGCCAGGTCTACCTCTACCGGAACACGCGCCAGACCCTCGATCACGTATTTGCCTGTCACGCCTGCGTGGTATGCCGAACCGCATGCCACAATATGGATCTTACGGATCGCCGCAATCTCATCGTCCGTCATATTCAACTCTTCTATCACGATATTGTTGTCACGTATTCGCGGCATAAGCGTATCCGTCACGGTCTTGGGCTGCTCATACATTTCCTTCAGCATGAAATGCTCATATCCCGCCTTCTCCGCCGCATTGGCATCCCATTCGATGGTGACGGGTTCCTTCGTCATTTCTTCCTCATCCACCGTATAGAAATGCATATGATCCGCACGCAGACGTACCACTTCCTGATTGTCCACGTAATATACTTTCCTCGTATATTTTAAGATGGCAGGAACGTCGGAAGCAATAAAGCATCCGTCATCATTCTGCCCTACGATCAGCGGGGAATCTTTTCTCGCCGCAAAGACCTGATCCGGACAGTCCGCAAAGAGAATCCCCAGCGCATAGGACCCCTCCACACGGTGCAGCACTTTCGTCACCGCCTCGAGCGGGTTGCCTTTATAGTAGTAATCAAGCAGATGCGCCAGTACCTCCGTATCCGTCTCAGAAATAAAATGATATCCTTTATCGGTCAGCATCTGCCGAAGCTGCAGATAATTCTCGATAATACCGTTATGTACCACGGTAATCGTTTCCGCCGTATTAAAATGGGGATGTGCGTTCGTATCACTGGGAACACCGTGCGTCGCCCATCTGGTATGCCCGATGCCGCATACGCCGGGCATAGTCTCGCCGCCGTGCGTCAGATTCTCCAGTACTTTCAGTCTTCCGACCGATTTCGTAATATTGATTTTTTCTCCGTCATAAATCGCCATCCCCGCCGAATCATATCCACGGTACTCCAGTCTGGAAAGTCCGTCCAATATCATCGGGGCAGCCTGTTTCGTTCCAATATAACCTACGATTCCACACATACTAAACCTCCAATTATTTTTAACCTTATCGCCAGTACTCCTTATTGGACGACATGGCAACGACCATTTTACCGGGCAGTCTCTGATAATGCCTGCCAAGCAGATATCCTATGTACTTGAATCCGCTCTGGACGAAGAGATAAGGAATCTGCCATCCAAGCCCTTTCCTGTGCAGATAGCCTGCCGTCTGCCTGACCAGACGTAAGCCCTCTGACTCTGCCGGATAGGCCGCAAATACTTCCGGATGCTGCGCCTGTGAGACGCCCAGATCAAAATTTCTGTGAAACTGCTCCCTGCAGCCGTAATGATGGGAATGATATACTTTTGCCTCCGCAGCATAAGCAATACCGTATCCGGCTTCCACAGCCTTCGCGGCATAGATCATATCCTCATTAAATATCGTATGCTGAATAAATCCGCCCAGTGTATCAAATATTTTCCTGTTATATGCCGCACATACATTAGAACAGAAGAAGGTCTTAAGACCAAGCCTCTCGAGATCCGCGCTTGTCTTGACCGACGACTCATCCGGATAATTGAAGTTCCTCGTATACTTCTCGATCTCACTGCTGCCCTCGCCCGCAAGCTGTCTCGCGTACGCTGCCGCCACACGCTCCCCCTGAAGCTGCTTAAGCAGTTCTTCGACCATATACTCATCCGCCGGAACAGCATCATCCGTCATCATAATAAAATAATCCGCATCAGAAAGCTGTACCCCCCGGTTTCTTGTTTTACCGTGGTCAAACTCCCGCTTCGATATGTGTTTTACAACCACATTCCGATAATTTTGTTGATAAGAGGTACCGTATAACAGCCTGTCAAAATATTTCTGCTCGGTATTCATAACGATGATCCTGTTTACCGGAACACTCTGTCTCTCCAGTCGCTCGATCAGCGTCACGAACTTATGATCAGGCTTATATGCGGGGATGATAACATCTACTTTATCCACGCTTCTCTCTCCTACAGATAAAGGGGCCTCTAATAACAGGCCCCTTTGCTCCATTATCATTTCTTCAAATATCCGTTAGTATCAGAATAAATCTTATCACTGCATTCCTTCACTCGCGCGGAAGGTTCATACTCATAATCGTTAAACAGGAACTGGTGCAGCCATTTAACATTGTCCTCCAGACTCACCGGAATGACACAGGAACCCTTGGAACCGATCGTGCCGGTAGTACGGTTTGACTCCTGCGGGAATCCCGCCGTATCGGATATATAGTAACTGCCCACATTGCCTAACATCTCCACGATCTCCGACAGATCAAGGGAAGTATAAGTCTCTTCAAATACGGAGTTCGCTGTTTCCGTCAGCTTCGGAAGCGATGCTTTCTTCGCCTGATCCGCCACTGCCGCCAGAACCTCTCGCTGTCTCTCCGCACGCTTGAAATCATCGCCGGCCGTATAACGGATACGGCAGTAGCCCGTCGCCTGCAGACCGTCCAGAAGCTGATAGCCCGTAGAGGAAACCGGTGTGTAGGAGCGCTTCAAGTCTTCAGCAATACAGAGCTGATAATTGTTCAGATGGTTGATCTCCGAATCGTCCACATCGATGTATACGCCGCCCAGCGCATCGATCGTGTCCGTAAGTCCGGCAAAACCTACGGTAACGAAATCCGTAATGTTCATGTCCAGATTCATATTCAGCATACTGATCGCCATCTCCGGGCCGCCCTTCGCGTATGCCGCATTACATTTATTGTACGTATCATTACTCAGGTTCAGGTACGTATCACGGTATACTGATACAAGCTTACATTCTCCTGTGTCCTGATTGATGGATGCAATCATAATCGTGTCGCTTCGCGTACTCTTCGTCAGCGCACCGGAAGTGGAATCCACACCGAACAGGGCAATATTCCGATAGCCCTTCATGGTCGTCTCCTCCGCCTTTTTGACCGTGTCATTGATAATGATATCGTCATCATCGATCTTAACCTTGCCGCTTCTGCTGGCCGACATCGTCGCATACAGGACAAACACCGCGATTACAAGGATAATGATCTCTATCACAAAAATAATAATTCTTCTGCGCTGCTTCTTGGCCTGCTGCTTCTTCCCGGACGGTTTCTTACCGGAACCTTTCCTGCCGGACGGACGGCTGCCGCCGCTTTTACCCCCTCCGTTCCGGTTCCCGCTTCCTGAGGAAGATTTCTTTCTCGGGCGTTCATATTCATAGTCGTCTTCATCTTCATAATACTTAGCCATACGTCGTACTCCCTTGGTTTAAACATCGTCGTAAATGATATCCAGTGTAACAGTTCCATCTTCATCCGGACTGCAGCTTAACTTATATTTTCTCACACTATATCCTGAAAATCAAGTTGTAGCGTAAGCCCAACTATGATTATACTATATCTTGACATAATTGCAACAAAATCAGCATTTATTCCGTAAATCTTTCTATTTTCTTAATAATTCCGGGCTCTTCCGGTTAGTATCTCACTAGTAGGCATTTTTATTAATAAAGCCCTTAAAAATCGTCAAAAACATGATTTTGATATCAAAAGACATCGTCCAGTTTTCAATATAAAAAATATCATACTCAATCCTGCGCTTGATAGAAGTATCACCGCGGTAGCCGTTGATCTGCGCCCAGCCGGTAAGTCCCGGTCTGACCTGATGCTTTACCATATAACGGGGAATCTCCTCCTTGAATTTCTCCACAAACTGCGGGCGCTCCGGTCTGGGACCCACAACGCTCATGTCACCTTTCAGGATATTAAAAAGCTGCGGCAGTTCATCCATGCTTGTCCTGCGCAGGAATTTACCCACCCGCGTAACGCGCGGATCATCTTTCGTCGTCCACCCCTGCTGTTCCGTGGACGGCTTCTGTACTTCCATGGTGCGAAACTTATACATTTTAAACGGTTTATTGTGCAATCCGATCCGCTCCTGTTTAAAAATGACCGGTCCCCTCGAAGTACATCCGATCGCGACCGCCGCAAGAAGCATAACCGGAAAGGATACCACCAGACCGGCTAATGCCGCCGCCACATCCACCACGCGCTTGGAGATCCAGTTGAGCGTATTCGTAAGCGGCACGTACCGGATATTGATCACCGGCAGTCCCATCAGATCCTCCGTGTAGGGACGGCTCGGAAACATACTGTTATAATCCGGAATAAACTTAGTATGGACACCGGATTTCTCGCAGACATCCACGATATGCTCCAGATTGTCATAATCTTTCAGCGGCAGCGTAATCGCGATCTCGTCCAGTTTATTCTGCGGCAGTATATAGAGCAGGTTCTCGATCGACCCCACCACTTTGACTCCCTTGTACAGCGTTCCTCTTGGCACGCTGTCGTCGAGAATCCCTCTTACCACGTATCCCCACTGGGGATTGGCATTGATACGGTTGATATATTCCTCCGCTGCACGGGAATATCCGACCAGCAGAATGTATTTCAGATTATAGCCTTTTTCCCGGAAATACTGCAGCAGCATGCGGATCAGCGTACGCCCCAGCGTCGTAAAGAGAATGTTGATGACGAAGAAGTACCCCATCATCGCTCTGGAAAAGTGGATCTGGGCAACCAGATACCAGCCTGCCATCAGCAGGATCAGTCCCACCACATTCGCCTGAAAAATATTGAGTATCTCGTATTTATGGACAGTCGCACGCTTCGGCGTATACAGATTAAAATTATAATACAGAATCAGATAACCCGGCACGATCACGTACAGCATCTCAAAATATGTGGCAATGGAATATACACCGACGGAAGCGTCGATGTCAGAAATCGGACTGGCAAATCTGATATACCAGGCCAGCAAATAGGAAGCCGCAATCACTACGGCATCCAGAATGACGTGGAGTCTGTTAAAATATTTCTGATTATCTTTAATCATATTGTGAGCCTCATGCCAGTTCCGGCGCTGCACTGCAAACGCCAAAATGCAGCTTCGAAGCATTTCGTATGTTATAATGCTTCATGTTCAGATTATTTTACAATATTTTCGCCAAAAATACAATCAGTAGTTATGTTACCGTCCGCCACTAGTGTACTGTCACGTTCATTTTTGAACTAATGGCGAAGAATAAATTTTCACTCTGCAAGGCGGCGGAGTGAGGCGATGCGGTGGCACCGTTGACCGACAACAACGCAGCAGATGAAAATTCAGGCAAGTCATTAGTCAAATTATGAACGTGTCAATGCACTAGTCTATCGCCTTCTCAGACACCCCCATATGTTGTGCCACAACTCCAGCTGTATGCGGATATAGCTGCGCAGATTCCCACTGTTATAATGCACTCTGTGCGCTCTGCCGGCTTCGGATGCGCACAGTCTGATTCCCTTGCACAATCCCCTGCAATAAACCGCGCCCAGATCCATCCTCGCAAAGAAAACGGCCTTTACCGCGAACCCTGCCAGAAGAAACGGCATATTCAGCAGAAGCTGTGCCGGCGGCATATTCTTGTACGCCAGATATACACTGTTTCTCGCAGAAAGGTCTACCTTAAAGCTGTTGTGCCTGGAACCTGAGACAGCGCTTCCCGCATGATACACTACGGCTTCGGGAATGTAGATATTATGATAGCCGCAGATTCCGGCACGATATCCCAGATCAATATCTTCCAGATAAGCGAAATGATTCTCGTCAAAAACCCCGATCTCCCGAAACAGCTTCCGCCTGTAGATCGCCGCGCAGCCGCAGGCCGCAAAGATCCTGTCTCTGTGCTGATATCCCGCCTTCGGCCTGTCCTTGCCGCGGGCATACGCCCACCCGAGCGCACAGTAGAAATCACCTGCATCATCGATTAGATCCGGTGCGTGCATACTGCGAATCTGCGCCGAACCGGAAAATACATCCGGCCGCCCCTCCATCGGCCGCTCCAGCGCCCGCACGAAGCCCCGCTCCACTTCCGTGTCATTGTTTAATAAAATGACGTACTCCGTATCGCTGGCTGCGATGCCCTCATTGACCGCCCTGCAGAACCCGTAATTCCGGTCAAGGCAGATCAATGCAACGTCCGGAAACTGCTCCACAGCCTCCCTGCTGCCGTCCGCAGAACCGTTATCCACCACGATGATCCTTGCCGGTTCTCCCTCCAGAGAGCGCAGACATTTCTCTATATAGTCGATCCCGTTATAATTCGGAATCACGATCGTCGAGCGTATCCTTTGACCCATGCCTTCTTCACCATACCCTTCCCGCAGGCATCCCGTAAGTCCCCCGCTAACTGCAGAGAATGCCCGTCTCCCGGACATTCTCCGGTGAGAGGAAGCTGCAATGCTGCCTCCTCTCACACAGTGATCTGCGGATTCCATAACACTCGATATCCCTGGCTTGCCGCCGCCCGGCCCAACTCCATGCCCAGCTTGCGGTACCCGGCCGCATCGCAGGTCAGACGTGACACATCCGCGATCCGCACCTGTCTGCGCCCGCTGCCCGTCTTACAGCAAATCGTTTTCTCCTCATAGGGAATCCCCGTGATCTGTGTATAAACTTCCCGCAGTTCCTCTCTGACCTGCATACAGCGCGGGTCCACTGCCGCCACATCCTGCTTCAGCGACGCCCGATGGGTATAGCCGCCGCTGTACTCCTTATGCAGACCCTCATAGAGACAGGTTCCATCCTCATCCATTGCGCCGCCGCAGATCCTGCCGCCGGCACCGAGTATCCTGCCCCCCACAATCCCGATATCCGGCCTGACCGTCAGAAGATCCGGCAGATACGTGATCTCATAGAACCCCAGATGCAGGCTGTGTCCGACGGCAACATGCCAGCCCCGCCTGCCGGCGAAATCAGCAAGTGCCGCCCTCCCGGCCTCATAGGCATATGTCTTGCTGGCCGTGTTATCCGCCGTGGAATCCGCATGGCAGCGCCAGTGATACAGCACTTTCGGTATGTGGATGACCTGCCCTTGCAGATCGCCGGCCAGATTCTCTCCATACAGCCGGTCGATCACCCTGAGCACCAGGTCATAATCCTGTGCGCCGTCATACTCTCTGCGCAGCCGCAGACTTTTCATGAGTTCTGCTTCCACAGCCATAAAATGACACACGTAATTATTGGATAAAATTAAATCCAGATTAAACTTCTCTTTATTGTTGGGCATTGTATAACATTTGCTATTATTGTCATATTTGTCTTCATCCGTGTAGAGAAGCGCCGGCGTTATCCCCCGCTGCTTTGCACTGCGGACTGCCGACACCATATGATACAGGGCATCCGGCGCCAGCAGATCATCATGGTCGAGCAGTGCAATATACGCTCCGGACGCCATGTCAATTCCCGCGTTGGTATTGTCAGATATCCCTTTATTCTCCGGCAGGCGGCTGTACCTGATCCGTTTATCACCGGTCTGTGCCGCAATCTCCCCCACGGTCTTCTCCACAGTATCGCCGGCACTCGCATCCGCAATGATCAGCTCCCACGCCGGATAGCTCTGTCTGCGTACGGAATCTATCATCTCGCGCAGGAACTGCTCCTTCGTCTCATAGGCCGGCACAACGATGCTGAACCGTTCCCGATCATCCCTCGTCTCTGCACGCTGGGCATCCAGCTGCTCCGCCGCCGGCTCCCTGTAGAAATAGTCCGCCCTCCGCTCCTCTTCGATCCGTTCCCTGACCGCATAATATGCGTGGCGTATTCCGTTTTTCTGAAGATAGTGAACGGTTTTCCTGAAATTGCTGATTCTGCATATTTTATTTCCCATATCTGATCCCCGTGACGTATCCGTATGCATGCCGGCAACTCTGTCGTGCCGCTTACACCGGCCGTGGCCCTAAATGATCATCGCCCTGCTCTGCGCAGGGCGATCTTCACCGCATTCATGATCTTCTCCGGCGTTCTTATGAGATTCACCGGCCGCATTTCCCTGCTCCTAGAGATATGCTTTCAGATCCTGTGTCAATTTATTCAGCTTATTCTCTGCGTCTTCAAGGCTTGTGCCCTTCACGCCCATATAGAACTTGATTTTCGGCTCCGTGCCGGAAGGACGGGCACAGCACCAGGAATCGTTGGTCAGGTCGAAATAAAGCACGTTGGACTTCGGAAGTCCTGTCTCTCCTGCCTCCCCCGTCTCCAGATTCAGCGTCCTGCCTGTGGTATAGTCTCTGAACTCTTTCACCTTCAGATCGCCGAAGTTCTTCGGCGGATCATTTCTGAGCTTGTTCATCAGTTCCTCGATCTCTTTGGCGCCGTCGATTCCCTTCATGGTGATAGAATACTGACTCTCTTTGAAGTAACCGTACTTCTCATACAGCGTGATCATCTGATCCCATACGGTCTTGCCATTCTTCTTGCACCATGCCGCCATCTCGCACAGACACATAACCGCAACGATGGCATCCTTGTCTCTTGCATGAGTTCCGGCAAGACAGCCGTAGCTCTCCTCCAGGCCGAACACATAATTGTTGGAGCCTGTCTGCTCGAAGAGCTTGATCTGTTCGCCGATGAACTTGAAGCCCGTCAGCACCTCAATAAATCTTACTTTATAGTCTTCCGCGATCGCACGTGCCATATTCGTGGTAACGATGGTCGTAACAAGTGCGGGATTCTCCGGCAGCGTGTCCGTCGCCGTTCTCTCTCTCAGAATATATTCCGCGATCAGCATACCGGACATATTACCCGTAAAAGGGACATACTCGCCGGATTTCGTGTCAAGCGCATAGATGCCCAGTCTGTCCGCGTCGGGATCGGTTGCCAGCACGATATCCGCATTCTTCTCTTTCGCCAGTTTAAGTGCCAGCGTAAACGCCTTGGGGTCCTCCGGATTCGGATACTCCAGCGTCGTGAAATCCGGGTCCGGCATCTCCTGCTCGGGAACGACATATACGTTCTTAAAGCCAAGCTCGGAAAGGATTCTTCTGACCGGCACATTACCCGTTCCGTTAAAAGGAGAATAAACGATCTTCATATCCTCCGCCATATCCTTGATTACATCCGGGTGAATGATCTGTTTCTTCAGTTCTTCCATATATCTGTCGTCGATCTCTTTGCCGATCACCACATAGAGTCCGGCTTTCTTTGCCTCCTCCTTATCCATGGTCTTTACGGTGTGATAATCCGTCACATGATTCACTTCCGTGATGATCTCCTGATCTTTCGGCGCGGTTACCTGTGCGCCGTCCTCCCAGTAGCATTTATAGCCGTTATACTCCGGCGGGTTATGGCTCGCTGTGATCACGATACCCGATATGCAGCCCAGTTCTCTGAGCGCGAAAGATAATTCCGGTGTAGGCCGCAGCGCGTCAAACACATATGCCTTGATGCCGTTCGCCGCAAGACAGAGCGCCGCCTCATCCGCAAACTCCGGAGATTTTCTTCTGGAATCATAGGCGATCGCAACACCTTTATCTTCTCCACCCTGTTTCTTTATATAGTTGGCAAGACCCTGTGTCGCTTTGCGAACCGTATAGATGTTCATGCGGTTCGTACCCGCACCGATCACGCCGCGCAGACCGCCGGTGCCGAAAGCAAGATCCTTGTAAAACCGGTCCTCGATCTCCTTCTCATCATTTCTGATCGCCAGAAGCTCCTGCTTGGTCGCATCGTCAAAATAGGAGTCTTCTACCCAAAAGTCGAATTGTTCTTTGTAGCCCATGGTTTACCTCCGTTTCACATAGTCATTATCTCATACTTCAATATCATTAATAAAAAGTTAATCAATCATGCTCATTTTAGCACAACAGGAAGGCTTCCGTAAACATTTTTTGGAAATTTGGCCGTGCTACACCCTCAGCGCGAAATCGCTCCTGTCTAACGAAAAATTCGGATTATAGTAAGGGTCTCCCGCTTTCAGCACTTCCTTCCATTTCCGGCGGAAAACATCCGACTCTTTATTGTACCGCTTTGCTTTCTCCCCCTGATCGTCCAGCCCTCTGGACACGGATTCGAAATGATACAGCTCCGCAAACGGCGTAAACACATTGACATATCCCGCCTTCCACGCGCGGATGCACAGGTCCACATCATTCAGGGATACTGCCAAGTTCTCATCCAGGCCGCCCAGACTGTCAAACACCGCCCTGCGCATCATCATGCACGCACCTGTCACCGCCATCACGTTCTGCGCGTAGCACAGCCGCCCCATATAACCGAGATTATTGCTGTCCACACGATAATGTGTATGCCCCGCGGTTCTGTGCTGCCCCAGCCCCAGTACGACACCTGCATGCTGGATGGTCCTGTCTTCATAATAGAGCTTCGCGCCCACCACGCCCACATCGTCCCGCTGCGCATACATGAGCATCTCCTCGATCCAGTCCAGCGTAATCACCTGCGTATCATTATTCAGCAGCAGAACATATTCGCCCTGTGCACGGGATACCCCCAGATTATTGATCTTCGAATAATTAAACTCGCCCTCGTAGGTGATCACCGTGATATGCGGGTTTTCCTGTATTTCCTTATAGTACGCAAAGATTTCTTCCGTAACGCTGTTGTTTTCCACCACGATGATCTCGTAATTGTCGTAGGTGCTTTTCTTCACAACCGACTCGATGCAGCGTTTCAGGTCTTTGATGTGGTCCTTGTTCGGAATCACGATACTTACTTTCGGATTGCCCTGTATCTCATATTTGATCTGGAAAATCGTCTCAAACGCCTTCGTGGATCTGATTTCAAAATTCTTAAAACCCTGCTCCCGTAAATGCGCCGCAACCGCTCCTTTGGCCGCCTCGATGGCATAACTCTTGGCACCGATATCCGCCGCCACGCTGCCCGCATGGGACCGCCAGTAATAAAGCAGTTTCGGCACATGCACGATACACTTCGCCCGGCTTGTGAGCCGCAGGATCATATCATGGTCCTGGCTGCCGTCAAACTCTGACCGGAACAGCTCCGTTCCGTCCAGCAGCTTTTTATCAAAAGCGCTGAAATGGCAGATATAATTATTGGCCCGCAGATTATCCGGCGCATAATCCGGTTTAAAATGCAGCGTGATCATGTCGTCAATCGTTTTACCGCCTTTAAAGGTCGCCTCATCACAGTAGATATAATCCGCCCCGCGTTCGCAGATGACTTTCATGTATTCGTAGAGTACGCCCGGATGCAGCACATCATCATGGTCAAAAAGCGCAATATAATCGCCCGAAGCCATACTCAGACACGCATTGGTATTGCCGGAGATTCCTTCATTAAACGGCAGTTTCCTGTAGTAAATGCGGGTATCCTGTGACGCATACTCCCTGCAGATCCGCTCTACATCGCCATGCTCCGCATCGGAACCGTCAGCCAGACACAGCTGCCAGTTACCGTAGGTCTGTGCACGCACGGAATCGATCGCCTGCCGCAGGAACTTTTCCGGCGTATTATAGAGAGGTACCAGAATGCTGAACCGGATATTCCTGTGAAATTTCGTCTCCCGCTGCCTTGCGGTTTCCTCTTCATTCGGAAAGCTCGCCGTACCGTGCTGTGTGCGCGCTTTCCGTTCGATTTTCTTCGCGTCCAGCTTGCGGGCAATCCCTTTCAGACTGCCATACTGAGCGACCCTCTGCTTCGTCCGGCGCGCCCAGTGTACCGCCATGCGCAGCGGTCTGGATATCCGCCAGAACACACTGCCCTTGATGCGCTGCAGTTTCTCCTCCAGAGCCGCGCCCTGCTGCTCGGTCTGCGCCAGTTTCTCCGCCAGAGCACGTCCCTTATCCCGCTCCCGCTCATAGGCTGCCTTATAATAGCGGAGTCTCTCCTCCTCCGTAAGCTGCTCTAACTCTTTCTGCTCCATGTAATATCCTTTCCCCCGCTTTATATGTTCCAAAACCCTGCTGTCCCGCACGAACATATCATGCATGGTCCATGTCAGGGCGTTTTACTGCGATGACATGCCGCCAGATACCCTCATCCGGCTGCACCTGCCTCTTCCGGCATCGATACCGTACACGTCTTATCGCTCCATGCCAGCAGCTGCTCTCCCTGTCCGCCCGTACACAGCATGCCGACGCGGTATGTTCCCGCCGGCAGATCCTCCGGACGAATCCGCAGCACAAAACCGGCCAGACCGATATTGTGTTCCATCGGCAGAATCGCCTCCACATCCTGACGATGCCAGTTCGACGGCACGGCAGAATAGTCCGCGGTATCGCTTCTCCCGCTGCCGGACAACTCTTCCCGTCTGAGCAGCACACGCTTATCATAACTCGCATTATCCATCCCGGGCACATAGCACCACCCCATAATCCACAAAATATCAGGTTCATCGGCATGTATTTTGTGCTGCAGTTCTGCCCGATCCACGGTCAGCCGCAGAAGATTTTTATTGACTTTTCCTGTTAAATCGCCCTGTAGCGCTTCCACAGATGACGTCAGCAGATGTTCCTCATACGGAAATTTGTAATTGCACACATAATCCGAAGCATTGTCGATCAACGCCCTGTGATAGAACGGATCATTCCCGTTCATCTGCGGATGTCTGCTGTAAAGATTCTCCTTCTCCGCAAGAAGCCGCTTCCATTTCTCCTGGTCCTGTTCATCCAGACCGCGGCTGAGAGACTCGTAATGATACAGCACCGCGTCGTTGCGCTGTACGTTGTAGTACCCCGCTTCGATTAATTTAAAGCAGAAATCCACATCGTTATAGGCGACTGCCATGGTCTCATCCAGTCCGCCCACTTCTTCATATTTCTTACGGCTCACCATAAGACATGCTGCCGTTACGCCAATCATATCATATGTTATTCTGTTCCGTCCGTAATAATAATCTCTGTCGTCCGGAAATGTAATGAGTTTATGGGACGGTCCGATCGCCATATTGGTGATACCCGTGTGCTGAATATTCTGTGTATTCGCATACCACAGCTTCGCGCCCACCGCCCCGGTATGCGGCTGCAGTGCCTGCCCTGCCATGCGTCGCAGCCAGCTGCGCTCTATGATCTCAATATCATCGTTCAACAGCAGAATCAGGTCGCCGCCTGCCTGTGCCACACCCATATTACACATTTTGGAAAAATTAAACGGCATGGCCTCATAGATATAGGTAAAACCGTATTTTCTCCGCAGCAATTCCATCTTCGCACGGTTTTCATCACTGCTGCCGTTATCCACCACGATCCACTCATAATAACGGTAGTCTGTCTTCTCTCGGAACGATTTTAAGCATCGCTCCAGCACCTCCGGATGATCTTTGGAAGGAATCACGACGGAAACCAGATAGTGCGGCGGAATCTGTCTGACTTCGCTCTGTGCCCGGACGCATCGTTCCCTTCCGGAAATAGACGTATCATAGATCACATGGTACAGATCCGGCTCCTGCCCGCTCGCCAGTACGCCCTTTACGCCCCGTCTGGTAAGCGCCCGCTCCCGCACGGACACAGTCTCTTTTCCCGCGCCTTCAATATAACATCCGTTTTCTAATTCTGTTTTCAAAAACTGCCTGACGAGCCGGAACTTCTCTTCCCTGTCCGTGCACGCTGCC
The DNA here is from genome assembly GCA_937920345.1 of uncultured Lachnospiraceae bacterium. GTDB lineage: Bacteria > Bacillota > Clostridia > Lachnospirales > Lachnospiraceae > UBA3282. The sequence goes on from CALGVA010000016.1 coordinate 28,758, forward strand.
AGTTCCTGCTTCGCCTCCCCGGAAGGCTCATACACCCTGTGATAGAGCACGCCGTCTATATGCCGGATCCCCTCCTGGAGCGGCACGCTTTCAAGCCGGCAGCGTCTGACTGCCGCTTCTTCCAGATGCAGGCACAGATCATAGAACCAGACCTGCTGATTCCTCCCTGCTTCTGCGTTTTTTTCTGTAACCTCGGACGGCAGGTCATTCATAAGTCCCTTTCTGACTGCCACCAGATGTCCCCAGTAGTTATACGCCATCATAGTGTCCGGTGAATAACACGGTTTAAACCACGGATGCATACGACAGGACAAATCTTCCCAATAAAAATCTTCATCTGCATATGCAATTTTGCACGACGCATTTTTATTAAAGCATAATTTAATTTCTTCCACACATCTGTTATCCAGAACACCCTTTCCACACGCCAGAATGACAATATCGGTCTGTGGTATATCAAACGTTATCCATCCATTCACTTCTATCGGCGACGTTACGCCAGAACTGTAACCTCCATTATTATAACTATTGTTATTTTCCTCTTTCATCCATTCCACGTAAGGATGCTCCTGCTTCCGCATCTCTTCTGCATAGCGTTTGAGACAGGCATCCGCCGCCGGAATCATATCCGTCGCTCCGGCATGGCGCCCCTCTCCTTTCATGACGCGATAAAGACAGCGAAAGGGTGCCGTCATCTTCCAGAACGGACTCGCATAGATGCGGTTTAAGTTATCGTTCAAATCTTCCTGCCGTCTCTGTGCATCTCCGATCTTTCCCGCCAGCGTACTGTTATTCCTGCGTGCAGTCTCATATGCGGTTTCGTAATAAGCCGTCCAGTCATTGCATTTTGTTCGTCCGCTCATCTGTCAAAACAATCCCCTTTTCTGCATATGCTTTACCGTCTCTTCCGGCAGTCTGGTCACTTCCATCACAACCTGCAGCAGATTGCTCTCTTCCCCCGCAAGGCCTGCCAGCGACACTGTGATATTCGGGTCCGGTGTCGGAAATACATAGGTGTTATCACCGGCCTTAAATCCGTTGACCTGTATCTGTCTGCCTTTCCACGGAACCGGCACACCGTTGTATTTGATCTCACGTATATACACAACACAGTAATCGCTGCAAGGATCAATCCGCAGTGCACTTCTTCCGCCCGGAACGCTCACCTCCAGCTCCGTCATGCCCTCCGGTGTCACACGGACCTGTTCCGGCAGTTCATCGGGAAAGAACGACTGCTCCTCATTAAATCCGCCGCCTGTATCCTCATAGATCTGAATGCGGTCTTTCTGTACGCCAGGCTCCTGTCCCCTGCAAAAATCCTCCACCGTGTAGACCGGATAACCGATCGCCTCCCGTATCTCCGCCATAGACAGATTCCTGCCGGTCACATACTTCTGAAATTTCATTTCCAGTCTGCGATACTGTTCTGCCTCTGTCTGATCAATTTGAAGTTCGTTCATAATTAAATCAAGATTTAATATATTTCTCTTTTCACTTTCCAGAAGATAACAATAAACTGCCCGAAAAGCAATCTGCTTCGTCTCAATCTGCTTCTCAAAGCTCCATTCAAAGTCAATAACATTCCAAGTGTTATCAATGTTGTCCGGTACTATAATATTTGCAAAAATCAGATCGTAATCAGCGACCGCCTTCTCCTCGCCCCAGGTAATCCGTTTGCAATACTCGTCAAACAGATTCTGAAACCCTTCCACATCATTCCGTGCCAGGCATTCGTCAAGCAGCTCTTCCAGGCTTCTCCCCTCGAGATACTGCAGGCGCAGATAAGGCGGCTCCGGTAAAAGACTGGCCGCAGAAGTCGTATTCACCCGCTCAAGGCAGCATCGATTGACAGCCAGTCCGCTGTCCGCATAGCGCTCACACAGCTTCTCATAGATCTGTGCAGTGTGTTCGATATGCTGCCACGCCTCATTTGATAACGGATGTTTTTCTATAATTTTACCATTTTCGCCGTCCCGCAGTACGGTTTTGATCTGAAATTCCGCCCTTCTGTCGCCCGAGTACTTCACGTATTTTTCCTCGAGAGCGGGACCCAGCACCATCATATAGGAATTAGAGAACAGCGGAAACTGTCCTTCCTGTATAATCGTGTCAAACACTCTCTTCTCGTCGAACAGCATAAGTCTGTCTCTGTCGAAGTTCCTGAGATTGGTCGTAAGTTCCCCCGGCTTCGGCAGCCTCTCGTCAGAATAGAGACATGTCATAAATTTGTAGTCGGGATAGGGATAGTACATCTGTACCTGTTCATAGCCGCACCGCCTCGCAATGTCACGCAGTCCGTCAGCCGTAAACGTCCGGACCACACCGCCGTCCGGATAGTTCTCCAGACTGCTGAAATATGTGCCAAGATGGTCTTCCCGACACCCGGCCCAGTATTTCAGACCAAATTTATTCTCTATGGCTATGGCAATATTGCCCTGCGGCTTCACATGCCTGCTGATAATATTCAGGAAATCCTCATAGGGTGTCCCGGACTGTATATATGCCTGGGCATACTCAAATACCCCGATCAGGCAGATATAATCGTAGTCACAGGGAAGATCCGGCTCCACATCCTGAAAATTACCCACATGGATCGTCACATTGTCGGCATCCATATGGCGATAGGCGTTGATCCGGCTCCTTTTTCTGGACAGATCGATACAGGTAACTTCTCCCGCCTTTCTCGCAAGCGCTCCCGTAATCGCGCCACAACCGGAACCAACCTCCAGCACCTTCATATCCCTGGTGATCGGCAGCCACTCCACGATATTCTCCCGCTGTGCGGAAAGATGATACAGAATCGGCCAGCTCGCCCGCTCTTCAATGATCTGCTGATACTCCACCGACGAATAATTCCGGGCAATATCCAGCAGTTCATCCTCTACCGCTCCGTCGCAGTAATAGTCCTCGCCCGGATAGCGGGTCAGATCCAGTTTGATTTTGCCGATTTGCTCTTTCTTCTCTGTTCTGTTATCCTCTTTCATGCTCATCTCTGTTTCTGCACTGTTTCAATTTGTATGGAATCCACGTACTGTCGGCTCACGCTGTATGACAATACACGCACTGCCGGTTCACGGCAAACAGTGCGCCGCCGCTCCCGCTGTTCAAAACTTCCGTCCTCTGTCTGACCCTGTGTCATCCTTCAACACGCCGCACTTCGATCTCTGAGTTCATGTCGTAGAATCCTACCGTATCCTTATCGGAGATCACCGACAGGTTAAGCACATCATATAACCTGTGATACACCGTAAAATCATCATTCTCATATCCTGTTACGCCCAGCGACAGCAGATAATCGCCCCCCTGCAGATTCATCTCCTGTTTAAAGTTCACTTCCCGTATATCCCCTGCATACACAGGCTCCAGAAAAGCCTTTTCAAACATCGTATTCGTACCTGTGATCTCTGTTCCACGTACATTCTTGATCGTAAAAGCAAAGATGGGCGCCTGAATGTCCTCTTCCATCCTGACTTTCATGCAGATGGAAAAGGTACTGCCTTTTATGATTGCGGATGTTCTGATTCCCTGTTCATCCGTAATATAGTATTCCGTGATCACGGCTTTCTTAGACCCGTATTCCAGAAGCTCCGGATTCTCTGCCACTGCTGCATCCTGCTCCGCACTGCCCGCTTTTCCGCCGGATTTCATCCCCGCCTTCCCGCCGGACGCGGCTCTTCGCAGTTCCTCGTCGTCCAGCAGCCTGTCCTGCTCCGCCTCCGGCGCCGCGTATTGTCCTACCAGAACCTGCTTGTAGATGTCGATCATCTCCTTCGGTCTGCCCTCCCCCAGCTTCGTCCCCTGGTTAAGAAGCACAACACGATCACAGTATTTACTGATACTGCTCAGATCATGGCTGACAAACACGATGGTCTTCCCCATCTCTTTAAATTCCTCAAATTTGTGATAACATTTCGCCTGAAAAAAGACGTCTCCCACTGACAAGGCTTCGTCCACGATCAGAATCTCCGGCTCAATATTGATTGCCACCGCAAAGGCGAGACGCACGAACATACCGCTGGAATATGTCTTCACCGGCTGATACACATACTCGCCGATATCCGCAAACTCCAGAATCGCCTCCAGCTTCTCATCGATCTCCTTCTCGCCAAACCCGATCATGGTACCGTTCAGATATATATTCTCAATGCCGTTATATTCCATGTTGAAGCCCGCGCCGAGTTCCAGAAGCGCGGAAATACGGCCGTTTACCTCCACAGTACCGCGGGTCGCGTTCAGCACGCCTGTAATGATCTTGAGAATCGTGGATTTACCGGAACCGTTCGTCCCGATGATTCCCACGCACTCCCCCTGTCTGATGGTCAGATTAACCCCTTTCAGAGCATGGTGCTCCGTATGATGCTTCCCCCGCCCGAAGCCCAGCGCTTCCCTGATCCGGTCAGAAGGCTTGTCATACAGCTTATATACTTTTTCTACATCCGTAACCTTAATCGCAATATTGTCCATATGTCATTCCTTGTCTATATACGCTGCCCTGCTTTTCTGTTCCGACACAAGAGACTCCGCAGTGCCGTAGCTCGATCGGCAAGCGTACTGCACAAAGTCTTCTCGCAGTCGTCCTGCGCAGGAACATGAGATTTTCTTAATGTTCCGCTCTTACCCCAGCAATTTGAGGACAAGGACGTCCTCAAAAGCCCGAAATGCGCACGGAAGCGCATAGAGGGCGGTTGCGTCAGTCTGTCACCGTCCTTCCGGAACATTTGGAAAATCCATGCTCCGGAGCCGACACAAGAGGAGACTTTGCGCAGTGCGCTTCTGCATCCTACAGCACGTCTGCGAAGTGAACCCTCAACTTCCGGAAAATCAGTGTCCCGACACAGAACAGGCTGATCGTAAAGATCCAGAAATAGGTAGACGAATAAAAGTGCTCCCAGAACCATACATCCTCGTAGATCGCGCTGCGATACCCGTTGACCACATAAACAAGCGGATTCAGCTTAAAAAGCGTCTTCAGGTTATCGGTATTAAGCATCGTGATGCTCCACAGAATCGGGGTCGCCCACATGCCGATCTGGAGCGCGATATTGATGATCTGCTGCAGATCCCTGATAAATACCACGAGCGCACAGGTCAGATAGCTCATTCCCAGCACCAGCAGGAACAGGCAGAAACTGTAATAGATAAGCTGCAACGTGTAGACCGTCGGATAATAACCATAGCCTATGGAGACGAGCAGCAGCACAATCACAAAGAAAACATGAATAAAAGTAGCCGCAATCACCTTGATGATCGGCAAAATACTGATATTGAACACAACTTTTTTCACCAGATAATTATATTCTACAAGCGCCATCGTTCCCTGTGTGATTGCCTCGGTGAAATAGAACCAGGGCACCAGCCCGGCCGTCAGGTAGAGTACGTAAGGTACTTCCAGCCCGCTTGCCACCATCTGACTTCTCGTATCGAAAACCTTGTCGAAAACGATCCAGTACATCACCACAGTCACTATCGGCTGCGCCATTGCCCATACAATTCCCAGATAGGAACCGGCATACCGTTTCTTAAAATCATTCTTCGCCAGCTTCCAGATCAGTTTCCTGCTCTGAAAAAGCTCTGACGGAATCGTCAGAATCCGCTCATAGTAAAGCGCAAAGATCATACAGGTAAAAGTAATCAGCACACAGCCGCTGACCTTCTTCATGCGCTCCGTCACCTGATCGGCGAGCGGATTATGGTGATTGACAAGCACCAGCGCAAGAATCAAACCAAGCCCCCAGAAAATAGCGATTCCTGCGGGCTTGCCCAAATGTTTTGTTTTCCTTACAGACTGTTTTGAAGGTTCCGTCTTATCCATACTCATAATCTTCCTGTCCCGGACAATACCGGCTCCGTCCTATTTACGATATTTCTCCGTAAATGCCGAAAGCCCGTCCTCTCTCTTCGCGTCCTTCTCGGACAGAATCGGCTGATCTCCTTCCGGGATGGGCCATTCGATACCGATCTCCGGATCATTCCAGATGATGCCGCCCTCGTCGTTCGGATGATAGAAATCCGTGCATTTATAGGCAAATTCCGCATAGTCGGACACGACATAGAAACCATGCGCAAAATTCTTCGGGATAAAAAACTGCTTCTTATTCTCCGCCGAGAGCAGCACACCGTACCACTTGCCGTAAGTCGCAGATCCCTGCCTGAGATCTACCGCCACGTCATATACCTCGCCGCTAAGAACCCGCACCAGCTTGTCCTGCGGATAATTGATCTGAAAATGAAGACCGCGCAGAACACCCCTGGTGGACGCTGACTGATTATCCTGCACGAAAATCTGATCGATTCCCGCCTCTTTATAGTCATTATAATTGTAAGTCTCCATGAAATAACCTCTTGTGTCCTCAAACACCGTCGGCGTTATCACTTTAAGCCCTTCGATTTCACATGTCTCCACCGTTATCTTTCCCATAGTCTGTATCATCCTTTCTAACGATATAAAATTATCTCTCCGGAAACGCGCCGCATACCGGCCGCCCTAAGGCATATTGTGCTTTCTTTTATTCTTCATCTGACGATCCGACCGGCACATTGCCGCTGTCACCGTCTATGACGCCGGAATATCCCGCCGCACCCTTCGCATGATTGATGGAAGTGTCGATATTCATGTAACACAGATTCAGATCGACGTTTGTCTCAATACCGTCCACCGAACCCTTCGACGTATACTGCCACATGTGATAGTATTTGTCGTATACGGGGATTTCCGCGTATTCCGCAAGCCAGGTCTTGTATTCTGACATCTGTGTCATATCCACTTCGTCGTTCAGCCAGTTTCTGGAACCGTAGATACCGGTCTCATATCCCGCCGAGGCAATCGTCTCCAGAAACGCCTTATGAATCTTCGTGCGCTCCTCCGCGTTCATCGCGTCGGCCCGTCCTCTGCCGCCTGCGCTCTCGCTGTCTAAGAATACCGGATAATCCACGTCATAATCCTCGATCAGGCTGATCACCATGCTGGCTTCTTCTACGGCTTCCACCTCATCGATCGCCTGCGTGAAGAAATATACGCCCACCGGAATGTCCGCCTCAATAGCGCCTTCGATGTTCTTCTTATACATAGGATCCAGTACGAGCGCGCCCGAGGAAGCGCCGCGGTATCCGCAGCGGATAATGGCAAACTCAATACCGGCCTCCTTGACCTTCATCCAGTCGATCTCTTTATTCCATTTGGAGACATCAATGCCAAGCCGCGCGTTGTCCCCTGCAAATTCCAGTTCCGTATTCTCACTGCCGTCCGCCGCTTCCTCCGCGCCGTTGACGGCTCTGTCCTCTCTCTCGACGTCGATGTCATCCTCTGTCATAATGAGATACTCGATATCGCTCAACACACGGTATTCGATCTCCTGCTTCACCTGGATCGTCGTGATCGTATTCGGAACGATAAATCCTTCCGCCTCCGCCAGCGACACGCTGTACTCTCCGGCGCGCAGTCCCTCGATATATATGATCCCGTCCCGGTCTGAATCCGTATACTCTCCCATTTCCTGTATCCTGACCGTAAAAGGCGTTCCCGTCACCAGCCTGCCCACACTGTCCACGATCATGATACGCAGATCCTTGGCCACAGAGCTCATCATCAGGAATACATTTTTACCGGAATACGTCTCTATACTCTTGAATTTCACTTCCGGATCAAAGAAGGTCTCGTCCCGCAAAAAAGCAGACAGATCATTTCCTCTCTGTCCGTCATCTGTCCCTCCCGCAGCCGCCGTCTCCTGTACCTGTTCGTCCGCCAAAAATCCCAGCTTTCTCTTAACAGTCTCAAAATTGGCAGCCGCAATCACTCCAACCAGCACCACGAACATCAGTATCATGGCAACCAGCATTCTTCTCATTTTCTTAGAGTCCATTGGCAACCTCTACCATATATCGTCCATAGTCTGTCTTCATTAACGGTTCCGCAAGCTGCAGCAGCTGTTCTTTCGTGATAAATCCTCTTTTATACGCGATCTCTTCAATACATGAGATATACAGCCCCTGTCTCTTCTGGAATGCTGCCACGAAATCGGCCGCGTCGAGCAGTGAATCGTGATTGCCCGTATCCAGCCACGCGAAGCCGCGCCCCAGCGTCTCCACATGAAGCTCCCCTCTGTGCAGGTACTCATTGTTAATACTTGTGATCTCTATCTCACCTCTGGCGGAGGGCTGCACGTTCGCCGCGATCTCCACCACGTCATTGTCATAGAAATATAAGCCCGGCACCGCATAGTTGCTCTTCGGGTTCTCCGGCTTCTCCTCGATGGAAAGCGCCCTGCCGTTCTCGTCGAACTCTACCACGCCGTACTCCCGCGGATCTCTGACATAATAGCCGAAGATCGTCGCCCCCTTATCCCTGGACGCCACTTCTCTGAGCACTCTGGAAAAACTCTGTCCGTAAAAGATGTTATCACCCAGTATCAACGCAACGCTGTCATCACCGATAAAATCCGCGCCGATGATAAAAGCGTCCGCCAGTCCTCTCGGATACTCCTGCACGGCATACTCCATGCGCAGTCCAAGCTGCTCCCCCGTGCCGAACAACTCCCGGAATACCGGAAGATCCCTCGGTGTGGAGATAATCAGGATCTCCCTGATTCCTGCCAGCATCAGGATCGACAGCGGGTAGTAGATCATCGGTTTGTCATACACCGGCATGATCTGCTTGGATACCGCTTTCGTGAGCGGGTATAATCTGGTCCCCGAACCGCCTGCTAATATAATGCCTTTCATATCTGGTCTGCCTTACCTTTCTCTACGATCGTACCTTAGCCTTACTGCCTGTACATCTCTTCATAATACTTCTGATAATCTCCGCTTGTCACATTCTTCATCCATTCTTCATGTTCAAAGAACCACTGGATCGTGCGGCGGATGCCTTCCTTAAACATTGTCTCCGGCTCCCAGCCGATCTCCGCTTTGATCTTATCCGGCGCGATGGCATATCTTCTGTCGTGTCCCTTGCGGTCCTCCACATACGTGATCAGATCTTCGCTCACCAGCGCCTTGCGGGAATCTTCATCCGGAAGCATCTCCTGCAGCGTCTCTATAATAATTTTAATAATTTCAATGTTCTGTTTTTCATTGTGACCGCCCACATTGTAAGTTTCAAACAGTCTGCCCTGCTCCTGCACCATGTCGATCGCTTTGGCATGATCCTCCACATACAGCCAGTCGCGGACATTCTTACCGTCTCCGTATACCGGAAGCTTCTTGCCCTGTAACGCGTTATTGATGATCAGCGGAATCAGCTTCTCCGGAAACTGATACGGTCCGTAATTATTGGAACAGTTGGTAATGTTGGCCGGAAAATGATAGGTGTCCATATAGGCCCGCACCAGCATATCAGAACTCGCCTTGCTGGCGGAATAAGGGCTGTGCGGCGCATACGGCGTCGTCTCATAGAAATAACCGCCGTCCTCCTCCAGAGAACCGTACACCTCGTCCGTAGACACATGCAGGAACTTCTTGTCCGGCTTGAAACTGCCGTCCGGAAGCTCCCATGCCGCTTTCGCACAGTTAAGCATCACCGCCGTGCCGAGCACATTCGTCTGTACGAACACCTCCGGATTACGGATGCTTCGGTCCACATGACTCTCCGCCGCAAAATGCACCACCCGGTCGATCTCGTTCTCCGCAAAAATCTTCGCGACCGCCTCCTTGTCACAGATATCTGCTCTGACAAAGGTGTAGTTCTCCCTGTCCTCAACATCTTTCAGATTCTCCAGATTACCCGCATAAGTCAGCGCATCCACATTGATGATCCTGATCGCCTGATCGTACTTGCGAAACATATAATGAATATAATTGGAACCGATAAATCCCGCTCCCCCCGTTACCAGATACGTCCTCATATCCCGATATTCCTCCGTTTCTTCCTGTCTAATATGCCATGTCTTATTATGATTTAATTGTTATAAAAAAGCAACCTTTAATAATGCATATAACTGATATTCATATCGACATCCCCCTTGATGCCGCTGACTCTGCCCTTGGAAGAATACTGCCACATATCATAGCGTGTCGCCGTGTAAGTCGGCGCGCTCGCATACTGCGCCAGCCAGATCTTATAGCCGGTCAGACTGCCAGTATTGATTTTCTCCGTAAACCATGTCTTATTCGCATATATTCCCGCAGAGTAGCCGGAGTTCTGCACCGTCGCGCAGAACGCTTTACATACGGCGGTTCTCATATCCCTGCTGACGCCGTCTCCCCGTCCGCCGCTGCCTTCCACATCTATGAAGATCGGATAATCCAGACCGTATCCACTGGCAAGGCTCACTGCCATGGATGCCTCTTCTACCGCCTCCACTTCATTGACCGCCTGACTGAAGACATAGACGCCCACCTTCAGTCCCGCTGCCTTCGCACCTTTGATATTACTCCTGAACTTCGGATCTTCTACCAGTACGCCGGTGGAGTAGCCCCTGTAGCCGCAGCGAATGATCACATAAGATACGCCGGAATTCTTCACCGCGTTCCAGTCGATGCTGCCGTTATGCTTGGACACGTCAATTCCCATGGTGCCGGAATTGGATGACAGTCTGCCATCGCTGCCAAATGTATATTTGGCGCCCTGAATGACTTGCTCGCCCGTCACATAATTACCGTTTTTATCAAAGAAGTAAACATGTCCGTCTATTGTCTGCCAGCCTGTATACCTGTATTCAGATACTTTCGTTGACTTTTTATAAAAAACATCCCGCTTGTTATAATCGTCATAAACAGCCTCTTTGTACTCACCCTCGGCATTCTTGTAGTACATCTGATTGCCGTCTTTATCCTTAAGCTTGGCGCTTCCGTCTACGTTCTGTGCCTTCTTCACCTTGATTTCGCAGACTGCCTGTACATTCTCCGCGTCTTTGTTTTCACAGACTGCCGTGATCTTCACAGTGCCTTCCGCCACGCCCGTCACGACGCCTTTGTCGTCTACTTTTGCAATTTTATCATTATCACTTTTCCACTTAACATTGCCGCCTTCAGGTTCTGTCCTGGCTGTCAGCGTGACCGACTTACCGACAGACACCTCCTTGTCGCCGCTTATGCTGATCTTCGTATATAACACACCCTCGGGAGCCTTCTTCACCTTGATCTCACAGGTCGCTTCAACATCAGCCGTATCCGCGTTCTCACAGATCGCCCTGATCCTCACAGTGCCCTCTGCCACGCCTGTAACAACGCCTTTGCCGTCTACCCTGGCGATATTTTCATCGTCACTCTCCCACTTAACCTTGCCGCCCTTAGGCTCCGTCTGCGCCGATAGTGTGATCGTCCTGCCGACAGCTACCTCCTTGTCACCGCTTATATTGATCTTCGTATACACCTTACCATCATTGCCCTGATTACCGCCATTCTGGCTGCCATCGTTATTGTCGCCCGGTTTCTCCGGCTCCTCCGGCTTTTCCGGCTTCTGTGGTTCGCTGACGGTCACAGAGCAGGCCAGCTCCTGTATCATGCTGCCGATTGCCACGCGTGCGGTAATCGTCGCACTGCCCACATCGACACCCGTAACGCTGCCGTCGCTCACCGTTGCCACAGCAGTATTGCTGCTGATCCATTCTACCACATAGCGGAGGCTTGTACCGCTGACCTTTACACTGAGAGTAGCGGTTTCCCCTTTATCCAGGCTTAAACTGCTGTCGCTGATATCTATGAATATATTGGCCGGATCTTCTTCTGCTCCGTCCCCTTCTTCCACCATTTTCCTGTACGCGCCGCTGAGAGTCCAGGGATCGGGAATATTCTTTTTAGAAACTTCTTCATAGACCTCTGCTCCTTCTCCGACCGGTGTCTTCGTGGATTCCACCCACTCCACCGTATCAGTCAGCGTGGATTCCACCACCGTATTCTGTACGGTCTTATCCTCGGCCGCCGCATTCACCTCAGACTCCGCCTTGACTTCATCCGCCACATCCACCTTTTTATAGGCTATGGTATCCGTGACTTTCACACTGCTTTCCGATGCAGGCAGCTTATATTCGGCATATTTATCCCCCGCGAAAGGTTTCACTGTCACATGATAGGTTCCCGCATCGATTCCCGTCTGATAAATAATGCCATCCTTATCTTCATCCATTAATCCGAAATTCTTCTTACCATTGGTCACTTCCACCTCAAAAGGCAGTCCGCCGATCAGTTTGCCCGTGGATTTATTGACAAACTTGATCTTAAGATCCGACTGAATCGACGTGAGATTCAACACCACTTCAATCTGCCTGTTCTGGTCCGGTGTCTCCTGCTCCTGCCCTTCATCCTCCTCCGGTTCTCCCTCCGGATCGATCATGCCGGACAGTCTGGCCGACTCCGTGACCGCCACAAGGCCGCTCTCTCCAATCACAGAAATTCCTTCCATCTCTTCTCCGACAGTTGCAAACGACGCCACCTGTTTCTCCATGGATTTCGCATTGACATAAAGTGCGCCTGTGACAATCACGCCCGCCAGAACCACGATCCCCAGCATGGCCACCACCACATCCAGCGTACTCATATCCTCCAGAAAATGCCGGAAACGAACCATTACACTGTCATCATCATCATACTCCTCATAGTCTTCATATTCGTCATCATCATAATCCTCATCGTCATCTTCGTAATCCTCGTCCTCGTCATATCCGTCGTCTTCGTAATCCTCGTCCTCATCGTATCTGTCGTCTTCGCAGTCCTCGTCCTCATCGTATCTGTCGTCTTCGCAGTCCTCGTCCTCATCGTACCTGTCGTCTTCGTAATCCTCGTCCTCATCGTATCTGTCGTCTTCGCAGTCCCCGTCTTCATCGTACCTGTCGTCTTCGTAATCCCCATCTTCGTCATATTCCGCGTACACTTCCTCAACATATGCCTCATCATCCTCGTACGCTTCTTCGTCTTCGTACGCCTCTTCTGCATAATACGTTTCATCCTCATATGCCTCTTCCGCGTATCTCCCGGCAGACGTCTTCCCCTGCACCTTCTTCCGGCTGTGCCTGCGCTGATAGGCTTCTATCGTTTCGTCGTCCAGGCAGAGAAATTCCAGCGTATCGTCCGTCACACTGTCATCATCCTCGTCGTCAAACACGCCGTTCTCTCCCACAAGAAATTCATCCAGCGCAGTCTCTTTACGATATTCTCTCTTTCTTTTTATGTTATTTTTTGTATCATTCTTGCCGTTCTGCATTTATGTAAACCCTTCTTTTTTAACATTTTTGTAACATTATAGCATAAAACCTCAATGGATTCAAGGTTTTTTACTTTCCGCACATTTCCACAAAGATTTACATAATGTAAACATTTGCGCAATTGGTGCGCGCGATATTTTACAACGCCTATTATTCTATATTCTGGTAATTTATGCTTGACTTTATCTTCCTCAGCTGACACAATACAAGTGCAACCTTACAATTACAACATTCATTTTAATGCAAAGGGGATTTTACTATGATGTACATGCATTATTGTAAGCGTTGCCATCGGGTCTATATGCTTAACGGTCACAAACAGACATGTCCAAAGTGCCGTGAGAACATTACGGAACTGAAGATCACTTACATGGAATACACCGTTATGAGCCTGGATGCAAGGGAACAGTTCTGTACTTGCTGTGCTGACGATGAGCAGCTGCAAAAGTTAAGTACCACTTATCGTATGTTCAAGTACAGCAAATGGTATAAGGAACTGCAGACCCAAGTTTCCGACGACCGCTATTATTACTTACTCCATGAAAGCAAGGAGCCCGATGGAGAACGCTGTGTCTGTGGCCTGAGCGCCATCTGACATGAAAAAGAGCGCAGCCTGAAATTTACTTTTCCGGGCAGCGCTCTTTTTCATCTCAAAATAAAAGTTTTTATTAAAAAAGTCTTAATCCATGGATTTTTATTTTTTTTCATAGTAGAATAATGGTTAGTCGTACAGACCGAACTGTTATGAAGAAGGAGATATCTATGGACAAGAATCGACAAAAAGCACAAACAGAAAAAAAGAAACTGCGTATCAATATCCACGTGATCCTGCTGGGCGCGATCGTATTGATTGCCGGTTTCTCCGCATACAGACTGTATAAATGGAATAAGGGCGTGCCCTCAGACTATGATCCGAACTATCAGACCACAGATTTTGATATCGAAGCGATGGACAGCATCATTCCGCTTGCCCCCGACAAACTGGAAGGCCGCGAAGATGACGGTGTCACGACGATCCTGTGCCTCGGAGACGATCCTTTTTCCCTGAATCAGGGACCGGGAGGCCTGGCGGAACAGATTGCCGAAAAGACCGGCGCAGCCGTCTATAACGGCTCCTTTACCGGAACCACCATGGCGGCGCAGTTTGAATCTTACAACGACGGGTATATTCTGGATGCGTTTTCCTTCTCTTATATAGCGCAAAGCCTCGCTTCCGGCGACTTTGACCTGATGAAGACGGCTGCCACCTACAGTTATGACGAGTCTTTTCCCAAGACGACAGCTATGCTGGAGACACTTGATATGAACAGTGTCGATCTGATCTGTATTATGTATGACGGCAGTGACTACATCAACAAACGGCCCTGTGACGATCCCAACGCGCCCTATTCCACCATCACCTACACCGGTGCTCTGCGGGCAGGCGTAAAAGCGATTCAGGAGGCTTATCCGCACATACGGATCGTCGTGATGTCCCACACATTCTGTCACGCGATCAATGAAGAAGGCAACTTCGTAAACGGCGACCGCACAGACTTAGGCCACGGCACTTTAAGCCATTATCTGCAGAAAGAACTGGATGCCGCCAACGACTGCGGTATTTCCCTGATCGATAATTTCTACGGCTCCATCAATGAGGATAATTATCTGGATTACATGACGGATTATATCCACTTAAACGATGCCGGCAGAGAACTGCTGGCCAGAAGATTCGTGGAATGTATCTTCCCGGATCTGGCGGCGGGTCCGGAGGAATAATGGTATTTCCGTTACATGCTAATACTCCACCGAGAACAGCGTCTCAAAATCAAATCGGTCTATCATATCCCGTGTTTCGCGCAGTGCCTGTGTCATTGCCTCCATGCTTGTGATCTCACAGGCACCGTCCGCAAAACATTCTGTCATATAACGGTTGATATCCCTGTGATAGTGGGTATAATCCGCATAATTATTCAGATCCGTCACGATCTCCTCTTGATTCGGAAAGTAGAAAATCCGCACATTGTCATAGGCAAGCAGCGTCTCCGCGATATGCGCGTACTCCGCCATGGTCGCTTCCAGATGGTTCTCCCGTATCACATCGTTCCAGTACAGAATGCTGTAAGGCGGGAAGAAAATATAGAACGTCGTGTCGGGATTCTGTTCGATATAGGGACACAGATTCGTCCGCAGATTCCGGTCCGTGTTCTCGATATATGCCTCCGGCGCCGCCTCCTCCGCCACCGGCTCAGCCGGCACATAATTGTGCATGACCCACTGGATATTGTAGTATTCGTCCGTCCACCAGCTCTGGTACACGGTAGCCAGATCGGTCTTATCCGGGTCTGCGAGCGGTCTTAAGATATAGTTTAAGACCACGTCTTTATTCCAGAGATACTGCACGTCATTCAGATAGTTATCATCATAGAGGTACGCCGGGATCGGGTATTTCGTCTCCTCCACGCCGCCTGTGTAAGTCGTCACGTCAACCCCCAGAAAGACCGCGCGCACGTCATGCCCGCTGTCAAAGATAATATCCATAATATTCGCCTGGTCTTTCGGATATGCACCGCTGTAGTTCAGCTTCAGTGCGGAGACGCCCAGCAGTTCCGCAAACCAATGGGTATTGAAATTCACCGTCATGGAAGAACCGAGGATCACACTGTCATACTCCATATGCTTCGCCATGCCCGGATTCTGGCTGAGCTGGTTGTCCACCAGATAGGGGAAATTCTCAAGCGGCGCATGGTACTGGAAAAAAGGGTCCACGAAAACCACCAGCGCACCTGCAAGAGCAAACAGTATTAAGATGACGGATATGGTCGATATGACCCACTTCTTGAATCTGTCCATAACTTATTCTCACACTCTCTCTTGATCTCATCAGAAATTAAAGTACAGAAATGTACTCACGTTAGAAAATGTGAGCACACACCACAGCGCAAGCACGGCAAAGACAACCGTCGATCCGGTTCTGAACTTCATCCGCTCCACCCGTCCGGCCGCATTCGGCCCGATCATCGCCAGATACAGTCCGGCCGCCAGAATCACCCACATGAGAATATATCTGCTGCAGGACATGCGATCCAGATGCAGCACCTTGATGACATACCAGAACTCATCGACCTGAAAACACTCCGCCAGTTCCAGAGAAACCTTCTGCGCGCTTCCTCTGACGGCAGCCATAAGCATACGGTTCGCCTGTGCAATATTTTCTGCACGAAAGTAGACCCATGCAACAGCCACATAGCCAAACAGCAAAATACGTGACATAAGTGTCATAATTATATGCCCGATCCGTGCCTGCAGACGTTTTCCCGACTGTACTGTCGGACAATCCCCGCCCCGTCCGGCTTCCTGTAATGACGGGATTCCTGCATAATCCCGACGCAGACGCGGCTTCAGGCTCCTCTGCCACAGTCTGGTCAGCACATACAATAAGCCGTGCATGGCACCCCATACAAGATAATTCCAGCCGGCGCCGTGCCACAGACCACTCAGCCCGAATACGATCATCAGGTTCAGATACATGCGCGCCGCCCCTCTGCGGTTGCCGCCGAGCGGAATATAGACGTATTTCGTGAAGAACCGGTTCAGCGTGATATGCCATCTCTTCCAGAAATCCACGATATTCACCGCCTGATACGGCGAGTCGAAATTAACCGGAATCTCTATGCCAAGCATCCTGCCGATCCCCCGCGCCATATCGCAGTAGCCGCTGAAATCAAAATAGAGCTGCAGTGCATAAAATAGGATGACCAGAACCGCGTCCACACGTCCCAAAAGTTCCACATGTGCATAGCCGTAGTCCGCACCCGCGCCGAACGTATCCGCGATCAGCACTTTTTTCGCCATTCCCAGGATAAAAAGGCTCATCCCTTCCGCAACACGCTGCCAGCGCACCTTCTGCGTACCCATCTGCGCAAACTGCGGCAGCATCTCCTGGTGATTGACGATCGGTCCCGCGATCAGCTGCGGAAAGAAAGATACAAACAGCGCGTAGTCTGTCAGTGAACAGTCCCGCACTTCCCCGCGGTATGTGTCCACGATAAAGGAAATCTGCTGGAACGTGAAGAAACTGATACCGAGAGGCAGCAGAATATGCCGCAGCGCCGCGGATGTACCAAACAGCGCATTCATGGTGGAAAGAAAAAAGTCGAAATACTTGAAATAAAACAGTACGCCCAGATTAAGCACAACCGCCAGAATCATGACCATCCTGCGGCGCAAAGCTGCTGCCGGAGCCGGAAGCGCATCCGCTCCGTGCCGGATAACTGCAGACGCCGGCTGTCCGCTGTCAATCGCTCCCCGGGACAGTATTCTGTGAAACAGGTAATTGCCGCCGATGCTGCACACCATAATCAGCAGATAGGACATATTAAACCAGCCATAGAACCAGAAAGACATGGCAGTCAGAAACACTTTTGCCGCCGTCCTGTGCATGCGCAGCAGACCATAATATCCCAGCAGACACATAGGGAAAAAAAGAAATACAAAAATATATGAATTAAATAACATCGGTCTGACCTCCTGCACCCGTAACCGATCCTCTGCCGTCACAGACCACCGCGGCAGCCGCCGAAATATCATAAAATATCACTGTGTCGTCTCCTGATCCTGATAGATCAAATATTCTCCCACCTGATCATACAGCGTAAAGCCATAGTCCGTCAGCGGCTCCGTCGTCTCCCTGTCCTCTTTCAGCACCACATAAGCACACGGATACTCCCGTGTAAGCCCGACGAAAGAAGCCGTCTCGATCACTTCCGCCTTCTCCATCGCCTCATACATGGCATGGTGGTAATCCCATCTGGCAATCAGCATCTCCCGGCCGTAGGGCAGTTCGATCTGCGTGCTGTACTGCCTGATATAGTAGATCAGATCCGCCGGGACAAGCACTGTGATCCGCCCCTCTTCCGGCTCGATCAGGTCTACGATATCTACCGCTTCCTGCGGCAGATGCCAGACATTCTGCGCTTTCGTAATATGCTCGCTGTCATAGACGTAATTGCCGCACGCCGCAATCGCAATACAGATGACCGCCAGCCCGATCCTGCGGTGTCTGCCGCATAACCTGATCAGTCCGTATGCGCTGACCAGACTCATCTGCAGCAGCCATAACAGCCTGTAATACGTCTCGGAATCCTCCAGAATACGGACGAACACTTTACGAAACAACGGACAGAAGAACAGCGCCAGCAGTAACGTGGGCGCGTACACGAAAATCGCACGCCGCCTCTTATCCTTCTCCGTCAGCCACAGATACAGCAGCACAAACAGATAGATGCCCGCCAGATAGCCGTTCTCATGAAATCCCATATAATTCTTAAAGACCACAACACTCTCTAAAAAGATGCCCCACATAGACTACTCCCTGTATTATTTCAACAGATAACCGTACGCCGTAACGACATAAACCGCCATATAAATCACATTCGGGATGCATACTGCCCCCATCTTAAAAAGCACTCTGTAATCCCGCTCTGTCACGGCCAGCGCAAGCGCCGTCAGTGCCATCAGTATACAGGCCAGAAATACCGCAATCGAACTGCACACGCCCGCCGTCATATTGATACAGACAAACACGAGCCAGAGTCCGGCGTCATCATAATGCTTCCGCTGCTTACGGACTGCTTCATTTTTCTCTGTCACATCCGGCTTCCGGCCGGCTGCTTTCCGCGCAGTCCCGCCCGCTTTACGGTCTGCCGCCCTCTCCTGCGGCATCTCCTTCCTCCTGTCAAAGATCCACAGGAACATCCAGAACAGCGCCGGAATCACCAGCGAACCGGCCACTGCCTTGCCCTGCCACGTCCTGGTCAGGAAAAAAGTCTCGTTCGTGTAGATCGACACGTTGCCAAAGATCTGGAACACCGCCATCAGAATCATGAAAACCGGAAGGTTCTCCTGATGAAGGAAAGTGTCTTCCTCCATCTGCCTCCTGCCTGCCCTCTCCTTTTTCGTCTGCTCCCGTGCCGTTTTCTCGTTATCACCGCCGTGTGGATTAAACCGGAAAAGCCGCCGTCCGATCTCGTAGTACACGAGATAGCTGAGCGGAATCAGCACAAACGGCATGATCGTATGCGACACGATCGTCGCATGAATACCGCTTCTCTTAGCGATAAAAGCGACCCACATCGGAAATACCGCCAGCGCGTGACGGATATCCAGATCCGTAGGCCGTCCCGTATAGGGCAGAATACGGTACATCACGTCAGCCTGCTGTGCGATCAACGATTCCACGACATAATAGGCATCGTCTCCGTCGAAAGAGGCGTAAGCCGCCGCCTTGTACAACTGAAATCCCAGCAGTCCAAAGAACAACAGCCATTCGATCCGCTCCGCCCACGGCATTCCCTTTCCCCGCGCTGCGATGTGCTCTCTTACTCGCTCCGCAAAACTGACAATC
Organism: uncultured Lachnospiraceae bacterium; assembly: GCA_937920345.1. Lineage (GTDB taxonomy): Bacteria > Bacillota > Clostridia > Lachnospirales > Lachnospiraceae > UBA3282. Next base: position 48,279 of record CALGVA010000016.1, read on the forward strand.
CCGTCATTTTTTTGCCTTATCTCGGCACCTTTGCCTGTAATCAGACCCGGCCTGTGGGCCCTGTGGTTCCGGTATGCAAGCCATACGCCCGCCGCCGCACACAGAATACTGCTTATCATAAAGCATACGGATGCCGTCTTGAAATTATCATATTTTACAAAAAGCACCGCCGGGATCGTCACCACTTCAAAGAGCGCCCACATGACGAAATACCCCGCAAGCAGCACAAACCCCGGTCCGCGCCGCTTGGCCGATATGAAATTCGCCGGGATCAGACCGATGCAAAACGGTATGACCGCAAGCCAGAATAATAAACCCAATAAACCCGTTATGTGCAACATAACCCGCCTTCCTATATGCCTGCTTCCTGCAAAAACCTGTCTGCTATATTTTGTAATCCGTATCGTTTAGTACTCTTCACACCATTAGCGGATAGCACCCGCGCAAACCCCGGATCGTCCGCGACTCTGATCATCGCCTCAGCCAGAGCCTGTCTGTCACCCACCGGCGTTAGAAGACCGCTGATCCCATCCTCAATATACATCCGTGAACCGCCCACCGGACAGTCCGTGGAAATCACGGGTACTCCCATTGCCAGAGCCTCTATCATAGAATTGGATATCCCTTCGTAATCCGATGACAGCACAAACATGGCGCTGTCCCTGATTTCCTGCCGCACGTTCGAAGAAAATCCTCTGAAAACAGTTTTATCAAGAATCTGCAGCCGCCCGGCCTGCTGTCTGAGTTCCGCCTCCAGTTCGCCGACCCCGAATATATGAAGCTCATAATCCGGATGTGTCTTGCCAAACTCTGCAAATGCCTCCAGCAATAATTTATGATTTTTCTGTGCCTCCAGTCTGCCGACAGAGACGATCCTTTTCTTCCGCTCCCCCGCATAAGGCTCCGGCATGTCCTCCGCGATCGGATTCGGAATCACTGCCGAGATCCGCTGCAGATCTTCGGCAAAGCACTTCCGCATATCCTCAGTCTGCAATATCAGTTTCTCCGCTCTACGGTATGACCAGTCGCGGAGCCGCTGTCCGGATATCCGGGTCGGATCATTTCTCTCCGCCACCAGAAGCCTGTGGGGAATCCCCGCGGCTGCAAGCACCGAGAATATCGTACCCCTCACACAGAAAGAGAAAATATAGCACCGCCTGTTCCTGCGGTAAAACCGCCGCATTTTAAACAGCCTTTTCAACTGGATCAGCGGATTCCCGTCGGATGGCTGCCCGGCGATAAAAACTTCTATTCTCTCATCCAGAGTATAGGCAACCTGATCACCCGCAAACAAAAGCACCGCCACCCGGTATCCCCTCTTCACATATTCATTCGCCAGCATGGCAACAACCCGCTCCGAACCGCCGCCCGGCATGTCCGGCAGTACAAACACGATCTTCGTATCTTTATCCATTATTTCCTCTCGTTTTCCTTCTTCCACTTATGATACAGCAGGCAGGCAGGAAGCAGCAGCACAATAAACAAAAGTTTCCGCGGCACCTCCCTGTATAACCGGCCAGGCGCGTTACCGGCAAATCTGCCGTAGATAATATACAGCAGCATCATTTTAACCTGCACTTTCAGACACACGCCATCGTCATGAAGATATACCAGAGACCGCTGCTGCATCCCTCTTGGCGAATGCACCTTCATGGCTCGTCCGCTGTTCGTGAGTCCCCCCTCCAGATATTCCCCGATATAGATACATTTATTAATATGCACCATCTGATAAGGTCCCGACATCCGCATCCAGACCAGATCCTCCGGCAGAAACCGTTCGCCCTCATACTCCGGAAACGGAAACTGCTTTAAGATCCGCGTATAGAAAACCTCCGCCTTGTCACCACCGATCCCGCCGTTGATCCGCACGTCACGATAGGTCGATATCTCTTCGTCCTGTTTGAAATAGGCGGTATTGACCTTCCCGTCCGGATAACACCGAAGGAAAGAATAGCCGCAAAGTCCCTCTCTGCCCTTGTACTTCGCATGATACGCAAGTATCGTCTCCACTGCATCGTCAGGCAGATAGTCGTCACTGTCCACAATAAAAGTCAGTTCTGCATCTATCATGGAAATTCCTGTATTGAGCGCTCTGTGCTTACCGCCGTTTTCCCTTAAAAGATACCGGATCACAACCTGCCCCTGTGCACAAAAGTCCTGCACCGTCTGTTTCGTTTGATCCGTACTGCCGTCATCTACGATCAGCCACTCAAAATCCCGTACCGTCTGCTTTTTCAAGCTTTCGTACAGATCTTTCAGATGTTTTGCCCGATTATAAGCAGGCGTTATGATCGTGACCGCCGCACTTCCGTTTCCCATTCCTTCTCCCTCTTGTCGATGGTCGTTGTGCTGCGCCGTCCGCAAAGACGCTTTCAATGCTTCACAGCGCAGCGTAACCGTTCAGCCATGCCCATTCATAAGTCACCGGAATGCGCATTTACCCCAAAATCATGTATTGGTCAAGCTGTTCCCCCGCATAATATCGGTATTATAGTAACAGTTCAGCCTTCGGCTTCACCGTCACTCCTGATGCACACAAAATGCTCCAAAGTCGCATTTTGGCGCTTTCACAACTCATAAAATCGCATACAGAGCGATTTTACTCGCGGAATAGTGCAAGGCTGAACTGTTACGTATTATACCACACTGTACATTTTCCCGCAAATATGGTACACTGATGTCTGTTAGGGTTCGAAGTTCAAAAGGTACACCGCAACTCCTGCCACCCGAATCCTGTCAGAAAAATACGAGGTATTTCATGAAGAAAGTATACGTGATCGGCGCCGGACCTGCGGGTCTCACCGCCGCATATGAGTTATTAAAACAGAGCAAAGACTATGAAGTCGTCGTGTTAGAAGAAAGCGATGCCATGGGCGGTATCTCCAAGACCGTCAATTACAAGGGAAACCGTATGGATATGGGCGGACACCGTTTCTTCTCCAAAGTGCCGGAGGTCAACGAATGGTGGAACAATATGCTGCCGCTGCAGGGCGCGCCGACTTACGACGACATTGTCCTGAACCGTAAAATGTCTCTTGCACCGGGCGGTCCCGATCCTGAGAAGGAAGACCGGGTTATGCTGCGGCGAAACAGAGTATCCCGCATTTATTTTAAACGTAAATTTTTTGATTATCCGATCTCCTTAAAACCGGAGACATTTATCAATATGGGATTTCTGACTACCATAAAAGTAGGGTGCAGCTATATTGCCTCTCTGATTCACAAGCGCAGGGAAAATTCACTGGAAGACTTCTATATCAACCGTTTCGGCAAGAAATTGTATTCCATGTTCTTCGAACACTACACCGAAAATCTGTGGGGGCGCCACCCGAGTGATATTGCTCCGGACTGGGGCTCACAACGTGTTAAGGGACTGTCCATTATTGCGATTATCAAAGATATATTTGCCAAGATGCTGCCCGGTAAGAAAAACCGTGCGGTGGAGACTTCCCTGATCGAAGAATTCAGTTATCCCAAGCTCGGTCCGGGACAGCTCTGGGATGTGACCGCGTGCGAGATCGAGAAAATGGGCGGCACGATCCTTCGAAACTGTAAAGTAACCAATCTGCATAAGGATGCGCAGAATCATCTTACCGCTCTCACCTACGAAAGCGATGGCAGACAGATCACGGTGGAAGGTGATATCTTTATTTCTTCCATGCCGGTCAAAGATCTGGTCGCCGGCATGAACGACGTGCCTGCCGCGCCTGCCAGAATCGCCGCAGGACTGCCCTACAGGGACTATATGACCGTGGGACTCCTGCTGCCGAAATTAAATCTGAAGAACAAGACGAAGCTGAAGACCATCGGCAACATTGTTCCCGACTGCTGGGTCTATGTGCACGACCGCTCCGTACAGCTCGGCCGCTTCCAGATCTACAATAACTGGTCGCCGTACATGATCAAAGATCTGGAGCACACGATATGGATCGGCTTAGAGTATTTCTGCTTTGAGGGTGACAAATACTGGACGATGTCCGATGAAGCGTTTACGAAGTTTGCAGTGGATGAAATTGTGAGTATGGGACTGATCGACAGCCCCGAAGACGTGATGGATTCCCACGTGGAGCGCGTGAAGAAAGCCTACCCCGCCTACTTCGATACCTACAGCGAGATCGACACGCTGGTGGACTATCTGAAGACCATCGGCAATCTCTACTGTGTCGGACGTAACGGCCAGCACCGCTACAACAACATCGACCACTCCATGGTCACCTCTTTTGAGACTGTAAAGAATATTATAAACGGTATTGAAAACCAAGATAACATCTGGAATGTCAATACCGAGAAGGAATATCATGAGGCTGGCAGTTAAGCCTCATGATTTTATTTTCTGAAACGTCTCCATAAGCTCACCACAATCCCTGTAAGCAGCAGGAAATAGAAGCTGATCCCCCGCGAGACATACAGCGACGGCATCAATGTGCCGCCCGTGAAGACCGTACTGAAAATGCTCCGGTACATGAGTTCCGTGATTCCCTGTGCACCCGGCACCGGAAGCATATCCACCGCAATATAGACCGAAGCCTGCAGCATCATCACCGTCATCATGTCCACGCCTTCCAGTGCAAATCCCCGATAAATGATCCAGGTCAGAATAAAAACACTGCACCTTTGCAGAAGCGTAAACAGACATACATTCCATACCTTCCCCTTATGCCGCATCAAAAAGCTTACCGCATCCCGATAGCCGTCGATAAACCGGTCAATCTTATCCTGTCTCGCCATCGACGGCCTCAGCATTCTGCACCGCACGAGCAGCCCTTCGGTTCCCACGATCACGCGCCGCACGCCGCCCGGCGCCAGCATAACCGCAAGCAGAATCAGTACCAGTATCAGATTCAGCGCCAGACCTAATAAATACAATGGATAGTAACCGCGCAGATAACCCTTCAGCGGTCCGTTCCAGAAGAGCAGTACGGCAATGCCGATGACCACCAGCACAAATTTATAGAGCAGCGCTACCGTCATCAGGACGACAGACGATTCCGACATGCTGTTTTTATCCTTGCACATATAGTAGAGCTGCATCGGCTGTCCGCCCGTGGCGGACGGTGTAATTCCGGAATAGAAAAAACCGATGAAAGAATAGGAAATGCACTGCCGCAGGCTGCTTGTACCGTGCATGGCTCTGAGCAGATACCAGATCATCATGCCTTCCGCGCTGACAAAGAATACAGACGTCAGGACTGCAGCCCCGAGTGCCATCGGAGAGAGCCTTCGCAGAGAAGCGCCTACCTGCTCCATATCCTGTCCGCGGAAGACCGTATAGAAGGACAGAAGCATGACCAGCAGGAAAAAAACCGCTTCCATTATCCTCTTTTTCTTTACCCCTATGCCTCTCTCTGTATCTTCCGCCGCACTCCCCTGCCGGTTCCCGTTCATGATGTTTTCTCCCCGTCAATTATGTTTCTGCTGTTGTCTTTCCCGGTATGCCGGTTCTGCTCCGCTCCCAGCCGTCGCCGGTTACATGCACGCGGCAACAGTGCCCTTGTGCATACGTACTCTTCCTGTCGTAACAGTCCAGCCGTCGGCTTCCCTGTTACAGAATCTGCCCATTCCAGATCGCCTTCGGCGATAGGCAGATTCTCTCTTAGCTAAATTTATACGTTTTCACGGACTTTGCAGCAAGTGCAAAGTCCTGAGCGGAACTGTTACCTCCCGTCCTCATTACCAGTTCCGCCAGACTGCCTTCAAACAACACCTTTTTATCCGGATAGAGATAGAAATCCTTCGGTGTCACCAGCGAAAAATGTTTATCAAAAATACCTATGCCGTTGTCGGCAAGCACCCTCGCAATATAAGAAGAGCAGGTATAATGATTCTTCTGGTAAAACGGTCTGCCGCAAACAATGAACGGCAGGCCGATCACCGCATAATGATAATGCCAGCGCCGCCTGTAGTCGCTTTCCAGCTGTTTTTGGACCGCCGCCTTCTGTTCACTGCTGCACGTAAGCTCGCAGACCATATAGTCCGCCGTCGGAAAAGCACGCAGAATCTTCCTCTTGTCTTCCCTCTCAAATCCCGCAGACAACGGAATCCGCGGGTTTCTTCTCCCGAAGCTGTACGCCTCTTCCAGACACGCATCCATGGAAAGCACCACATGTATATATTTCTGCCGCAGAAACCGCCTGATCAGGTAAGCGAACATACCCGGCGTATCCACCAGCGCAAGATAAATATGTGCCATAATCAACTCATCCCTTCTACATAAACTTAGAACATAACTTAGTTGTACTTGGACTGCGTACTTTGCCACTCTATCGTATTTTTCGAGTTTGCGCAGCAAATCTCGCAATCGAACTTGTTCGATTTGTTCACTGGAACTGATAAATCTTGCGCGCAGCGCGGTAGCCGCCCTTGGTGAGCATCCCGCCAAGCCGCCCGGGCAGATAGGTAAGACCGCTCAGGGTCGTATATTTCAACCGGTAGTACAGCTTCGCGTTTTCCGCCTTAATATGATTCCAGAGCTGCCTGCGCTTGCCGTACGCCTCCCGCGAATCAATCAGCAGCAGATGAATGGAAGATATCGCCATCATAATGGAGATATTGCGGCACATATATTCCGCCAGCTTCGGGTATGTCTCCTTCACCTCTTTTAAGTCTACACACTCGGAAACGATCTTCGTCACCTTAATTTGCTGGTCTATGCGGCTCATCAGCACTTTTTCATTGACAGACTGATCTCCCCGGCCGATGTAATAGTGATACAGATCAACGTCCATATAGTAGATATGTCTCACATACGGTAACGGTTTATAGGCAAAAATATTATCCACGTAAAAGGTATGCTCCGGCAGCACCACTTCCGCCCTGCGCAGCAGACCGGTCCGGAAGACCAGCGCATGCATGATCAGATACTGTGAAGTATGGAATCTGCCGATATCGTTCCAGTCGCATGTCTCCTCAACCGGAAAAATGTTTCTGTAATGTATGGCATGACTCGTGCCTTCATCCAGATGATCGTAGATATAATTGCACACAAACAGATCCGGAATACTGCTCACCATCCCCGCTTCCTTCAGCGTGCAGAATCTTCTGATCCTGTGCAGCAGCTTCATATAAGCATCCGCATCCAGCCAGTCGTCCGAATCCACCACCTTAAAGAATATGCCGCTTGCCAGCTCCAGACCTTTATTGACTCCTGAGCCGTGTCCGCCGTTCTCTTTATGCACTGCCCGGACGATATCCGGATAAAGCGCCTCGTACTGATCTGCGATCACACCGGTTTCGTCCGTGGAACCGTCGTCTACAATGATAATCTCGACGTCCTCCCCGCCCGCAAGCAGCGAGTCGATACACCGCCGCATATAATCCTGCGAATTGTAGCACGGAACCGTGAATGTAATGTATTTTGTGCCTTCGTTTTGTCCCTTCGTGTTCTGCATGTTGTGACCTCCTGTGATTTCTTTTCCCCGATGTTCTCATATTCAGCATAGCATCCTGATCTTACGTCCTTATTACAGACAGATTACAGATATGTAAGATTACCATGTCGTTTACTATACCTATCATAACGAATGAATCTATGGATTTTCTTCAACAAAATATTAAAGTATTCTTAAAAAAATAAATCTGCCCTGCAGATTGCCTTTACGGGATCTGCCTGCAGACCCGGACCGTAAGAATTTCCTGTACAATAAAGGACTCCGCCGCACTTAGAAAAGATTAATTTTTCAACAACATTTACACATAAAATTAAGGAAGTGTATTATTAGAATAACTAATCACACACTTCCTTCTTATGAAATACGTACCTGATTCCATTTTATCTTTTACCGCACAGCAATTTCATATCTTCCGTCTGATCTCTGTACCGCCTCCAGAACAACCGTCGGGTCAGATAAAACACGTTTTGACGAAACCTCCACCGGATCTTGATAATAACTGATATCATTGTCCGGAACAAACGTGATTCCGGCACAAGTCAATTTTACCTTCAGATATTGCAGATAATACTGGTGATCCGATACCTCGCTCAGATCACGAATTTGAACGCTGTTTACGCCATTCAGTTCCTGCGTGTCAAACGCAAACACAGCAGCCATTTTCAGACCCGGTATCATATCGGAAGGATAGTTGCCGCGATAACCGATACAGGCCCAGTTTACTTTCATATCATCAACCCGGTCCGCCACGATTTTGACATTGGAGAAAAGAAGAACCGCGGCGGCGCATAGCGCCAGTTTTCCCCCGACATCATGGCATTGTCTCAATTGCAACATGGGAAAACATAAAAAAGTATACCAGTACGGCGATATATAATACAAAAGTTTGCCGCCGCTCCAGGATTTCCCACATACGCAAAACAGCAGCACCATCGTAATGCCTGCCAGACACATTACCCATAAAGTCCATGCCTCACCGTTCCATTTAGCAATAAGCGGCCGCACAAGACACCAAAAAATCAATCCGGCAACCAATGCCATAACCCCCGTCAGGATTATTGCCGTCATGCCATAGTATCTATCATAGTTGACCGTCATATTATACAGCCCCGAAATAGACAATATATGGTTTATCACCTTGCTGACCGGACCCGTAATCCTTCCTTCATCAATACCATGTCTTCCAAGCCACCATGCATTAAAATAACTTGCCCATGACTGCCGTTCATCGCTGACAGATGAAGTGATTTGTGCATGTAAAAAATTGATAATTCTATAATTAACCAACACAAATAATGTGATTGACAATATCGGAATTCCCGCAAGGCGTACCATGCACTTACCGTCAATTTTCTTTCTTTTCTTTATCAGCAAAAATATACCCGTTACCATATACAGCGCTCCGTGTACCAGTGCACTTTCCAGATAAAGCGCAAGCGACGCTGCTGCCAGTAAAACCATAAGCAGATATCGTCCTCTATCCTCCGGTCTTTTTGCTTCCCCGTCTGTAATTCCTGTGGCATACTGAAAAAATACCGCCGTCAAAGCCGTTAAAACAGCTATAGAAGAAACTTGAGATACTGCATCTATATCATATTGAATTTGTCCCCAAAAACCAATACAGTATAGAGCCGCCGCCACAACCCAGACTATATTCCGCCCTATGCAGTTTCCTTTCTCTTTTACCGTTACAACGCCAAACAGATAGACCAGTGAAATCATAATCATTGCCTGCACAAACATTCTGTACAGGTAAACTACCCAATAAATTTCCCCGTCAGGGTTCCCGCGAAGCACTGCAATCATCAGTCCGGCAGATGGTCTGTCCCTGACTGCCCATTGATATCCGCGCAGCAGCACATCACTGACCAGACCGATTTCTTCCTTGCTCCGGCTCTCGTACCATCCTATCGGATGCATAGACAGCGCCACCGTTTCCTCCACGTAAGTCTGCATATCAGTCGCGTTGCCACGATACACATAATACTGGTCTCTTCCGATCCATCCCGGTACCAGAATCAGCAGCCATAGAAGCAGCACGGCACATAAAGCACCCAGACTGTATCTGGTAATACTTCGCCGCCGGATTCCATCGACTAATGCGGCAGCTCCTAATATAAGCCATATAACCCGTATTGCCTCCACGGGCATTCTGCACATAAAATAGAGAAAAGTTGACAGAAGCGTCATTTCAGAAAAGCCGATTACCAGAGAAAGAAGCTCGATGTGCCTGTTCTCGTTCTGCCCTCTCAAGAATAATCTATATCCTGTCCATTGGCCGATTACATAAATGACACCAATATACAATAACGCCATACCAAAATCTAATGCCAATTTTTCTATCCTCCTTATAAAGTACTCTGTAAAGCATCCAGCGCTTTGTTTTTCACGCATTCCATACCGGCCGCCGTAAGATGTGTGCCGTCTGTCGTCATTTCCTGCAGATTATCGATCTCAATACCGCAATTGTACAAATCAATTACAGCCGCACCCTTATTGTCCGCGATCACGCGGATCTGATTCGAGTAATCCCCGGCCGTCAGTCCCAGATGATTCTCGAACAGGATAAAGGGCTGGTCTGTTCCCCAGTCGCCCACCGGTGCCAGTGTACAGCAAAAGATCTGTGCGGTAGGATAATAGCTTGCCAGTTTATCCAGGATCATACAATATGCATCTCCAAAATTCTCTATGCTGCCTTCTTCCACCAGTTTTGTCCCGTCATTATCGCCGATCGGTATGTCATTGAGCAGGTCATTTGTTCCCATATAGACAACGATCACATCCGGAAGCCTGCCCTGACTGCCTGCCAGAAAAGAAAGCCTTCCGTCGCTGCAGCCGGAACCCGGATCGTCAATGCTCAGCGAATCACCGATACAGGTACTGCCGGAGCTGGAATTGTTGGCGCACAGTTCCATGCCTGTCTCATCAATCAGGCTTTTCCACCAGGTTTGTGACACATCTGTCAGTTCTCCGTCTAAAGGATAAAACACGTTAAATCCCTCCGGAATCCAGCCGTCATACGTAGAAATACTGTCCCCCAGAATCGATATGCCGAGTCCCTCCAGCGACACCGTCTCCGCCTCTGCCAGGGCACTGTCTTCGCCGCTGTCGTCTGCCGTCACGACACCATCGTCCTGTGCGTGACTGTCCCCCGCTGCACTGTCGTCCTGCTCCGTGCTTTCGCCTGCTGCCACATTCCCGTCTGCCTTTGCGTTTTCCTCCGCTCCTGAACTGCCGCAGCCGCTTAATCCGGCACAAAGCAGCACAACACACGCCCCCATATATCCCAGTGCTTTGGCTCTTCCGTTTTTTCTCATAGCAGTTTACCACGTCCGGCCTTCGAATATAGCTGCCGGACTTTCCTCCTTACGAATACGAATCGCTTTCTCCATGCCATTTTCGTTCCGGATCCGCTGTCACATCCGGACACCGCGCCTGCTTCCCGGTCGGGCTGTCATGTGTGCTCATTTTCTGAACACAGACTGTCTCGCCCCGTGCAGCCGGTCATGATGTTTCAGCACATCATCCACCGCGTCCATGCGCAGTCCGGCATCTATGAAATCGCAGTTCTTACAGAAAGGATAGTTCTGTCTGCCGTCCCGGATCGCCTGCCGCAGCTTCTGATAAGGTACACTGTTCCAGCCGTCCTTTAAAGATACCTTATTCAGATCTGCCAGATCAGTCACCTCGAAATTATCACAGCAGCAGATCCCCAGCTTGCCGTTCGGCGTGATCCACATGTCCGTGTAGGGCATAAGACACGTCTCCTTAATGACCTTGTCCGTCGCCGGTTTATTCGGGGAACTGCCCGCGCGATTGCTCAACACTTCCTTCAGATAGCGGATCTGGATCAGGATGTCCACATCCCCAAATTCCTCCGGATGCGCCTTGACATAGTCGTGTATCACCTGAATATTGTCATGCATTTTCATGTTCAGGCAATAATTGTTAATGATCAGCTGATCCACATATGGCACGATCGACTTCACCTTATCCACATCCAGCAGCAGTCCGTTGGTGGACATGAAAATAAACGCATCCGGAAGTTTCTCTCTGGCATACTTATGAAATTCAACGATTCGTTTATCCAGCCACGGCTCGTTATTGCCGTAAAGCGTCAGATGCCCTTTATAATTCCAGTCATGAAGCTGGTCAATGATGGAATAATACATCTCGTCTGTCATCTTCATATAAGGACGCTTCTCTGCATGGATATTGGCGGTACAGAACTCGCACGTACTGTTACAGCGGTTCACCGTCTCCAGGTTCACAACCACCGGATGGGGTGTCTTCTCCTGCGCATAGAAGTATTCTATATACTTTTTCTGCTGCTTCCTCCTTGCTATAAACTGCAGTTTCAGATAACTTTTACTCGCTAGTCTGGGCAGATACTTTCTGGCGTTCCAGCCAAGCACTCCCGCAAAATTGTGTACTCTGATAGACATGTTTTTCTCCATTTCTATTTTTATTTAGGTTTATTACACCGCCTCATATACGTAAACCGTAATGCTCCCGTCCTGCGCCGTATAGCTTTCTATAAGCCGCAGCCCTGTTTCCTGCGCGTTGGTCAGTTCCAGTCTGGAGAAAATATACTTTCCCCCGAGCGCGCCAAAAGCCTGCGCATCCATATAAATATCATAATCTGTCGCATACGCCGTCTTCGTCGCGCTGACAATACTCAGATCCGTTCCGGAGTACAGATACGCACGCGCTCCCCAGTCATCATAGTAGATCCGGCTCTCCTCCACGCGCTCTAAGGCCGGCGCGATGATCTTACGGAAGTCTTCCTTGTACTGCTGGGAATAGAACCCCAGATAGCCGTCCAGTGTGGCGATCCCGTTATACTCCAGCACTGCGGGGTGAAACCCGTAGGCCGCAGACCACTCTCCCTGATAGCCGATGTCCTTCTTGATCTCTTCAAAAAGCGTCTGCGCATAGAACTGTTCATAGCTCAGCTCATCCACTTCTGTGCCGTGGAAGTGCTCGTAAGCTCTGTTGTAACATGTATGATACAGATCATTATACCGGTTCGGCGTCAGGATAACCGCCAGCACGGCAATACACACAATCATATTGGCGGCCCACATCTGCCACACGCCCGCATCATACAGACGCAGCAGCACCAGCAGAAGCGCCCCGTACCACAGAACCGGATTAAAGAAAATCGTCCGGTTAAACTGCCATCCTTCCAGCGGCGGAATCAGCCGTTCCACCAGTGACCGCAGCGGCTCGAAATCATAGAGCCCGTATACTACGCTGTTAAACAGGATAAAAAGCATAAGAAAATTAAAAGGGTCGTGCAGGATCTTCTTTCCCTGTCTCCTGTACAGATATCGTCCGTTGTTTACCACAAAATATACGACACAGACCGGCAGTACCACTCTGCCGTGTATATCGTCCGCATGAAATATCCCTTCCCGCCAGACCGTGCCGATCTCCCGCACGATCTCCGGTATGGACAGACTCGCATTCACCATGGAGGAGCGGATCGTCACCTCGCCGCCAAACAGCATCTGCCCGAACAGCCGGTACTCACACACCACATAGCCGAGCGCCAGCACAACGAGCGCCGCCATAAGCCGCCACGCCGGTTTCCGGTCCCGCACAGACAGCCAGACCACGGCAATCACCAGGTATCCTAATATAAAAAGACCGTGATAGGAGAAATAAGACACAAGCGGATAGCAGAATAACGCCGCATACCAGCCAATACCTGACCGTCTGTAGATCTTGATCAACAAGTATATGCACAGCGGGATCGAGGCGAACGCAAACCCGAACGCCGGAAAAAACCATATAATCCCGTAGGCAAACCCTGTCATGTAGATTACCGGACGGTAGTGCATGTACCGGTCTGGAAACAGTTCCGCCGCCAGCAGCCGGAACGAAAACATGCCCATCACGATCTTGCCCAGAATGCCGGTCACATACGCCGTGTAGGTTGGGAAAATCATGTACAGAAAGCTGTAGGCAGACAGCTCCGACGGCAGGTTGTCCCTGCTGACGCCACCCAGAAAGGGCACGTCCACGCCGTGTTTCCAAAAGGTTCCCGTATTCTTTAACATCTGGAACTGTGCCAGAAAAAGATCCATGTTATCATGGACACCGATATAACTGCGCTCGCCGTAACCGAAGAATACCCCCGCACTTAAAAGCAGGAATCCTGTGACCGGAAACAGGAACCAGTATTTTGTTATCCATATGAACCATTTCTGTGCAGCCAGTCTCTCCATCTGTTTTTTCATACATCAGTCTCAGCCTTTTTCATACTTTCCTCTATTCGTATCCTATCAGGCTGCAGCGGATTCCCGGTCTGTGCCTGAAAGCGTACATCTATCTCTACATCCGGCATCACGCCTTATGCGAGTCCTCCGTCTTCTTCCCCTTTCGGAATACAAACAGTTTCTGCCCGAAAAAGTTCATCACAATAAAGAAACACATCCCGAACAGCATGGCAACATTATCCGTCAGCGCTTTCGAGTACGTTCCCTCTCCCAGAGACAAGAGGTAAGTCACAAACGGCTGTGCCACACTAAAAGCGGTCAGATAACACACGATGATATTGACCGCAAACCGCCACGGCAGCCATTTGTCTCTATTCTCCACCTTAAAGGTCACTTTTCCGTTCGCATGATAGGAGAACACACTTCCGATAAAATAGGATATCCCGCTGGAAAGCCAGTAATTCATGTGAATGAGATTATAGAGCACCGCCATAATAATCCATCCCATCAGCGTATTGATCACGCCCACCATCCCGAAATGAATCACTTCCATGATAAAATCTTTGTATTTTAGATATAGAGATTTCATATTCATAACCATGCCTTTCCATAGCCTGCGAATTTGGGCCGTAGGCACAAATTTGCATGTGAAAAAATATTTCTCACTTTTCTTTTCCTCATACCCAAAAAATGATACAATAATAAATCGAACAAGTTCGATTGCGAGATTTGCTTCGCAAACTCGTATAACCGACAATCCTCATATAACGAGATTTGCCTCGCAAACATATTAAAAAAGGAGCGCCTATGTCAGCATTAAGAGTACATCATATCGGATACCTGGTCAAAAAAATAGAAAAGGCAAAGCAGACTTTCGAGCTGCTCGGTTACCGCACAGAGCAGGACGTCGTCTATGACGATATCCGTAAAATAGACATCTGCTTCATGGTCATGGGAGACTGCCGCGTAGAGCTTGTCTCTCCGGTCTCGGAGGATTCCGTCGTCGCCGGACTGATTCGCAAATACAAGAACAGCCCTTATCATATCTGTTACGAAACCGACAATTATGAAGCGGCATACGCTGAACTGACTGCCAATGGCTTCCTTGCCATCGACACCCCGGCACCCGCACCCGCACTTGACGGACGCAAGGTCGTATTCCTCACAAGCGCTGCGGTCGGTATGATTGAACTGATTGTTCCCGCATAACTGACTGCCGTGCGCTCTGTCCGTGCGCTATCTGCCGGTCCCCATTGCCGCTGCCGTACCGCTTCTGCAGTGCAGCGCCAATTATGCGTCGTTCCTGACATACATGGTGATCGTGCCGCACTTTTTCTCCGTGAAGTCCGACAGATCCAGACTCGGCTCATAGCACCAGTGCCGGTCTTCCTTATTATACATTACGATCACATCGATCTCTTCAAACGCCGCCTGTTCGTCCTCACGCGGACCGAACGAGCGGTTGATTTTATGCAAATCCTCTTCCCAGTAGAACACTTCGTCATACCCGTGGATTCTGAACCAGTGATACATTGTTTTATTGCCTTCCAGATTCGGTCCGAAACAGGAAAGCACCTTCTTGTCCGTGCCGGACACCAGATCCAGCGTGGTATTAAGCGCCGTCTTAATGCTCTCGCCGCGGTAGGTGAAATAGTGCGCCTCCCGCAGCATGACTCTGCCGTGCGCCGCCAGCATCAGAAGCAGGCAGAGCATATAGACGATCCGCCGTTTTCCACTGAGCGGCTTATAGTTACATCCCACAATCACAAAGAAGAAAGCAAACCCGAGTACACAGGGCAGAATATACCGCTCCGCAATGGCGGTCTTGCTGTATGTGACACATTGCGGCAAGATTATCGCCGCGGCAAGCAGCACTTCCCATATAAGCTTCTTGGTCTGTTCCCAATAAGTCAGGAAGATCAGCCCCATAATGATACCGAATCTCACATACCATTTCAGATCTGCATGCGCTGCCGTGCTCCACGCCTGCACATACTGGTCAAACGTCACGCTCTCATCCAGTCCCACATAAGAATAGTTATTCGTACCGATCACAAACACGATCAGAACCATCTCTACCGTAAATATTATGCCGATCGCCAGCAGATACGGCAGCCTGTGCCTGACTGCAGCCCACAGACCCGCTATGCTCAGCCTGCTGCCCTGCATCTCTTCATACAGCACATATAATCCCACGAAAGGCAGCAGCAGAATAAACGGCTCCTTATAAATCGACATGAGAAAGAAAGCGCCGACACTTGCAAAGGCATACCATGTTCTGTCCGTCCCAAGCCACTTCAGCAGCAGATAAAATCCCAGCGCAAACATCATGATATCATAAGATTCCTGCGGTCCCAGCTTCCACCAGACCGCAGACTGATAGCCCACCATCACCGTCAGGGCAAACAGCGCTGCATATGCCATATTGCATTTCATCTGCCTTGCACAGTAATAGAGCAGAACAAGCGCGGCCACGATCTCCGCCGCCTTTACAACCGACATCGCTGTCAGATTTGTGCCGAATACCGCCGCCATCAACACCCGGTTAATATAATATAAAGGTCGAAACCGCAGCGTCAGATCATATCCTACAGCCTGTTTCAGGCAGTCCCACAGGCTCCTGCCGTCCAGCGTCATCCAGTCTATATACTGCGCAAACTCCCAGTCATCCACCAGATGAAATCCTGATGTCAGCGTACCCATACCGATCACAACGCCGTATACCAGTACACTGAACATACAGCACACTATGGCAGCTTCTTTTCCCTTCCTCATGTTTTCCAGTTTATCATAAAATATCTGTATATGGTCTATCAGTCTGTTCGCCATATTTTCCTCTGTTTTCGTACTGTTTTAGCCTGATTCCTCTGAATCATGCGTCCGCTTACCGGCATACCGGTCAAACCGCTAAATGACTGCCGTCTAACCGATCTGGCTTAAGATAATGTCCGCCATCTCGCCAACGTTCTTCATCGACACTACCTGTCCCATATTGAATTTCATACCAAATTCCTGTTCCACAGCCGCAAGCAGATTGATATGTTCCAGAGAGTCCCAATCCTCGATATCATCCGCCGTCGTCGTCTCCGTCACGGTAATGCTCTCATCGTCAAACACATCTCTGAATACTTCGTTTAATTTTATAAATACTTCTTCTTTGCTCATAAACTTGTCTCCGTTCTCTTTTCTATCACTCTGCGGTTATCAATATCTCTCCATACTATAATATTATTTCCGTTTTTTTGCAACCGCAAGCTTACCGTTATACCCTGATCACCGTATTTTTCTTCTCATAGTCCGCCGGAATGTCGAACCTCCAGACCGTGACTCCTTCTTCCGTCTCATGCACCTTCTCAAATCCCATAAGCCCGTAGAACTCCTTCACCATGCCGTTCTTGGCGGTAGGGTAATAGTATCCCATGATCGTTCCGATCCCGCAGCCCAGGCAGGCTTCCACCACGCTGTCCATCATGGCATACTCCATATCACGCTTTAATACACGACAACTCATAAGCCACAGCTCTATGTGCAGAACACCGCCTGTCCCGCCGTCAGACACCGTCCGGTTCTGCGCCGCGCCGCCCGCTTCATCCCTGCCGGCTTCCGCTGCCGTCTCTCCGCGCTGATACACCGGCACATCCTCCATGCACCCCTTCCTGCCGATCACGACAGAAACAACGCCGTTATCTCCGAATTTATCTTCCAGTTTGCCGTAGCGCGTGATACAGGTATCATCCGCTGCAAACCGCTCTATATCGCTTTGTGTATATCTTCTCGTAGTCAGATTAAACTGATTGCTCTTATTCGTGAGCTGCGCAATCCGTGCCATGTAGATCGGCTCAAAATCCCGGATCGTCCCTTTCATCTCCAATGACAACAGATACTCCCGGTAATCCCCGAAGCTCTCCTGCTGCTGTTTTCTCGCGATATTCGCCTGATACATCTCGCTGCGCTTCCTGTCGTCTTCTGACAGCGCAGTCACCTCGAAGAATCCCGAATGATCCAGTATACGGATATACTGTTCCGGCGTACCGATGTCCGGAACTGACACACCTGTCACTTGCGCACGCACAATCTCACGCTCCGCCGGATTATCATCCACAAACACAAGGCTGTCGGGCAGAATATTCAATTCTCCGGCAATCTCCGTAATGTTCTTACTCTTAGGCTCCCAGTTGGCCTTGATCAGAATAAAATCCTCCGGTTTCAGCCTTCCATCCGGATGATTGAGCCCCGCAACGGCATTGTCATACTCATTCTTGGAATCTATGTTAAGCATGACGCCAATCTCTTTCTGCGCCCTGACATAGCCCTGAAATTCCGAGTAGACCTGTCCCATGGACGTCTCCTGTCCGATCTCCAGATTCTCCACGCCGTCGTCCCCCACGATGCCGCCCCAGAGTGTATTATCCAGATCCAGCACAAGGGATTTCTTGTTTCTGCCGAAGATTGCTTTCATGATGCTCGCCAGATTATGGGCAAATTCCGGAATTGCCTGCATACACATGGCGTACTTGTACATATGCCAGTAGAAAGGGTCCGCCCACCGGTCCAGCCCGTACGCGGCGGCCGCATAGTTGATATCATGGATATAGAAACTCTCGTGTTCCCTTGCATACTGATAGAACTTCTCATTCAACCGGTTGATGTAACTGATCCGTCCCTGCAGATACACGGCTTCCTGGTTGCCTAATACCCTGTAAAAGGGATATTCGAAGTTATTCTGGATCACGGGACAATGATACTGCTTGGCAATCCTGTCCCACATCACGGCAAAATGCCCGTACTGCTCCTCCAGCAGAGCGTCGATCTGCTGCGCTGTGTCCTGTATCGAAGGATATGCCGTAATATTACGGTTCGATGTATGAATATAGATCAGATCCGGTGCAAACGCGGTGAGTTCCGGATTGTCAAACATCACATCCTGCCAGTACTGCGCGTACTCCGACTCATAGAACACCGGCTCTATCCCGTGGTGCAGCAGAAAAACCTCCAGCACGCGGATGATATCGTGGGTCGTACTGCCGCCCAGTACCGCGATCTTTTTATGCACAAAAGAGGTCTGCCCGGCCTGTCCGCTCTCCAGAAGCTGCCGCCTGATCTTCTTCGATTTTTTCAGAATATATTCGCTGTCAAAAGGATATTCCAGTTCTTTCATATATGCCTCCGTTCCCCTGTCATGTCTGTCCGCTGTTTCTCTATCATAACATACCCCCTGTGCCTGCGGCAAGAAACCCGTTTCTTTTCACAAGCGCATTCAGCGATCCATGAATCGCTGTCGCAACAACAAAGGCTTACCGCTGCCGGTAAGCCCGTGTGATATATTATTCCGTTATATTCGAAATACGTATAACCGTTCGTCCCGACAGCCGGGTCACTGCGAAAGGTTATTCCTCTGGAAAGAAATCCGCCTTGATCAGCCGGCCGGCATACTCCGCGTAGCTGATCCGCCCTTCCGCCGTCAGATGAACACCATCTGTCAGGTACTTATCCGCAGTATAGGCATCGATACCGCTGTGTTCCAGCGCATTATAGAAAAATACATGGTCCTCCTTATACTGATCCGCAACATAGCCTGCCGCTCCGGCAAACTCTGCCAGTGTGCCGTACCCGTAGTTCAGGCTGTATGCATCGCCCACAAACGTCTCCCCGTTAAAGAACTGACAGTAATGCGGCGCAACGATCATGATTCCCGCATCCGGAAAAGCGTTGTGAAGCTGCACGACTGCTGCGTCCAGTGCCCCCGTATATGTGTGCAGGGCATCTATTTCCAATTCTCCGCCGCCTTCCAGATACTTGCTCTGATAAATCTTTCCTGTCAGGAAATCATTGATTCCGTACTCAATGACAAAATAATCCGTTTTGGAAAAATCACATTCTTTTAAAATTTCTCCGGCACGATACCCGTCAAAAACACTCGGATCAATATTGCCGAGAATTGCATTCACAACACCCATAAGGCTTCTGGAATCCCACGTAGCAAAATCATTGTCTTCTCCCGGCAGCATCGCTGCAGTCGTGCCGCCCATCGCCATGTTATAGACCTTAGCGTTACAGGAGCTGGATATCAGAGAAGCCACGCCTCCGTACTCACGGTCACTGTCTATGATACTGTCCCCCAGAAAGACGATCTGCATATCATACTTCTTTTCGTTTTCTGTCGGTACTGCTGCCACAAGCGAATTATCTGACACAGCGGCCGGATTCTTCTCCTGCTTCTCCTGCGTATTTTCCAATATCTTCTCCGCCTTATCCGTCTCTCCGGCAGTGCTTTGCCCTCCGGCCGCCTTCTCCGCAGACTCACTTCCCACGCTCGGCGCACCTTTCAACTGATTCCACTCCGCTTTCAGCTCCTGAACCGTCTGATGATTTTCCTCTTCCAGCGCCAGCCGCTCCTTCTCTACCCTGATCTGTGCCTGTCCGTACAGAATCTCTATAATCGCCAGAATACAGAAACCGATCAGTACGGTCAGCAGCAATACGCTGCTGTTTTGTCTTCCTTTTCTCGCTCTATTCCTATCGTCCATCTTCATCCTGCCTTTCCCGCTGCGTCCCGGCGGTATGTATTCGTACAACATTTCCACACACTGTTGCAAATCATCGCAGCGTGAAATATTCTTCCCCGCCTACACAAGAATATCACTTTTAAAACCGCTTGTGTACATTTGTTTTTTTTATTAATGAAACTTTTTATAAATCTTAAGAATTGCCTTTTAATTCTGTTTGTATCAGACCCCTATTATAGTATATAATAAAAAATTAGAAATATGCATTTTCATTGATTACAAAAGAAGGGATATCCGCTATGTCGCTTATTTTGCAGGGCTCACAGCCCGTCTACGCACAATCTGCAGCATCCGGTCTGCACAGGCGTCCGGGGTTCATACACACGCCTAAAATGACGTCTGCATGGTCGCGTTTTCTCTTCTTTCTTTTATTTCTGATCTTATTTTATCTTGTGGAGATTCTCTGGATCAGACCGGTCTATGGCAGCACCGACGACTGGAGCATGTACGCCACCCTTTCCGGCTCTTACCCCGGTGATCCCGAAGCACATGTGCTCTTCTTTCTCTACCCGCTGTCATGGCTGCTGTTCAAGCTGTATACGCTGTGCAGTTTTATCCCCTGGTATGGAATCTTCCTGCACGGGATTCAGATCGTATGTCTGTATGTGATCTATCAGCGGTGTCTGCAGATATGGACGCGGCATAATCCCGCCGGTTCCTTCTTTAAGCCGGCTCTCGCGATCCTGTGTATCCTTTTTCTGATCGTCGATTTGAACGCACTCTCGGAAACGCAATATACTACAGTTGCCGGCTTCGCTGCCGCATCAGCGCTCTTTTGCTTTATTACAACACGCATGACGATTTCTACCGGTGCTTTTCTGACCGGCAGTATCCCGGCTCTTATCTTCACATGGATTTCCTTTAGTATGCATCAGGACATTTTCTGGCTGCTGCTTCCCATGGCAGGTATGCTCTGGCTGGCCAAATGGATCAACGCTTATCGAAACGGCTGCGACAGAATCGCCTACAAACTGCTCAGTTTTGCACTTATCCTCGCTGCAGGCATGGGAACACTGTACGGTCTTAACGCGCTCGGCTACTCCGAACAGCAATGGAAAGATTTCCGTCAGATTAATGATTACCGGGAACGGATCGAAGCTGCCTATACGTGGCCGGAATACGAAGAATGCGCACAGGCGCTGCAGGAACTGAATATCACGGAAGAAGAATATTACTATCGTCGCAGCGGCGCTCCCCACACAGGTTACGACATGTCTGTCGATGATTGGAAAACAATGCACGATATTGCAAAGGACTGTTATCTCGCCCGCCCTCGTCTGCAGGACCGCCTGAAAAATATCGCAGCAGCCATGATTACCTCCTTCTTCTATGAAGACGGCACACAGCCGGCAAGCCTGCTTGCCTTCCTGCTGATTGCCGCAGCCTTACTCCTGATTCTGCTGCGCCGCAATTACAGTGCGTTGTTTGTTTACCTTCTCTATCTGACAGGGCGCACGCTAAGCTGGGTGTATGTTCTGTACCAGGGACGTTTTCCGCAACGGAATATTCAGTTGCTGATCACCGCAGACTATATGATCCTGTTTGGCATCCTGTTCGCTTTTAACCTGCTGAAACTGGAACACATTAAGCGCTATTCCGTTATTCTGCCTGTCATATTCCTTTTGGGCACCGCTTCTCTGATTATGACAAAGCACAACATTGATACTAACTATCACGCGCATCAGGAATCCTGGGAAGGGCTGAAGTCCTACTGCATCGCCCATCCGGACAATCTTTACATATGGACCTGTGATTCGGGCACTCTGGAGAATTACTGCGAATCGCCTTTTGATCTGACATTAGATACTTATCATAATTTTATCTATACGAACTGGGGCGTCGTACTGAATCCCAATACCCGGACGAAGCTTACCCAGCATGGCGTCGGGAATTTC
Organism: uncultured Lachnospiraceae bacterium; assembly: GCA_937920345.1. Classification (GTDB taxonomy): domain Bacteria; phylum Bacillota; class Clostridia; order Lachnospirales; family Lachnospiraceae; genus UBA3282. The sequence continues at coordinate 70,352 of CALGVA010000016.1, forward strand.
GGGCAGGATGTCATTACCAGTGACAGTACCTTTTTCATCCTGCGGGATGCGCCCCACAACGACGAGCATCCCGTCATCCTGTATTTCCGCCATACCTATAATGCCTATATGGAGACAGTGAACACGTTCACGGCTGGCGGCACCACATACATGGTATACCAGCTGCGGCCTAAAAACTGAACGGTCTGCGCCCGCTTATTGCTTATTCCACGCGGCCGATCCTGCGTGTCACCAGGGTCAGCCGATACTCAAAATCACGCCTGTTCTTGAGTGCCATATTGGATAATATAAGTCCTGCAAACAGCGACTGCACCGCTGCCAGACCGGTAAACCCGCAGACAAACAGCGTAGGAAAGCGAAGCACAAGCCCCGTCTCGACATAAGCAACCAGAATAGGAATAAACATGATCACTGCAATGATTGCAAGTACCGCGGAACACAGGCCGAAGAACCCCATCGGTTTATAGTCCCTGTACAGTTTCAGGATCGTGTGCAGTACCTTAAATCCGTCGGAAAAGGTATTTAACTTCGACTCGCTTCCCTCCGGTCTGTCCCTGTAATCCACGATCACATTCTCGATCTGCATGTTGTTATATACGGCATGGATCGTCATTTCCGTCTCGATTTCAAATCCCGTGGACAGCACCGGGAAAGTCTTGACGAATCCATAGCTGAACGCGCGGTATCCGGTCATGATGTCCTTGATCTCACAGTGAAACAGCCGGTTGATGCTGTTGCGCACGATCGTGTTGCCGAAATTATGAAAGGGTCTCTTATTCTCTGTAAAATAAGTCGAAGACAGTCTGTCGCCCACCACCATATCCGCATTATGACCAAGCACCTTATGAGCCATCTCCCCGGCATATTCCATGGGATAGGTGTCATCGCCGTCTACCATGATATAACACTCCGCCTCAATCTCACGAAACATGCGGCGGATCACATTGCCCTTGCCCTGCATATGCTCGTACCTGACCACTGCGCCCGCTTTCGTGGCAAGTTCCACCGTACGGTCTGTCGAATTATTATCATATACATAGACCACCGCCTCGGGAAGCGCCCGTTTCGCATCCCCGACCACCTTGGCAATCGTCTTCTCTTCATTATAGCATGGAATCAGAACTGCTATTTTATCCATTCTTCTTCGTTTATCCTTTCCGACATTCTACCCCTTTTTCTATTGTGTGCTAATTCCACATGTCTCATTCTATCATACAATCCCGCTCTTTACTATCTGTTTTCTCAGTGAAATACCAATCGCATCAGCTTTTCCTCAGAATCCCTGATATATAAATTCCCCCGCACTGTATCCGGGGCCATAGCAGCCAAGCAGAATCACGCTAAACAACAGGGCATACCAGAGCATCCAGCGCACCGGCAGCGCTTTGACCGCGATCATGTCCCTGACAGAGCCTTTCCGCTGCAGCAATGACACGCCAAGAAGCAGCGCCAAAGAAGCGGCCGCAATCAGCATCTCAATCGGTTCCAGCCCTAATTCCAGGAGCGCGCCATTCCACAACACCGACGGATTCCATACCGTCACCGCTCCCCGGATCATGGCAAAAGCATCTCCGACAGATGCCGCGCGGAAGAACAAATCTCCGATGCACACAAGGAAAAAGGTTCTGACAATGCGCACAATACCGATGCCCCTGCCCCTGAAATCAATATGCCATTTCTCCATAAGCCGCGCACAGGGCGGCGCAAGCAGCTCTTCCATTACGATATAGAACCAGTGCAGAAGTCCGGAACCGATGACAAACTTCCAGTCGCCGCCATGCCAGATCCCCACCGTCAGCCACAGGATAAACATTGCGGCAAAAGTTGCATACTGCTTGCCTTTCTTCTTGCCGAACTTCTCCCGCCATGAGCGGTTCAGATTCGTGAAGAACTTCGTCCGCAGTACCGGATAGAAAACATACTCCTTCATCCATACGCCCAGCGTGATATGCCATCTGCGCCAGTATTCCGAGATACTGCCCGCAAAGAAAGGCGTCCTGAAGTTTTCCGGAAGCAGAATCCCGAAGCTCTCCGACATACCGAGCACGATATCCATACAGCCTGAGAAATCCGTGTAAAGCTGAAACGCGTAACAAATCGTGGCCGCCCAGATAAATGCGCCCGGATAATCCGCATACGCGCCGTACACCGTATCAACAAGCGTCCCCAGACGCTCCGCAATCACCAGCTTCTTAAAAAAGCCCCACAGCATACGCTGGAGCCCTGCGGTCACACGCCGGTAGTCAAATGCGTGCGGTGTGAAAAACTGTTCGCCGTGTTCCCTGTACTGTAAGATCGGTCCCGATATGATGACCGGAAAATACATGCCGTACAACAGCAGCTTCAGATAATTCTTCTGCGGCTTTGCGATCCCGTAATACACGTCGATCACGTAGCCCAGCAGGGAAAAAGTGTAGAAAGACACACCGAGCGGAATCAGGAAATCCACACTCCGGATCAGTTCTTCCGAACTGCCGAACAGACGTGCAATCCCGTCTATCGTGTAAATACCGAAATTAATATATTTCAGTATGACCAGTATTCCAATATTGACTAATACAGTCATCGCAAGGGCACTTTTCCGTTTACGAGTCTCCTCCGCCGGAAGGGACAGCAGCAGACGGGTTCCCGCATAACACACCGTCACCGATACGATCGGGTACAGAATCAGCAGCCCGTTCCCGCTTAACAGATAATAGGCCGCGCTGCATAACAGTAAGAACCCCCACTGCGTCTTCTTTGGAAGCACGTAGTACAATATTAAGATGACTGCATAAAAGCACAAAAAATAAAATGATGTTATTCCCATATCCATTTGATTTTATCATAAAAAATGTCTGAAAGAAAGGTCGTTTATGCGCGAGATTTATGATTTGCATATTTTATCCAAATAAAGTAAAATTGCTATAGCCATGCGTCAGCGCCGGTAACAGACCGGTTCTGTAAAGTATGCGCACAAGGAGAATGATCATGCTTTTTAACTCTATGTCCTTTGGTATATTTATTGTCATTGTGTTTCTATTATATTACCTCGTTCCGCACAGATACCGCTGGTGCTTTCTGTTAGCCGCAAGCTATGCATTCTATATGAATCTGCACATCGGCTACGGTCTCCTTCTGTTCGGGGCGACCGCACTGACTTATATTCTGGCAAGGCGTCTCGAGCATGCACCGACTGCGGCGCTTAAGAAACGCTGCCTGCTCAGCGGCATACTCCCTCTGGTACTGATCCTGCTGTTCTACAAGACAGCAGCTCCGGTCATCGACCGGCTGAATCTGTTAGTCGATGCAGGTCGGCTGTCCATACAGCCGGTCACTTTACGTATCCTGCTGCCGGCCGGCATCTCCTTTTATTTTTTTCAGTCCATGGGCTATCTGATCGATGTCTATCGGGGCAAAATCCCGGCGGAGCGGCATTTCGGCTATTATGCGCTCTTCGTCTCCTTCTTCCCGCAGCTTCTGGCCGGTCCCATCGGCAGGGCCGACAGCCTGCTGCCGCAGTATAAGAAGGAACGCCCCTTTCGATATGATACTGTAACTTACGGTCTGAAGCTGATGGTATGGGGTTATTTCAAGAAGCTGGTGATCGCCGATGTCTTCGCCGGCGTCATCAACGAAGTATACGACAATGCCACCGCCTATGTCGGACTGGTCTTTATCATCGTCACTGTCATGTTTGCCGTGGAAATCTATTGTGACTTCTCGGGGTACTCCGATATTGCCATTGGCTGCGCAAAGCTGTTCGGCATCGACCTGATGACCAACTTCAGGAGCCCGTACTTCTCCTTCTCCATCAAAGAATTCTGGAGCCGCTGGCATATCTCTCTGTCCACATGGTTCCGGGATTATGTATATATCCCGCTGGGCGGCAGCAGAGTATCGAAGTGGCGGCACAGCCTGAATCTGTTACTTACATTTCTGGTAAGCGGTTTCTGGCATGGCAGCAGCCTGACCTATATCCTGTGGGGCGGACTCCACGGTCTGCTGCAGATCGTAGAATCGTGGATTTATCCCAAAACGCGTAACGGCACGGTTGTCAACCGGCGCAGGCACTTCTGGCAGCTTCCCGTCACCTTCGTGCTCGTATGCTTTACATGGATCTTCTTCCGCGCCAATACGATACAGGACGCCGTCTGGATCATTTCCAGACTCTTCTGGGATATCGGCAGACCGGCGAATTACCTGCAGACCGGCCTTACATGCCTGGGCATCTCGCCGGCTGCGGCCGTCGGCATGTGTCTGTCTGTCATCACACTCGCCGCCTACGATTTTGCCTCTCTTCACGGCGATGTGATCGATTCGCTCTCCCGGAAGAAATGTTTCGTCAGATGGCCCGTATATGTACTGTTTCTCGTTGTAATCGCGCTGTTTGCCCCTAAGGGTGTGGCAACCGAATTTATTTATTTTCAGTTTTAGCTTACCGGATCGGCTGGAAATGATCACGGCTGAAAAGCTCTGAATAGGTAGACATGATTTATCGACTAAGAAAGGCAGCGTTATTAAAAAATGAAAAAAAACGAAAAATTTGACGTGGTGCGTTTCGCACTGAAATGTATTCTGATTCCGGTCACCGCCATTCTGATTATCCTCGGTCTGAATATACCGTACCGGAAAATCAATGATCAGAATTACAGCGATCTCCTGAAATTCGACACGGTCGGCCGTGAATATTGTGAAATCCATGTCGGTAACCTCGGCAGTTCCCACGGGGCTTATGACTTTAATTACAGCCATATTCAGGAACGCGGCTATATATGCTTTAACTTTGCGAACACAAGCCAGAGTTACAATTACGATCTTGCGATTCTGCATGAGTTCGGACAGTATATGTTGGAAGACAGCGTACTCTTTATCCCCGTCTCCTATTTCTCCTTCAATAATGAAGTGATAAACAGTACGGAGGCACAGGCGATGAGCGTCCGCTATTACCGTTTCCTGTCGCCGGAAAACATTCCGGATTACGACCCCTATGTCGATCTGGTAACCCACAGGATTCCGGTACTGTCCGCCGGCAAGGATATCATGAAACTGTTACCCGAACGAAATACAGTTCTGACCGCTCATGCCGCAGGAGACGGCATCGACGAAGCGGAGTTTGCCCGCGGTGCCGCAGAACGCTACAGCAGGCATTTTGACAACAAAGACGAATATTTTATGCCGGAGCGGATCGAAGAACTGCGCAGCATAATCAGCTACTGCAAGGCGCACAAAATCACCCCGGTTCTGATCACGCCCCCGTTCTCAAAGCCTTACATTGATCTGGTATCGCAGGAATTTCTGCAGGAATTCCAGGAAACAGTCACCGGAATTGTAGATGACACAAATGTCAGTTACTATGATTACTCCCGTGACGAACGGTTCTATAGCAATCTGATCCATTTTTCCGACGCCGACCATCTCACGGAGGAGGGCGCCGCATTTTTCACGGAAATTCTGTGTGACGAAGTGACAGAACTGCAAAGGTTCCGATAGTATGCCATGCCTGCCGCACAGTGCGGACAGTACTGCTGTCATATAAAGAACCGGCTCATGCGGCAGAATATCTACCGCGCCGTCAGTGTTTTCACCCGTCTGACGGCCTCCATCTCCACATGACGATCCTGCCGCAGATAGAAATCCCTTGCGGCTTCCTCGCCGATCTCCTCTGTCACCTCCGCAGGCAGTGTAAGACCGGGATGAAACAGAATCTCCAGTACACGGTCATCCCGCTCCGCTTTCGCAGCAATCTTCGGGTATAATCTGACAATCCTGTCATAATCCATATGTCCGCTCATGACAAGTCCCCACAGATACATACGTTCCATGCCGTGTGTCTTCGCGTAGCGGTCCGCCCTGTGGGAATAGAGGGCCAGCAGTCTGTTCTTGATAAAATTCACCGGACGATAAGTCTTCCATAAAGAGAGTTCCGAGACAAACACGCCCAGCATTTCTTTGGAATTACGTATATACTCCACTTCATACCGCTCCTGCGCGATCACCTCTGTCAATGCCTCCCAGACGACAGGAATCATATGCGCGTGTTGATGTGAATCCACCCGCAGCTTCTTCTGACTGCATGGTATACCTTGTTCCTGCGCAATCGCAATGGCCTTCTGAACTGCTTTCTGCACAGTGCCGATCTGCGCTTTCATCTCCCGCTTCAACTGTTCCTTCGCCGTCTTGCGCTTCCATGGCAGACAGGAGCACAGGAACAGACCGCCCCAGGAAAGCCCCATAAGATCACTCTTCTCCCTGACCAGCAGCGGCGCCTGCTCCGCACCCGCAAGACATCGTCCCTCCACGAAGTCGAGGTGCACCGACATCCGCGGCAGAAAAGGCATCCCGGGAATCGCCTCGTAGAGTAATTCCATACATTCCTGAAAGCATGATGTATTGGGCACAATGCTGATACTGTCAAGCTGTCCCTCCAGCATACAGGACAGCATGTCCTTCGACGTATTGACCGTCAATGCGTAATCGTCTGCATGAATGTCTGTTTTTAGCATGTTATCATCGGACCTTTCTCTTTGCTATTCGGTTCTTTCCCCGCTGCCTTCTCCTCTATTATCCTCTTTCCAGACAAAAGTATCTATGATATAGCGCGGCCTGTGCTTCGCTTCCAAATAGATCTTACCCACATACTCTCCGATAATCCCCAATGACAGTAAAGTCACGCCGCCGATCAGCAGTGAGACGATCATCGTCGTCGTGTAACCGGGCACATTGTTGCCCAGCACCCAGTCCACCAGACTAATGATGCTCATAACGAAGCTGAATACAAACACAATAAAGCCGAGCGCGCTGATCAGTCTGAGCGGTCTGGTGCTCATGGACGTGATACCGTCCGTCGCCAGCGTTACCATCTTGCTCAGTGTATACTTGGAATGCCCCGCTTCCCTTGCTTTAACATCAAAATAAACCACATCCGAGGGAAATCCCATGGTCGGGATCAGCCCGCGCAGGAATAAGTTCGTCTCCTTGTATTCTGCCAGCGCGTCCAGCGCCTTTCTGGACATTAATCTGTAGTCCGCATGATTGGTGATCACTTTACTGCCCAGCAGGTGCATTAGGTTATAATACAGCGTCGCAGTACCCTTCTTAAAAATACCGTCAGAATGTCTGTCATTGCGTACCCCGTACACCACTTCGCTCCCCGCCATATATTTTTCCAGAAACTGATCCAGCGCCTCGATATCCTGCTGCAGATCCGCATCGATCGTCACCACCGCGTCGGCGTATACCCGCGCTGTCATCATTCCCGCCAGAATCGCGCTCTGATGTCCGTAATTGCCTGCAAGACTGATCACCGAGAACAAGGTGTCCCCGGCCGCGATTCCATGCAGCAGCCGCAGCGTATCGTCCTTACTGCCGTCATTGACAAACATGACTTTGCTGCCTGTCTTAATCAGTCCCGCCTGTGTCAGCCGGCGCATTTTATCCCCCAGTACCCGTGCGGATTTCTCAATTACCTCTTCCTCGTTATAGCACGGTACGACAAGGTACAAGACCGGAATGTTTCTCCCTTCTTTTTGTACGCCTGCATTCTCCTGCGTTCTCTTTGTTTCCTCTTTTTTTTCTGTTTGCATACGCTTATTCTGCCCCTCTGTCGGTCAACTCTTCCTGTGACAGCATCTGTCACTCCGGTATGTTTGCAAAACGGCGGCATACTGCCTTACTACACTTTATAATATCCGCGATACCACTCCACAAATTTACCGAGTCCTTCTTCAATCGAAGTGTCCGGTTTAAAATCATAATCCCGCATCAGATCCGTGACATCCGCATAGGTCTGATAGACATCCCCGGGCTGCATCGGAAGGAACTCCTTCACTGCCGTCCTGCCCAGACACCGCTCCAGTGTCTCTATATAGTCCATCAGTTTCTCCGGTTTATTATTACCGATGTTATAGAGCTTATAGCTTACGCCCTGCTCATTCACTGCCGGCGGATTACAGAGTATATTCTCCACGCCTTTGACAATATCGTCAATATAAGTAAAGTCCCTGTACATATCGCCGTTATTATAGATCTGGATCGGCTCACCGGCCAGAATCTTCTGCGTGAATTTATAATATGCCATATCCGGTCTGCCGTACGGTCCGTAAACCGTGAAGAAACGCAGTCCCGTCACAGGAATATGGTACAGCTTACTGTAAGCGTGCGCCATCAGTTCATTGGATTTCTTCGTCGCCGCATACAGGCTCACCGGACCGTCCACCTTATCTTCCGTGGAAAAAGGAACCTTCTCGTTGCCGCCATAGACGGAACTGGAGGAAGCATAGACCAGATGTTCCACCGGAAAATACCGGCATCCCTCCAGAATATGGAAAAATCCCATCATATTAGACTGCATGTAGGCATCCGGATTATCAATGCTGTAGCGCACGCCTGCCTGTGCGCCCAGATTCACCACCACCTGCGGCGCATATTCCTGAAACATGCGGAACACATCACTCTTGTCGCCCAGGTCTCCCTTGATAAACGTATAATTGTCATACTGTCTGAGGATCGCCAGCCTGTCCTTCTTCAGCTGCACGTCATAATAGTCGTTAAGATTGTCAAAGCCAATCACCCGCGCGCCTTTCTCCAGAAGGCTTTTCGATAAATGAAAACCGATAAAACCGGCTCCTCCGGTAATTAAATATATTTTATTCATATCTAAAGACTTCATCGCTCCTCCGTTTCATCAAATCTATGCCTGCTCACAGGATTACAGGCATTTACCCCTACCGCCCGATGCTGTAGTACTCTACGCCTGCATCCTTCATTGTTTCCAGGCTATACAGGTTACGTCCGTCGTATACGAGCGGAATCTGCATCCGCTCTTTGAATATCTCCGGTGAAACTGCTCTGATCTCATCCCACTCCGTAAAAATAAAACAGATATTGGCATCCTGCAGCGCTTCCTCCGGCGTGGACACATATTGGATCGTCCCATTTGCGCTCTTCCCTTCCGGGTATCTTGCTTTAAAATGCTCTGCGGCAACCGGATCGTATGCATAGATATTTGCGCCGCCCTCCAGCAGAAGCTGTACGTTATCCAGTGAAGGGGCCTCCCGCAGATCATCGGTTCCCGCCTTAAAAGCGAGTCCCAGAACCGCCACCTTCAGATTCTGAAACGTGATCATCCTGTTGCTTGCCTTATGAAACAGCTTCGTCTTCTGCTCCGCGTTTACGTCCACTGCCGCCTCCACGGTACGCAGTTTATAGCCGTGCTGTCTGGCAAGATATTTGAGTGCTTTCGTGTCTTTCGGGAAACAGCTTCCGCCGTATCCCACGCCCGCATTCAGGAACCGTGAACCGATTCTGCTGTCATAACTCATGCCTCTTGCGACGGCGTCGATATCCGCACCTACCAGCTCGCACAGGTTGGCAATATCGTTCATATACGAAATCTTGAGCGCCAGGAAATCATTGCAGGCGTACTTGATCATCTCTGCAGAACGCCTGTCCACGGATACGATCGGCAGTCCGAAAGGCTCATAGATCCGTTTGAGAATTGCTTCTGCTTCCTTACTCTCTGTCCCGATAATAATTCTCGCCGCATGCAGCGTGTCGTGCACCGCCGAGCCCTGTGCCAGAAATTCCGGATTGGATGCCACCTCGATCTTCACGTCTCTGGTCAGGAAGTCTCTGATAAACTGCTCCACTTTATCATTGGTTCCCACCGGAACGGTAGATTTCACGACAACAAGACAGTCCCGCTCCACCGATTCCGCGATCTGTCGGGACACCGTCGCGATATAGCTTAAGTTGGCGGAGCCGTCCGGCTGCTCCGGCGTTCCCACACCGATAAAGATCGCATCCACATCCTTGTAGGCATTTCGGTAATCGGTCGTATAGTGCAGTCTGCCCGTCGCATTGTTCTTCCGCATCAACTCTTCCAGCCCTTCTTCATAGATGGGCGATGTGCCGGAAGCCATCAGTTCCACTTTCTTCCCGTCCACGTCCACGCAAGTGACGTCATGTCCCACCTCCGCAAAACATACGCCCGCGACGAGTCCTACATATCCTGTTCCCGCAACTGCTATTTTCATGATTTCCTCCATTTCTGCGCTGCTTTCTGTGCATGAATGAGTTTGTGGCAAGCAACGCGCAGACACAAATCTCGCGATTGAAAATTTTAATTTTCAATCATTTCTCCTGTTCTTTTCTGTTATCGTTTCTCCCCGCAGAGCATATTCTTAAGTTTTCGTACTCCTCTCTCGAGGAGTGTCGGACCGTGATACCGCATCGCCTTCTTCTGATCAAACAGCTCTTTCAGATCCGGCTGGCTGTTGACATAGTCCCACCATAATACGCCGAGATTCGTGTCATAACGCTTCCATGGCTTATCGCCTGCAAAGTGCAGAATCACGGGATGCGCCATTGCATCGTCACATTCCTGTCCTGTAAAAACGCCCTCACTGACAAGTCTGTCATAATCCTGTTTTTCCAGATAGGCAATCCGGTTATAGCGCGGCGGCAGATACCTGACCGCACCCTGACAGGTAATATTCAGAATATCCTGGTCCTGATAATATAGCTTCTCTTTTGCCCACTCATCCCACTGTACTTCCAGATTGCGGTGGCGTATCTCCTGCAGATTAAGCACAAGCACACCCGAGTTGATATATCCGCCCTTTATTCCTTCCAGAGACTGCCAGTAAGGTCTGCTGCGATTCCATTCCCACTTGTCGGAGAGGTTTACCGGTCCTTTTACCGCCGCCACGACATCGTCTGTCATATCCGTCTGCCAGACCTGCAGCAGATCACCGCAAAACAATACATCAATATCCACATATATTATCTTATCCACATCCGGCAATATTCTGTGAAGCATCAGCCTCAGATAAGCCCCCGACGTGATTCCCCTGACTTCATAGGCGTCCCCGTACAGATTTTTTGCCACTTTTACATTTAAAAGCGATTTGCAATCCCGCGCCTCCACGATCCGCGCAAGCTGCGTCTCGATATATGCCGCTTTCTCAGTACATACACAGTAAATACTGTAATGTACCTGTTCTGTCACGCCGTAATCCAGAAGAGAAGCAATCGCCACTTTTACCTGTTCGACTAAATTTTCATCAAAGCAAAAAGCGATCTTAATCAACATGTATCCCCCTCTACCTAACACCAACTATTTATTATAGCAAATTTTGGCTGCAATTGCGATAAAAATCTGCCTTATCCGCAAAACTTACCGCTCTGTATTGCCATTCTCCGGCAGACGCGATAAAATATATAAAATCAGGTAAAACCAGTTGCGGATCCGTATCGCAAACACAGAAAACATGAAAGGGAAAAACATGTCAAGTCATCCTTTCTTAAGCGTCGTCATTCCGGTCTACAATACGAAAGAATATTTAACCTGCTGTCTCGACAGCATTCTGGCGCAGGACTTTACCGACTATGAACTGATTCTTGTGGACGACGGTTCTACGGACGAATCCGGCGTCATCTGTGACCGCTATGCGGCAGCTCATGAGCAGATCCGCTGCATCCATCAGCCTAACGGCGGACATACCTGTGCCCGGCAAAGCGGCGTCCGCGCAAGCCGTGGTGAATATATCACTTTTGTGGACAGCGACGACTGGATCGATCCTGCGATGTACAGCAGCATGTGCCGGGCCGCCAAGACCACCCATGCAGATATTGTCCACTGTGATTTCACTGCTGTAATGCCGCACAAAACGAAGATCTGCAGCGCTCCCTTCGCGTCCGGGTTTTATGACAAGACCCGGCTTATGGATACCGTTTATCCTGAAATGATTTATTTCGGAACCTATTTTGTATTTGGCATTGCCCCTAATTTATGGAACAAGCTGTTTCGCCGTAACATTCTGGAAAAATATTTGTTTCGTCTCCCTCAAAGCATTATCGTAGGAGAAGACGGTCCGGTCACATATGCGTGTATGCTGGAAGCCTCAAGCGTATATTTCTGCAGCGAAGCTTACTATTATTACCGGAGCAACTCTGCTTCTGTCAGTCACAATATGGATCCGAAACGCTTATCCGAAAACCACACAATGTTTGATACTTATGCACAGTTTATTGATCTGTCCGCATACCCTTTTATGCAAAAACAGCTTCACTATTTCTTTGTGTATCAGAGTCTATTGACTTTTGCCCCTGTATTTCAATCCATACGGCAGGAATCCGCCCGCTTTAAGCAGCTCTTTCGGGAGGAATGTGATAATCCGCATATCAGGGCAGCTTTCCAGGCCGTTCCCCTCGGGGACATCACCGGACTCCACAATAAATTGTATGCGTTCTGTATACGGCACAAACTATACCGGCTGTTTAAAATCTTATTGCCAAAACAGTCTTAATATCTGAATGCCGCCGCTCTATTCCATTACCATGCGCATACCCATGCAATATAATCCTTATAATATACCGGTTCTCCGTTTGTATCTACAAACTGTATCCTTTTGGCATGGCTGACCGGATCTGCAAAGTAAAACAAACATTTTTTATATCTGCCGTTATCTGTCTGCTCTGTCTGTGCGATCACATTGTTATCCGCATCCAGCAGCTGGACCGTGTAATCTGTGGTTTTCATCCGATCCGGACGCCTGATCATGACGCCGATGAGATTCTGCGCCTTTGTTTCATCCTGTATTTCATAGAAACTGTGATAACCGGATATCTCCTCTTCCAGATTTACACAGGAAGTCTCCTCAAAATAAGCATCTGTTCCCACCTGATATAGTGTAGCATTACGGCTGTAGCTCCAGTTGTCACCGCGGGTTGGTATAAAAAAGGCACTGTTTTGCAGCCAGTCCTTACAACTCCACCAGCCCGCATTAATATTTCCGGCATATACCCGCCCGTCCGAGGTTTCCGCTTCCGCCCATCCTGTCAGCTGCATAACCGGATTCGTCAGGCAGAAAACACCCATTAACACCAGGACCGCATACCGGCTGCAAGTTTTCATAATTCCGTGTTTCGGTCTGACGTCGTCCGTACCCGCCGTCTCTGCAAGCCCGTCTTTTGACTGCAGCATAATACTTCCTGTAAGCAGCAGCATATAGAAGCCTATGTCGGAAAATATCTCGTATTTGTGCCCCATCTGTCCGAATGCAACGCGGCCGATACTGCCCCAGGACTCCGGAACCGGTTTCACCGTCACAAGATAAAATGCCGATACAATCAGCTGGTACAACACAGCAATATAAAAATTTCTCCGCGCTTTGCTCACCGTTTTGCCCTGTATAAAGGGAAGCAGAATGTTTCGTATAAAATCCACAGCCAGAAAACCGACCAGTGCAAGCGTCAATACCAGAATCACCACGGGTATGCGCTGCACGTATTTTCCAAGCGGGAGCAGTAAATAAGCGCTAAATTCCACAAATACCCGGCTGACCATTCTGAGCAGAAAATCGATCCAGCCGCCGGAAGCTGCGGCGATCCAGCTGCCTCCGTCCCCCTGTCCGCCAAAAGCATATAGAACCTGCAACAGGGAAGACGCCCCCGCGGCAAATAGAAATATTCTGTCCCTTCCGGTCATACTGCGATGCATAAGAACCAGACAGAGAACCGCCAGCGGCAATACGACTGCGTAAGTCCCTTTGGACAGGCAGAGCAGCGCCCCGAACCCCGTCAGACCGGCATAGACCCACCCGTGGAATTCCTGCAGGTCCGCAATCATCATTAACAGTATAAAATAAATACCCCAATATGCATGATTGGTAAAAAACAGCGTCTCCTCGCAAAAACACGTCATCATAACAAGTATGCACCATAGAATCCTGTCAGGCAGCTTCATGATACCGTGAAAAGGATACAGTGCAAAAAAAGCCCATATCATGCTGCACAGCAGACAGGCCGTAGCCTGCATAAAATAAAGCGCGTATGCAGATGGCAGCCTGAGCACTTTAATATATAACAGTGCGATCAGCCGCGGCAGCAATGGAAGATATCCCGCATCGGTAATGAAAAAATTGTTTACAAAGTTCTCTTCCCTCGCATACTTCAGAAAATTTGTCACGGCTTCCGCATAAGTCGGCTCCAGATAAATTGAACTGTCCAGCAGATAAATGACAGCCATGAACATGACCGTCATAATGCCGAACACTGTCAGGCACTGCCCTCTGCTCTCGGCAGTTTTACTGCTTACCACAACCAGCAGTGCAACCATGCACAGCATAACGATTCCATAACACAGCAGTCTGATCCCGTACTCCATGCCGGTGATATGATAATGATACGCCTGCGCCAGTGCCAGTCCCTGTGTCACCCCGTTATAGTCCACAACACCAAACCCGTAATAATCCTGTCCCGCCGCAGCCGCAAGCTCTCCCCGTGCTACGCCTTCCGTGTAAAGCCGCAAAACAGCCTCTCCGCATACAGCCTTTCCAGGATCAATGCCGTCTAACGGCATCCATTCTCCACTTCTTATATCGCGCAGAGCAATCGTGTCCGTTTGCAGCATCTCCCCCTGTTCAACGGTAACCGTGACATGTCCTTCACTGCTTGTATCACATGTTGCAAAGTACAGTGCATAGTATCCCTGCCGCCAGTTCATTTCTTCCGTAAAGGTTAATGGCTGCCTGATTTCCATACCATCATATAAAGATAATTCTACTCCGATTTCCGTCTCGTCACTTCTGACATCAACAGGTTCACCGTTTACAATATACCGTGACAATATAAGCAATACAAGCAGAAGACCTGCCGCAAGAACGCGGCATCTTTTATCCGGTCTGAACTTCTTATCTTTGCTATTCCTCACAGCTGCAGCATCCATCTTTGCTCCTCGCTCTCATTCAGCTTTTCCAGTGTTGCTTCTCCATTCCGGTAAGTCAGTGCCAGATCATCTATCGTAATATAATACCCGCCGTCCTGCGCCGGATGCATCTTCCAGCGATAATACACTTTTTCCCGCGGCGTATACAAAGTATTCATCCCGTCGTCCAGATATGTGATCAGATCTGCCGTTTCTCCGCTCAGGTCGATTGCCAGAACCTGTTCATTGCTGCGGAAGCGCATGCACATGCCGCCATTGTTCCTTTGCAGTAAAATCTTATTTTCTATATCTTTTATCTTTGATACCTTTGTCACCGCGTCTGCACGCATGCCTTCCTGTGCATTCCCCGCGGTCTGCACGCCGGCTTCCGGCCCGGCTGTGACTGACACGAGTGTCATTTCCTTATCCCGTACTGTCAGCGCGGCATCCTGCGCCAGATATGGTGACAAATAATAATATCCCTCCCTGATTCCGGTCTTATCCGTCTGCGCGTCTTCACCCCGATGATAGAACTGCCACGCTGCATCTGCACCGTCGTTTAACGCAATTGTACGGTCAAACAGATTCGTCCTGCTCAGAAGCGCCGTCGCACAAATCACAGCTGCCAATACACAGGCCGGAAGCCATATCTGCCTTTTGCAAGCTGCAGACAGCAGTTTCTTTTTCACCGTGTGCATTCCCTGTACTTTGCTCCGCCGCACGGCATCGCCCAGATAAACAACGCATCTGTCTGCGCTCCTGATCCAGTCCGCAAGTCCCTTGACCGCATAAGGAATCATAACCACAAAATACGGAATCGTATAGGAGGCGCTGGATTCCCAGAAGAAATGAAATATATATCCGCCCAGGAAGACGACTGCTCCCATCAATTCGTATAGATTACGACTCTTACGCCTCATAATCAGATACAGAATAAAACCTGCCAGCAGCAATGTCTGCGCATAGTTTAACAGAACCGAGAGCACCACGCTGCCCTTTCCCTCAATCAGACTGTATGCGTACCCCGGAATACTGCCCGCCGCCCTTCCTTTCGTGCGGTCCAGACTGATAAAGGTCGGGTCATTCCACTGAAACGCATTCTTGCGCGCAAAAAAAGGAATACCCTCGTCAAGCGGATTTCGTATCATCTTAGCCATGATCTTCTTGATATCCGCAATCGAAGCCTCCGTGATCTTCTCCGTATCATACTCATATCTTTCAAATACTTCACCGATATAACCGCTGTATCCGCCCGGTCCCAAAGGCGTCTCCTGCAGTCCCATCACGATCCAGGACACCATCACTTCCCCGTCTCCGGCCTCATAGCCGGACAGGTGTTCCACATACTGGGTGCATATCTGGTTGCACCCCGCCACGCCAAGTCCCATCAGCGTCAGGCAGACAAGCGACGCAATCCACTGCCGTCCGGATTCTCTCTTCGTCAGCAGAGCAATATCGATTGCATCATAGAGCAGAAAACAACCGATCGCCACCAGATAAATCAGACAGTTCATCTTGATCACGGTCGCCAGCCCCATACACAATGCTGCCGGTATCATATAGCGGTAGTGTCTTGTCGTCAGATACTTTGCCGCAAAGTACACCGCCCCCAGCGACAGCGCCATACCCGGCAGTATGCCGTACAGATATGTGACATAGAAAGATAACGGCACCCACAGTATCAGCACCGCATACACAACAGACGGCAGTTTCTCATCCTCGCGCCAGAAGATCTCCGAGAGCTTCACAAGCAGCCCGTAAACCGCCGCCAGTGCAATCACGTTGGCAAACTGCAGACCGATATAGTTATCTATTCCAAAGATAAAAGATAACAGATAATAGAACAGGATAATACCTGCCTGAAAAGGATAGCGGAACAGATAACCGCCCTCCGCATACGCGGAAAAGTCCCCTCTGCGCCACTGCATGGCAATTGCATACACTTTCGCCGGATCGGAACCGGGCTGCAGTCTCGTCGCAAAGATCCAGACAGTACCCATAACCAGAACAATAATCGTGCCGACCGCATACAACCGCCCCGCTTTCCCTGAAACAGGAGTCTCTGTCCGCGCCCGGGCACGCCGCAGGCGGACACGCAGCCAGGGGATTCCCCTGTACAGCAGTATGCCCGTAACCGTGAACGCGGCGAAAACCAGCAGATGTCTCCATGGCTGATCCGCAATATTTAATGTTCTCTCCTGCAGTGCTCCGTCTTCCTTCGTGATCACGCCGACGAAACTGGTACTGAACACGCTCTGCAGGAACATGCCCGCTGTGATCAGCAGCAGTAATACACGTATCACATTATTTACAATCGGATAAAATGCTTTTTGAATTTTCATAATCTTAATTATCCCGTCTCACTACTGCGTCCGGCTGCAGCGTGCAATAAGCTAAAACTGCCTGAGCACCCGTATCGTCCTCTTCACGGTAATCAACAACGGATGGCGCACGCCGTTTGTCTTAAGCGCCAGATACCCCTCCTTAAAGGAAACCAGATAATTGCGCAGTCCCGCATTGCTTGTCCCGCCGTAATACATGGCGATCAGAACCTCCGGCACATATGCCAGACGGTTCTTTTCCTCCTTAAGAAAGCGGACCATAAACTCATAATCCGCTGCACACCGGTAACTGATATCATAGGTTCCGTACCGCTCATAGATCTCTCTTTTCAAAAAAAGAGTGGGGTGTCCCGGCATCCAGCCGTCTGTGAGCCGTCCATTCCCCATATGCCATGTCCTGACGATACGCTCCCCCTCCACATAGACCAGATCCGCATGAGCGCCGATACAGTTCCCGCCGCCCTGTTCGATTGCCCGGACCAGCTTCGTGACCGTATCCGGCGTGCACAGCCTGTCATTACACACTGCCACAATATCGCCGCTGCACATGGCCCATGCCTTATTCATGGCATCATACAGACCCTTGTCCGGCTCCGAAATCCATCGCACCATCATGGCAGGACACCCCGCCGTCCGCGTGCTCCCCGGATGTCTCTTTGCAAATTCACGGATCAGATCAACCGTCCCGTCATTGGAGCCGCCGTCCACGATCACCACCTCAATCGGTGCATAATCCTGTTTCTCGATACCTGCCAGCGTAACTGCCAGATCATTTTTCACATTATAGGTTGTTACCAGTAAGGATACCTTCATCATCATGATCAGATTTTACCTTATTTCCCCGGAATATGCAATCAACCCTTTCATTCCTGTATCAGTTCTGCCTGCAGCTTCCCTGTCAATCATTTTAAAACTGTGTATATTTTCCGCAAAAACCAACAACAATTTATTGTGCACAAATTATTTGTATTATTTTTTGAGTACTTTTCCAAATACATTTTATCGTTGTGTCATAATGCTCAAAAGTAAATTCGCTTTACGAACCCGAATGTGAGGTATACCATTATGAAAGAACTTCGTGAAAAATTGAGAGATCTGCGTGAAGATCATGATTTAAAACAGAAAACAGTAGCCGCGCATCTCGGTATCTCGCAGCAGACCTATTCCAATTATGAGAACGGTCATCGCGAAATACCAATCAGCGCGGTTATTGCTTTAGCAAAATATTATAAAGTCAGTACGGATTATCTCTTAGGTGCAGACAACGGTTACCCGGGCAGTACCAATCTGAATAATATATATCTGGATAATGTCACCATGCACGATGTTATGTATGATATCCAGAAACTGCAGCCGGAAGAACGCAAGGACCTTGTAAAATATATCCGCTATCTGAGTCATAATGACTGATCTCCCGCATCCGGCTGCCATCCGGACAGGATGCGCCTGTACGGCACATCACTTATTAATCTTAACATTCATCGTAATCTCAGGACCGGTCGTATTGATACCCTGCCCTTCGAATACAGCATACATCTTTAACTTATTGCTGGAACCGCCCGCAAACGAAACCGTACCCTTCAGCTTCACATACACGTCTATGGAACCGTCCGCCCTCGGTGTACCACATCTGATCTCGAAGGAATCCTGCGCTTTCGTATCCTTCTCTCCGAATACAACATCCGCGATCCTGCCGATACTGCCTTCCTTCGGGGTAACTCTGAAGACAGCCTCATATGGCTTATTAGACAGATACAGGTTCAAGTCCTGTCTGTCAGTCGTAACCTTCGGCAGTACCTGCGCAGTCTTAACCTTCAATATTTCATTCACCATCATGCCTTCGTATCCTCTGTAAGTGGCAAATCTCACCCATATCTTGACCGGATACGTCGTGTTATTTTTGATGTCCGCTTCCTCCCGGGGCGAAACATATATCTTACCGTCGAGAACTTCCGCCTGGAAATACTGGCTTTCCTCGTCATCCGGCTCTAAAGCTCCGCCGTCGGCATCAAAAATCCGTGCCTCTTCCACCGTATCTTTCAGGTTCTTGAAAGACGGCGTATATACAATGCTGTTCTTTAATGTATACTCCTTGCTCTGTCTGTCCACCAGATTCAATACACCCTTTGCCGACAGCTTGACACTGGGGAAAGCGCTATAAACTTTTACGTTAAACCGGATACTCTTGCCTTCGACCAGACTGCCGCCGCTGCTGACATATACCGGCTTCATGGTAAAGGTATACTTCTGCTGGCTCACCTTGCTGTTTAACGAGATCAACAGTTTATTATCCTCGATATTCCAGTCGAATTTTTCTTTAACCGCACTTGCGCCCTGCATTGTGCATGCAATCGTATCGACTGTAGACACACCGTCAATCTCATATCCTTCCGGCAGTTTGGCATTCAGTGCAAGCTCTGCTGTCTCCGTATAGTCGCCATCCCATACCGCCGACAGATTCAGCGCCGGCGTTCCCTTTACCGTCATTTCAGGAAGCGTATTGACTACTTTGACCGTCAATGTAACCTTATTATAGAGTTCACCTTCACTGCCTTCTACATGATCGCATTTGAATTTATAAGCGCCAGGTTTGATATTCGAATCGACTGAAACCGTCCCCTCACCATCCATATAATCTACATGAATATAGTCAAACTGATCCGCATTATTCTTCCCGGGATCAGGCACAAAGTTCTGCATATCTGAAAGAACCGTATCAGACTGATTCGAAGTCAGATAGAACTTCTCTGTCTGCTCCGTATAGTTGCTGTTCAGATTGACTGTGGCCTGCTTCAGCTTAATCGTGGGGTCAGCTCCTGTTGCTTTGATATTATAAGTATATTCAAACGCTTTGCCTTCCGCCCATGCATGATTCCGAAGTGTCAGGACGACCTTGCCCGTCGGATTAAGCGCACCGTTTGCATGCATCACGATCTGCCCTTCGCCGGTAAGTTCAATCGTATCTCTCTCCACAGCATCCACTGTACTCTTCACAGATTTCTCGATTTCCCAGTCTCCATCTTCCCATACAACCGGCTTCTTCGTCTTGGTATCTATAAGTGTCAGCACGATCGTTCTGTCTGCCGGTGCTGTATTATAAGTATCTGAGGTCCTGTCCAGCTTATAGGACGGTTTTACCGTCTGCGTCGGGATCGTGATCTTATACTTCTTCACGGCGCTGTCCTTATATCCCTCAAAATGCAGCACCAGATTTCCGGTTGTAACCGGTTTTTTGTTTTTGTCAAGAAGCATCTGCTCACTCTTCTGGGTGATAATAATCTTCTCCGGGTCCTCTGGATCCTCCTCAATCTGAAAGTTATCGGTAAAATACCGGTCATATTTTTCCGGGTCCTTATTCAAAGGCTCTAATTCAAACCGGGACACTTTATCATTGCCCAGACCGGTGATCACAGGTCTGATCTCCGTTTCGTCATTGGCATAGAACAGGTTGATCTTCGGCTGCTTCTTATCGAAGGTGACCTTGGGGTTGGGCAGGGAATACTTCACTGTGATCGTAACCGGGGTCGGATTGACCTTGCTGTCCACACTGACCTTCACCTTACAAACCTGTTCTTTCATCGAATCATATCTTGGATTGATCTTGAAATAATGTACCGTATCCGAACTGGCCTCCCGGTCATATTCCCATTTAAAATCGCTCACGGTAACTTTATCATTGTCCGGCTTTACAAGCTTAAATGTATCCGGATCAATCGAAACACCATACGCGGTGATAACACGTAAAACTGCACCTTCCTCCTTATTCGGATTTAAGGTAAGCGATGTCGCGGACAAACGCGGCGTCTTATCCCGGACCTGTATGATAAATTTCTGTGATATAGTCTTCTTATCGGCATTCGTCGCCGACACGGTAATCGTTGCCTCACCGCTGGCATTCTGCGGAATTGTCACGGTGTTCATCGTGACGGCATTCGCCGTGGATGTCGCGGCAAGCCTTGCAACACTGCTGTCGCTGGTAGTCCACTTCAGCGCCACCGACATATCCTCCAGATCCTGATCATATGCAAGTGCTTCTAATACGATCTTTTCCTCATGCGCGTTCACGGCGTTAATATCCATAAACGCTGTCTGGATCATCTGCCCGCCTATTGTCTGTTCCGTTATTGTGATGATATCCTCGTCATAGGAATCCGCTGTCAGCTTCAGAGAGGCAACATCCGACTTTGAAACATGCACAACCGCTTCCCGAACGATCTCTCCGCTGCCGCCGGTCACTCTCATCTCTATATGTGCCAGACCTTCCTTCAGCGCAGTCACCATACCCGTACGGTCATCCACTTCAGCTATTGTCGGATTATCAGACTTAAACTTCACTTTTGAAGCCGGCACAACATTACCGTTGACATCCAGTATAAACAATCTCGTAGACTGTCCTATTTTAAGTTCCGCCCCGCCTTCTCCGTCAGATCCTCTGGAAAATTCATACGATATATCCGTTCCGACAATTGTGCTGCTTCCCCCTGTCGTCTCAAATTCAGCGATAAGCAGCGCTCCGCCCTTTGGCATCTCAAAGCTCATCTGCATCCCTTTATCATAAACAAGTTTCGTACCGTTACATGTCACACTGACGCACCTGCTTCCACTGGATGCCTGTGTTTTTACACAAATCTTTGTGCCCGCCTTAACGCCTTTCTTATTATTCTCCTGATTCGGGTCCTTGCCGGTATCCTTTCCTTCCTCGTCCAGTACAGATAATGATACCGTTCCGGTGCCTGTTCCGATTGTAACGATCTCACATTTATACGGTTCCGAACCGGAAGCCAGAATATCAATAAACTGAATTTTGCGCTCCTTGGTATATTTTTCTGCATCGGAGCCTTCGATTCCGAGCAGGTACAACGTGTCTACATCAGGAAATGCATCCGGCTGTATCTCACATTTATTAGGCAGAATGAGAACTCTGACCAGACCGGCACAATCTATGAATGCATTTGCTTCAATCAGACTTACCTGCCGCAGTTCTATACTTCCCAGGCGATAACAACTCTTAAATGCATATGCCCCCACCGTCTCTGTCACATTCTCTTTATTGAATGTAACCGACATCAATGAGTTACAGTCGGCAAATCCATACTGCGGAATCGCCGTAAGTGCTTTTGGCAGGATAACACGCTCCAAAGCACCGCAGGATTCGAATACATGAGCACCCATCGTGCTGATGTTATCTGAGAAATTAATCGTTTTGACAGCACTACACCTATAGAATGCGTACGCACCTATATTCGTCAATGACCTCGGAAACGTGAACTCTGTGTCAGAACAGAATTCTACAAGTGCAGAGCAGCCATAGAACGCATATTCACCGATATTCTGCAGCCTGCTGATCCCGATGCTCTTCATATATACCATAAACAGCCGCGAATCCCCGTAAAACGCGCGATTGCCAATGTCTTCGATCGTAGCGGGCAGCGCGAACTGTGTCAGCGCGCTGCATCCCTCAAAGGCACTTTCTTCTATAGCTGTTACGCCCGTGGGAATCGTCATACCCCGCAAAGCGGTACAGCCTTTGAAAGCATCCGCGCCGACTGTCGTAAGCCCCGCCGGCATCTTGATATATGTAATCTTCGTGTTGCCTGTAAAAGCGCCGGAACCGATGCGCTTGATCCCTTTCGCCTCATCAAGCACGACGTTTCCTTCGACTTCACCACCACCTGCTTTCGTGATGCCGGTCAGCGTACCACTCTCATCCACGGTATAATCATACTGTGCATTCGCGTCGTAGGTGATGCGCATACCCGTTTCATCCTGGAAAGTCATCATTCTGGGGGCAAGGCTCTGAACCGCCGCCGAATCCCCCTTCTCTTTTTCAGGCTCACCCTTCGGATCTTCCTCCCCGTCTGTCGGCACATCATTCCCGCTTATATCTTCTGTAACCTTATCATCAGGATCTGTCTCTTCTGTGTCATCCGGATCTTCTTCCTCAGAACCGTCCGGATTCTCCTGGCCGGTCTGATCATCTCCCTTCGAGTCATCCGGCTGTTCCGGATCGTTCTGGTCGTCTCCTGTCGAGCCATCCGGCTGCTCCGGATCGTTCTGGTCGTCTCCTGTCGTATCATCCGGCTGCTCCGGATCGTTCTGGCCGTCTCCTGTCGAGCCGTCCGGCTGCTCCGGGGCGTTCTGGTCGTCTCCTGTCGTATCGCCCGGCTGTTGTGAACCTGCCTGATCGTCTCCTGCAGAGTCATCCGGTTGACCCGTCTCACCATCCGCTGTCTGCCCGCTGCCTCCATCATCATCCGGTGCGGCTTCTCCGGCAGGAGTCTGTTCACCGGACGTTTCCTCAGCGACCGGACTGTCACTGTCTTCCACCATGACAGAAACACCCGATACGTCCGGTCCCGCAGCCAGAACCGACATGCCATTCGTGCCAAGCGCAAGACTCAATGCCAACAATAACGCCAATACCCTTTGTTTCTTCATTTTCCCTCCACCTTTTCCTGTATATCACCCTGAACCATGTTTTCTCTTTCGAAGCGTAAACGTACTTTCATCCGTTCCGTTTCCCGCGATCTGCCTTTTATGCAATAAGCGTAAGTTTATCTCTTTTCTCGACAAACTTACGCTTATTGTATCATTTCTAATTGTATGGTGCAAGAGGTTACACTACAAGATATTGTGTTTTTAAGGAAAACTTAATTTTTAAAAAAGTAAATTTTTCCACCAGACTAACGTCTTTGAGCCAATCGTATAAGTGATCTTTTTCTCACCGCCGTAGTTGCCGGTTCCCCTAATAGTCACAGCTGCTTTTCCCTTGTTCGTATGGTTTGTATAGGTGCCTGCGTCGATCACGTAGTCCGTGCCATACTGCAGTTCTTCCCCGTTCACCGTGATCTTCAGATCCTCCGGCAGTAGTGTGATCTCCTGTCCGTTGCGGTATACCTGCGCTCTCGCAGTTACCCTGGCCTTCGCAATATCCGCCGCCACAATACGGTATGTGACCGACATCTGCGGTGCATCGTCCTGCTCCGGACTGCTGCCCTCTCCATCACGCTTCGCGCCTGCATAAGCGCCCATTCCCTGCGCCGTAACACGCAGCAGCGTATTCGCCGGCGGAATATCCTCCGCCGCTACCGGATCGCCCGCCAGCCTCCTGATCTCACTGCCCCCGGCATCCTGCCAGCTTGTATCGGCGGCGTAAGTGTATAACAGATTCTTATCGTAGTCTTTACCTGCAGCGAGCTTGCTGCCGTTGCAGTCTTTGAGAGTCACCGTGCTCTTATACGCATTCTTCTTATCTTTATAGACAATATCTCTGGCGGTCATCGTGATCTTTCCGCTGTTCTGATTCAGCCGGCCGTCTGTAATTGTGAAACAACCGGTAATACTGCCCTTGAAGTTTCCCTTTCCGGTCACCGTGATCTTCGGAAGTTTCCTTTCATCCCGTTCCTCCGGGTCTGCGGGCGTGACCGTATTGTTGTTCGCGTACCGGATCGTATAGTCTTTACCCGGTGTCAGTTCGCTGTTATTAAAGTACAGGATCACCACCGGCTTCGTGCCTCCTTTGACATAAGGCGCGGTGATCTCAGAGAATGTTGTAACAGACTTCAACCGTTCCGGCTTATCCTGCGTATACGGCTCGTCCTGTGTATAGTATTTCATTGTGATTCCGGCGGCTGCAGCGCCATTCTCATCCGGACTGATATCATACCCGGTGATCCGGTACGTCTTTCTTATCTGTCCCGTATATTCGTTGATTCCCTTGAAAGTGACCGAAGCCGTGCCTGCTTTGCCGGTATTCGCATATACCGTCACGTAATCCTCGCTTTCACGCAGTTCCTGCCCGTTTAAGGTCAGCTTGTAAGCACCTTGGGGCTGTCTGGCCTCTTCCTCATCACCCTTATACACCCTGTCAGTGATGCCTTCTACCTTCGCTTTCGCAATCGACGTCCCGACAATCTTATAGTTTACGCTCTTAGTGCCCGTATAACCGCTGCCTTCCACCGCCGTGATGGTCGCCGTCGCCGTTCCGACTGCGGTATTATTGGTATAAACCACCGTATAATCCCCTGTCGCTCCTCCGTCTTCGCTCTTTACAAGTTCCTGCCCCTTATAAGTCACCTTAAGCTCCGGCGTAATACCTTTTCCCGCTTCTCCAGCCTCCGGATCATTGCGGTAGGTCTGATTGGGAATCTTGGCAACGGTCACTTTACTCATCAGGATTTCCTGTGTGATTGTCTGCCGTACCGTGATCGTGCCGCTGTAACCGCCCTTGCCCGTGATCACAACAGGATAACTGCCGGCCGTCTTGTATGCGCCCGTCTCCGTCAGCGGATACGTCACCGTATAATCCGTATTCCGCACAAGTTTCTTACTGCCGCGATATACCACCGGCACGCCTTTCACGACTTTACCGCTGTATGCCACGGTGATCGGGTCCGCTGTAATATCCGCATCCGTCAGTGCTTTCGAAATAATATTAAAAGTGATTTTATCGGTCCCCGTATAATTTCCTTTGCCTTTCACGGTGATGGTGGGCACCGGTTTACCTTCCTGATTCACATTCTTGTTATTCTTATACGACACGGTATAGTCCTTATTCAGAACCAGCTCGATCAACTCTCTGTCACCGTTTTCGTAAATCACGCTGTCATACACCTGCACAACGGGCTTGATCGCACTGCCTGTATAGGTCTGGTCTCCGACCGGCAGCACATAGAATCCCTTACCCTGCTCCTCATAGTAAGGATACAGCCTGATGTCTTTACGACATACCGCCGTCGTTTCATCAAACCTGCTGCCGGTACCGTTCTCTCCCGTATACCAGCCGATGAAAATACGCTCCGCCGGATCGTATCCGGCCGCCAGAAGCTGCTTTTCTTTCTCCTGCAGTATCTCCACAGACAGTGTAGCGCCGTAAGGCACCTGCTGCGGCTCGCCCAGCACAGTCATACCATTCTGACCGGGTTTCATGAAAGTAACGGTACAGTTTTCCACGATCACCGTATGCTTCGCTGTATAACCCGCCTCACAGCCAGACACTTTCGCCGTGATCACCGCTGTATTTTTCTTCGAATTGCCGCCCACTGCCGTCACTCTGCCATTCTCTACCGTGGCAACAGCCGGGTCGGAACTGCTCCAGACCACCTGCGTATCCGAAGTCGTGTCTTTCGGATAGTACTCGGCGGACAGATTTATACTCTGGCCGGCCAGCAGCGTCGTCTGATCTGCCGGATCTGTATCCTGCGCGCTCCGGTTCGTCAGCGTAACCTTGTAGATCGGCGCACTGACAAACACTTTACATGACGCCGCCTTACCGCCTGCTTTGGACGCTTTCGCGGTGATCTTCACCTCTCCCTTGCCGACCGCAGTCACCACTGCTCTGGAATTATCTTCCGGATCGGCCTTGACCGTAGCAATTTTTCCGTTGGAAGTTGTCCACGTAATCGTCCGGTCTGATGACGTGTCCGCAGGATCAAAGGAAACCTGCAAGACTGCCGTATCCGTATTCTCCGCTTTCTCCGCGTCGCTAAGGCCCGTGGTATCCTGCACCACCGTGTCGGGACGCCGCAGGAAAATCTCTGTTTTATCCAGTGTAATCCCCAGCAGGGATATAATCACCTTGACTTTACAGGACACCTCCAAGGTCTCGGATGTCCCGGGTATCCGGTAGGCCGCCGTCACGACCGCTTCTCCCGCTTTTCCGGTCAGCGCGCCGCCCGCAATCTTCACCAGACCGTTCTGCACGGTTACCACCGATGGATCGCTGCTGCTCCACACGGCTCCTGAAGGATTCACCTCAGCTTCGTCCACATAGAGCTTTAACTGCCGCCCGTTCTCGCAGTCAGCTGTCTTGCTCCTGTCCAGTGTAATACTCGTCTGATCCAGACGAACCGTCGGATACTCCTCCGGCATATTGTCGTAAACCGGAATCTTGAACACGAAAGCGCTGTTTAGCGAACCGGCGTTGGCATACATTTTACGCGTGCTGGAGGATTCGCTTGCAGGCGCCTGAATATTCTGCATGTACTGATGTTCATATACACCGTACGGACTGTTCTTGTCTACATTAAATTTCTCCAGATATATGGTGTCCTGATATTTCAGGATATAGTTATTACCGATCGTGGCCGCACCGCCCTCAAGCGATTTATAGCGCGTATTCCATCCCTTGCTCTTCGCATATGTCAGACCTTTCACGATCTTCTCAGCCGTGGATGCGCCGTTTACACCCACGTTAAAGAAGTTATAGTATCCCTCGTATCCAGGATACGTGCCGGAAATCAACCCGGAAGTGCCCTGTCCCTGCTCCTGATAGACTCTGGACGCCAGGTGGATCGGACTCAGTTTCCTGCCCCTGCCGATCTCATAGAACGCTCCCGCATAAGTGCGTCCCGCGGAATCATCTGCCAGCTTTCCTTTCATAAACGTTCCGTTCAGGAAATTCTGCACCGCCGCCTCCGTATGGTAAGAGCTGTTAAACGTCAACTGTTCGAACTGGAAAATATAAGTCTCCGTCAGGAAATTGCGCGGGTCCATATGGTAAGACACCGCCGGCTGCGTCGCATAATACCATCCACTCTCGCTCGGACACGCCGCCCCTACCCAGCCTTTGGATGTATTGTTCGTTGTTTTCTGAATCAGACTCTTAACGCCCATTTCTTTGGAAACCGACGTATTAAAATCCAGGTCTGTCCTCATCGGCACAAAAGTCCAGTTCGGATGTACGCTTTTCAGTTCCCTGAGCGCGCTCTGATAAGATCCCGGAAAAGCATTGATGTCCGAAATGTCTGTTGCATAAGGCAGCATGTCGTATGCCGCCATTCCGTATGCGGTTATCCCGTAGTCTTCTTCCCCCGCCTCCAGAATCGGCCGTAAATGTTCTTCCTCCCATGCGATCCAGTCTTCATCAGAGTACGCCAGATAATAGCTCTGCACATATCCCGTGCCTTCCGCACCGTTCAGCCAGTACTGCACCTGATACCAGACGTCGTCCTCCGTGATCGTTACACCCTTGATATACAGTGTCTGCCCGATCTCCAGCGTCGCTGCCGCCGGACTGTCTTCCTCCGCACCGCTGCGGGCGGCATAGCTGTCCGTATGGTAGAGGAGCGCCATCAGGTCCTTCTCCGCAAGCAGGCGCTCAAAGGCTTCCTGCGCAGATTTGATCATCGCCTGCCTCTCTGCATCCATATCGTCTATATCATTCTCCGAAACAGTGCTTAAATCGTTCTCTGAAACATCATCTGTGCCGGTTTCCCCGTTGTCGCCGACATCGCCTTGAACATCATTCGGGTCAGAGTCCTCCGGCACTTCGGTATCGCCGGTATCCTCACTGCCGCCAGAATCCTCCGGACCGTCATCCTGTACAGAATCGTCCGGTCCATTCGTATCTCCGGCTCCTTCACCGCCGCCGGTATCTTCCGTAATCCCCGCGTTTCCTGTGTCATCCGTACCATTATTCTGTACGGGGTCATCTGTATTTTCACTGAGATCCGGTTCACCCGCCTCATTCTGCGCCGTCTCCATTCCCGGCTGCTGCTCCGCAGCCAGTACATGCCGCGGCATACTTCCCGTGCACAGCACCAGACATAAGAGCACGGCAGTCCATCTGTATATTATCCCATGAGTTCTGTGCGTTCTCATTATGCATCTCTCCCTTTTTATCTCTTTACTGCTTTTTTTCTATGTTATGTCTACTGTTTTTTCATCATATCATACTTTTTGTGAATTTCCAATGTCAAGTTATGTAAATCAATATGATGTCGTAAAATGTTCCTCGATGCATAAGGACGTCGAAATTTCCGACGTCCCTGTTAGATCCATATACCTATGATACTACCTCTTTAAAATATGCTATCGTCTTCTCTAATCCTTCATCCAGATCAATCGCAGGACTCCAGCCCAGCTTTGTCTTCGCCAGATCAATGACCGGCTGCCGTTGTGTCGGATCATCACTGGGCAAGGGTTCAAAAACCAGCTTTGATTCCGAACCGGTCATTGCAATAATCTTCTGTGCTAATTCAAGCATGGTAAATTCTCCCGGGTTACCAATGTTAACCGGTCCGACAAAGTCCTCGCAGTTCATCATCCGTATCATCCCGTCTATCAGATCATCCACATAGCAAAAACTCCTGGTCTGCGTTCCATCCCCGTAGATCGTAATATCCTGACCCTTGAGCGCCTGAACAATAAAATTCGAAACAACCCGCCCGTCATTCTGGTTCATTCTGGGACCATACGTATTAAAAATACGAATTACGCGGATATCTACCTGATGCTGACGATGATAATCAAAAAAAAGCGTTTCCGCCATCCGCTTTCCCTCATCATAACAGGAGCGAAGTCCGATCGGGTTCACACACCCGCGGTATGTCTCCGGCTGCGGATGAATCTCCGGATCTCCGTAAACCTCCGATGTACTTGCCTGAAGTATTCGTGCCTTGACCCGCTTTGCCAGTCCCAGCATATTAAGTGCGCCATGTATACTGGTTTTGGCCGTTTTAATAGGATTATACTGATAATGTACCGGGCTTGCAGGACATGCCAGATTATAGATCTGGTCAACTTCCACATAAAGCGGTTCCGTTATATCATGACGAATAAATTCAAAATAGGGATTTGATAAAAGATGCCTGATATTGTCCTTACTGCCGGTAAAAAGATTGTCCACGCATATTACATCATTGCCCTCTGCAATCAGTCTGTCACACAAATGAGATCCCAGGAAGCCCGCCCCGCCTGTTACTAGTACTCTTTTCATCTTACATGTTTCCTCCCACGCTATATCCTTTGCTGTCTAAATAACTGATCAACGATACTTCCAGATCACGTAAAGCGCCCGTAATCCATCCTTAAATCCAATTTTCTTGCCCTCTTTGTTAGTCCTTGGATAATAAGAAATCGGCACTTCATGAATTCTGATTCGCATCTTCGACAGCTTGGCAGTAATCTCAGGTTCGAATCCAAAACGGTTTTCCTCAATGTCAACAGATTGAATAATTTCTCTTTTGAACGCTTTGTAACAGGTCTCCATATCCGTCAGTTTCTGATGTGTAAAAAAATTGGAAATTCTTGTAAGCCCGAGATTCGCCACTCTGTTTGCAAAATATCCCTTGCGTTTTTGATTCAGAAATCTCGAACCATAAACCACCCTTGCTTTTCCTTCAAAAATCGGATCTACAACTTTCGGATATTCCATCGGATCATACTCCAGATCCGCATCCTGAATAATAACCACGTCTCCTGTCGCCGCCTGAAAGCCTGTCCGAAGCGCTGCGCCTTTTCCCCCATTATGCTCATGATATATAATCCGGCTTACAAGCGACTCGATCTTATCCTGAAGAACACGCCTGCTGCCATCCGTTGAGCAGTCGTCAACCACGATGACTTCTTTATCCTGCACCGGCGACTGCAGCACTTTTTCAACAATCGCTTCAATATTTTTTTCTTCATTGTAACAGGGTATTATGACCGACAGCTTTCTGGATTTTGTTTCGGAATTCATTGTACGTGAATTTCTCCTTTTTCATGTAGTCTACCATACATGCTTCATGAACTGTATGAATGTATATTTTAGCATAATTACTTATGTTTTACAACTTTTTAAACAGAAAATACTGTCCTCCGGCTCTCATTACCTCTGCGCGCTTCACAGTACCATCCCGACAATATCTCTGATGGTATTCCAGTCCGCGCCGTCAGATGGCAGTACGCGATACCAGTACGCCGCCATACAGATCAGATTCCAGACAATACAGATCCCGCAGTATGCAAAGACAGCTCCGGACAGCACTTTATATTTTCCACTCCTGCCGCCCTGCAGTCTCCACTCCTCCAGCCTTTGCAATAAAGCTGCAATAAAAACGGCAAACAGACACATAAAGTCAACCACGACACGCTGTCCGAATGAACCGCCGTAATACCACATCCACCATGCGCTTGATACATACATGATCAATACAAAAAACAGAACAAGCCCTGTATAAAGTTTTCTCTTTGCCTTATATGCAATCATCATGCCGATTACGGAAAGAAGCAGAATCGGACTCCAGAAAAACATTCCTTTTTTCACACTAAACAGAAAATTACCAAGCTGCGGCGCCAGCCAGTAAAAGGCTTCGTTTCCGTAAGAGTACGCGAACCAGTGTCCCGTAGCCCTGTGCCAGTATAGCAGCTGCGGAAACAGTGTTACAAACCCTGTCAGGACAATCGGAACCGCCCTTGCCGGCTTCAGGATCACAGTTACTCTCTCCTTGAGTGTTTTCCAGTCTGTAACGCCATAGAATACATAAGTCAGCACAAATAAAATGTTCGTATTGCGGCACATGAAGATCAGTCCTGCCAGCAGGCCGAATATGCAGGTCTGCCACAGTCTGTTTCTGCCCTCTGCATCCCGTTCTTCATACCAGCATAAATAGTACAGAAACAAATTAAACAGAAAATAAGAATACACATGTGAAAAGCAGGCATCATAAGAAGCGTAATGAAACAGATTTGTCCCGTACGTAATCACGATACACGAAATCAGGGATACGCGCTTTGAAAAACGAAGGTATTTCGTCAACAGCATGTACAGCAATGCCGTACCTGCTATCCAGTAGCAAACGCCCCCGGCAAGTATCATGTACTGATACAAGTTACTGTATCCGGTTGCCGTCACACTCCCCGTCAGAGCGTCCCGCAGCAGACTGATCAAATGTGCCGTGAAAAAAAACGGGCTTTCCATAATCGCGACTCCCACCGGGTATTTGTTGACCATTCCCCCGGCAGCCTCGATCAGCTTTAACGTATGCTCCCATTTCCCCTCTTCGATAAAACCGAAGCTGAAATCCCGATAGATCAGCGCCGGCAGATAAGCATAATATCCGAACCCGTCAGAATATACCTTGGGTGCATTGAGTACTTTGATATGATATACCCATACAATACTGCCAAGCATCAGGCATGCTGTTATAATCAGGAAAGCTGCCAGCCCTTTCTCCTGAAGCATCCAGTTCATCATTTTCTTAATCAAGTTATCACTTTTTCTTTTTTCTTTCATATCTCTCTTCTCTGTTCTGATTCCATTTTGATCAAGTCCGCTCATAATTCAGGACCCGCCTTCTTCTCATGCAGGAACCCATCGATCTGTCTGTTCATCAGTTCTGCTATATCTTCTCTGCCCTGATAGGCAGCCGTCCACTCCACGATCTTCTCCATAGCCTGCTCTACGTTCCACACCGGTCTCCAGTCAAACGCTCTTTTGAGCTTAGCGCAATCCAGCTTCAGGAAATTCGCCTCGTGCGGACCGCCGTCATACTCGTTACGCCAACTCACCTGCTGTCCTGCCGCCCGGCTCCACTTCTCACAGAACAGTGTCACGATCTCACCTGTCGTATAGCAGTCCGTCTCATCCGGTCCCACGTTATAACACCCCGCATACGCCGGATCTTCATACTGTTTCGCCGCCAGCATCAGGTATACCGCAACCGGCTCCAGTACATGCTGATACGGTCGCGTGGAATACGGATTCCTGACAATGATCTCCCGCCCCGAAAGAACCGCGCGCACACAGTCCGGAATAATACGGTCTGCCGCGAAATCGCCGCCGCCGATCACATTACCGGCTCTCGCCGTGGAGACCGCCGCCGGATGTGCAGCTGCGTCATCCCCGCATTCTGCCGGATTCATGAAGGAGTTCTTATAGCTGCTTGTGACCAGTTCTGAACAGGACTTCGAGTTGGAATAGGGATCATACCCGTTCAGTTCTTCATTTTCCCGATATCCCCACTCCCACTCTCTGTTCAGATACACCTTATCCGTCGTCACATTTACGAAAGACCGCACACACGGATGCGTGCGGACACACTCCAGTATATTGACGGTTCCCATGACATTCACTTCGTAGGTATAAACAGGATTGCGGTACGACTCCCTGACGATCGGCTGCGCCGCCATATGAATGACGATCTCCGGTTCTGTTTCATCAAATACACTTCTGAGGTGTTCCAGATCACGAATATCCCCTGTCACGGAATACATTTTGTCTTCTATGCCGCTCAGCGCGTAGACACTCGGCTCCGCGGGCGGCTCCAGCGCATATCCCGTTACCTGCGCACCGGCCTGCACCAGCAGCATACACATCCATGTACCCTTAAAGCCTGTGTGTCCCGTGACCAGCACCCTTTTCCCTTTATAAAAGTCCAGTCCGAAATCAAATTGTCCCATAAATCACCTCACCGCGCTGAGCAGTGTCCTCGCCATATAATCGATCATCTCGTCCGTCATGCCGGGATAGACTCCGATCCAGAACGTGTCTTCCATAATACGATCCGTATTTGTCAGCTCTCCCGCGATCCGATATCCATCCTGTGCCGCCCGCATTTCATCGAAGCACGGGTGTTTCGTCAGATTGCCCGCAAAAAGCATTCTGGTCTGAATACCATGTTCTTCCATATACTGTACGACTTTACCGCGGCTGACACCCTCCTTGCAGGTGATCAGAAAACCAAACCAGCTCGGATCGGAATGCTCACATGCCTCCGGCAGAATCAGTTTATCCGTGATATGCTCCGTCTCATCGGCTGCCAGCAGAGCCGTCTTCAACCTGTTGAAATTATGCCGTCTTCTCTCCACAAAAGCGGGGAATTTCTCCAGCTGCGCACAACCGATCGCCGCCTGCATATCCGTCGCTTTCAGATTATACCCGAAATGAGAATACACATACTTATGATCATATCCGAGCGGCAGATCACCGTACTGTCTGTCAAAACGATGACCGCACAGGTTGTCCCGCCCCGACGGGCAGACACAATCTCTCCCCCAGTCTCTGAAAGAGCGAATGCACTTATGCAGCAGCGGGTTATCCGTATATACCGCGCCGCCCTCTCCCATCGTCATATGATGCGGCGGATAGAAACTGGAGGTTCCGATGTCACCGATGGTGCCTGTCAGTCTCTTCACACCGTCTATGGTATATTCGGAGCCGAGGGCATCACAGTTGTCCTCCACCAGCCACAGATTATGTTTCTTACAGAATGCACTGACTGCCCCAAGATCAAACGGATTGCCCAGCGTATGCGCGATCATGACCGCTTTCGTCCGCCCTGACAAAGCTCCTTCAAGCAGCGTCACGTCTATGTTGTACTGCGGAATCGTCACATCCACGAATACCGGCACCGCCCCGAACTGAATCATCGGCGCTACCGTCGTCGGAAATCCCGCCGCTACTGTGATCACTTCATCGCCACGCCGGATCGCACGCTCTCCCAGAAGCGGTGACGTCAGCGCCATAAAAGCGAGCAGATTCGCCGAGGAACCGGAATTTACGAGCGAACAGAACCGCACGCCCAGATACTCCGCCATCTTCTTTTCAAACGCATCCGTATACCGTCCGGCTGTCAGCCAGAATTCCAGTGCGCTGTCCACCAGATTAATCATCTCCGCGCTGTCATAGACTCTGGATGCATACGGAATCCTCTGCCCCTCCTCAAAGGGCTTCTTTATATTGTGATAGGTATCGCAATAGTCTTTTACCAGACTTAGTATTTCTTCTCTTGCCTGCTGTTCTGTTTTCTGATTCATTTCTGTCCTCCGTGCACGCACACTATGATTTCATTCTATTATTCTGCCATATGAAGATTACGCTGCCGGCGTTTGCGGTTCACCACACCTTCCAGGGCGCTTTTCCTCCGCTCCATAATCCCTCCAGATACGCCCGGTCATGCACCGTATCCATCGGTGACCAGAACCCCGGATGTCTGTAAGCCGCCATCTGCCGGTCCTTTGCCAGCTGTTCAAAAGGTGACGCTTCCAGCATCTGCGAGCCGTCCCCGAGATAATCAAACACTTCCCTGTTCAGCACCATGAAGCCTGCGTTGACCCATGACTGGTCTTTTCGCGCCTTCTCTTTAAAGCTCTCGATCATATCGTGACCGTCTATCTTGATGGCGCCGAAACGCCCCGCAGGCTGTGTCGTCGTAATCGTAGCAATTCTGCCGTGCGACCTGTGAAAAGCAAGCAGTGCCGGAATATCCACATCCGCCACGCCATCCCCGTAGGTCAGCATAAAACACTCATCTTCCCCGATATAATCCCGTATCTGCAGGATGCGGCCGGCCGTCAGCGTTTCCAGTCCGGTGTTCGCAAGCGTCACTCGCCACGGCTCTGCGGTGGAATTGTGATACTCTCTCGATTTATCCTGCAGACCAAACGTCGCGTCGGACTGGTACATATAGTAATGGATAAAATAGTCCTTGATCATATGCCCCTTATAGCCACAGCAAATAATGAAATCATGATAGCCGTAAGTGGAATATATTTTCATAATATGCCAGAGAATCGGTCTGTCTCCGATCTCCACCATCGGTTTTGGCTTTAAGACCGATTCTTCATTGATACGGCTTCCCCTGCCGCCGGCCAGAATAACTACTTTCATTTGATAAATTCTCCACTCGTGTACAGTTTGCAGATCTGATTCATCCGAATCCCGTTCTGCCATTGCAAATTAATCTGACGGCATCTCATTTTTAATCCATGGCGCAATTCCTGCATTCCACAGATTCTCCATATTGACCCTGTCACGATAAGTCTCCACCGGCGTCCAGAAGCCTTCATGCTTATATGTCGTAAGCTGCTTTCCCTCCACCAAATTTTTAATCAGAAAACTCTCCAACTCATAATTTCCGTTTAAAATACGAAATATTTTTCTGTTGAATGCAAAGAGACAGGCATTTGTCCATGCCTGGTTTTCTTCTGCACTGTTCTGCCGCCCCATAACAAATCCTTCAGGACTTATTTCCAGCGACTTGTTACGTCCTGTCGGCCGTGCCACCGCCATCGTTGCAGTCGTCCCCTGCCTTATATGATAATCGTACATCTGTGACACATTGATATCCGAGAGGCAGTCCCCGTATGTTAAAATGAAATTCTCCTCCTCAATATAGTTTTGAATCTGCGCTACCCGCTGGCCCGTAGCACTATATAAGCCTGTATCGACCACCGTAACTTTCCAGTCCTCCGTGCGGTTCTTATGAACCTCTATCGTATTATCCTGCAGATTAACCGTAATATCTGACTGGTAAATATAATAATCCATAAAATACTCTTTAATCAGATTAACTTTATACCCGCCGCATATAATAAACTCCTTAAATCCATATTCAGAAAAGCTCTTCATGACATGCCACAGCAACGGTTTCCCGCCGATTTCCACCATAGGCTTCGGAATGCCCTCCTGCTCGTTGCTGATCGTACTCCTTGTTCCTCCCGCCAATATAACTATCTTCATGTTTTATGTCCTTTCAGTTTTGTAACCAGAATGCCTCCATACAGCAGACAAAGCAGCATCATCAATACCGTATAACAGAGCGCGGCTCCTACCGTCCCGTATCTCGATACAACCGCCGGCAGACTGACAGCTGCCGCGGCTGCAACAATACAGTGGGGCAGCAGCAATGCATTCTGGCAGCGCATGATCGTCAGAACCACACTTTGATACCCCGACGTTGCCAGAAAGGCACTCGCCAGAAGCAAGATCATCAATTCCCTTTTGTAGCCCGTCAGATCCGTATTATAAAGCATCGACAGCACCGGAATCCCCAGCAGATAAGCGCCTGCCATGCAGACCCCCGCGAGCGCTCCTATGATGCTGATCTGTCTTGCGATCCGCTTTCTGAACTTTCCGATCTGCCCCTGTTCCCATTCAACCGCCATTGGAACCAGCGTGGGCTGATAGATGAAATTATTCAGCAGCCCGATCACAAATACCGGCATCGCCACAAACCCGTAGCACGCCTGTATTTCATCCGTCATATACGCATCAATGGCGTATTTAGGCATATTGTTTTCATAAAGCGCTAGAAATGAAATTCCAAACAGCGGCAGGACTGCTTTCAGAAGCCGTCCGACCTGCCCGAAATCGATCTTATTGCCGATCAGACTTCTAAACCGGTCTTCCTCCCCGCAAAACCTTGGGTATGATGTCCATAACAAGATCAGGAACAGCAGCGTGGAAAGAATCACGCAGCCTGTTAAAGTGTCCCGCAGATTCCGGCTGCCGTAAAGCACCACCGGAAAAAGCAAAAGAATGCCGGTCCATCTCGCACAGAACATCCTCGCACCCGCATACAGTCTGCCTCTTCGCTGATAATATCCCCAGATAACATCTTCCAGCGCCTCAACTGCATAAATCATACATACCGCAAAAATGATCCCGATTTTATCGGAACTGTATTCTAACCGTGCCGCCGCATAACCCAGATAGCCGCAGACGGCTGCAATCATAAGCAGAACAGTTATGCAGCGGGTCGTTAAATACGTAAAAAATGAAAATCTGTTTTCCACATCCGTCACTTGAAAATTGCGCACACCGAACTTTCCTATCGGCAGCATAAGATTGCCTACCGCAAATGCCATTGTCAGCATTCCCGCATCTGTCAATCCTGTTACCCGTGTGACGATCATAGACATAACGACAGCCTCCGCAGCATTGATCAGCCCGGCGGCGGTATTCCAGATATAATCTTTTCTACGTGGGTTATCCATACGAACCATAATTTATACCATTCAAAAAATCAATGAATCTTTTATTCATCATCAATATTCAGCTTTTCGCTCACGATCACATCCGGCTGCCTCGATACCTTGCGAAGGATTGCACCGACGTACTCGCCCAGAATGCCCATGAACAAAAGCTGCACGGAACCCAGAAACAGCAGACCGATCAGCACAGGCGCCATACCCGCCGGAAATCTGTACCACAAAGTCAATTTCATAATGAGATAGAAAACGCCCAGCATAAAACTGACGACAGACATACAAAATCCGGCGACCGTCATCAGCCGAAGCGGCGCCGTCGATGTATTCACAAGGCTGTTCAGTGCAAAGTTCAGATAGCGCCATACGTTGTAGCTGGATCTGCCGCTGCGCCTCTTCTCCTGCACGTACTGAATCAGTTTTATCTCGTATCCCATATCAGCCAGCGCATTTCTCAGTACAATATCTTCGTCTATCTTGAGAATCTCTTCCAGCACCTCTCTGTCATATAACATAATACCCGACATATGTTGATACTGAGGGACATCGGAAAAGGCATTCATAATTTTATAATAGACATGCCTTAAAAAGTACTTGATCTTTCCCTCTTTGGAGCCTGTCTTCTGTCCCGCTACTATCTTATACCCCTGTTCCCAGTATTTGATAAACTCCGGAATCAGTTCCGGCGGCTCCTGAAAATCACAGGCTATATTGAGAATGACATCTCCGGTACAATATCCAAAACGCATCCGCCGTCCGCGGCCGCCGGAACCATAATTTCTGTTAAGCATAAGAACCTTGATATGCTTGTCCTCCGCCGCCAGTTCGCGAAGCCTTTCCTTGGAATTGTCAGTCGAACAATTATCCCTAAAAAGTATCTCATAATCATAATCCAGCGTCTGCATGATCTCCGTAAGCGCTTCCGCCATCGGCTTTACATTATCTTCTTCATTATAACAGGGTACGTTGATTGATATCCTTTTCCTCATTTCTCTGTCCCTTTCAGCATATGCGCAACCCGCCATGCATGATTTACCTTATAATAAAAACTTTTCGACATAATATTATAATACCCAGCCTTTTCCATATTTTCAAGCCTTTTATATTTATGCCCCGGCCTGCCCGGTCTTATAAGGCGTAACAGCTGTCCCGCTCTATAACTCTGCAGGGAAATTCGACCCGCAGATACTCACTATGCTT
Organism: uncultured Lachnospiraceae bacterium; assembly: GCA_937920345.1. GTDB lineage: Bacteria > Bacillota > Clostridia > Lachnospirales > Lachnospiraceae > UBA3282. Next base: position 109,055 of record CALGVA010000016.1, read on the forward strand.
ATGTTGAATCCTGTCCATAAGCACGGTAACTGCCATCCGTCCCATTTCCTCCTTCGGTATATCCACCGTCGTGAGAAAAGGCATCACGGTCATGGACTGCGCAATATTATCAATCGCAATGACAGACAATTCCCGCCGCTTTGTCTGATTCCTGGAAGCAATGTCGGCCAGCGCCTGCATAGCCCCTAATGCAGAGATATCGTTTGCACAGAGCACAGCTGTCATATCCCTCTGCTGCAGCTCTGTCATGGCGTGATAGCCGCTCTCATAGGTCTGGTCGGTAGAGTAAATATAATGATAATTAATCGGAATATTTTGTTTGATCAGTGTTTCACAATATCCGACATATCGCGCCTCGAAGGAGCAGTCTCCGATATAACCGATTTTCCGGTGTCCCAATGACAGCAGATATTCCATTGCTTTCACAGCCGCAGTCTTCCCGTTACAAATGATCTCATCCATCTTATAATCCGTAGGGTTTCTGTCTACGCCTACGACATTGCGGGTATAATGTCTTAAACGGGTCAGGAACTCATCCGAACACCGTCCCAGTATAATTATGCCGTCCGTTTCTTCCAAGGCAGAAAAGTCCACATCCCCGGCGTTTGTAACCGACTGCAATGTACAGGAATTAGCAAGCAGACTCGCTTCAATGCTCTGAAACAGTTCACGGAAAAAAGGATCTTTATCCAGAAAACCGATCCGCGTCAATATAACCGTAATCTTATAGCTTCTCGCAGCTTCCTGCCTGCCCATCTTCAAACTGCGTGCCGCTGTATTCGGAACATAATGCAAAGTATGTGCCGCTTCCCAGATCTTCTCTTTGAGTTCGGAAGAAGCACAGGTCGGCACGGTGTTATTTAACACCCGCGACACGGTAGACGGGGAAACCCCGACCATTTCAGCAATTTTCTTTAATGACATGATTACCTCTTTTCATGCTGGATTATGAAGCAAACGTTTGCTAATAATTTGGTTGCATTTATTTTTCCATGCGCATATACTGTTCCTAAACAATTATAGCAAATACGCCAGGGAATGCAACCTTATTATAAGCATTTCAATAAAATCAGAAGGGGAGAGAATTAAAAAATGAAAAAGTTTAAAGAAAACGTTTGCTTATCTGTATTATCTTGCTGCATGATTGCAGGCATGCTCGCAGGGTGCGGAAATGCTTCCGGCAGCACCGCCAACGACGGTGACTCTGTAGAATTACTGAATGTATCCTACGACCCGACCAGAGAATTTTATGCGGCCTATAATGAAATGTTCGGTGCATACTGGAGCGAAAAGACCGGGCAGGATGTGACAGTAACACAATCCCACGGCGGTTCCGGTTCGCAGGCGCGTTCTGTCATAGAGGGAAACGAGGCCGATGTCGTGACGCTTGCGCTCGCCCACGACGTCACCGCGATTCAGGAGGCAGGTCTGATCTCAGACGGATGGGCAGACGAATTTGACAAAGACAGTTCTCCCTATACATCCACGATTGTTTTTCTGGTGCACAAAGGGAATGAAAAAAACATTAAAGACTGGAACGATCTGATCAGAGATGACGTGGATGTGATAACCCCCAATCCCAAAACATCCGGCGCCGCATGCTGGAGCTTTCTCGCAGCGTGGGCGTACCAGCAGGAACAGGACGGACAGGATACGGCTGCAACACAGGAGTTTATGAAAAAATTATATCAGAACGTACTGGTTCTGGACTCCGGCGCCAGAGGTTCGACGAATACGTTTGTGGAAAACGGTCAGGGTGATGTGCTGATTGCATGGGAAAATGAAGCGTACCTTTCCATGCAGGAATACCCCGATCAGTATGAAATTATAACCCCCAGTATAAGCATACTGGCACAGCCTTCTGTCGCAGTAGTGGACGACAATGCAGAAGCTCACGGTACACAGGATGCAGCCGCCGCCTATCTGGAATACTTATACAGCGATGAGGCGCAAAGACTGGCAGGACAGAATTACTACCGTCCTTCAAACGAAACCATCCTGCAGGAGTTCTCGGATCAGTTCGATCTTGAGATGAATCTCGTCACCATAGAAGATTTCGGCGGATGGGATGAAGCGTACAAAACTTTCTTTGAAGACGGCGCCGTTTTTGATCAGATATACGCCGAGTAGAAAAGTGAATCTGTAAGAAAGGACCTTCGATATACATGGAACAACAGATTGTTAAAGTTAAAAATAAAAGAGGCGTCAGAGTCATTCCAGGATTCGGGTTTTCCATGGGTATAACGCTCTTTATGCTGAGCGTTCTGGTGCTGATTCCTTTGGCCTCCATATTGATCAGCACTGCGCGGCTTGACTTTAAAGAATTTATTACTATCGTCACCTCGCGCCAGATCGTATCCGGTTATGTAGTCAGTCTTTCCTGTTCTTTTATTGCGGCGCTGGTCAATGTCGTATTCGGACTTATGCTTGCCTGGGTGATCGTCCGCTATGACTTTCCGGGCAGGCGCCTGATGGACGGACTGATTGAACTGCCCTTTGCGCTGCCAACCGCAGTGGCAGGCATTTCCCTTACCTATCTCTATTCTGATCAGGGATGGATCGGCTCTGTTTTTGCAAAAGCCGGAATTAAAATTGCATACACACGCATCGGCATTACAATCGCCATGATATTTGTAGGCATTCCCTTCGTGGTAAGATCCCTTCAGCCCGTACTTGAAAAACTTGACCGGCAGTATGAAGAGGCCGCGCATATGCTTGGTGCAGGCAGAGTTTATACCTTTTTCCGGGTCATCCTGCCCGAATTATTTCCCGCGCTGCTTGCCGGTTTCGGCCTTGCCTTCGCACGGGGAATCGGAGAATACGGAAGCGTAGTATTTATTGCCGGTAATATACCTTATAAAACCCAGATCGCACCTCTGCTGATCATGACGAAGCTGGAACAGTATAAGTACGCTGATGCCACCGCATGCGCACTGGTGTTGTTGTTAATATCCTTCCTGCTTATGCTGTTGATCAGTTCCATACAGCTTCATATGCAGAAGTTCAGCAAGTGCTGATATTCACACTGTACAGCAAACCTGAAGACTGATGGAAAGGCGTGGTTATAAACATGGCAAAAGAGATCAACCAAAAATATGAACAGGATGTCGTCGGAGATGGCATCAGTTCCATTCAAAAAGTAATCGAGCCGCATAAAAACGAGTCGAACCATATTGTAAAATATGTTTTAATAGGCGCATGCGCTCTGTTTCTGTTCATCATGCTGATACTGCCCCTGGCCGTAGTGGTCATGAATGCTTTCAGAGAAGGCTGGGCGGCTTACCAGGAGGCTGTTTTTGATGAATATACGATCAAGGCACTACAGCTTACTTTACTGGCAACAGTATCTGCCGTAGCCGTTAATACGGTATTCGGAGTCGTCGCCTCATATCTGGTGTCGAAATTTTATTTCAGAGGGCGCCAGCTGCTGTCCGCATTAATAGACATTCCGTTCTCGATCTCACCGGTCATAGCCGGTCTGATCTTCATATTGACCTTCGGAAATGTAGGCTGGATGGGAGATTTTCTGAAAGCCCACGGCATCAAAATCGTATTTGCGGTACCGGGAATCATTCTGGCAACGATATTTGTCACATTCCCTTTTGTTTTCCGCGAACTGCTGCCTGTTCTCAATGCGCAGGGTAAAGACGAAGAAGAGGCGGCCGCTCTGATGGGCGCAAACGGATTTACCATCTTCCGCAAAATTACCTTCCCCCATATTAAATGGGCACTGCTCTACGGCATCGTACTGTGCACAGCCCGCGCGATGGGAGAATTCGGCGCCGTATCCGTTATTTCCGGCCACCTGAGGGGCAAAACAAACACACTGCCTCTGCATGTAGAGATACTTTACAATGAGTTTAATACCACCGCCGCTTTTGCGGTTTCATCCTTGCTGGTAATACTGGCGGTACTGATCCTGATCGCCAGAAATCTGATTGAATGGAAGAGAAAATAGAAAAGAGGGCAATCATATGTATCTGGAAATGAAAAATATCTATAAGACTTTTGACGGTTTTCATGCCTCTAACGATGTAAATTTCAGTGTGGAAAAAGGTGATCTCGCCGCTCTGCTCGGTCCCAGCGGCAGCGGTAAAACAACCATTCTGCGAATGATCGCCGGGCTGGACACACCCGACTCCGGTGATATTATCATCAATAATGTGAAGGTTAATTCCCTGCCGGGCAACAAACGCGGGATCGGCTTTGTGTTTCAAAACTATGCCCTCTTCCGCTATATGACAGTGGCTGATAACATCGCCTTCGGTCTGGAAGTACAAAAGAAAAGCAAGCATGAGATCAAAGAACGTGTAGAAGAGCTTCTGGAACTCATCTCCATGCAGGATCTGGGAAAACGTTACCCGCATCAGCTCTCCGGCGGACAGCGCCAGCGCGTGGCTTTCGCCAGAGCGCTTGCTCCAAACCCGCTGCTTCTGCTCTTAGACGAGCCCTTTGCCGCCATCGACGCAAAAGTACGCCGCGAACTGCGCACCTGGCTCAAAGAGATGATCGAACGGGTCGGCATCACCAGTATATTCGTGACGCATGACCAGGAAGAAGCCATGGAGGTAGCCGACACCATTATAGTCACGAACGAAGGCCGCGTAGAACAGATCGGAACCCCCGAAGAAATCTGTCTCCATCCTCAGACAGATTTCGTTGCGGATTTCATTGACGCAAAACGCTATAAAACGATGGTCCTATAACAGATTTTCCATGCGATTCAGGATATAAAATCCTTTCGCATTCAGTGAATCTTCCCGGTTATAAAGCATCGGTGTATTGTCCATCTGGCGGAAAATACCGCCCGCTTCTTCTACAATACACTGCATGGCTGCCGTATCCCACTCCATGGTCGGATTGTGGCGGTAATAGATTTCCGCATCTCCTCTGGCGACCAGACACCCTTTCAGGGAGCTTCCGATCTTAACGAGATTTTTGAACTGGTATTTCTGGATCAGGTCATCCATCTCCTTACACCCGTGCGAACTGCTCATGACAACACGAAAATCTGATGTCTCCGTGCAGTCGGATACATGCAGTCTCGTCACGTTACGCGCGGCATCCTCCAGATATGCGCCGTCGTTTTTGCTGGCATAATACAGTTCTTCCGTAACAGGAACGTAGATCACGCCCATGACGGTTTCATGCCGGTATGCCAGCGCGATATTTACCGTAAACTGACCGTTTCGCTTCAGAAATTCCTTCGTGCCGTCAAGGGGATCAACCACAAAGCACAGATCGTTATCAAGCCGCTCACGATTATCCTTTTCCTCTTCCGAAAGAATGGCATGCCCCGGGAACTCTCTTCTCAGCGCTTCTACAATAATCGCATTGGATGCCTTATCAGCGATCGTCAACGGCGAGTTACCTTCTTTATACTCTACCTGCAGATCAGTATTTTCATTATAAATCCGCAGGATTTCGCGCCCCGCCTCCACAGCGGCTCTCTTTGCAACTTCTAATTCCTTATCCCACATAACTTCCTCCTCCGACCGGCAATAATCCTGTCTTTCTATGCAGGTTCTATTCTCTTCATAACAGCTCCGAGAATCTCCTCCACACACTCATCTACGCTTTTTCCACTGGTATCTACTGTGATATCCGGGGTTTCAGGCGCCTCATAGGGGCTATTGACCCCGGTAAAATTAGGAATTTCGCCATTCCGCGCCTTCTGATACAGTTGCTTCACGTCGCGCCGTTCGCACTCTTCAATCGGCGTGCTTACATAAACCTCAATGAAACTGTCTGCCCCGATAATATCCCTGGCATTTTCACGGTCTGCCCGATACGGTGAAATAAACGAAGTCATCACAATCAGACCCGCATCATTCATGAGTTTTGCAACCTCGGAAATACGCCGGATATTCTCAACACGATCCTTTTCCCTGAACCCGAGATCTTTGTTAAGTCCCATTCGGACATTATCGCCGTCCAGAAGCATCGTATATCTTCCCAGGAGATTCAGGCGCTTCTCCAGTTCATTGGCAAGCGTAGACTTACCGGCTCCCGATAATCCCGTAAACCAGATCGTGGCAGGTGTCTGTTCCATTTTACCTGCTCTGTGCTGCCTTGTAATATCCGTCTCCTGCCATACCAGATTGTCTCCGCGGCGCAGCGCATGTTCAATCACACCGCAGGCGGACGTCATATTTGTAATCCGGTCGATCAGCACAAAACTTCCCAGCATCCTATGATCTCTAAATTTATCCAGCACACACTTTTCAGATAATATTACATCGCAGTGAACCAGTTCATTTTTATAGATCTGTTCCGCCGGAATATGCTCTCCGGAATTGACATCTATCTTATATCTGATATTCAGAATCGTTGCCGGTAACAATCTGGTGCCAAGCTTAATATAAAAGTTTCTTCCCGCCATCAACTGCTCATCGTCCATCCAGAGAAGCGTTGCGGCAAACATATTGCTGACCTTAAGTTCCGCATCCCTGGCCAGTACACAGCCTCTGGATATGTCTACCTCACGGTCAAGCTGTATGGTGACCGGCTGTCCTGCCTTCGCACACTCGCTCTCATGATCCGTGATCAGGATAGAACTGACTTTTGCCTTTTCTTTACTCGGAAGAATATCCAGTTCATCCCCCACTCGAACACTGCCGGACTCTATCTGCCCCTGAAATCCTCTGAAAGTATGATTCGGACGGCATACCCGCTGTACGGGCATAACAAATCCGGTTTCCTGATCGCCGTCCGTCACATCTACGTTCTCCAGATGATCCAGTAACGACTTCCCGCAATACTGCGGTGTTTTATACCAGGGCATACGTTCCGACAGCTTCGTGACATTATCACCTTCCGTAGCAGACACGGGAATAATGACAGCATCATTAAGCCCGAGTTCAAAGCAGAGCTGCCTTAAGTCTCTCTCGATCCGTTCAAAGCGATAGCTTTCATAATGAATCAGATCCATCTTATTTACTGCAAATACAAAATGACGTATCCCCATCAAAGCACAGATTCTGGCATGCCGGCGCGTCTGAACCAGAATCCCCTGCGTCGCATCCACCAGAATAACGGCCAGATCAGCAAATGACGCTCCCACAGCCATATTACGTGTATACTCTTCGTGTCCGGGTGTATCCGCCACGATAAAGCTCCTGTTATCCGTCGTAAAATACCGGTAAGCGACGTCAATGGTAATTCCCTGTTCCCGCTCCGCCATAAGCCCGTCCAGAAGCAGGGAATAATCGATCATACCTTCCCGGCTCCCCACACGGCTGTCCAGCTCCAGCGCGCGCTCCTGATCTGCATACAGCAGCTTGGCATCATACAGCATATGACCGATCAACGTGGACTTTCCGTCATCTACGCTGCCACAAGTAATAAATTTCAACAGTCCTTTTCCCATCTTAGAAGTACCCCTCTCTCTTACGTCTCTCCATACTCCCCGCCGCTTCATGATCAATGACACGACTTGTCCGCTCCGAAGTAACACTGCTCAGTGTTTCCTCTATGATCGCATCCAGAGTATCTGCATGAGACTCCACGCCCCCTGTCAAAGGATAGCATCCCAATGTACGGAACCGAACCATTTTCTGTTCTATCTTCTCGCCCGGAAGCAGTTTCATGCGGTCATCGTCTACCATAATGATATTACCGTCACGGAACACCACCGGCCGCTCCTTGGCAAAATAAAGGGGCACAATCTCTATGTTCTCTCTGCGGATATACTGCCATATATCCTTTTCTGTCCAGTTGGAAAGCGGAAAGATCCGTATGCTTTCTCCCTTTTTGATGCGCGTGTTATACGCCTTCCACATTTCCGGGCGCTGGTTCTTAGGGTCCCATGCATGTTCCGCATTCCGGAAAGAAAAAATACGTTCTTTGGCTCTCGATTTCTCCTCGTCACGTCTGCCGCCGCCGAAGGCTGCCGTGAAGCCATATTGATCCAATGCCTGCTTCAACGCCTGTGTCTTCATGATATCCGTATAGGCCGCACCGTGGTCAAAGGGATTAATGCCCTGACGGACGCCCTCCTCGTTGGTGTAAACCAGCATCTCCAGACCGTATTTATGTGCTGTGCGGTCGCGAAACTCTATCATTTCATGGAATTTCCATGTAGTGTCGATATGCATAAACGGAAACGGCGGTTTCTCCGGATAGAATGCTTTCAACGCAAGATGAAGCATAACCGAACTGTCTTTCCCGATAGAATAAAGCATGACAGGTTTCTCACACTCCGCAGCAACCTCCCGCATAATATAGATCGCTTCTGCCTCCAGGGCATCCAGATGACTTAATTCACTCATATTCTCTCCATTTCCGCGCTGCTTTTGTCTCAACTTGTTGAGACAGCGTATAAACGGGTTTGTGACAGGCAGCGCGCATACACAAATCCCGCGATTGAACAATTAGTACCACACACCCTGCAGGCTTCTTCCGAGCATCCCTTCCAGATCATGAATGCTGTCCATATAATAATCCAGCAGATTCTGACGGGTAGATTCCAGCATGGGTTCGTTGTAATCCACCAGCGTAAGCTCTTCAATCTTATCACGAATACTGTATAGTAAGTCAAGCGATTGAAAATCTCCTTTTTGTATCAGCTTATATCGAAGCTGCTGTATGTTCTTGTTAATTTCTAATCCAATCTGATCTTTCGCTACTTTGCTGCCTATATTTTCCCGGGGAAATTCCCGATATTCCAATTTATCTTTCTCCGGTATGCCTAAAAAGCTCTGCAGGTCATCCATAGCGTTTTTCGTGTCTGCATATAACTCTTCTCCGACAATAATTTTGATTTGTTCCATCGGATAATACTTTAAATAGGATTTGATATAATCAGAATATCTCCCTCTGAAGCTGTACTTCACTGCCCACTTGTCAAACAGCTCCGGACTCACATTTCCATCCCATTCATTGCTCTCTGTTCCCGAAGTACTTGCCTCCAGCATAAACAGTGCATTTCTCATTTCCATTTTGTAGTAGGAATACAACACATCAACCGGATTTCTTACACAAAAGATAAGTTTTAAATCACTTCCACAATACCGATACACATCCTCGGCCATGTTTTTATATCCAGGCTCGATATCACCTACAATTCTTCCTGCAGTTTCCTCCGGTTTATAATGGTTCTTAAATGCTTCATGCGCCTTCTCATCTACCGCATAATTTAAGAAATAAGTCTCCTTCACCTTCGGCAGAAATATTTTGGGATTCTGTGCCAGTGCATAATGCATCGAAGTAGTGCCGCATTTTGTAAAACCCGGACATAAGAAATCCATGTGTACCTTGGAATCACTCTGAAAAACTTTTTCCCGGTTTTCGTCAAACAGCAGGTCAACAATCCTGTCTTCTGAAACATATTCCAGCAGCATCTCATGCAATACCTTTTTTGTGCCGCCAAATGCAGCAAGCATAAAGGTACACGCTTCATACCCGTCCGGCATCCGGTTCATCGGATAAATATGATCCATGTCGCAGGCGTAATTATCCACTATAAACTGCTCCCGTATGCTATATTCGTCATTCAGGATGTCGCTCACAACACCAGACAGATTTCTATACGGCAAAATCACTATCTTTTTATTCTTATTTGTCTCAAAGTATTTGTGTATATTATTTGTAATGATCTGCCGTTCGTTCATATCCATATCTCCTAAATATATTTTCTGATTTAAAATTCATACAGTTAATACCAGACTCCTTTTAAGCTCTTTCCCATCATTTTCTCCAATTCACAAATATCATCCATGTAATATTCCATCAGATGCTGACGGGTAGAATCAAGCATTGGAGCATTATAGTCAGCCATGGTAATTTTTTCGGTCTTATCGCGAAGACTGTTTAACAATTCCAGCGATTGAAAATCACCTGCTCTTGTCAACTTTAAGTTCAGCTGAAACAACTCATGATTGATCTCCAGACCGGTTTTGTCCTTCACTACCTGACTTCCGATATTCTCACGCGGAAATTCCCGGTACGCGATCCGGTCTTTCTCCGCAATCCCCAGAAATTCCTGAAGATCATTCATCTGATTGTATACATCTGCATATAGCTCTTCACCCGCAATGATTTTAATCTGTTCCATCGGATAAAACTCGAGAAATGCCTTGATATAATGTGCATACCGTTCTCTGTACCGATACTGCTGCGACCATTTGTCAAACATTTCCGGACACACCCGTCCGAACTCATCCATCATCGCTAATTCCACCGAATCCGAACTGAATGTACCCAGATCGCATCGCATTGTCATCTTAAAATAAGAATACAGTACGTCCGCCGGATTCCTTACACAAAAAATGAGTTTCAAATCCTTTCCGCAATACCGGTACACTTCATCAGCCTGGCTGCGATAAGACGGCTCAATCATTCCTCTTATGAGGTCCTTACGTCCCTTCGCCTTTTCATAATGCTTTTTAAAAGATTCATGCGTGTCTTCATTGATATTGTAACGCAGGAACCATGTTTCCTTCCCTTCCGGCAAAAATATTTTGGGATTCTGTGCCAGAGCATAATGCAAGGAAGTCGTCCCGCATTTGGCAAATCCCGGACATGCAAAATCAATGTGTACCTTGGAATCACTTTGAAATACCTTTTCACGTTCCTCATCGTAGAGTAAATCGACAATCCGGTCTGCTGATACATATTCCGACAGTTTCTCTTTCAATACCTTCCCCGTCGTGCCAAACACCGCCAGAAAGAAAACGCATTCTTTATAAGGATCCGGCATCTTGTCCATCGGAAAAATATGCTCCATATCAAAGGCATAGTTATCTACCAGAAACTGCTCGCATAAATCATATTCCTCTCTTAAGATATCCCTCACGATTCCCGATAAGTCGCGAAGCGGCAGGATGACGATCTTTTTATTCTCATGATTCTTAAAATAATTTCTTATATTTTTTGCGATCAGCTCTTTTTCGCTCATCATCGCCCCTCCGTGTCTTTCCGTATAGATACGTTTCCTTCTGCACTAAAGCAGTTTTTCCTCATCAATCATATCTATATTCTCTTTATAATACCGGCATAACTGTACTATGGATTCCCGGAAATCTGTAAACCGGTAATCACCGAGTTCTGCCAATAGTCTTTCATTATTTCCGGTATATTCCGGTTTCCATCCGGCTTCCGCCACTGAAATATCGCAGTCTGTCTCCAGGATCTCACGAACCATCTGCGCCAATGTGTACAGATCTATTTTAGACCCTCTGCAGACATTGTAGTGTCTATGCTTCGGTTCATTCTCCAGAAACCACTGCATAATGTCACACAGATCCTCTACCCATATATAATCAAAATACACATTTTTCTGAATGGTAATGTCTTTTCCTTTCAATGCCCTGCATATGGCATTGGAAATAAAGCGCCGCTCCCATCTCTCATACTTCCCGTATACGCCAAATAATCGTAAATCATAAATATTTCCTGATTCACAACATTCTTTTGACATGATATACTTGGAAAATCCATATGCGTCCAAAGGTATATGTGTGTCAAAGTATTCTTCTCTCATATCCGGAATATAATGCTGCATATCATATTCCGCACCGGACCCGAAATAATACATTTTGCCGTAACAGCCGCTGCAGCGCTGCAGATTAAAGAACATCCGCAGATTACCGTCAAGCGTATTATATCTCTGCGTAGCCAGATCGCCGGCCAAATGTACATTTGCCGTATGAAGTATCACATCAAAATAATTTTTATGAAGGTAATCCTCCACAGCCTTTGTATCCTGCAGATCCAGTTCATGCCGTCCCAGAGCAGTCAGATTACAGGCCTTTAGTTTTTCTGTTAAATTACGTCCTATGAATCCGTTCTTTCCTGTAATCAGTACATTCATTCTTATTGTATTGCTTTCCTCCTCAAATGTTCTCTTCCAATACCCAGTCTATAATTTCCCTGACAGCACCTTTTCCTCCGGACTTTTTGGAAACATATCTGGAAACACTTTTTACTTTGTCAACGGCATTGGATACGCTGCACCCGAAGCCAACCGCCTGAATCGTTTCATAATCATTGATATCATCTCCGACATACGCAACTTCCGACAGTTCAATATGGTTCTGATCGCAGATTTCCCGTACAACGCTTAATTTATCTTTCACGCCCTGCCTTAAAAAATCCATTTTCAGTTTGGCAGCTCTTCTCTCTACTATTTTAGTTTCCTCACCGGTTATAATTCCCGTCAGAATACCTTGCTCTCTCAACAGCTGAAAGCCCATACCATCAAGTGTATTAAACTTTTTAAATTCATCCCCGCTCTCGGTATAATACATACCTCCATCCGTCAGGCAGCCATCGCAATCTGTCAGGAATAGTTTGATGTTTTTTTCTCTCATCAGTAGTCCTCAATTATAGTAACAGTTCAGCCTTTGGCTTCACTGTCATCAACTATACTTTTTCATTTTCACTTTCGCCGGCCGGAATCATCCTCTCAGCTTCTTCCGGACCTCTCTCTCTGCATCTGTCACAGTGATCTTCGCGTCTCCCAGACAGTTCTCCATATCACGAATCCTTCTGACCACATAGTCCATCCCTCGTATTTCCAGGCTGGATTTCTGATCCGTCCCCCACATATTATGGTCCAGTGTGATATGCCTTTCAATGATCTTTGCCCCCACTGTTGCGGCAATCGTTGTCGGATTGATATCATATTCGTGTCCGCTGTATCCGACCACGCAGTCATATCGCTTCTTCATCATGGGAATCGCACGTAAATTCAAATCTTCAGACTTCGCGGGATATGTTGAATTTGTATGCAATAGCGCAAAATTTCCGTCACTATATTTGTTCAGGATATCCACCGCATTGTCCACTTCCTCCAACGTACTCATTCCTGTTGAAAGAATAATCGGTATCTTTGTCTCGCAGGCCCGTTTTACAAACTCAAGATTCGTGATGCTGGCCGATGCAATCTTAATATAAGGAACATGGTACTCCACCAGAAATTCCAGGCTCGGGATATCCCACGGAGAACACGACCACATAATCGGTTTTTCCGCACAATACTGATCAATATAATCATACTCTTCTTTTCCGAACTCAATCTTTTTCTTATATTCCAGATAAGTCATTCTTCCCCATGGCGTATCACGCATTACATTTTTCTGCTCTTCGGGAACGGCAATCTCAGGAACTCTTTTCTGAAATTTGACACTGTCCCATCCGCACGCAAAAGAAGCATCTATTAACTTTTTTGCAATTTGCAGATCACCATTGTGATTAATCCCGATCTCTGCAATAAAGAACACAGGGTAATCTTCTCCGACATACGTTTGTCCAATCTTGAAATTTTTCTTTCCCACCAGGCGTCCTCCCTATTTCTCTCCGATAAAAGGCCACATATCCTCAAGTTTTCCAGGTATCATTTGCCCGTTCTCGCCCATTTTGGACTGTACCTTTGGCATAACCACCTCGTCAGGGTCTACCATAACTTCACAAATAACCGGACCGTCTGTTTTTAAAACCTGCGCTACTGTCTCTGCTATTTCTTTATTATTTTCTATTCTGAAAGTACTCAGCCCATAGGCCTGTGCAACTTTAAGAATATGAGGAATCGTCAGCCCGCTGGCGGCATCGCTCGCCACATAATGCCCTTTAAAGTTATTTCTCTGCATTCCTCTTATACTGGCATAGCCCTGATTGTTCCAGATAAAAAATTTGACAGGAAGCTGTAGTCTGTGCAATGTTTCCAGTTCCTGAATATTTAACTGAAATGCGCCGTCACCGTCAATGGCAATCGTCCTGCGCCTGCCATGTGCCAGACAGGAACCTATGGAATAAGGAAGGGCAAAACCCATGGAGCCCAGCCCCGCCGCATGTTTCATATGCTGCCCCTTTTTGCTCCTGAATGCCTGTATCGTTGCTTCAGTCGTCACGCCTGCGCTTTCGGGAACAATAATTTCATTCTCCTCGAGCATATCGCTTAAAATTCCGGTGAAATAATATCCATCCACATACTGCTCTTTCTGCGCATATTCCGGCAGAATCACCGGATATTCTGCCCGGATTGCCTTACAATGAACTCTCCATTTCTCCAGTTCTGCTCTGTGTTCATCACTCCACTGCTCTTTTGCCAGTCTCTCATTAAGCGTTTTCAGGAAAATGCCGATGTCACAGCAAACAGGTACATCTATCTTCATAGTAAATTTATTCAATTCCGCTTCGTCAATATCGACGACTATTTTCTCAGCCTGCGGCGCAAAATTTTCTTCATTGAAAGCAGTTATACTGCTGTCAAGTCTTGCCCCCAGAGAAAGCAGCAGATCACATTCCTGTATTATAAAATTGGCTCCGCGGTCCCCGAGGGTTCCCGGATGTCCTGCATATAAAGCATGATCTTCCCACATTAAATCAATCGACTTCCAGGTCGTCTGAACGGGAACTCCCAGATAATCTGCCAACTGATAAAAAGCTTCTTCACAGCCCGCACTGATAATACCGTTTCCCGCCAAAATAAGCGGCTTCTTAGCCGATTTTATCTTTTTTACTATATTCTCCATATCAAATGGCACATCAGCCTGTCCGTTACCCGAAACCGGCTCCGCCTGGAATCCCTCGAGTTCATCCGGGTCGATCATACTGGCCTGTACGTCAAGCGGAATGTCCAGCCAGACGGGGCCCTTACGCCCGTTAGTTGCCTCATAGAAAGCTCTGTCCAAATGATACTTTATTTCCGCAGGATTTAAGATCTGGACCGCATATTTTGTAATCGGGGTAATCATCGGCACAATCTGCACCTCCTGCGATCCGATCTGCCTGACTCCTCTATTGCCCACAAGATCTGATCTCTTGGATTGTCCGGAAATTACAAACATTGGCGTTGAATCAATCCAGCCTGCTGTTACACCCGTAATGGCATTCGTCGCACCAGGTCCGGAAGTCACAAGCAATAAACCCGGCATATTAGTATGCTGTCCGTAAGCCTCCGCTGCGATAGCAGCACCCTGCTCATGTAAAAAACAGACATATTCCATCCCGGATTTCCCGAGAGAATCATCAAGGTGCATTGCCCCTCCCCCCGGAAGCATAAACGCCTGTTTTATCCCCCGGGATTCCAGATATTCAAAAATATAATCCGATAGCTTAATCATCTCTCTGCTCCTGACCTTCCAAAATTATCCTGTGTTTCTCATATTCCGCAATCACATGTCTGATAAAACATGTGCCGCCCTGTGCCGGCAGGCGTTCCCGCTGTCTGTCCTCTCGTCATATCGTATTGCCCCGCATCAGTACCATTCTTAATATTATCATAAAAGACAGACCGTGTATATTACAAAATGATTTTACCCCGCCTGGAACTGCCCGTTATTCCCTGAGTAATTGTATAATCTGCATAACTGTATCGTTTCCGACATTCACATCCATGATCTGCTGCGCAAATATAACCTGTACGATATAAAGAATAATCGGCGAAATGATAAGTCCGATCACGCATACTTCCCTGAAAACGAGAAGCCCGCGCATGCCGGTCTCCTGCGGCTGCTTCACGTACCTGGTCTTACCGGCCCTCGGGAAGTTGACCACCACCAGAGCGATCATGCACGTATAGAATGCATATCTGCACAAATTAAATGCCGCCGCCAGCGTACCCTCCATCAAGACATGCATCACGTCACCCATTCCGTTTCTATAGAAATTCGGCTTGCCCAGAAGGTAGTACATCAGCATGCCCTCGCACCCGGAGCTTTTAAAGATATAGGGTTCCCTGCCCATACGCCATATGAGAAACGAACATGTTCCTATTGTCTCCAAAATTATATTTAACTTGATGTTTTCACCGTTACAGTATACCATCAGCACCAGCCACGGTACAATCAGAACTGCCCAATATGGCGGACAGGAGGTAAATATAATAAAGAAAATATTTGCCGTAAAAGCCACATAGATGGTTTTGTAGTAAAATGTGTAATTTTCTTCTCTTTTCTGCAGATAACAATATACCATGAGTAAGCCCGCCGCAAGCACGAATATGGAGATGGAATCCACACCCATGAAATACTGCAGCGAGAATAAATATCCCATTCTGGAAGATAAGATTCCCGTAGCCGCTATTTTCTTACCGGACTGGGCCGCCATCTCCACTTCCGGATGAATCTGCGCATAACTTTTACCCAGACTGAACAGGAGTTTCTCCACCGGCACTAACCAGCAGCCAAATACCATGTCCCTCATAATATATAATATTCTTTTCTCATAAAGCAGTACCAGACATACAAATAAAATCAATGCAAAATACTTGCAGGTGATTGCCGGTGCGAAAAAGAGATAGAATTTCTTATAGTCGCCTTTTAAATAGTAATACACTCCATATACGGCAAACATCACGCCGATAATATCATACTGTCCCATAAAACATGCTGATACTATCAGAATCCCGGAAAACAAATATACAAACAGAACCGTCCCGGACCCTTCCCGGTCTCCGGTAACAAATCCGTATATTTTCTTAACACCTGTCGCACTGGCAACCACCACCGCTGCCAGCATCGTTTTCCCCCACATCAGGCATAAAAGGCTGCTTTCCGCAGAATTACCGGAGAGTTTCTCATAGATCCACGCCGGAAGATTCCACACTGCAAATACGGCATATATTGTAAAATCGTATGCTGCTCCGCTTGAGATCCCCCGATTCGGCGTCGCTCCCGGGATCGCCTTTGCGTAGGAATAAAAGGAGAGCGGATGTCCCTCTGAAAGTGCATGCCAGAAATTCAACCCGTGCCTGTATGTTGCAAAAAAATCTTCATACATCTGAGAAAATAAGATGATGCACACAAACAGGATACCAAACAGATATTCCCATTTGTATGGCGCCAGATCCTCCTTTGTCTGTATTAAGATTTTTTTTGCAAAAGCTTTTGTTTTATTCATGTTTGCTCCATTTCTCCGCTGCTCTTTCTGTGTATCACGGTTTACTGTCTGTCTGCAATCTTAACCACCAAAACATCATCTATCATCCGGCAATAGCCTTCATACGGGTAACACGGCATTTGCTGTACCTGATCTGACGCTGCATACGTCTTTAAAACATCTTTTTCCATTATACCATTGACCGGGCTTCCCAGACTCCTCCAGAAATTATATGTTGTCTGCGGATAGGTCGTTGATGCCTTGCTATGTCCATTTACAATCTTATAATCGCCATGCCAGGCCTCAACATGATCATTTCTGCTGAATTCGCCTATGACAGCGACCGGCGTTACTCCGGACTCATATCCTTCCTGTTCCTCTATATCATCCAGAACTCTTGTCATAATACTGACAGTTCTGTCATATGTCACTCTCGCATACATATACACTGTATTGCTGTACTGAATATTTCTGACCAGAAGAAAGAGACATATGAAAGCCGTTATATACTGCATCAGTTTCCTGACCGGAATACGCTTACATTCACCTGCGATCATGAAACATACGGGAAAAAGCAGATACAAGGCATATGAACTTCTCAAGACAATATTTTCTCCCTGTATTATACTGATAAAGTTGCACCATACCGGTAATGTAATAAAAAGCAATATTGCTGCGGCAACATTATGGATTTGCAATTTGCTCTGAAATAATAAAACGGCAAATCCTGTCAGCGCGAGCAGCAAAAGCAATCCGTGCAGCGCACAGGCAGCTCCTCCAAAGTATCTGCTGTCCGTGATAAAAAACTGCAGGATATCCTTATATGTCTTCATGATATTGTGAAGGACCGCCTGTACCGAAAGCGCCGCTAAGCGCCCCATACCGTTTGCCCCGCCTGTAGGTGTTGTATGCCACCGCATCAGTAATATTTTATATAATAATAAATACCCTGCACAGCCCATTACAGCCATCAGAACCATAGCAGATGCACTGCGCACTTCTTCTTTCCAGGAGGTATCTGCAAATGTTTTCTGCAACAGTACAATCACGCATAAAACGATTGTCACACTGAGATACGCCTGATAAAATCCCATCGACACCACGAGACACACTGCGCCTGCAATCATGTTCCACGGATTTCTGATATGCAGAAAGCTCCACACTGCTAAACAGGCAAAGAACAGGGCGATCATACAGCAGTCATAAATGTAAATATAAATACCGCATAATTCAGTAACCGCCAGATTGGAGACCAGAAATCCACATGCCAGAATTTCGCAGACAGGATTATTGATCTTGATAATATCCGTTATGATAAAAACACTCATTACAGCAAAAACAGTACCGATCATTCCGACCAGCCATGGAGAAACCACGTTTCCGCGCAGATGGGCATAGTACGGCTGCAGGAATCTTCCCAGCTGCACCTCCCATTCCCCTGCCATTGCAAACATATGGTTTATTGCATCATGCGTGGGCATATAATTCACAAAGGCATAACCGTTTGCACATAACGCAATCACCCCTGTCCAGAATAACAATGTCTTTTTACGCGCATCTATTTTGCAATCTGTTCCGCTGTACATATACTGCAATAAGCGTTTCATCCCCTCATCGTACTCCTTACATAGAGTTCTTCTCAGCCTGTTGTCTCCGGTATATCACCGCTCCGTCTTTGATCGTCATGATAACCTGTATATCCTTGATTTCCATCGGATCAACATCTAACGGCGATCTGTCCAGGACAACCAGATCGGCACGTTTTCCCGCCTCAATGCTGCCTTTGGTGTCTTCCTCAAAATACTCATATGCCGCCTGTATCGTTACCGCTTTCAACGCGTCGTATACGGATATCTTCTGCTCTTCTCCGATCACTGCCCCGCTCCGGCTGATGCGGTTCACCGCACACCAGACGGAATGCAGCATATCCGGTTTTGTTACCGGCGTATCCTGGTGGAAATTCACTGTCACCCCCCTGTCCAGTGCATCCTTTACCGGACTGATCCGGCTCCCTCGCGCACTGCCAAAGTTATGCAGATGAATATCTCCCCAATACCATACATGACCGACAAAAACGGATGCTATCATATTAAGACGTGCCATCCTGTCCAGCTGATCATTCCTCACCGTCTGGCAATGGATCATCACCGGCCTTAAATCCTCCTCACAGCCGGTTTCTCTGATCACCTTTTCATACAGTGTCAAAAACTGCTCACTGGCGGCATCCCCGTTACAATGTGCCAGAAGCTGCTGTTTGTCTTCCACTGCAGTTGTGATCCACCGCTCCGCCTCCTGATCAGAGAGCCACGGGTACCCGCAGTAGCCCTCTTCTCCGTTCAGATACGGCTCCGACATCCAGGCAGACCGCCCCTGAGGGGAACCATCAAGAATCAGTTTATAGCCTCCGATTTTAAGGTGTCCGTCACCCCCGCCAGTCAGATGTGAAAACTGCTCCTGTATCTTCCTGATCTCATCCGTCATGAGAGGATAGGAAACCACATCTACCAGAAGCAGCCCCTGCCGCGCCATCTGGTCAAGCAGCATGAGATCCTGCACG
The DNA here is from genome assembly GCA_937920345.1 of uncultured Lachnospiraceae bacterium. Lineage (GTDB taxonomy): Bacteria > Bacillota > Clostridia > Lachnospirales > Lachnospiraceae > UBA3282. The sequence continues at coordinate 128,433 of CALGVA010000016.1, forward strand.
GTCGAAGCCCCATCCTGAACAGTCGTTATTCCGTTCTCAATATAAATCTGCTGCATACCCTGCATCATTTTCGTGATATCAAACGGCATCCGCGCGCCAACTGCCTTTTGAATCTGCTGCATGGCAGTTTCTTCCAGATATCCGTCAGGCTCTCTCCCGTCAGCGTATCGGCCGATCCTTCCTCCCTCCGGGTCCGGCGTATCCGCATCAATACCCGCCATGCGCAGCGCCGGTGTATTTACACATGCCAAATGGCCGGAAACATGCAGTATCATGACAGGAATTTCCGTGCTGACTTCATCCAGCACCTCTCTGCCAGGCTGTCTGCGTTCTTTCAGGAAGTTATGGTCATATCCATACCCGATCACGGGCATGTCTCCCGCATTCTGCCTGGCAGCGATAAAATCTTTCAGGACACGGACAATATCAGCAAACGATATACACTCTGTCAGATCCGCACAAAGCGACATTTGACCGTTCATCACCATATGGCTGTGCGCATCGATAAACGACGGCATCAGGCAGCCACCCTCCAGATTCACCATGACAGCCTGTTCCCCTGACGCAGCCCTGACATCATCCAGACTGCCGACTGCCGCAATCATCCCGTCACGTACAAGCACGGCTTCAACCGGCCTCTCTTCAAAGTCACGTCCGGATATTGTTATAATCTTTCCGTTATAATATAATTGTTCCATTTTTCCCGCCTTTACCTCATTTCCAATGATAGGATTTCTTTCCCCATGACTTCGTAGCCTTTAACAGAATCAGATAAACCACTGTGCAGACAAGCAGTGCAAGTATCGTGAAAGGCAGTGACAGGCTGTCGGACGCGTATGCCAGAATGAAAATATAAACAGGCGTACTTGCCAGCATAACCAGGTTCATGGCGCCCAGCTCAACACTCGTCGTTGTCTTAAATTCAGGATCTATGATTCTTACCAGCGCAATACCGCTTGGCACAGTACCGGTACAGGTGCCATACAAACCGAGCGTCCGCTCAAAATCATTGGCGCCCCCGATTCTCTGTCCGAAATAGAAGCAGACTGCAAAAGTGACCGCGGTTGTAACCAGCACCACCACAATGATTGGCACAAGCCACCGGCTGATCATATTAACCGAAACCGCCATAAAAGCACACACCACCAGATAATCCGCTGTCCAGCCTGTAATCTTGCTCTGCAGTACATTCTCCTGCAGAAAATCCAAATGCAGCTTCTTCATTAACCATTTCACAATGTACGCGGCATACATGCCGTTCATAAACATCATGCTGCTCATGGAAGTCCCCAGAAATCCCGGTATGTAAGATAATATTTTCCCTATTCCCACTGCCATTACATAGCATACCCCGATCAGGGCAAAGTGAAACGCCAGCGTTTCTATATTGCTGCTGCATGTGGTATCTTTTACCATATATTCCGTCTGTTCCTCTTTACGGAAATATCCTTTCAAAATAGCCTCATCTATTTTGCCGCAATGTTTGGCAATCCCGCGTTTCACTCCAAGTTTTGCCGCCGGAATGCCAATCAGAAACGCCACGATAAATCCGATGGATGCAAATGTGATGGCAACCGTGGAGGCATGATCCCATCCGTACTGCTCAAAAATCGCTCCGTAGGCTGCCGACTGTCCCGGTCCCTGACAAAACGCAAACTGAATCAGCATACCGTATCCCGGGCTCATATCTGTAATACTGTTCATAAGATACAGCACCCCCGTGGCAATCACGGGCGTCATACTGTACAGCAGACACCAGAGCAGCCCCATAGATACCGTCCCTTTCAACACATTTCCCGCATTGCTTTGTTCTTCCTGCGGCGCACTCGTCAGACTGATGGAAATAAAGGATACGGTAAACAAATGATTCACGATCGAAGCGAACATCTCCATATCCGTACCGATGTCAAGGCCTGCCTCCATCGTCACATTCATAAATACAGTACCCAGTATTCCCGCAATCACGCCTGTAGGTACCAGCATTTTACGAAATGCCGGTATCTTGACACGCAGAAACATGCCCATACATAACATGATGCCTGCCCATCCAAAAGCCATCATAAAACTCATCAATATCCCCCCTCATCATAAGCGCCCGAATTTCATAACTGTTTTTTCCTTCGGTCCGCGGCTATGATTCTGGAAGAATATGCCTTTTCGGATATGTCCAGATAGCTTCCCATAATCCACTGTCCTATCGAATTGATATACGTATTAAGCGCTCCCATGGGCGTAAATGTCAGTTCTCCAAACATCACTTTCCCTTCATACTGGTATAAATCTACCCGCACAAAAGGAAACGGCTCTGCCACGGATATCATTTCATTTAAAATCTGTGGACGGTACTGCTGAATCTCTTCATCTGTAACCTGCTTTTCTTCCGGCATAACAGGGAACAATCTGAAATCTCTGTCTACCAGAAACCGTAACATCTTACTTTTTTCTTCTCTTCCTACACAGACAAGAATATACCTGACTTTTCCGTTCATCACGAAAAACTTATAATCATGCGGATATCTTCCGGTCTCATCTTCAATATATTTTTCACAGATATAGCAGGGTTCAATATGTTGATATTGATATTCTGCGAAAATCAGACCATAATTTCTTACCGTCCCCTTTCCCAGCTTTTCAATTTTCTCTTTCAGCTGTGTTTCCTGCTTTTTATCCTGTACAATTAATACCCCGCCAGCATCATTATTTCGTTTTAACGCAAATTTATCGGGAAGTTTAGCAATATCGATCTCTCTGTAGTCCGTCCAGACATCGAACAATTCGTTTAGTATATGCTGCAGACCGCATTCCTCAACATATTCTCTCACCCTGTACTTATCCGCACATTGTGACACCAGCGCATTATTTGCATACAATCCTGTCTTTAAAATGGTCAGCTTTTCATCGAAGAGCACCGGATTTTTCCAGTCTATATGTTTACCGTAAATGTAATAGTAATTCTCTTCCCCGTATTTTTCAGGTTGTGTCCTGATTTCTTTTTCTTTTAATCCCTTTTTCCTTTTTGTAAAGAAAATTTTTCTCTTTACGCTGAAATGGATTGCTTTCAGCATTTTAACAAACATTGCCGCCGTTTTCTTCATGTCTTTCCCTATCATCCTCTCTTCCTGATTCTCTGACTTTCTCCTTATTTTCCTGCTATGCGCCCCCACCAGTTCTTCATCAATGCCCGCTTCTGTGCCATGGGGATTTTAGGATTACAGATCTGACCGATTCCTATACAGTATCCTAAAAGTCTGTGGCATAATATCTTCCATGGCGCTTTCAGCCGCAGATAAAACAGATACAGCCATACCCTCTCCGTCAGTTTCAGGCTGTCACGGTTTAACAGCATATGGGCGACTTTCGTATGATATTTTATTGTGAAACCGTTCCACATTTCATAGTCGATAACATCTGCCGTTTTCTTTCTTTCATACAGTGTAACAACATTGTTGCGGCGCGGTTTATAGGCATTGATGCGTCTCCCGCCATATGCCTGATAATTTAGATCACATACGATTACCAGCCGCAGTGCATTCAGTTCTGCACAGGCTTTGTGCCAGATAGACTTCGGTAAAATGCGATAAACAAAACACGGCTCGGGATCATAGTAAAACAGACCCTGATGGGCAAGCCATGTCGTAACCTGCCAGTCAGCAAACTCTTCGTAATAAATATTTCTGGGAACGTTCTCCAGCGCCTTCCTGCGAATGACCGCTGCCGCCAGATGAATATAGATCATGTCCTTCTGCCATTGATATTTGCCGCGGGTATATGGAACACTTGTATACAGTTCCGCTTTACCGTCAATCAGCCTGTACATATTTCCGTAATATGCTGCGCAGTCCTGATTCTCCTCGCGGTCCAGTAACGCTATCTTCTGCCGGAAGTGATTTACATCACAAAAATAATCATCTCCGTCCAGAATGGATACGTATTCTCCTCTGGCTTCATCAATGAGCCGGAAAATAAGCCGGCTGTGTCTCCAGTTCGAGAATTCTTTCACGCCGCCGGTTCTGTCCTGCACCAGTATTCTGATCTGTTCTTTTTCCCCGTATTTTCTTTGCAGTAATTCCAATGACCCGTCATCCGACCCGTCATCTCCAATCAGAATTTCGTATGCAAAGTCAATATTCTGATTCAGGATCGAATCGACAGCCTCTTCGATCCACTCGATCTGATTATAGTTCGTAATCAGACAGGACAGCTTAACACTCTGACTTCCTCCGGTCATTCCCTTCTTATCCTTTCATTAATTGTACAGTTCACTGAAAACCTCCGCCTTGTCCTTTTCAACAGCCTTTCCGTCAATGACTTCATATATGCGGTCACATTTTTTAATCGTAGTCAGCCTGTGTGCTACAATAACCAGCGTCTTTTGCCCCAGAAGAGACTCTATGGCCTCCATCAAAGTATGCTCTGTCTCGTTGTCCAATGCGGCGGTTGCCTCATCTAAAATCAGGATATCCGGGTTCATGTACAGGGCTCTTGCGATTGCAACCCTTTGTCTCTGGCCTCCGGAAAACTTTATACCGCGCTCGCCCACCTGCGTATCCAGAGCCTTCGGCAGCTTCCTGACGAAGTCAGATAGTTGTGCCATCTCCAACGCATTCCAGACCATTGTATCATCAATCTGTTCTTCCGGGATTCCAAATGCTATGTTATTTCGTATGCTTGAATCCGTCAGATATACGCTCTGCGGCACATAGCCTACGTTGCGGTTCCATTGTATTCCCAGCTTCTGAATGTCCTCACCGTCCATGGTAATACTGCCCCGCTCAGGAACAAGCAGTCCAAGCAGGACGTCAACCAGCGTAGATTTACCGGCTCCCGACGGGCCGATCAGTCCGATAGAAGTTCTCGCCTTAATCGTAAAGTCCATATTGTTCAGGATGAATTTATCGGTGTTCGGATACCGGTAAGATACATTGTTGAATTTGATTTCTTCTTTGAAAGCAGCCTTCCCGGTTTCCTGCCTGCCTTTTTCTTCCTGCACAGTCTGCGCAGGTTCCTGTTTGGACTCTTTGATCTGTTTTACATTTTCATATGCCGCATTGAAAGACGGCATCCGGCCTCGTATCGTATTAATCGTGCTGCTGACAGCGGCAATACACGGAAAAATACGAAATGCGGAAACAGCAACGATTGACAAAGACGTGATCATTTCTCCCTGCACTCCGCCTGTCCTTGTCTGTAAGGCAATCGCCGCGAGCAGCCCTGACACACAAATCATCTCAATGATATATCCCGGTGTCAGAGAGGCCATCTCTATTTTCATACACGATTTTATATGGTTGTTAATACTGTCTATATATTTTTTAACATAATAATCCTGTCTCTTCGCAACTAATATTTCTTTGCTTCCGTGTATCGCCTCCAGGGAAACCTGCGAGTTTTCACGCTCGGCTACTCTGAGCAGCACGCCGTACTTACGAAGGGATTTCTTATAAAACAACTGAATTGCAAATACACTGGTGATCGCGAGAATTACCAGTATGACTGCTATGGACGGCGTCTGTATAAACATGAAAACACTGATTGCCGCCACTGTCAGCAGCTTCGTCGCCAGATTAAAAATACCATCCAGAATAACGTTAATAGAAGTTACATCACCTGTAATACCCTGGATCAGTTTACTGGTATTATTATTGACAAAGAAAATGTATCCCTGTTTCATATAAGACCGCATAACAAGACTGCCCAGTTCCCGCTTGATCTTATATGTATATTTACGGACAAGCCATGTATACAAGATAAAATACAGATTTTTAATGATATACAATGCGATAACTTCACTGCAGACTAACAGAATCAATGTCTGCGTGTCCTGAACCTGAAAAAGACTGATGAACGGCCGCAGATACCATTTGTTCTGTAATTCGTCAGGCGACATAAGCCCTTCTATAACGGGAAGGATGGCTGATACCCCGAGCGTTTCCATAAATGCGGCCAATATTGTACAGGCAAAAATCATACCGCCATACAGCTTCTGTTGTTTTGACAATATTACACTGAATTTATGAGATAAATCTTTTATTTTCTCGATTTCATGCTTCATACGCAGATCTCTCCATTCCCATAATACGGGATTTTCCTCTTAACAGGCAATTTATTCCCCATCCTGCCCCTTATTTATCATATAAGCATATTTGCAAAATACGAAGTACTTTCTCAAATGATTTATGGATATCAAACTCTTCCTTCCATTTCCTGTATGCGGCTGCTTTCATTTTCTCCAGATCGTGCCGCTCCTGTGTCATGACACCCAGGATCGCGCCTGCAACCTCATCCTGATCAGGCTCTGCAGACAACAGAATACCGTTATCCCTGATCATTTCCGTGATACCGCCCACATCGGTTCCGATCACCGGAATTCCACAGGACATGGCTTCCTGTATGGATACCGGACATCCCCCTTCCGTTGCGGAAGTCGTAATAAAACAGTCTACCTGATTGTGCTGATAATAAGCATGTACATCTTTCAAAAATCCTGTAAATGTGTACCTTATATTATCCTTATCCTTCAATTTCTCTGCGGCATACCGTTCCATGTCCGCCAGTTCGCTTCCGTCTCCGATATGCGTCCAGTGAATCTTTGCTTTTTGAATCTGTGCAAGACCGTCAATGATCAAATGAATTCTTTTTAGAGGAAGCACATTGGAACAGCTGAGCAGCTCCCACTCTTCGCTCCGGCCAACCGGCATTTGCCGCCCGACCCCTTCAATTCCCAGCTTACATACATGCAGTTTATCGGCAGATGTCTGCTTATCCTTCGCGCAGGCCACATAGTATCCGGCTCCGTATTCGCAGGCAAAAAGAATGGCATCCAGCTGCCTCTCCATCTGGTGTCTGAAGGGCTGTCTCCCGCCCGGCACTCTCTCGTGATACAAGTCAACTCCATGTGTACGGGTTACCACATGGACGTTTGGATATCTTCGTTTTTCCCGTATCATACTGTAACAGAAGTACGTATACCAGAAGGCGTAATAAATGACCGGTTCTTCCACAGACAGCATACCACTTTGACGCAGTTTCTTCTGATCTGCCCTGGCCTGCGCATAAAAGGCCAGCGACTGATAAAATTGTACTCTCCTGTCAGCTTTCCCTGCCAGGATCTCCCGGACTTCCATTCTCCCGTCCCGATCCGCAAGAACAGAAATAAGCGCCCTCACTTTATCCAGAGCCGTCAGCTTTGGTCTTGTAAGACATACTACCTTAATATCCTTCGGCAGTTCTTCCGATATGCCTTCTTTTATCTGGTCACGATTCGCATGAGAGACGATCGTGATGTCAAAGTACTGCCGCAGCCTTTCTAATTCAGGCAGAATAAAAGTTCTTTCTCCCTTGCCGTAGGGAAAACTCTCCGTCGCCAAAATAAGCTTAGTCATCTGCTTCTTGCCTTTCCGATCGCAATGGTGATCCGGCGAACCAATAAAGATAAGCCAAATGAAAGCAGCACTGTTCCAGACACAGCCAGACATCCGGCCACATCCAATCCGGCAGTCAGACACAGCACCAGAAGAATCACAGTCATGAATATCACTGTGCATAGCAGTATATTTTTGTAGGAAATATTTTTTGCAATCTCTTGCTGTTTTTTCCTCGTATTATTATAAAACTGCCACTGACGCTCTATATACTCCTTATAGTACGGACTGTCTGCGGCATACTTCCACCATATACTGTAACCCGGAACAAGAAATACCGGATTCCATGGTTTGCTATAGTCTCCATAAGAAGAAAAGTGTATGATTTTCGCCGTTTTCTCGCACTCTGCCACATAATCATATCCCAGTTCTTCCATATATCTTTCATTCTCATCTATACATGCCGTCCGTGCCGGAATATATCTGATCCTGCCCGCGAACAGCAAACCGAAAGTCAGTTCCATCATGGAATTGCCTGCCTGTTTCCTGATGGCCGCATCCGTATTCAGAATGTCCTCCAGCGTAAAATCTTTCCGAATCTTTTCCACATTATACATCGATAATACAAATGTCAGACACTCTCCGCCTATCTTATCCATAAAATCACGATGGTTCTTAGGTTTATGTTCCGGTCCCGGACAGATGGAATATGCACCCTCGAAGTCAGTTGCATAGATTTCCGAAAGATCACCCACGATAACCGTGTCCGATTCAATCACAATGATTCTATCCACTTCCTCTGGTAACAGTTCATGAAACATCCAGTAGCTGGACATAGCCCCCACAGCCCAATGGTCGTTCGGGCCGAACTTAATATGCCTGCCCGCCGCTTCTTCATCAAATCGCAGAATGATAATATGATGTCCGTAATGCCGTGCCAGTTCATTTTCATGTGATAAGTCAGACTCTTCCAGATCTTCTGACACAATATACAAGTATATCTCAGAGTTCTGATTCCGCTCAAACAGTGATTTGATCGCGACATATGCATATTTGTAATTTTTCCTGCCCGTCGTCAGATAAACATTCATACGTGCCCGCATATTATTATCCGTACCTGTTATTCCCTTTCTGAAATCCCGACAGGGCTCTGCCGGACCATCGTCAGACAGTTCCTAGAACAATGCCCTGATCTTCTCCTCCAAATAATCGACTTTCTTCTGTATCCGATAGTTTTCTTCCGCGAATGCGTTCGCCTGCATACCGTTCTGTCTGCGTATATCCGGATTCTCATACGCCTGTTTCATCAACCGGGTCAGATCTGTCTCCGTTTCAAACAACTGCGCGCCGGGTATCTGCGAGACATGTCCCACATCCGTGGATAAGATCATCAGCCCGCCTGCCGCGGCTTCGCATATAGAAATCGACATTGCCTCCCAGCTGCTTGCAGACACATACACATCTGCCTGCCCGTATATCTCCAGCACCTTACTTCTGGGTATACTAACCCATATATCTATTTTGCCTTTAAAATCAGCGGTCGCTTCAACCTCCGTCCTCATCTTCAAAAGTTCATGATAATATTCGTTTTCCTCCGAACCGATCAATACCAGTCTGGAATTCGGAAGACCGGCCGCTGCATATGCGCTTATAAGCTTTGCCTGGTTCTTGCGCTTCTCATAATTCGAGACATTGATGAACACGACTTCTTTACCGCCGTCAACATCATAGGCTCTTCTTTCAAAGAAGCTGTCTTCCACCGCATTTTCCAGGATCATACCATTTTTAAGTCCCGCCTGCCGCATATAGCTGCATAGCTTTTCACCCTGAAACAAATATCCCACCAGATCAAAACGCGCCATGTCCGCGGGAAGCTTCTCTTTATATCTTTTCCAGTACCGCTCATTGTTCACTCTGACCAGATCCGCTATAATCTGTTTCCTGAAACGAATCTTCTTCACTTGTTCCCACACATGATATTCCTTTAGGCAAGAGGCTCCGTGCGTCAGCAGGACTTTCCTGCCGGGCAGCCGGTTTAATTCCCGTTTAAACCAGTCGTATCCCCAGCTCTGGACGCTCACGACGATCAGCACATCCGGCTGATAATCTATAATATATTTTTTCGCCAGCGCCTTCTCGCCCTGCAGACAGCTCAGATAACGATTGCGTTTAGCCCGGACACGGTCTATACGCACATTTTCGTGCTCTTCGCCTCTGTTAAAACTTGACAGACTCGCCACTACGCGGACTTCATGCTTCTTAGCCAGTCCCTCCGCCAGATACTGCGTCACCTGCGACACACCATCCTGCGACGGCCAATATGAAATTGCAAGAAACATGATCTTCATATCTGCCCTTCCATTCTCCTCATTTTGTGCTCTGCTTAGAAATGTATTGCATTTCATCTCTGCCGTCTGGCATGCTCACTCTCACTGAAGCTGTTATTGTTATGGAACAGTCCGTTATTAATCAGGCAGTAATCCTCCCAGTCCTGATCAAACCAGGCTCTTCGCATCACCCTTGCTATAAAGGTAATATTGGAATATCCGCAGACGATTCCCGCGCAGTGTGTCAATGTATACTGATCCCGCAATACTTCAAGACCGAGTCTGTAGTGATGGTTTTCCCGGTCCGACTTGCTGAACGCTATGGATTCACCGCTGCCGTCATCCCTGTAGGTATCCTCATATACCTTGACCGATTCGCCGAACTCCCGCCGGAACCTCTCCACGACAGCATTTTCATCCGTCGCCAGAAAAATCTGCTCATACCCGTTTCCCCGAATCAGTTCCCCGACCTTTTGTATTTCCTGTTCGACCTGCACCGGCACGGGATGGTTGTTATATCCCTTATTGAAATCCGTTCCTCTGTAATGCACCGCCAGCGTTTTCTTATCACCCAGCAGATGCTCATACTCCTGTTCCAGATATCTCTTCGTCTCATCGTTATAGCGGATATATTTCCGGAGCATGTCCGCCATCGCATCAATATACGCCTGTGACACGTCATAGCTGACCGCACCGTACAATGCCTTCACCTGCTCGCAATGCCACGGCGCCTGGCAGACTACATGCGCCGCGTGCCTGACGGACGTAATCTCCGATACCGGTTGGAAATAATGCAGAAACGCATTTCGTTCCCCCTTGATTCCATCCGGTTCATAATATACGTATCTCTCTCCCCAGCAGACATGCGGAATAAAACCTCTTTCATCCGCAAAATACAGTTTGATCAGCGTCATGCCCAGTTCCGCAAAAAAACCGATTCCGTTACCCGTCTCCTGTATGCTGTAGACCGTACACCCTTTGTACTCGTCTCCGCAATGGCGCAGCTCCAGAAAATCAGGGCTTTGATACCCTTCCAGCACCATTTTCCTGAAGTCAGCTTTGCCGGCGTGTATCCTGCATCGGTTCCAAAATACCAGTTTTTCAGATTTTCTCAAGAAATCCATTACACCCATGCGCTACTCTTTCCTTCCGATAGGAAACCGTTCTGTCACGGTCTCTGCTGAAGCACTCTATATTCCGATCCCATAGATCTCGGCTGTTGTCTTCTCCCACTCGCCTCTCTCCCGCAGCAGATGCTCAATAATATCCCGCACGGCTCCGTATCCGCCTTTTACACAAGATACATAATCCGCCCGTTCCCTGACCTCTGTACAGGCATCTGCTGGGCATCCAACAAAACCACACAATTTCATGGGCTGCAAATCATTCAGATCGTCTCCGAGATATCCAATCTCTTCTCCGGTAATCTGATGTTCTTTCATAAACTGCGCAAGATATGCTATTTTATCCTTGCAGTTCTGTACCAGGTAATCTACCTTCATCTCCGTCATTCTGCGGGTAGTCGCCGCACACTCCCTGCCGGTCAGTACCATGATCTGTATTCCGGCTCTGCGCGCGGCAAAGAATCCGGCCGCATCTTTTGTGCAGAATTTCTTTAATTCATTGCCGTGTTCATCATAATAGATTCCCGCATCCGTCATGGTTCCGTCCACATCTATGATGAGATACCTGATCTGTTTCCAGTTACTCATATACCGTTCTCCTCACCCTGATCCTCATCTGCCCCGGCGCACCATTCGCGCTCTGCAGTATGCTCTTCCTGCATTTCTCTCTGCTGTGCCGGCTTCATGCAGCGGGCATCTCTGTCATGACCGGTACAGAGAATCCGTCAGATATTGAATCTCCAGCATTTTCTCCATCTGCGACATATAAGTCCGGATTTTGCTGTTTTCCTCTTCGCCCTTAGTATGCTGACTTGCCAGGTAACCTGCAATATAATTCTCTTCCTGACCGGACTTATAACCGTCAAATCCCGCCAGAGCAGCCTGTGAAACCTCCAGTTTCTTTAATAACCGCAACAGCATGATCACACTGTTATCCACCGGCTCCGTCTCCGTAAAACAGATATCCACATAATTGACGTACTGTACACAGCTCTCCGCACGCATACCGGCCGGCATATGATTCATCTTTTCTTCATATAAATCCACCAGGTTAGAAGTGATCAGTAACCCGGACTGTCTCTTTGTGCCGAGGATCGACTCCAGCCGCACGGCGTTACAACAGAACACATAATCGGCGCAATAATGCTCCGATACAAAATTCGCAGCAAAGACAACCGGATTTTCCTTATCAATATATGCCTTGATTTTATCCCGTTCCTGTGCGATACTCGGCCCCGGCGCCAGAATCAGACATTTTCTGCCTGCAAGATGTGCCGCCAGATCCTGTAAAACAGCCGTATCGTCTACCGCATTATTCTGGAAGCTCTGATACAGCTTCTCTATATATGCTTCGTCATAGGCCGTCTTCTTGTGTTCTTCTATGCTTCCGAGAATCTGATTGATCTGCTTCGCCCGAAGTCTCCCTTTATCCAGCAGGAACTCCGCATAATTCCGGTGGAGATTATACTTGGCAGATATGGCATAGGCCGTATTATATCCCCACGGCTCGATCTGCTTCAGACGCGCAATGTGATCATCTATCCCGTCCAGCACCGGATTGACATCATAATGACCGGATCTGCGTTTATTCATATAATCCATAATAAGTTCCATACACAGGTTACCCGGAGAGCGTCCCATCCCCAGCATGGAAGCATCGATCACACAGTTCCGGCCGCTCGCCTTCATATTCATAAAATCCTGCGCAAGGGAATAGGACATCGCCAGATTCTCATGCAGATGAAGCCCAATCACAATATCCTTGCTCAGATTATGCTCAATCAATGAGTAGATGCGCAGCAGATCGTCCTTCATCATGGAGCCGAATGTATCTACGATCGAGAAAGCATAAGGCCTGATTTCATTCACTTTCTGCAAAAGTCTCAGAATCATTTCATCCGAGTAACCCATAATGTTAATCGGATTGGCAAATACCTTATACCCTTTATCTTTTACCCGGCGAATATAGTCCAGTCCTTCATCAATGTCATAGTCATGAAAAGTCACGCGGATCGCTTCGATCGTCTTCCCGTCGTAGGGCTCGAGCTTATCAACGCTGTATTTATTATGGAGAGACATCGCCGTAAACTTCGTATTGCCCCTGTTCTCAGGTAAAATGCGTGCAATTTCAGCACAGTTATTATAAAGCGCGCGATTCGGATCGTAGGTGCAATCCCGCAAAAACCCCGCTTCAATATAATCCACGCCTGATTCAATAAGCTTAGACATGATTTCCCGGATCGTATATTCTCCGAAATCCCAGTCATTGATATACCCCCCGTCCCGGAGAGTACAATCCAGTAATTTAATATCTGACATATGCTTCGCCTTCTGCTCTTCTGTCACCGGCACCGGTATTGCCGCCGGCTGATTAACACCTATACGGTCGGATTCGGATCTTTCATGGCGTATAATGCCTTCGCCATCTCATAGTCATACAGATCGTCAATATCTGCCGCTTCTCTCTTATTAATGACCAGCTGATAATACTTGGGACCGTAATTATAATGCCACTCTCTCACTTTTGCGGTGGGCGCCAGATCAATACCGTTTGTAAAATGATACATCATAGGCAGCTGCTCGGAATTCTTATGCTCCAGGCCCATCTTAAAGTTAAGCGGTCCGTTATCGTCCATCAGATATGTCTGATATGGCGACACCGTAATCAGGGAGTCATATCCCTCTTTCAGTTTCTCAAAGTATGTCTTAATAGCTTTCTCATACAGATAGGGTTCCACACAGGGTGATGTGGCACAGGCATATAAAAGATGGTCTCCTTCAATCGTGTCACACAGATACTCCAGAAACATACCGAACGGAACCGACTCGTCAGCATACTGTACCGGTCTTTTAATCGCTTTCACACCGCACTTCTCACCGATCGCCAGCATCTCATCCGAATCAGAGGAAACTATGATCTCATGCAGTCCCTTCACCTGTTTCAGCTGCTCGATCTTATGCTGTAGCAGATTGGACTCTCCAAACGGGAGAATATTCTTGTTAGGCAGTCTGGAACTGTTTCCTTTCACCGGTACAACCGCTGTAATTGTGTCACTCATTTGCATTTCCTCCATTTCTAAACGATAATAATCGTTTCCTTCTACTGTTATACACCTTTCTATGCATTACCCTGCCTCATCAGTTCTCTCTGAATCTTCCCTATGATCGCCGCAATTTCTTCGTCACTGGTCTTCTCAAACTCGTGTGCGATCTGTTCCAGCTTCCTCCTGGCAGCGCGTTTATTCTCCAGCCATTTCCATTTTGGTCTGTCGCTCTCCAGCATAGTCAGATATACATTATATAACGGCGTGATCTTCGTCAATGCCCTCGTCAGCTTCTCCGCCGCTCCCATCTTATGATAATATACCTTTAACTGCTCTTTCGTCAAATTATAATAGGGATCCCGCAGCACATCCTCCGCCATATCCGCAAATTTCACATAACTCGGCTTATCCCAGTCGATCGTATACACTTCATCGATCAGCCTCTCGCTGACCGGGAAGGGTCTGTTGTCGTCATGCGTCGTTTTCTCGAAATCCTCGTAGTCGGCTATCTTGTCCGCCTCTTTTAGAAAAGCCAGTTCATAGTCCGCCGGTACCGGCACCGGAAAGAGCAGATAACACATTTTTCTGCCGAAAAAGGCTTCTACAAAGGTGGAACTGTTTCCCGTATATACCTTGTCACTTATCAGAATCCACTGTTTGACAGACTGTCCGCCGATCACCTTAAAGTTCGGGTATTGCTTCGTCATTTCATCCGCCTGTCTGCTCTCCTCGCCGGGATGCGGTCTGTAGACAAATACGATATCCTGTCTCGTCTCACAGATCTTGCCCATCCAGTCCAGAATAATCTTCTTGGAGGGCAGCATACAGTCCTGATAATAAGACCGCCAGCCTTCCCCGAAGCGCCTGCACATTTCCACCAGATATTCTTCCGTATGATAATCGGAGAAATAGGGGGAAATAAACAGGAATATCTTCCGGTCTGCCGGAATCCCGTACTCTTTCACCACATCTTCCTTGGAGCGGTAGTACCCTTTCAGTTCATCGCGCAGAAAATCCATCCCCACATGACCGATCAGCTTTACCTTCTTAGGGTCCATCCCCGCTACTTCCAGCATCCGCTTCTTATTCATCTCCCCCCAGGAGACTCTGACCACATCTTTCGCTACGCCGGAATAATTCTTATACGCCTTCTCATCCTTCTCGTCCATGGGGAACACGATATTTTCCCACTGCATGTCAATCAGCTTATCAAATTTGACGAAATTTTTGGTATGCCATTCTATGGAACTGTTCTGATAGCATGCCATCGTCACCACTACCTTAGTATGGTAAATCGGGCGCATCGCCTTAAGCGCCTGTGCATCCTCAATGTGGATGATCCTGACTTTATATCCCCTGCGGTCTAACTCATATTTCAGCAGGCACAGATTCTCCAGTTCCCGGACTTTGTGCTCATAGATAAACAGAAAATCCAATTCTTCTACTGTATATTTTACCATCGGTCTCACGATCCCTTTCTATACAAAGAAATACTGCCTCGCCGCGGCCAGCACGGTAAGCGCCATGCTCTTCTCCGCAACGTTTCCCTGCCGGAACATAACGGATATATCATTTCGAAGCGCCTCATCAAATATCCCGCAGTCTATATTGTCCGCATAGTACGCTTCGTAACAGCGCTGCAGCTCTGCGTCTTCTGCATACCATGCATCCATCGGATTCATGGAATCCTCATTCTCCCTCCCCAGCAGTTTACACAGCACCTGCTTCGCCAGTCTCCCGGTTGTCCTGATCTTACGCTGGAGAATATGGGATTCCTTTGGCTGAACGCCGCCCCACTTCTCCCATCCGTAATCTGCCGCCGCAGGATATTTTTCCCTGATCCACATCAGATACAGGTGATGTCCGCTGCGGTATTCGAAAGGAATGGAGAATACAGTATCCAGAAAGTCTACATCCATAAAAGGGGAAGCCGTCTCCACATAATGCTGTCTGATCATGTAAGAACTCTGTGCTCCCATGATTCCTCTTGTGTAGATTGCAAATACTTCCTGACACGGATAATCCTGCAATATTTTTTCATCAAAATCATAAGATAATCTTTCAGAATACCTATGCCGTCCCATCTGCGGTCTGCCATAGCTGAATGACCGGTCATGATAAAAAGTGGACAATACCGCATCGCCTATCATCCCGGTATGCTCGATCCCGAATTTACGCGTGTGGAGCATGCCAAGGAATCTGCCGCCTCCGGTGATTCCTGAATAAAGCGCCGCACCGTTATTCTGCCTGACATTTCTGTCTATATCATACAGCCATCTTGCGTCGTCCAGCGGCTTAAACAGATATTCATGCCCCAGGTCACACGCGATCTGCCGTGAGATCCGGTCATCCAGATATCCCGCCTTACTGTATGCCATATTCAGCTGGTCGATGTAGCCCATGTCATGCGCAACCCATGATACCATACGGCTGTCCAGTCCACCGCTTAAATCCACCAGATGCTGATAACCGTATTCCCGGTCCTTCTCAAACTCACGTCTGACCGCTTCCCTGAATGCCAGATCGACCTTCTCGACCGCCTCCTGTTCAGACATGCGCACTTCCTGATTACAGAGCATGTAATATCTGACTACCTCCGCGCGGCCGTTCTCCATCACCGCATAGCACCCCGGAAGCAGCCGGTGTATTTCTTCCACATAAGTACTGTCATCCAGCATATATCCGTAGGACAGCATATACTGAGCCGCCTTGCGGTTATAATGATATACCATGTTGTTGGCGCGCATAACCTGTACCATATAGTACACGCAGTCCGACACGATCCAGCTTTCTTCATCAACATAGTAATACAGCGCTTTATTGGAAACCTGATCTGTATAAATCAGCGCGCTGTTACGCCCTGCATCATAAGTATAACCGCAGAACGCACCTCTGAGTTTGTATAGATGCGCCTTTGCATCCCGACGCAGAGAAGAAGCAAAAGCATGCTGCCAGTCACGTTCTGCAGTTATATCGATAAAATCTTTTTTATTATATACATAGCCGTCCATAAAGCAGACGCAGTCTTCTTCGGGCAGCCAGACCCGGTCTTTCGGGAACTTGTCAAGCAGGTCACTGTACTGCACACATGCTCCGGAATACTGTACTTCGCCGAGACATTCAATATTAACATTCTTCGCGGCAAGCCAGCCGTGTAATTCTATCTTCTCATCCATGCCTCTGTCATCCATTTACTGCTCTTCTGATGCTGTCGCACACCGACTTGATCTCCGTATCCTGTATATACGGATGGAACGGCAGAGAAAGACATCTTTCGCAAATATATTCCGTATTTTCACAAGGTACTGCCTGAATCAGATTCCCGGCAAACGCTGTCTGTCTGTGCATCGGCTTCTTATAATAAACCGCGCTCGGAATCCCGTCCTCTTTCAGACATTCGATCACCCGTTCCCGCTCTTCTTTATCCTTCAGACAAATCGTATACTGTGCCCAGGCCAGCCGCATACTCCCTGACTGCGCAGGTATTTTAACAATGTCACGCAGATACCCGCTATAGCTTGCAGCCACCCTCCCGCACGCATCCAGTTCTTCCTCCAGAAAACTCAGCTTCTGCAGCAGCACTGCCGCCTGTATCGTATCCAGCCGGGAGTTCATCCCGATACGGATATTATCATATTTATCGCTGCCCTTACCGTGTACGCGCAAAGATGTGAGCCGCGCCGCCCATTCGTCATGATCCGTAAAAACCGCGCCGCCGTCACCGTAGCACCCTAAAGGTTTGGACGGAAAGAAAGATGTGGTGCCGATATCACCGAAGCTGCACGCCTTCCTGCCGTCTGCCATGCCGCCAAAGCTCTGCGCCGCGTCCTCCAGAATCAGAAGCCCGTACTGATCCGCGATCTGTCGTATCGCAGCGTAATCCGCCGGCCGCCCGAACAGATCCACCGCCACGATCACCCTCGGCCGCAGATCCGTATGCCGGAGCACATACTCGATCGCACTGCGCAGACTGTCCACGCTGATATTGTAAGTGTCCCGGTCAATATCTACAAAAACAGGGACCGCCCCTGTAAGCGGCGCCACTTCTCCGCTGGAGAAAAAAGTGAAATCCGGCACAAATACTGCATCTCCCTTACCGATCTCCCACGCCATAAGCGCCAGCTGCAGCGCATCCGTCCCGTTTGCACAGGTAACACAGTGCTTCATGCCTGTATACCGCGCCAGTTCCTGCTCCAGCTGCACCACCTGCGGGCCGATAATAAAATGTGTCGAATTGATCACTGCCTGTATTGCACCGTCTATTTCCGCTCTGTGAAGTTGATACTGTCTCTTAAGATCACGAAATTCCATGCCAATCTCCCATGCATATCACAAGCCTGCCTGCGATACTTCTTAAATAGATAAATCCAGTCCCCATGTCAGAGCAGTTTACTGCGATCAAGGTATATCCCCGGCTCTGACTCACGCACCGCTACGCTTCAAATCTCCCTTTAAACCGCGTGGTGTCACAATCTTTTAGCGGGAATCTGACCATCTCCCCCGTCGCCGCAGACTGGTAGATCGCCAGTACCAGTTCCAGCGCACGTCTGCCCGCGCGCGCATCCACATACGGCTGTGTATCCGTCTCAATGGCATGAATCACATTCTCATAGAGGGGCGTATGCCCGTAGCCGTACACGTTCGGAGGATTCTCATGAAACTGGCTCTTGATTTCCGCCGGATTATCCAGCATATCGGAGAAACTCCATTCTTCAATGACATTCACCGATGCGCCGCCTGCTTTCACCGTTCCCTTTTCCCCAAACAGGTATAATGTTTCTTCCAGATTCTTCGGGTAGATATTCGTCGTACCCTCTACGACCCCGTAAGCCCCGTTCGTAAATTTAATCAGCGCTATGCCGAGATCTTCCGCTTCAATGTAATCATGATGCAGGCGGTCCGTCATACCCACAACGCAGTCGATCTCATCCCCCATCATCCAGCGCAGCAGATCAATATTATGAATACACTGATTCATCAGTGCCCCGCCGTCCTGTTCCCATGTCCCGCGCCACTTTGCCCGCGAATAATATTCATAGTCTCTGGCCCATCTGATGTGAGCCGTCCCGTGAAACATCCTGCCGAAACGCTCCATCTCCACTGCTTCGCGTATCTTCTGGATAGACTTATTAAAACGATTCTGATGACACGCGCATACTTTGAGATTTTCTCTTTCAGCCGTTTCTATAATCTTATCCGCGTCAGACAATGACAGTGCAATCGGCTTCTCGATAATCAGATTTGCATGTCCAAGTGTCATACAGTCAATCGCGATCTGCGCATGTTTCCCGCTCTCCGTTGCGATTGCAACCAGTTCCGGCTTCTCCTGCGCAAGCATTTCTTTATAATCCCGATAACAGTGCACACAAGCCGGCAGTCTGAACTTCAATATCTTATCTTTCATATTATGCTCATCCGGATCACAAATCGCCACGATCTCCAGATGGTTTTTCTGTGCCGCTACGATATGGTTGGGAGATATCCTTCCACAGCCAATCAATGCATATTTCATAATCAGATCAATCCTCTCTCTCTCAGTTTCCGCACCATTTTAACCGCCGCGTGACCGTCTCCGTAGAATCTGGGCCTGTCCGCCGCGTCAACACGCCTTGCCTGACCGGCAAACCGAAGCGCTTCTTCCACACTCTCTTCGTTTTCCGGATTAAACTTGTGCAGCCACCCTTCTTTTATCAGATCTTCCCACACATCCATTTCCAGCATAAACAGGCATTTTGCTCCTGCAAAAGAAGATTCTTTGGAGAGCCCTCCTGAATCTGTCAGAATCAGCCTTGCTCTGTTCATGAGCCGTACCATCTCCGTATACCCCACCGGTTCTGTTATCTCCAGATTGGTAATGTGCTCCGCTCTCTCTAACAGTCCATATTCCGCGAGACACTTTCTGGTACGCGGGTGAAGCGGGCAGATAACTTTACTGCCTAAACGTTCCAGCAGATTCAGTATGCTTTCCATTCTTTCCCTGCTGCAGGTATTTTCCTGCCTGTGCCATGTCATGACAATAACCTCTTCCTGCGAATCGGACGACGGCATCCTGTCAGTGATAGACAGATACGTGTCATACATGATATCTCCCGTCAGATACGCTGCCTCTCCCAGACCTTCCTGTTCTAAGTTCTGCAGCGATCCGGCGTCCGGGCAGAACAGGATATCTGCTAAATGGTCTGTAACGATCCTGTTGCATTCCTCCGGATTTTCTTTATTGTGAACTCTTGGTCCCGCCTCAACGTGCGCGATGGGGATACATAATTTCGCGGCCGCCAGTGTGCCGGCCAGCGTCGTATTCGTATCGCCGTAGAGAACGACCAGATCCGGTTTACGAATCATCAGTTCCTCTTCCAGACCAACCATAATCTTCGCTGTCATCTGCGCGTGACTTCCACCGCCCGCCGCCAGATTCACTTCCGGCGCAGGTATGCCCAGCTCGTCAAAAAAAACATCTGACATGTTCTCATCATAATGCTGCCCGCTATGGATAATGCTCTGTTCATATCCTTCTTTATCCAATTCATGATACAACGGCGCCAGCTTGATAAACTGAGGTCTGTTCCCTACAATATGTGTGATCATGCTAATCTCCGTTCTGAGACGTTTACACCGCCTCGCTTTGTCTTCTCTCAAGACTCTGTATACGTAATGACCGGCTGTAAACTATTCCCAAGTCTTTTTCATAATAGCATACTCCCTTTTTCAATGCAAATGCATCATATCCTTCAGATTCCGTATAAAATCCGCATGTTCTATCGCGAAATTACCGGTCACGGTCTGTCCGTCCGCAACCTCCTTCGTCACCACGCTCCCGAGGCTCACACGCGCATGGTCTCCGATCCGGATGCGGTTTGACACCGTAGCATTCACACCGACCCATGCGTCGGTGCCGATACGGACGTTGCCTGCTATCACAGCGCCCTCGGCGATCAGCGTCCTCTCCCCGATCACGCTGCCATGGCCGATCTGCACCAGAGCATCTATCTTCACATCGTCTCCGATATAAGTAGTGTCCGTAGGCAGGATTCCTTTCGTAATATGCGTCAGCGGGAAGATCTCCACACGGTCTCCGATCACCACCTGACCCAGATCTTCCATACCTAATATACCGTTGTTCTTTGTTCTGGCAAAGGTAAACGCTTTGCCGCCGATCACGGCCCCGCTGTGTATCACGCAGTCATTTCCGATCTTCACATGGTCGTATATTGTAACGTTGTCCTCTATGACAACTCTGTCACCGATTTCTACATTATTCTTCGCAATACTTGCTCTCTCACTGATCACACAGCCCTCGCCCGTTTTATTCTCTTTAACCGGAAGGCAGTACGCCGCATTGCCGCTCAGCCTGTTATGAATGATCTGAAAGCTTTCCTTCGGTGAGTCGCACAGAAACACGCCCGCTATGCTTTGCGGCAGCCTGTCCGCAAGTTCCGCACTGCACAGCACACAGCTCACATAAGGACTCATTTTATCTGCAAATCTGGGATTTCCCATAAATGTCAGAAAAGGAACCTGCAGTTCTCCTGTGCAGTATTCCAGCGTCTGAAATTCTCCGTCCTTAACCAGTGTGCCTTCTATGCCCCTCGTAGCATCTGATAAATACATCGTACCTATCTGTCCTCCTTCTTCGTGTCTGACTGAATCGCTCTCTCTTCCAGTTCCCGCACCTTTTTATCCAGAATACTCATCTCCTGCGTCAATGTCCTGATCTTGCGGTTCTGTCTCGATGCAATAGAAGTCAGGGATAAGAGAATCATGATGATAAAACCGATCGCAAAGATAAACAGACCGTTCATATTATCCTGAATACCGAAGATATGAATAATAAATACAAGCAGTTCCGGCACAATCACCAGAACCCCCATAACCAGACCTGCCACGATCCACAGCAGTGTATATTTCAGATTAAGCGCCTTTTGCTTTAAAAAATAAAGAATAATGATGAAATAGCAGACTACGGCTGCAATCAACGTAACTCTAAGCGTAGCGGGTATCATGTACTGTTCCTCCTGTCCCTTCCTATATATCCTCTCTCTTTGCTCTGCGTATTCCGTAACTCATACGGCAGATCAGGATTGCCAGCGTCACTTTAATCATATAATAGATCGATTTCTTAAATGTAATCGAGCTTGTCCCGCCTTCTCTTGCGCGCATCTGCACCGGCACTTCCTTCACTCTGCCAAGGTGCATGATAGCCGACACGATCGCCTCGGGCTCCGGATAATCCATCGGATAGTCCTTACTGTAGATCTCGATAAACATTCTATTCACCGCACGATACCCGCTGGTCACGTCCATAATCCGTCTGCCTGTCGTCAGCATAATCAGAAAACTCAGAATATTAATACCCACTCTGCGTCCGAAGGAGGACTGAAATCCCTCCTTCTCCAGAAACCGGGAACCGATCACAACGTCCGCCTCATGATGGATAATGGGCGCAAGTATTTTATCCAGATAAGCAATGTCATGTTGTCCATCGCCGTCCATCTGCACGGCAATATCATAATCATTCTTGCAGGCATAAATATATCCCGCCTGTACCGCGCCGCCGATCCCCATATTAATCGACAAGTCCAGATAGTGAAAATTTTCACTGCGGCACAGTCTCAATGTGTCATCCGTAGACCCGTCATTGACTACCAGATAATCATACTGCGGCGCCTGCTTCATCATATGATTCACTACATGCACGATATTTTCGGCCTCATTATACGCCGGTATTATGATCAATACTTTTTCTTTTCGTTCCATTTTATTATTTTTTCCCTCACATACCTTATATACAGTTCGCGCAGCAATAAATAATAGGCAATATAGAAAAACCCGAAATTATATACCAGATATCGCTGTTGTCCAAAAAATATCAGCGATATGACAATCACCATTACTATGTTACTTCCCAGAACAAGCGCCATGCATTCCGCATACGCATTCGGGATTTTCTTATCCGCATATCCCCAGATCATCAGTGCAAGTGCCGAGCAGTAAAGGAACAGCGTCGCCAGATGGCACAGCAGGTAAATCGGTTTGATCTGGAAGAAAACAGTGCAGATAAACGCCTGTGGCAGCATCATAAGCGTATGATACAGAAACCGCCCGAAATGTTTCTGAAGCAGCCCCGTGCCTATCGTCTGCAGACTCCGGTTCCAGATCTCATTGAAGTTATCCGCCATATATATTTCCGGATAGTTTTCCTGAAAATAACTGCTGCCGGCTGTCACACATGTCCATCCGACACTCCCTATGCCCCCGACAATATCCTTCCACATCCATAATCCGCGCTCTTCATAGACATATCTCTGTTCTTTCCCGTCTGCCGCCTGATAAATCGTCCGGAACAATCCTCTGACCATCTCATCACGATACAGCTCCACATCGTCTTCGTCAGCTTCATACATGCCTCTTGACAAAATAAGAGACGTATACTGGCTAAGCGCGATATTTCCTCCTTGAGAAGCCATCTCAGCCCGCACGTCCCGCACTGCTTCTTCCATTTCTTCCGGCTGCCTGCTCTGCCCTGTCTCACTGACAAGAAATTCCTGATAATACACCGGTTCCTGAATCTTCATGATAAATAGATTTATTGCCATATTTTCTTTCATCAGCACATTGTACTGATTCAAAACGGCAGCTGTAAGCCAGACTCCTGCCATGCTGACCGCGGCGCAGCCAAGTAGTCCGGCTGCCGCCCCGCCCAGCTTTTTAAGCTTCGTATCACATCTCTTCCACAACAGATACAGAAACAAAACGCCGCATACAACGAACAGAATCTGGAGCTGGGAGCGCAGCATGGACAGCAGGAACACCATCATGAAAGAACCTGCCAGATATCCGTAACTGTTCCTCCAGACCGCACGCAGATATAGAATCAGCAGCAGATAGAAAAGCGCGTACGCCAGCGCTTCCGTAAGTATTGTCTGTGTGATCATGGCTGCCGGCAGCTCCGTTGTATAGGGTAAAAGAGCCAGTAAAAAAATGAAATACCCTTCCCGGTATCGCAATGCAAACCGTTCTTTTATCTCTCTAACAAATAATACTGTACAGACCGCAGTTATGACCGCCTGCTCTACTATGACCGCCCTGAGATATCTGCCAAGACCAAACAGGATCTGGTTTAGGAACAGGAACAGCGGGTATAAAGGCATGACGCCTTCTCTGCGCTTCATGCTTACATAAGAACCGCTGTCGTCAAACAGCACCGGCTCTCTTGAACCCGCGAATACAAAAATCACCAGTGCAAGCGCAAGCAAAGAAGCATAAAACAGCGCATCTTTCTGACGCTTATTTAATTGTGCTGTGCGCGCTTTCATACTCATTGCATACCTATCCTTGCCCCTTCGCAAACCACGTATCTGATCCTGCATTCCACCCGGTCAGTATGGAATCCCGTTCCACCTGACTGATGCCGCTGCACCTTCCAGTTCTGCCTCTACAAACAATTCCCCATGCTCGTGCGAAGAGAAAACGATATAGTTCTCTGTTTCCCCCTGCATAACCGGTACCTCTTCCGGTTCTCCCGTACCGGTATCCTTCCTGACACGAAAGCTGATCCTGCGGCTGTCCTCTGACGGGCTGGTCGCAAACCGCAGAAGATAGATCACATATTCTTCCCAGTCCTCCTGGGCAACATCCGGCAGGTACTGTCCATAATCTCCCGATTTCACAAACTGCAGACCAAATATCTCTCCCTGCAAATCATCTATTTTTTCCTCATAGCTGTCATAGAAGCAGTTCTGATACGTTTCTTTTCCCTGTTCCTGTGCCAGCAGGAAATCGCCCAGAAACTCTGAGTAGATCTCCGCGCCATAGGCGTTCAGATGTCCTACGTCAAACCAGTACTTACTATCGGATACGTCCAGATACTCTCTCCTGCAGAGATTAAAGTCATAAAAAGGAATATGATGCTGCTCTGCCAGTTCCGTAACCTGTCTGACAAAATTATCATATCCTCCGACACATGTCAATGACAGATCCGTTACCGGACTTACGATCCAGGTCAGTTCAATGTCATGCTCTTCGCAATACTCTACAATTTTCTCAAGATATTCCAGGGATTCCTGTGTCATGGGATTCTCTGCAATAGCGCCTTCTTCATACCGCATACAGAAATCACCATACTCAAGTTCACCATAATAAATCCGAAAGCCTTTTCCACCACTTTTTATAACTTCACTGCCGTCCGGCGCCGTATAGGAATATGCATGATTTTTCCATTCCTCAGTCTGCTTTCCGCCCACAATTTCCGAAATATAATCCAGGCTGAAAAGTTTCTCCCTGTAGCGCATAAACGGTAGAAATGTCAGATAGTAATACGCAGGATCGCTCAAATGGAGCATATAAGATAATTTGTTGACAGAGGGTCTCATCTGGTTGATTACCGTCCAGCTCGGAGAGAGTGACTGATACTCATGAAAATTTCCTATTCCCGCATTGGTACATAAATAGAACAAATCCAGATATACTCTGCGGATATTGTGTTTTTTGTCAGCTTCCTTTAACAGATAATAAGAAGTAATCATCTGCTGCTTATGCGTAGAGAGATTAAAGTTATTCTCCCCGTTAATCTCATCCAGCACTGTCGGATCTATGTCGCAGAAAACGTGGGAGGATCCTAAATATAACCGGTCAATATTCGTATCATCCTCATAAAATTCATACATCATGCACCTGGTAAATTCCGTAGTATCATCAACGTACAAATAATTCATGAATTCCGTCACAAGCACTATTACGGCTATAAAAAGAACAAGTATTTTAATATGTGAAAGAAAGGAACGCAGCCACGTCATAATTTATCCTATACCCTTTACAAATTACTTACCAGCAGCAGTCCGAATGACTCATGTCAAATCCGGACACTGACAGTTCTATCCGGCTTGTAACGATCATACCCCTGCAACTGTATAATTTCAAGTCCTAAACCCGTGATCCTCTTCACGGCCATTCATGCACAGTAAGAAGGAATCTTCCTAAAATGCAAAATAAATGAATGAGCTCACGTCATAATTAACTCCATAAATTCCAAAAATAATGACAGTCATCAACATACATGCACACAGACAGGTTCTGACCGACCAGTGCCATTTACTCATGATATCCAGTACATACTTCTTACGGTCATGCAGCATGTCAACTGCTGTAAGCAGCATAATCATCAGAATCAAAAAGCCGAATTCCGCCCGCATGATCCCGAATTGATACAGGGAACCATCCCAAAGCACAGACGGATCAAAATCCACTATCATGCCCCTGATCATTCTAAGAGCTCTGCCCGCGCTGTCTGCCCGGAAGAAAATTAACGTAAAATCAAACAGAAGAAAAATCACCACCGTCTGCAGCACTCTATATATTTTTCCCGTCTTTTTGACTCCGAACATATCCATAAGCCTTGTCCGCACCGGCATAAACACATCACCGGCCACTTGATAGAAGCCGTTTAGCCCGCCCCATATAAAATATTTCCAGCCGTTGCCATGCCAGATGCCGCTGACTAAGAATACGATCATAATATTCATATACTTTCTGAACCGCCCCTTACGGCTGCCGCCCAGAGGAATATAGAGATAGTCCCTGAACCATCCTGTCAGTGACATATGCCATCTGCGCCAGAATTCACTGACTGTAGTCGCCAGATACGGCGCCGCGAAGTTTTCCGTCACAGCAAAACCGAGCGTCCTGCCCGCTCCCATGGCAATCGTGGAATATCCGGCAAAATCACAGTAAATCTGTATCGCATATAATATTGTAGCCACGATTACGTATACGCCGCCCAGACTCTGATCATATACCGCATTGACAAATATGGCGATCCGCTCGGCAATGACCAGTTTCATAAAATATCCCCACAGCATCATACATAATCCCTGTCTGATATTTTCTTCACGATAAGCTGTCTGCTCCTCATTTTGCAGCTGCCTGAGCAGATTGGTGGATCTCTCAATCGGTCCGGACACCACCGTCGGAAAGAAAGAGAGAAACAGCGCATACCGCAAAAAATTACGTTCCGGCTCTGTCTTCCCGCGATACACATCCGTAATATACCCAAAGGACTGAAGCGTATAGAAAGAAATCCCCATCACAAATATAAAATATTTGCAGTAGAGAAGCGTGCTGAATACCATTACGGCAAGCAGCAGAATACAGACCTTTTTAAACCGTATTCTGGCTTTCTCTTCCATAGCATGTCTGTCGAGCCGGGTCATCCCCAGCGCGCCGAAATAAGTGACGGCAGTAATCCATAGAAGCGCGAGTCCGTATTTGGCACCCCAGCTCATGTAGAAATAGTAGCTGACAATTAGAAGCCATATCCGGCGAAAGCGCTTCGGAATAATATAATAAACCAGCACCACAACGGGGAAAAAAAACAAAAATGTAAATGAAGTAACCGCCATACTTATATTTCCTTTCTTCCGAACCTCTTTCTCCGGTAATCGCCGATTCCGCTTAAAGTAGCCTGTACAAGCGCTTTTTTTCCCTGACAAAGCCACACTGCGCAGCACACTGTTCTGTTGACTGCATAATACAGCAAAAACAAGGGATATCTTCTTCCAAGGTGCATCCGGTTGCAAAGCAGCCAGTTGCGGGCGATGTAGTATGCACACAGAGGGCTGTCCGCTCCTTTGGAACTGGCGCCGACTTTATGATAAATTACCGCCTGCGGGCAGTACCAGATTGCAATTCCCGTTTCCCGCAGTCTGAAACTATATTCCGTATCCTCATAATACAGGAAAAACCTTTCGTCCAGAAGCCCGGCCCGTTTAATCACCGCTTCCGGCAGAAGCAGACAACATCCTGTCGCAAATCCGATCCGGCGCTCTTCACCGAACTGTCCTGTGTCCTTCCGGTTCAGCCCGATATGGCGTACCTTGCGGATGACCGGCGATACCTCACCGCCCGCCGACCAGATCACATCCCTGTAATCGCTGTAGCAAATCTTCGGCGCAATCATGCAGTCCGGATGTTTCTGTGCACATACCAGAAGCTGTGCCAGCATGTCTTCCTCCGCTTCCGTATCGTTATTCAGAAGCAGAAAGTAGTCCGCCCCCCAGGCGGCGGCCCTCCGGATTCCGACATTGTTAGCGTAAGAAAATCCGTAATTGTCGTCAAGCAGGATCGCTTCTATCTGCTGCCCTGTCCCAAAGCGTTCCTGTATGATCCGCATGGAATCATCCCCCGACGCATTATCCACAACATAGATTTTCATTTCGAAAGCATCTCCGCCGCACGCTCTCTGCGCAAGCAGAGATTCGATACACGCGGTATTATATTGTCTGCCGTTATAGTTCACTAAAATCACCGCAATCTTCACACAACACCTCTCCGGTTCCCTGCAGACCGCATCACAGCGCATCCCGCAACAGTATTTTACATTTCACCTTTTCCCAAATATCTGTGTAACAGCCGGTAATATTTCTGTGTCAGACGCTCCTGATCATATGCCGTAAAGTCCATCTCTCCGATCCTGTCCGCGGGATTTTGCATAAGACTGATCCATTCCTGCACATCATACGGATCAGACACATAATTCGCTTTACCCTGCGTTATTTCAGGAATGCAGGTTTTATCCGTCGCAATGACGACCGCCCCGAAAAGCATCGCCTCAACCGGAGGCATGCCGAATCCTTCAAACACACTTGGGAACAGGAATGCCCTGCTGTATTTGTAGAGCGCGTTCCGCTCCCGATTCTCAACAAATCCGGTCAATGTAATCTCCCGTTCCAGCCCGCGCATTGCTATCTGCTCCTCCAGCGCTGTTCTGCTCTCACCGTTTACGCCTGAAATCAGCAGTCTCGCCGGCAGATCCATCTTCTGCTCTTTGATCTGTCCGATAACATCAATGACCGTACTCAGGTTTTTATGCGGTATCAGTTGCGAAACCGTATAATAGTACTCGTTTTCCTTCACACCATACTTTTCAGACAGCTCCGCCGGTCCTGCCACATCATCCGGATCGACTGTAATCGGATTATAGATGGTCGTGATCTTATCCGGCCGCACATGATATCTGTCAATAATATCCTCCCGCACCCAGTCGGAAATAGCCACAATATGCCGGGACAAATGCACATCCAGCCACCAGCACAATCTGGAATAAGCAATCTCATGAAAGGGATGGTATTCCGGATAATGCGCCGCCTGCAGATCATGAATCACATTGACATAACTGATGCCGCCATTCAAAAGCGGCCTGCAGTAAACAGGAATGAAACACTTTCTGATCTGATGTCTGCGGAGCAGTCTGTTCTGACAGAAAAACTGCCAGAGAATGCGCTTCGCAATATTAGCGGATGCAATATCCACTTCCAAAAGCGAGATTCTTGCATCGGACGCATAACACGCCAGCGATGCCTTATTGTCCTTAGAAACCAGCAGGTGAAAATGAAAATCTTCCTTCAGCCGCAGAAAACCGTCCAGCAGGTTTCTGATATAAAACTCTGTTCCGCCTACCTGCCTTGGTCTTAGCCACAGCAGGTCAATCGCTATTTCCATGCCATTGTTTCTGTCACACATTACAATTCCTCAAACACTTCCGCCTTGCTTTTCTCTGTCACTTTGCCATCCCCGACTTCATAAATCACATCCACATTGCGGATCGTCGTCAGGCGGTGAGCGATGATGATCATCGTCTTCATGCCCTGCAGATTCTCCACCGCCTCCATAACTGCGGCCTCCGTGTCATTGTCCAGCGCCGATGTCGCCTCATCAAGCACAAGTATTTCCGGATCATGGTAGAGTGCTCTGGCGATTCCGATACGCTGTCTCTGCCCGCCGGATAATCTGACACCTCTGTCACCCACTATTGTATCCAGACCGTGCGGCAGACTGTCAATAAACTCTGTGAGCTGCGCTTTCTCCATAGCCTGCAGCACTGCCTGTTCATTTATATTCTCCTGCTTTATTCCGAAAGCTATATTATTCCGGATCGTATCATCCGACAGGTAGATCACCTGCGGAATGTAACCGATTTGCGCGTGAAAGGTCTTGGGCTTCTCATGCACATTGATATGATCGGCCATGACTACGCCCTTCTGTGGTGTCAGTAATCCAAGTATAATGTCCACCATAGTAGTCTTACCGGCACCGGAAGCGCCTATAAATGCTACTGTCTGCCCTTTTTTGATCGACAGGCTGGCATCGTCTATTACCGGCTCCTCAGTGTCGGGATAATAGTAGGTTACACTCTTCACGTCAATGCTTTTGTGCAGGTTCCAGTCTTCTTTTCTCTCACTGTCCTGCTTTTCAATATAGTCTTCAATTTCCACCAGGTCATGATAAACCAGGTCCACGGAGGGCAGCGCATACAACATATTCGTGGCATGTTCGTTGATACGTCCTACGCTCGGCATCAGCCGAAACGCCGCCACTGCAAATACCGTCAGCTGAGAAATATAATAGGTCATATCCGCTTCTCCAAACAGCACCTTAACAATAATCCCGACCAGAAGACCGGAGATTGCCACGGCTTCCACCGCATACTTTGGCAGAATGGAAATCGTTCTGGCAATCCGCAGTCCACGGGCAAATTTTTCATAATATCTGCGGTACTCCTCTGTGAAAAATTCCTCCCGCTCCAGAATTTTGATTTCCTTGATACCGCCCAGCGCCTGATTCATCCATTGAAAGATCCTGCCCTGATATCCCTGGTTATCCTGTCCCAGCCTGCGGCTGTATTTTCTGGTAAGAAGCAGAAAAGATCCCACACACACAACCAATAATCCCAAAACGATGATAGTAATAGACTTGCTGACGAATAAAAGATAAACCACCAGCACAAAACAAACTGCCAGTTCCGCCACAAGTTCCAGAGAATACAGAATCACCTGCATGAACTTGGCGGTATCTTCCTGCAGGCTTCTTTGCAGCTCGGCAATGTTTTTATTCAGGTGGAAGGTATACGGTTCTTTCATATAGGTATTTAACAACCTTGTAGACAACTTCATCTGCGTGTTGTACGAAAATCTGTATATATAACTTTTTTCTATGATCAGATAAACATTCTTAACAAGATACACTATAATAATAGCAACCGACAATGCTGCCAGAAAGCTCTTGGCCGAATGAAAATGAAACTGGTCATAGAACAGCTTCAGATACCACTTTTTCTGAATCTTCCCCGGCTCCTGGATGATCTCGATGAAGGGCATGAAGATCGTTACACCAAGAAGTTCCAGAAAGCTGCCGATCACTACAGCCACAAGCAATGCACCAATCTTCCACTTGTCTCTTTTGTCAAAAATATATCCCAGTCTGGTGAGCATACCTGCTCCCTTGTTCTCATTTGCTCTACTCATTTATTTCAGATACTCCTTCATCCTTGACCGCCATCCCGCAGCCTTTAGAAAAGTGCGCTGCACAGACTCCTGTGCGAATCCCGGTCGCTGATCTTCCTCGCCGGTATACCGCCCCAGGTAGTGCCCGGCTCCGTGATATCCTTCGTGACCACCGCGCCTGCACCGATTGCCACATCATCCGCTATGGTAACCGCTCCCATCACTTTGGCGCCGCTTCCGAAATAGCAGTTATCTCCGATTACAGCCGCATCATGACTTCCGTTGACGGCTCCGATCGTTACCCCTTCCTGCAGTCTGCAGTTTCTGCCTGCTTTCACATTGCCATGCACGACAATCGTTCCATAATGCGGGATTGCCAATCCTTCACGAAATACATTAGGCGGGATCGTAAATCCGAGTTTTACGCTCAGGCGGTGAAATCTGAGTTTATGATATTTTCTGATCACCGTTCCCGCAAGACCGCTTCTGCAGTTAATATCATACTCCACCTTGCGTAACAGGATCTCAAACTTCCAGATCTCATCACCGAATAATCTGGGTCGCCTGTCCTGTTTTCTGTTCAACGCCAGCTGATCCTGTTTCAAATATTGTCTGTACGCTTCTTTGCTATCGATCATAACCACACCTTCACCTGCTCCAGATACCGCGCATACGCTTCATTGTGCGCAGCCGCCTGCCGGTTCGCCTCCTCGCCGGCAATGCTGTGCTTCGCAAGCGTCGTTTTATCCGTCGCCTTTCTCAGATACCACTCATACTCCATATCCATATTACCGATGTCCAGAACACGATACCCTCTCTGAAACAGTTCCACTGCCAGGAACTTAGCGGCGACACCGACAGACAAGAGAAAAAGCCGGTCTTTATCATACTGTTCACATGCGCTCAAGATCTCAGGCAGTGCCCCGTAGGCATTGCTGGGCGGACAGATGATCCGCTCAATGCCTGCCGCGGTATCAAGCAGGTCATTTCCCACACCGTTGTGCGTCCTCGTGCCCTCTACGACCACAATATTTTTATTTTCCCATATTTTTCTTATTTTTACAAACCATCGGTCACACCTGCTGCGGTCCCCGGCAAAATAATAGCAGCGTGAAACAAATGTAGAGCCGTATACACGATTCCTGTTGCAATATCTCTCATACGTCTTCCTGTTAAAAAGCAGGTGATCCTTCCAGAACTGCCTGCTTGCCTTACGGTGATCCGACAGCGTCCGGAAGATATCCGGAATCGTTACCATCAGATCGTCGTGTCTGTATGCAAGAATCGACGCAAGTCCTTCTCCGATCTCCGGAGCCGCCTGCTGCAGCATAAGGTCTACGCCCCGAATCATCACAATCTCACCGTCCCCGAAGCGCACCATACTCTTACCGGTATGCAGCAGCTCGTCGATCGTCTCATCAATGGTATGCACTTTGATCCGGCTGCGCAGGATGCCTTTTTCGTACAGGAAATAGACAGCCGCCGCCAGAACATTCTTTATTTTACGCTTCATTTAATTCTCCTGCTGCGTCAGCAGCTTCTCCCGCATCTGCATAACAGTGCAATAATACTTGTCAAAATTATATTTCTCCACAACAGCCTGATATCCCGCCGCTCCCATTGCTTTCATCCGCTCCCTGTCGGACAGCATCATATCCAGTTTACGCTGCAGATCCGCCTGATCACAGTCTCTGAACTGATAACCGGTAACGCTGTCCTCCACGTAGCATGCGGTACCGTTGGTATCACTGCAGATCACGGGAAGCGAATAGCTCATGGCTTCCAGCTGTGATACCGAAGCCATTTCACGAGTACTCGGAATCACATACAGATCAGCCGCCAGATACTCCTTCTCCATCTCGCTGCGAGGCACGTTCGTCTTCACCGTAACGATATCCTGCATATGATGCTCCGCCACATACTGCCTGACCTGCTCACAATATTCTTTCTGAAAATGATTCGTCGCCTCGCCAATCAGCGTCAGTCTGATTTTCCTGTTCTGCAGCAGTTCCCCGACTGCCTGTAGAAGCAGCAGGTGGTGTTTCCTGATCTCATACTTGCCGATACAGAGAATATGTACCGTATCATCTGTAAAATATTTTCTCTTCTCCGGCGCTCTGCGCGGTTCCATGACAAAAGGTACGAAATAATCGTTCTCTTTGACAGTCATTTCCGGTTTCTTCACTCCCATAACCGGCGTCATGCGCATCCCCGGCGACAGCCGGTCCGCAATGCGGTGCACAAAATCTCTCCCGGCAGGTTCGGACCACAGCGGATTCTGGTTATAAAGAATGCAAGGGTACCCCTTCTTCCTGCAGATCAGATACGCTGCCATGGAGTAGACCGAGCGTTCCCTGAGGATCACAATATCCGGCGCAAAGTCACAGATCAGTTTCCGCAGCTTCCGCAGCGGAGGAAATCCGTGCTGTATCTTATATACGATCGCCTCCGGTCTCCTTCTGTGGATCACTTTCACATACAGAAAATCAATCAGCCGGTACAGCGTCGAATAGCCAAGAACGATCGGCGTAACATAGGAATAATCCTCTATCACAGCGGCATAATGGCTGATAAAACAGACTTCATGCCCATGTTCTATCAGCCCTTTCATGATATCCGTCTGATTGGTATGATAACGCGGAGCTACATACAGGAATCTCATATAAACTTATTCTCCTTCAAACTGTATTTACCGCCCTTTAAGAATTTGTGCTTCACAACCCACCAGCCGGGTACCCAGATATATTTATGCATTGCCGGTGATGCAGAACCGATCATCCAGCAGTTCCTGTCGCAGTTCTTCGTGCATTTCCTGACTTTCTGCGCCTGCTCGGAGTTCCACAGTTCATCCCAGCTTTGCTCCCTGAGATTACCCATCACGGCCTTCTTCTCCATGCCGTTGCAGGGAATAACGTCGCAGAACGGGTCAATAAAAAATGCATTCTTAGACATGTCACAGGGCAGAAGTCTCTTATTGCCGTAGATATAATTGATCAGCCCATGATTGAAATAAGCGCGGAACCACTTCTTGGGCGATCTGCTCTTCAACAGCTCATTGATCAGTTTCTCGAAATTCTCTGCCACTTTACGCTTATCGTCGATCCTGTTATCGGTCTTCCTGAAGTAAAAGGAATTATGCAGCGTTGCCGTGGCGAACTCCATGCCCATGTCATTGGCAATATTGTAAAGCGGCACCAGATCTTCACAGTTCATATCCTGTACCGTCATGCCGAATCCCACATCCGGATGCTTCATCTCCACCAGCGTCTTAAGCGTGTTATATCCCCGGTTAAAGCCGTCCGGTATACCGCGGATCGCATCGTTTGTTGCCTGTAATCCCTCGATGCTTATGCGTATTCCCACCTTCGGAAACTGTCTGCACAAAGCGATGATCCGGTCCGTGAAATACCCGTTGGTCGATATGACGATCCGGTCCGATTTCTTATACAGTTCCCGCACGATATCAGGGATGTCCTGTCTGATAAAAGGCTCTCCGCCCGTAATATTCGTAAACGCCATCTCCGGCAGCTTCTTGATCTCTTCCAGTGTGATCTCTTCCTCCGGTCTGGTAGGATCCCTGAAGCAGTCACACATATTGCAGCGCGCATTGCAGCGGTAAGTTACGATGACCGTACCGTATAGAGTTCTTCTTGCCATATATAATCTCCTCATAACTGATAAAATCAGGCGCTCCGCTCCTGCCACCATTCGCAATCCGCACTTCGTGCTTCTTGCCTGTGACTGATAAAATCAGGCGCTCCGCTCCTGCCACCATTCGCAATCCGCACTTCGTGC
>CALGVA010000017.1 GCA_937920345.1 uncultured Lachnospiraceae bacterium
CCTGTTTGTACCCCACTTTCCCCATTGGACGGGAATCTCGGATTACTATTGAGGTAGCAAAGTTAATTCCGAAGGAATTACTTTTTTTACTCGGCGCCTGTCACGATTCGCGCGATCTGTTCATCACTGGCATCCGTCGGAATCGAAAAAGTACCTGTCCTGAGCCGCTTATCATATCCGTTCTGACACAGAAAGGAATCGAACGTTGCCGCAGATGTAACCACGCCCACATCCTCCAGCTTCTTCGCCACAGTGTAAGAACCGTCTCCGTGATTAACCGTGATCGTCTTTACCGCCGCGGACGTAATAATTTCCTTGGCTTTCTCCGGCGTATCCGCTTTGCCGTCACTCTCTGCCTTTTCCTCCTTATGATCATTCACATCAGCCGCTTTATCACCGTTATCCTTCGCGGCTGCTCCTCCGGTCCGGGGCTGCTCCTCCGGCTCCGCACTATCCGCAGGGTTCTTTGCCTCGTCAACAGGCTCCGCTTCGTCCGACGGTTCCTTTGCCTCATCCGCCGGCTTTTTGGCAGTATCCGTCGGTGACACCTCCGGATCTGCATCAGCCACAGCACCACCTGCCGTCGCATGATCCTGTCCGGTCATTACCGCAGCATCGGTGCTGTCAGTTTCACTCTGTATATCCGTATTCTCTTCTTCGTTCTCCTCACCATCGGGGGCTGCCAGAACCGTGTTCTCTACCATTCCAAGTTCTTTCGCTCTGGCGATAATCTCATCATCCGTCATCTTCTGATCTCCCGACAACGCAATTCCCATGATAATCGCCGTCACTACGATCCCGACCCCGAGACCGCGTAAATAATATTTCCGCTCCATATATTATCACCTTTTATCATCCGGTCACAATCTCACATGCCTTCAAACAGATCAATGACCAGCTTCACCTCGCCGAGTCCCAGGCCAAGCTCCCTGGCAATTGCCATGTTGGACTTACCTGCCTTATGCAGTTCCAGAATACGCTCGTTACTATTACGCCCGTTATCTTTTCCTTTTGCAAACTGTATATCCATTGCAGCTGCGCTCTCCTGCAGACGGTCTTTACCGGTTCTTCTTCTGCGCGGTTTCTTACCGGGCTCCTCATATCTCTCCGCCTTCGGCGCAAAAAAACCCATGCTGGCAAATGCCGCACTGGTAGAAAGATCCTCCTCCGGCGCGGCAACATAATCCCCGTCCGGTTGATGGATAATCTCAACTCTGCGAGGCATGATCGGGGTAAAGTCATCCTCTTCTTCCGCCTCATCCACAACGGTTTCTTCCGCCGGAAGCTTCAACTCATCCGGAAGATCCAGTTCGTCGGGAAGATCGATGACCGTAGTGTCTCCCGTTATCACCGGCATTTCTTCTGCCATGTCCTCTACATCTATTTCTTCTATGATCCCGCTTGTTTCGATTTCCTCTGTTTCTTCAGCCGCATCGTTTTCCTGATGAGGCTCTTCCCGCACCTTCCCGGTGGCGCCAGCGCTGTCCATGGCGGCGCGCATCTCTTCCCGCGCTGCCCGCTCCGCCTGTTCTTCTTTCTCCGCCGCCCGCTTCACAGCAATGCTCATATTCATAACCGTCCGCATGGCTTCCTGCGCCACTCTCTGCGCCTGAGCAGCCGTCTCCTGTGCCTCCTGCATCGAATCGGCCGCATCATCCACCGTCTGCAGCACGGCATCAATCTTATCTGCCGCTTCCGTTGCGGTCAGTTCCGCGTCTCTTGCCGTCTGTCTGATTCCGTCTGACGCTATCGTTGCCTCGTTGATCGAAGACATCAGATTATCATGCTTATCGTTCAGCATATCATACAGAAATACAACCTCTTTATGGTTCTTATTGATCTCCTCCAGCACAGTATCGGAATACTCGTTGACCGCCATGATCTTTTCATTGGTTATGCGCTCCATCGCACGCTCGGTCTTCTCAATCGAATAATTGACGGTTTCATCCACAATATCGGCAATCTTATCCTTGACGTGCTCTACTTCCGCGGCAACCATCTTTCTGACCTCATCCTCGCTGATCAGCTGCACTTCTTCATCTAAATCCTTTCTTCTCGCCGGCATGAGATATCCCAGCAGGAATATCGCTATTCCTATCACGATCAGAATAATTTCTGTTGCACTCATTTTGTCTCTGTTCCCTTCTGCGATCTATGCACCTATACGGAAAAATCAATATGATCCGCCTTCTTCATGAGTACTTTGCCATCAGGATTTTGTCCCGGTTTCTTCTTTTTTTTCCTGCCGCCGTCGCCATGGTATTCATTGCTGCCTTTATCCTTGGCGTCAAATTTTTTTTCATGGTATTCCGGCTGCTGTCCCTTATTGACTCTGGAAACCTGTTTCTCTACCTGCTTGGTTATCTGCTGGCCCACGTTCGCCTGCTCGACCGTCCCTTTAGAATCTTCGTTATGCTTGACCGTCGTAAAATCCTGTGCTCTTGTGACCTGCCCGTGCAGTTCTACCAACCCGATTGCCATACTCCCTGATTCCCCCTATCCTTCACAGCCGCTTCGCGTATATGTTCCCATATCCCCGGCCGCTGCACGCTTTCTAATAAGGCGCGACCTTCACGTCACCGCGCTCCCTGATAAATCTGCAGTAATGTGTATTTTTCTGCACTGTCATGGACACATCGCCGATGCATATTTTCGTACCGGGATACACCATTCCTTTTACCCTGATTCTGGCTTCCGTAGTATTGCCGGCCTGCTCCATTAGTTCATTCAGTTCCGTCTGATTTGCCTTGATTGCCTCGCTCTTCTGCTGATTAACAATCGCCAGCGACTGTATATTCTTAAGCTGTTCCTGACTCAGCTTGATCCCCTGTGTCACTTTCTGCTTTGCTGCCACGAGTACCGGTTGAACCGTCTGTAACGTTTTTGTGTCTTCCTCGATTAATTTCTGGAGCTGCGCGATCCGGCTCTTGATCTTCGGGTCGGCGCCGACTTCCACAATCGTGTCCGCCCCCATCTCGGAACCGAGCGTTTTCACATTGATACCGCCCGTCGCGCTCACTCTGCCGCCCGTGATAAAGCCTCTCTTACCGTCCACATTGATCTCGCCGCCTGCCATGATCCTGCTGTGCAGAATCGACTCGGAAGTGACATAGCCATCCGCCTGTGCATTAGCATTTTCCAGAAATTTTGCCACAATATTACCGCCGGCACTAAGGGAGCCTTTCCCCATGCCGTTCATGCCTCTGGCAATTATAATATTACCGTCCGCCCGCAGCGTCGCGCCCTCCACAACGCCTTTGACCACAATATCGCCGCGTGCCTTCACTTCAAAGTTGGTAGACACATTGCCATTGATCTGTACACTTCCCTCATAATCTATATTACCGGTGGAATTGTCCACATTCTCCACTTCCAGAATATCGGACACGAACACGGAACCTTCCACCAGTTCTACATGCCCGTCCACCAGCGACGCGATCGTCATACCGTCCTCTGACAGTTCAATATTGTTACCGTATTTAAGCACTGCCGGTTTAACATCCGCCGGTCTGATCTGCTCGCCGAACAGATCTGATCCCGGTCTGCCCGGTTCTTCCTTGTGCAGAGTCGCCAGTAAAGCGCCTTTCTTACAATGATTTAAAATATTTAAATTGAAGAAATCCACACTACCGTCTTCCTTTAATGTGGGTTTTGCTTTCTTATCCGTATTAAAATGATACTCAATATAAGCGTCCCTGCCCTGTACAGGATGTGCACCTTCCGCGAGCAGAATATCCTCACAATATTCCTTGTGCTGTAAGAACTGTCTGATCTCCGCTTCTTTAATGCCGCATTTGATCCCTCTAGACGCCAAATCCCGCAGAATCTCTCCTGCGGTCACTTCATCGCCACCTTCGGACGCGGCATAGAACTTCGCATTTGCCTGCATCTTATCCGGTGAAATCGTCAGTTTATAGCACTCCCGTTCCTGCGGCTTCTTCGTATTTTCCAGAAGCATCACCATCTCTTTATCCACTGCCGCATCCACTGCGCGTTTCAGAGATGGCAGATCACAGGAATATCCTTTCATCGACATATACTCTATCACATCATTAACATTAATCTGCTTACCGCCGTCTGTCGGCGGGATCAGTTTAAGGCTGGTTTTATCCGATTCATTTACCAGTCTGAAATATCCGTTCATCTATACACCCGTTACCTTCCACCTGCTTCCGTCAGAATACCGATATAACTGCCCAGTCTTCCTTTCATCTTCTGCAGCGCTCTTGTGTGCAGCTGTGATATTCTGGATTCCGATACCTCCAGAATACTGCTGATTTCTTTTAATGTCAGTTCCTCATAATAATAAAGAAGAATTACTTTACGCTCTTTTTCCGTCAGCATCTCAAGCGTTTCCGCAAGTATCCTTTTGAGTTCATCCCGCTCCAGCACTTCCTCCGGACTGTCGAACTGCGCACTCTTCGTATGCCCCGCCTCGTTAGACACTTCGCTGCCCTGCTCTAAGAACTCATTCAGCGACACCACGTTAGTGATCTTCATCTGAGACTGCCATTCCACATACTCATCATCCGTGATGCCAAGCCCTTCCGCGATCTCCTCATCAGTAGCATTCCTGCCGCACCGTGCTTCGATCTCCTTAATCACAGCATCGATCTTCTTCTGCTTCTGTCTGATCGTACGCGGAATCCAATCCATCTTACGAATCTGGTCTAAGATCGCCCCCCGTATGCGAAGACTTGCGTAGGTCTCAAATTTGACATCTTTTAAACAATCAAATTTGTCAATCGCATCGATCAATCCAAAGATCCCATAGCTGACCAGATCTTCATACTCCACATTATATCCCAGATACATGCTTAACCGGCCCGCCACAACCTTTACAAGCGGTGCATATTCCAATATGATCTTTTCCCTGAGTTCGGGAGACTGCGTCTTCGCATATTCCTCCCAGAGTTTTTTCCTGCCTGCCTCGTCCATATGCGTTTTTATTCATCCTTTACCTACGCTTCTGAATTTCTAGTCGGTCTGTCTCTGTCTTCTTCTGCGAGTTCCTTCTCTATGACTCCGTCCTTCTCCATCTCTGCTTCTTCAATCTGCCGTTCGAATCGGTCCAGCATCTCCTTGATAATACTTCCGGCTATATAGAACCCGATTAGAACACACAACAGGATGATCAGCATTGTCTTCGTATCATAATGCAGGATTCTCATTGTGATACTGGTTGCCGCTCCGGCAGACAACATAACAAACGGGGGTATCAGCCTGCGTTTCTTAGCTCGAAACGCACGCTCCCTCGCCTCACGCTCTTCTCTTGCCTTACGCTCTTCCGGAGTCTCTATTTCAGACTGATCATCCTCAATATTTTCTCCACTTATACTCTCTTCATCCGTATATTCTTCGCTTTTATTTAATGCCTCGTTATCCACTTCACGATCCTTCCACCATATCTATCCACTCTCTAAATCACGCTTTCCGGTTTGCCGACTGCACGGATCACGAAATCGCCTGTCTCCGGATAAAAAATAACGGTTCTTCCATAATTCTTGCCTGTGTCCTCAGCCAAAATAGGAATCTTCAGCTGCGCCAGCTTCTTCTTGGTTGCCGCAACATTACGCTCGCCTACGCGAACCATATCATTCTTACTCTGAAACGCAAACATCTGTGCACCGCCTGCTATCTTGGCAACCAGCCGTCCCCTGTTTGCTCCCTTTGCCACTACCTGCTTCACTAACTCTTCTATACCTGTATCTGCGAACTTAGGAATATTTGAATTAATGCGGATGGAAGCGCTGTCCGGAAGCATAATATGTGCCAGTCCGCCAATCTTAGTCACCGGATCGCGAACAGCTATTCCGACACATGAGCCCAGTCCCAATGTAGTAATGCTATCAGGACTGACGCATACGTTCAAATCGGCCATACCGACCTTTATCACTTTGCCCATAATATGACATCTCCTGTTTACACTTATCAATCTACACCATACGGTGCCTTATCCTAACCAATTCCCAGCGCTGATAATATCCTGCCGTAGGAATCCAGATCCGGAACAAGGATAAAGTACCCATCCAGAACCATCTCATCAAAAAACTGTGTCTGTATCAATAGCATTTTATCACCCAGTTCGCCAAACTGAATCGCCGGAACACTTAAAATCGCTCCCGCCATATCCACCGTAAGATCTGGCACTGACGGGTAAATCACCAGATTTGTCAGCCCGGACAGCGAATTTAGATAAGCTCCCGTAATAATATTGCCCACTTCTTTCAGAGCGGAAAACTCCATTTCGGAAAACTCTTCACCTGCGATTTCCATTCCCATCAGTTTATTTACGAGATGCCTCGCGGCCTGTTTTTCCAGAAGGAACATGATACTGCCAGTAATATCTCCCTCGATTCCGAGATAGATTCCCGCCATGATCACTTCCGCGCCGCCCATGATCTCGCCCATTTCCTTAAACTCTAACAATCTGACCTGAGGAACCGACATGTCAACCTTACACTGCATCATCTGCGCCAGTGCCGTAGTCGCATTGCCTGCTCCGATATTTCCCAGTTCTTTCAGAATATCGAAATACTCATCAGACATTTTTTCTAAGGTAATATCCTCCACAGTATAACCTCCTATACGTTTTCAAGTACCACGGAATTCAAATCCAACAGGGAGATCAGACCGCCGTCGCACTTGCCGACTCCGAAGATAAAATTGTCTTTCGCCTCCTTGGAGTCGTATGCCACCTTCTCAATCTGATCGTTCTCTAACGTAACGACTTCTTTCACCTCATCCACAATCACACCGATTGTTCCCTGCTGCTCCAGTTTCAGGATGATGATTCTGGTTGACTTCGTCTCCTCATCCGGCTCTAATCCCATCTTGAGGCGAATACTCATAACAGGAATAACTTCTCCTCGCAGATTGATAACTCCCTTCAGATAGTCATCTACCTTGGGCACTCTCGTAATATGCTGCATTCTAACAATATTGTCTATATATTTAATATCGATTCCGTACTGTTCATCACCAAGTTTGATCACAATGAACTGTGTGGTTTCCCCAACTGCTTTTAATTCTTCCATGTCACTGTCCCTCCCTCTGCTTAAATAAGTGTATTAGCATCAAGAATCAGGGCTACTTCACCGTCTCCGAGAACAGTTGCACCGCTGATGATCTTACACTTGCTGATGTACTTACCTAATGATTTGATTACGATTTCCTGCTGTCCGATCAGCTCATCCACGACCAGACCCGCCTGTTTGTCACCTTTCTTGACAACCACGACAACCATATTCTCATTGGGGTCTTTCTTACTGTCAATATCCAGAATCTCGTTCAGGCGGATCAGCGGAATTACGCTGTCACGAATCTGAATCACTTCCTTATTCTGGACAAGTTCCACATCGTCCGGTGAAATATCCTCGATCGTCTGTATAGATCCCAGAGAGATCGCGTACTTCTCATTGCCGATATCCACCATAAGCGCCTGAATGATCGCCAGTGTCAGAGGCAGTCTGATGATCCATGAACTTCCCTCTCCCAGCTTGGATTTAACCTCCACTTCACCGCTGAGCGCTTCGATCTTGGATTTTACAACGTCCAGACCCACACCTCTGCCGGATACGTCTGATACGACCTTCGCCGTGGAGAATCCTGCATGGAACAGCAGATCAATGCTCTCCTTCTCATTCATGTTCTCCGCCTGCTCGGGCGTGATGATTCCCTTCTCAATCGCCTTGTTTCTGACAGCTTCCGTATCAATACCGTTACCGTCGTCTCTTACTTCGATTACTACGTTGTTACCGTCCTGATATGCCTCTAAGAAGATAGATCCCACTTCCGGCTTGCCTCTCTCCTTACGCAGTTCCGCAGACTCCAGTCCGTGGTCAGCCGAATTACGCAAAAGATGCATAAGCGGATCTCCGATCTCATCTACCACAGTACGGTCAAGTTCAGTCTCCTCACCGGACATATACAGTTCCATCTTCTTGCCCAGAGTCTTCTGCAAGTCACGAACCATACGCGGGAATTTGCTCACTGTGCTCTCGATGGGCACCATTCGAACCTTCATAACCGACTCATGCAGAGAGGTCGTCACGTTCTCCAGATATTCGATCTGTTCATTTACCGCCGTATCGGAAGACCCGGAGACTGTCGATGCGGACACCAGTGAATTCTTCGCGATGATCAGCTCGCTTACCAGATTCATCAGCGTATCCAGCTTCTCAATATCGACTCTGACGGTTCTGTTGACTACCGGCTTGGAAGGTGCCGGCTTCTTCTCTTCTTTCTTCTTGCCCTTTGCGGAAGTCTTCGCCACGGGTGCTGCCGGTGCCGCTACTGCCGTCGTCTGTTCCGCCTGCGGCTTAGGCTCCTCTACTTTAACCGTCTCCTCCTTCACCGTCTGAACAGGCGCCGCCGCATGATCGGGATCAAGCACATCTCCGATTACGTCCTCGATCTCGGATACGCTCTTCGCTACGCCGAGTAACTTGTCAAGATCAGCATCTGATACGACGATCAGGCTGAAATCCAGATCAAATTTCTCATCTTCAATATCCTGTGCGGAAGGACTGGACAATACGATCTCTCCGCAATCCTCAATCGCTTTAAATACAAGAAAAGCTCTGGCAGCTTTCAGGATGCAGGCCTCCTGTACCTTAACAGTCAGACCAAATACATTTTTGCCCTGTTTAAGCGCCTCCTTCAATACATGCTTCTCACTGTCTCCGAGCGGGATCGAAAGCCATTTCCGGTCGCCGATATCAGCTGTAGAAGCCGAAGCTTCTTCCGCAGGCTGTTCTGCAACGGTTTCCGCTTCCTCATCTCCGCTTCCGTCTCCACCGTTCAATATATCATTGAGCTGTTTAATAAGCGGCTCATTATCATTCGTGCCTTCGTCAGCATTCTCGCGAATATTCGTGTTATACTCCTCCAGGGCGTCGAGACACTGAAACAGCACATCGATCATGTTTGCCTTCACGGTAATGTTACCGTTACGAACCTCTGAGAACACATTTTCCATATCATGGGTCAGATTCTGCATTCTCTTATACCCCATGGTACCCGCCATACCCTTCAGTGAGTGTGCGGC
This sequence comes from uncultured Lachnospiraceae bacterium, assembly GCA_937920345.1. Lineage (GTDB taxonomy): Bacteria > Bacillota > Clostridia > Lachnospirales > Lachnospiraceae > UBA3282. Next base: position 9,050 of record CALGVA010000017.1, read on the forward strand.
ACGGAAAATCTCATTGATGGTATCCATGTTATCCGGCTCCTGCTCCAATGAGAGAATCTGTGTGTTCAGGTTCTGCAGATGTTCATTTGTTTCATCAAGAAAAATTTCGAGATACTGACTTACGTCCATACTATTTTACCCCCACGTTCATTATAATTTCCTGTGCGATCTGGTCAAGCGGCACGATCTGGTTTGACAGCCCCGCGGTTACAACGCTCTTAGGCATTCCGTACACCGCACACGTGCTCGCTTCCTGCGCTATCACATGGATTTTCTTCTTTTCTTTCAGATGTTTGATTCCTTCTGTACCGTCTGCGCCCATCCCCGTCATCACGACACATACGACTTGATCATACCTGCTGTCCCGCAGTGATTCGTACATATAGTTCGCGCACGGCTTGACGCCCTCTCTGGTCGGCTGATCCGTATAGTAAATACTGTACCTGCCCATCTCTGTACGGATGTTCAAATGCTTGCCGCCCCTCGCTATGTATACGGTTCCTGCCTCCAGCACATCGCCCTCCGCCGCTTCTTTGACGCGGATCTCACTTAATGAGTCCAGCCGCTCGGCAAGAGAGGCCGTAAAGCCTGCAGGCATATGCTGCACGACAACCACCGGTGCCTTCAGATTCTTAGGCAGCCGCGGGATCACCGACTGTAGTGCCTTCGGCCCGCCCGTAGAACTTGCAAGCGCCACAACTTTGTTGCCCGCCACAGCGGAAGCATGTCTGCTTACCAGTTCGACCACCTTCCTGGAAGTCTTCGCCTCTTCTATGCTGAAGGCCTTGCCGGCAGGCGCCGGATTGGAATCCGCTACCGCAGCCAGAATGCTAAGCAGTTTATCCTTGAACACATCTGTTCTGCAGTCCATCGCGTTATTCGGTTTGTGAACAAAATCAAGTGCTCCCAGTTCCAGTGCATCCAGAGTTGTCTTCGCACCCTCTCTTGTGTCCGTGCTCGCCATCATGACTTTCGCAGTGATCTTACGCTTATTCAGTTCCTTGAGCAGTTCCAGACCGTTCATCTGCGGCATATTGACATCTAAAACTACCGCATCATATGTCTTCCGGCTCAAAAGATCCAGTGCCTCTACGCCGTTGACAGCGCGATCCTGTACCTGGAATCGTTTATCGCTATTAATTATATCACACAGTACCCTTCTCATGAGTGCAGAGTCGTCAACAACTAAAATTTTTTTCATTTTGTCATGCCTCCTCATTGATTACGTTATATTATTTCTGTCATCAATCCATTTTGTGATGTTTAAGTGTTTTTCGCTCCTCATCAAAGATATACTTAATAATTTCCTCCCGCTCTGTGGCATCCACATTGACGTACTGGACCCGATGTTCGAATACACCCTTACGGTTCTCCAGTTCCCGCACACTTAACACTTTACCGACCAGATTATATTCCTTTGCCTCTCCACCGATCAGCAGATGATATTTGCACAGGATCAGGCTCTGCGCCTCATATGCGTAGTTTGCCACGAATCTGAGACCGCCGCCGCTGATATCGACGATAACGCTGCTTTTCAAGGGAAGCTGCGGAACCAGTGTTTCGTCCATTTTCCCCGCAGGCGTCAGTTCATTGTCCTGTAACTGCCTGGAGTTCATCTCCAGTGCACAACTGAACCGGTAGTATTCTCTCCGCTGATGTTTACGCAGATTACTGATCAGATCCAGAACCAGAACATACATATTGTTATTCTTATAGCGATCCACGACCCGGGCATAACATTGATACAATCCGTTTTCAGAGTAGAAATACATATCATACTCCCCATCCACAGGCAGCAGGATCAGTTTGGATTTCTCCATCGGCATGGCTATTTCCACCCTGTCCTCCGACAGAACGTCGACCACCTGACTGTGATAACTTTTGCGTTCTTCGCTTTTTACTCTTATTCTGTCTTTAGAACGATCTATTGTCTGCAGATCCACACGACAGCCCGGTACCACATATTTTTCCAACAGATTTGCCATATTAACCATCCATGCCTTTCTATCTCTTAGATATGATATGAGAGAAAAACGCCGCCATACCACGTTTCGTGAGATTTCTGTTCAGTTCTTTATTCATCAGTCTGGCAGCAATCGCCTCATAAGCAAGCGCCGACCGCGCACGCGGATTATCGAGCGATACCGGCATCTGCTGCATAACAGCTTTCGCAAGCTGGTTGTCCTGCGGTATCATTCCCAGATAGCTGATCGGTATCTTCAAATAACGACTGACCACAGCTTCCAGTTTCTCATACAATGCTTCCGCTTCCGCCTCACTAAATACTTTATTCGCTATCACCTTGATCTGTGACGTGTCCGCCGAATACCTCTGGTGCCTGCCAAGCGCCTTAAGCAGCGAATATGAGTCTGTGATAGATGTCGGCTCCGGCGTCGTCACCAGAAGGATCTCACCGCTGGCCACCAGAAACTCCAGCACCGCTTCGGATATGCCGGCTCCCGTATCCACGATGATCGTATCCGCCATCTCGTCCAGTTCTACCAGATTCTGAATAATATAGTTCAAATAATCTTTACTCAGATCAGACATTCCTGCAATGCCGGAACCTCCTGAGATGAATCCCACCTCCATCGGTCCCCACGTAATGATGTCGCGTATACTCTTCCCCTGATAGATCAGATCACACAGATTATGCTTCGGCACCGTACCAAACATAATCTCTATATTAGCCAGTCCGAAATCGGCGTCCAGTATGATCACTTTCTGTCCCATCTTACGGAATTGTATTGCCAGATTGATCGCTGTATTGGATTTACCCACTCCACCTTTACCGCTTGTAACGGTGATTACCCTCGCCAGTGGCCGCTGCGGCTGGACGCTTGCTTTAATGATATTTCTTAATTGTTCAGCCTGATCCATTAGCCTTCCTCCTTAGTTTTTTCCTCCCAAAAGCTGCTTGACCGTGCTCTGCGAATTAAATTCCTCAATGTCATCCGGCACATTCTGTCCATAAGTGACATAAGACAATTCGGCACCCGTATACAGTCTCAGGTTCAGAAGATTCCCCAGCGTAGTGGTCTCATCCAGTTTGGTAAAGATCAGTTTGTAGTCCGTCATCTCCTTATAAGAATCCGCTATACTGATCAGATCCCGATATTTGGTTGTCGCGCTTAAAACGAGGTATACCTCCTTCTCAATCTTGTCATCCACGGAGTGAATCAGATTGCTCATACTCTCCTTCTGCGTTTGATTCTGGTGGGAATGTCCCGCCGTATCAATCAGAATATAATCATAATCTTTAAAATCTTCAATCGCTCTGTCAATTTCCTCTACGGTATATATGATGCGGAACGGCACCTCCAGGATATTCGCATAGGTGCGAAGCTGCTCCGCAGCAGCGATCCGATAGGTATCTGCAGTCAGAAGCGCCACTTTTTTCTTCTGGTCTACCCGGAAAATAGAAGCAATCTTGGCAATCGTAGTCGTCTTGCCCACACCTGTAGGCCCGACAAAAAACACCATCTTGATACCGCTCTGCGCCGGTGTAATGCAGCTTGGCATACCGAATTTCAGAATCATCTTCTGATAAATATTGGCAAGCGCATAGTCAAACGGCATGTTGGGCTTGTTGATCTGCTCGATCTCATGTATAATATCGTCCGCATACGCCTCGTCAACTTCATTCTCCAGCATGGTATTATGGAGGAGCGTCATAAATTTATCGATCTCCGTCTCCTCTTTCTTCCCGGCTTCCTTATCGCTCTTGTCTTCCTTATTCTCATCTGGCTTCTGCAGCTGCTGTTCCAGAAGTGACTGTAAGCTGTCCAGTTTCTCCTCTATGGCGCTGCTGTCTTTTCTGACTGTGTCCTCCGTCGGCTGAGGCGCTGGCTGCGGCTGCGGGACCGGTGGAGGCGTTACCGGCGTCTGGCTGGAAGCAATCACATTATTGATCGCAGAGACCGCCGCCGTATACTTCTCGCTCTCCTCCTCCAGCGCTACGGTCACCTCCGTCATATGCGGTTTTAAGAACGCCAGAAATCCTTTCGCCTTAACCTCCCTGACATTCATGACCACCACGCCTTCACCAAGCTCCTGTTTAGCGTTCTCTATCGCTTCTTTTTCTGTTTTCGCGGTAAACTTCTTGATTATCATTATGCTGTCACCATCCCGACGGATTGTAATTCAATATTGGAATCAACCTCATTGTAAGACACAACGACCAGATCCTTATAATAATCCTCCGTCAACTTCTTAAAATACACTCGCACAATCGGAGATGTAATGACCAGAGGCATCTTACCCAGATCTTCGAGCTTCTTGGTCTCCGTACCCACAGACTCTATGATCGACTTCGTCTTCATGGGATCAAGCGTCAGGTAAGCCCCCTGCTCCGTCTGCTTCACGCTGGACATAATCTCCTGTTCCAGCTTCGGATCAAGCGTCACCACGCTGGTCGTCTCATTGGACGGGAAGAACTTGTTGGATATCGCCCTCTTGAGACTCTGTCTCACATATTCCGTCAGAATATCCGTATCCCTTGTCGTCGCCGCATAGTCTGCAAGTGTCTCAAATATAGTAAGCAGATCCCTGATGGAGATGCCCTCCTTCAACAGATTCTGCAGTACCTTCTGTATCTCACCAAGCCCGAGCAGCTTCGGCACCAGTTCCTCCACCAGTGAAGGGTTGGATTCTCTTAAGTTGTTGACCAGGTTCTGCACGTCCTGTCTGGTCAGAAGCTCCGCTATGTACTGTCTGATGATCTCAGTCAGGTGCGTCGCAATGATAGACGGCGGATCGACTACGGTATAGCCCATACTCTCCGCCCGCTCCCGCTGACCCTCGGTAATCCAGATCGCCGGAAGATGGAAGGACGGCTCAAACGTAGGAATACCTGTGATCTCCTCCTCCACGTAACCGGGATTCATCGCCATATAGTGATCAAAGAGGATCTCGCCCTCACTGACCTGTACACCTTTTATTTTAATAATATACTGGTTTGGATTCAACTGTATATTATCACGCAGACGGATAATCGGTACAACAGTACCCAGTTCCAGCGCGATCTGACGTCTGATCATAACAACACGGTCTAACAGGTCACCGCCCTGATTCACATCCGCAAGCGGGATAATACCGTAACCGAACTCCAGCTCGATCGGATCTACCTGCAGAAGCGATGTAACATTCTCCGGCTGTCTGATCTCCTCCGCAGCCGCCTCTTCTTCATCCGCCTCGTGTTCGATTTCCGCCGTCTCGATCGTGCCTGCCATGATTCTGCCTACCACGATAAAGACCATGCCGAGTCCCACGAAGATCACGGTGTTAAGCGGTGTGATGATACCCAGCGCCGCAATGACCGCTCCTACCAGATAGAGTACCTTGGGCACGCCGAATAACTGGCTGACGAGCGCCGTACCAAAATCCGCATCCTTGGACCCTTTGGTGACAAGAATACCGGTCGATAACGAAATCAGCAGAGACGGGATCTGGCTGACCAGACCGTCACCGATCGTCAGAACCGTGAAAGTCGTCAGCGCATCACTCATCTCCATGCCCTGCCGCCATACCCCCATAGCGATACCGCCCACAATATTAATAAAGGTAATAAGAAGACCTGCGGTAGCATCTCCCTTAACATATTTCACGGCACCGTCCATAGAACCGAAGAAGCTTGACTCCTCCTGTATCTTCTCACGACGCCTCTTGGCCTCCTCGTCACTGATCGCTCCGGTATTCAGGTCGGCGTCGATCGCCATCTGCTTACCTGGCATGGCATCCAGTGTGAATCTCGCGGTAACCTCAGCCACACGCTCGGAACCTTTATTGATAATCATAAACTGCACAATAATCAGAATGACAAAAACGATACAGCCTACAATAATATCATTACCACCCACATACTGACCGAAAGTGCGGACTACATTACCGGGATCGCCTGTCGTCAGAATCAGTTTCGTGGAAGAAACGTTCAGTGCAATCCTGAATACCGTTGTAAACAGCAGGATTGTGGGGAAATAAGACATATTCAGCACTTCCGTCGCAAACATACAGCCAAACATAATCGTGAACGCGATCGCGATGTTACACGCCAGCAGACCATCCAGAAGTCCCGGTCCGATCGGTACGATCAGCATAATAAACGCGGCCAGCAGATAAATGGCTACGCCAAGGTCAGCTTTCCTGAGTTTTCCCATGAACCTTTTCCTCCTTTCCTACACTTTTCCCTGTAAATGATATACGAAAGCGAGCACTTCCGCAACCGCCTGATACAGTTCCGGCGGCACCACGCTGCCTACGTCCACATTGGCGTACAGCATACGGGCCAGCGGTTTGTTCTCCACGATCTCAATGTGATTCTCTTTCGCCGTCTCCTTGATCTTCTGTGCCAGATAATCCGCACCCTTGGCAACTACATAAGGCGCGTCATATACCTCCGGGTCATATTTGATCGCCACGGCGTAATGCGTCGGATTGGTAATCACCACATCCGCCTGCGGAAGCGCCTGCATCATACGGCGCCTGGAAGCCTCCATCATTTTCTGCCGCTGTTTGCCCTTGATCTGCGGGTCACCTTCCTGATTCTTAAACTCATCTTTGACTTCCTGCTTGGTCATCTTCATATCTTTCTTGAACTTCACCTTCTGATAGATATAATCTAACAGCGCGATGATCATATAGAAGAGAGATATGCGTATCCCAAGGTTCACCACCAGCGCACCCACCTGTGCAATCCCCTGATTCAGGGACAGTCCGTAGAACTGATACAACGGCGGCATATTCTTTTTCAGATACGAGTAAACCACATAGCCGATCAGTCCCAGCTTGAGAAGCGACTTGACAAGCTCCACAAATGAATTAATAGAGAAAAACCGCTTAAATCCGCTGATCGGACTCAGTTTATTGAACTTAGGCTGCAGAGGTTTTGTGGTAACCTGCCACTTGACCTGCACCACATTCGTAATGAAGGATACCAGAAATCCGACCATCAGAAAAGGCGCCATAAGAAGCAGTATCCTTGTCATAGATTTGACAAAAAGCGCATTAAAGGTCTGATCCTGTATGAATCCATCATACATCTTGGTATACTCCGGTATCTGACTGTAGATATCGTGCATGTTCCCTACAAAATAAGTTCCCATATACTCAACCCAGAAATAGATCAGCAGGAAAAAAGCCAGCAGCTCAAATGCATTCGTAATCTCTTTACTCTTGGCTACCTGCCCTTCCCTACGGGCATCCGACAGTTTCTTACTGGTAGGTTCTTCTGTTTTCTCTCCGCCCGGACCGTCCTTGGCAAAGAATTGGAGATCATACTCTAATCTCACGTCATTCCCTCCACAAAAGACACGATCATTCTCTTCATCTCCACAAACACATAGTCCGCCGCATTCGGCATCATTCGGATCGTCAGGAACATGATTCCGAGTCCGACCAGTACTTTGAGCTGCATACCTACCGCAAACATATTCATCTGCGGAGACACCTTGGCGAGTACACCCATAACAGCATTCAGCAGAATCATGGTACAGAAGATCGGAAGAATGATTCGAAACCCGATCGTGATATAATCCCCCATAAACACAGCCAGCGATTCCACCAAAGATTCCGCCCGGAAAATCGCGCCGTTTACGGGAATCAGCGTAAAGCTGTCAATTAACGCACGTAACAGATATTGATACATGCCGGTGATAATCATTAATAGTGTAAAGAAATACTGGTAAAACACGCCCGTAAATGTCGCCTGCTGTCTGGTTGCCGGGTCCATCAATGATACCATGGACAATCCGATCTCCATATCCGCGATGCTTCCCGCCAGAGAAGTCACCGTTGCACAGATCTGTGCACCCCAGCCGATCAGAAATCCCGTCAACGCTTCTTTCATGATGACAACAGCATAACCGATCAGTGTATTATATACCACCTCATTGCGTTCTACCGCCGTATAGAGCAGATACGCAAGAAATATACTGAACCCGATCTTAACAGTGCGCGGCACGCCGTTTAGCGAGAAAAAAGGCGCCACGTGGACAAAACATGTCACCCGCACCAGAATCAGCAGGAAATATTCTAAATCCGCATAAGTAAATGAAATATTAATCATAAAGACTCTCGCTCTTAATTAATATATGCACCGAAGTTGGACCACAGCTCGATCATATACTCCACCATATTATTCATGATCCAGTGCCCCATCAGGATCAATCCCAGAAAAATCGCCAGTATCTTCGGAACGAATGTAAGCGTCTGCTCCTGAATGGACGTGACCGTCTGAAATATACTGACAATCAGACCCACACATAAAGACACCAGCAAAAGAGGCGCCGAACATTTAATAATCGTATATATGGCTGTCTGTGCCACGGCTGTGACTTCATCTATTGTCATATCTCATTTCACCCGTTTCTTTAAAATCGGCCTTCACAGTCCCCGCCAAAACTCAGAAGCTCGTTACCAGTCCCTTAATGATCAGATACCATCCGTCCGCAAGCACAAACAGCAGAATCTTAAAAGGCATGGAAATCGTCGTCGGCGGCAGCATCATCATACCCATACTCATCAGTGTGGAGGCCACCACCATATCAATAACAATAAAAGGTATATAGATCAGGAAACCGATAATAAAGGCCCTGCGCAGTTCACTGATGATAAAACTCGGCACCAGAATGCTCATCGGTATCTCTTCCAGCTCCCCGCTCCATTCCAGCCGGTTGATATCCATGAACAGGGAGACATCCTTCTTGAACGTCTGCTTGTACATAAACTGTCTGATCGGTGCGGCCGCCGCTGTAAGCGCCTCCTCTTCATTCATATCCCCTGCCTCGTAAGGCACTACCGCCTCCGTATAGATCGAACCGAGCGTCGGCTGCATGATAAAAAACGTCAAAAAGAGCGCAATGCCTATCAACACTGTGTTAGGCGGCGCTGTCTGTGTATTAAGTGCCTGTCTCGTAAAGTGCAGAACAATAATGATTCTGGTAAACGAGGTCATCATGATGATCAGCGTCGGCGCTATGGCGATCAGTGTAAGGATCACCAAAATCCGCAGCGCACCGTTTACGCTGCCGTTACCGTTACCGTACGTGACCGTCACCGTATTGGCTATATTCAGTTCTGCGAGATCATCGGCATTCTCCGCTGCGCCCGGCGCCCGTTCATTCGTCCGCTCTTCTGTCGTTCCCGTAAGATTAGATTCACGATAAGGCGTATCGGTCACCGCCAGAGCCGTCGTCTTCCGACTAAGCAATATGCCTGCCAGTAACAGCAGGCATAATAATTTTGCCAAATGATATCCGGAAAAATATTTTTTCATTCGTCTCGCCCATCTTCTTTTTCCAGAAAATTCTTTTTTTGTATTTTCTCCAATATATCCTTGAATCCCTGTGTACCACCGGTATTCTTATCAGAGAAAACCAGATCCTGCTCAGATATCTCTGTCAACATTGTAACAGTATCCTTGCAAATTGCCACCGCCAAATATTTCCTGCCGATGCGGATGATCTGAACAAGCTTATTATTGGAGAGCCGGATCGTCTCCAGAATCTCCATATTGGTATTGGCTGTCTGTCCCTTCTGATAACCGGCCGTCCATTTCGTGACCCAGTAAGTAATCAGCAGCACAAAGACAAAAATAACCAATACCGTCAGAAACTGTACATAAGAATCAGTTCTTCCCGATACAGTAAGCAGCATTATCCCACTACCTTCTTGACAGCCTCTAATACACGATCCGCCTGGAACGGCTTTACAATAAAGTCTTTTGCACCGGACTGAATGGATTCAATAACCATCGCCTGCTGTCCCATTGCAGAACACATGATAATCATTGCTCCCGGATCGGATTCCTTGATTTTCTTAAGTGCCTGAATACCATCCATCTCAGGCATCGTAATATCCATCAACACCAAATCAGGTTTTAACTCGTTGTATTTCTCGACAGCCTTGGCACCGTTCTCGGCTTCCCCGGCTACGTTATACCCGTTCTTAGTCAGGATGTCCTTGATCATCATACGCATGAATGCTGCATCATCACATATCAAAATATTTTTCGCCATCTTTTTTCTCCTATCCCATTTTATTTGATAATTTCGGTTACCCGAACACCAAAGCTCTCTTCGATTACAACTACCTCACCTTTTGCTACAAACTTACCGTTGACAAGTACGTCAATCGGCTCGCCGGCAATCTTGTCAAGTTCTATGATCGTACCCGGTGAGAAATCTAAGATATCCGAAATGGACTTAGAAGTTCTTCCGAGTTCTACCGTAACCTCCAGCGGCACGTCTCTGATCAGCCCGATGTTCTCCTGCATCTGTGCCGGATTAAAATCATTGGAGAAGTTCTGGAACTGCGCCGGCTGAATATTCATATTAGGCTGCATTTGCGGCATCATCTGCATCTGCGGCATCATCTGCATTTGTGGCATCATCTGCATTTGCGGCATCATCTGCATCTGCGGCATACCCATCTGGCTCATATCCATCTGTGGTGCCATCTGCGGTACAGGCTGCGGTGTCGGCGCTGCCATCTGCGGCGCTGCTACCGGAGCAGCTGCCTGCGGTGCAGGTGCGGGCTCGCTCTCTCCTAACTGGTTTTTTAAGAATGTATCGCACAATTCCTTTGCAAAATCTATCGGATATAACTGCATGATCGTGGAATCAACCAGATCATCTATCTGCATACGGAATGCAATCTTGACGAAAGTCCCTTCCAGAAAGGGCGCTATGTCTCCGCCTGACTTAAAAGCTGTCAAATCTACCAGACTCGCTTCCGGCGGACTGATATCAATCATCTTGCCAAGCATAGTGGAAAGCGATGTCGCCGAAGACCCCATCATCTGGTTCATCGCCTCTGAGATTGCACTTAAATGCAGCTCTCCTAATTCTCCATCTGTATTGCTTCCGTCGCCGCCCATCATCAGGTCGGTAATAACCTTAACGTCATGTTCCTTCAATACAAGGATGTTGGAACCATCCAGACCTACCGTATACTTAATCTGAATAAATACACATGGTTTCTCGTATTCTTCCAGTACGTTCTCCCATTTCGCTAATGTGACCACAGGAGTCGTGATGTTTACCTTGCGATTTACCAGCGAATACAGGGTCGTCGCCGACGATCCCATGCTGATGTTAGCAACCTCGCCAATGGCATCCTTCTCGATATCTGTCAGCAATGAATCATCCGGACCGCCGGTATTTGCCGCCGGAGCCGGTGCCGGTGCTGCTGCAGGCTGTGGCGGTGCTGCCGGTTCCTCCGGCGGTGCCGCACTTTCGCCCGGTGCATCCATACCGCTTAAGAGTGCATTTATTTCATCTTGTGATAACATTCCGTCCATGCCTTTACTCCCCCTCTCTTATTACCGACGTTACTCTCACAGCATTCTTATCTTTGCTGGAACCCGGTAATGCGGTGAATTTCTTCATATTACCGACATACACGATCATATCCTGATCGACATCGGTATCCAGTCGGATGATATCTCCGAGCTGCAGATTGACAAAATCGTTGACCGATATCCTTGTCTTGCCCAGTACAGCTTTGATCGGGACATCTACCCTTCGCAGCATCGCCTCGATATACTCCTCGAAATCCTCGTCCTTCTGCTCCTGCATGTTAGCGTACCAGTACTTGGTATTCAGCTTATCCATGACAGATTCCAGCGTAAAGAACGGAAGACACACATTCATGAACCCCTCCACATCACCGATCTTCATGTTCAGTGTGACGATTGCAATCATATCGTTTGGTGCAATCACCTGTGCAAACTGTGAATTTGTTTCGATTCTCTCCATGACCGGATTGAGATCCACCACGTTTCTCCACGGCTCGCGCATGAGCTGCATACAGACTACCATCATTTTTTCTATGATCGTCATCTCTATTTCCGTGAAATCCCTGTTCTTGTCAAGCGGCTCCCCTGCGCCTCCCAACATTCTGTCGATCATCGCATAACCGAGCTGCGTCGCCAGTTCAATGATGATCGTACCGCCAAGCGGCTGGAAATTCACGATACTTAAGATAACCGGATTGGAAAGAGCATTGGTAAACTCTGAGAATATTACCGTTTCGGAACTCGCCACGGTAATCTGTATGCTCTTTCTAAGGTAAATCGGAAGACTGGTTGATAACAGCCGTCCGTAATGTTCATAGATGATTTCCAGTGTACGCAAATGTTCTTTTGAGAATTTCGTAGGACGTTTGAAGTCGTAATTCTTCACCTGCTTATCACTGTTGTCATTCATATCCTCTGCGTCTATTTCACCGCTGCTTAAGGCGGCGAGCAGATTATCAATCTCATTTTGAGATAGTACCTCTCCCACGAAAGTTCACCTCCTGTGGCACTATTTAAGAAATTATTGAATCATAATGTCACTAAACGCCACATTAAAGATAAACTCGGAATCAAACATCTTCTGAACCCGCTCGAGAATCTCTGCGCGGATATCATCCTGCTTATCTCTTGCTTCATCTACCGTATACTGACTTACCACGTCGTTGATCTCACTCTTGATCAGGCTCTCTCTCGTATCAATATCAGCGCCGTATTTCTTATATCCCTTGTCTTTCGTATTCATAGACAACGTGATAGAAGCTATGAAAAAGTGCGGTTCCTCTTCCGCATCGAGCTTCAGCGGAATCGTCATCTTCTCCGAGATATCATACGTTGCCGTATCAGACATCGGAACCGGTTCCTGCTCCGCATCCTCTCCGTTACCATTTGCCGCAAGTTCCAGATTAAGTGCCGTTGCTATATTGTCCACCAGTGCCGCAGTTTTTCTGGAAGTGCCTGTTACGCTGAACATCATGATCGCCGTCAACACGATATTAACAATCAAAAGTGCCAGTATAACAATAGAAATCAGATTCTTCTTCATGTCCGTAATGCTCTCCTTTATACACTTATTATATACTCCTGTGCCAACCCGTCCGGCTTACCAGTTCCGTATGCCGGAGAATTGTGCTAGTAAGAACTCAGTGAATTATAGATCTTGATCTCAACCCTTCGGTTTCTGGTTCTGCCCTCTGCAGTAGCGTTATCCGCTATAGGTACATACTCGCCCCGCCCTGAATGTTTCACATTCGCCGGGTCCAGATTCGTGACCGACAGAAGATAATCGAATACCGACAATGCTCTGCCGGAGCTCAGCTCGTTATTGTTAGAGTACTTGGCTCCCGACATCGGCACATTATCCGTATGCCCTTCAATCTCAATCGTTCCATTGGCGTACCGTTCCAGAATAAGCCCCACCTGATCCAGAACCGGCTTCGCCTCATCCTTGAGAAGCGTGCTGCCGGAATCGAAAAGAATCGCCCCCTTCAGCGTCAACTGTACATACTGGGAAGTAATCTCAATGTCAATCTCCTTCCCCATGTTCTTCTCATCAACTGCTTCCTGAATCTTCTCAGCGAGTTCCTCGGACTCCTCCATCTGGGCTTCTTCCAGCTGTTCTTTAGCCTCGGCAACATCATCATCAACGACATCTCCCTCAGCCAGCTTGCCCGTACTGTTGATAAATTCATCCAGCTCATTCAACTGGCTAACGCCGTTACTGATCAACTGTCCGTCTCCGATTGCGGAAGCGCCCGCGTCAAATACGGAGAACATCTGATTAAAGGATGCTACAATCGCTTCCTGTTTGTCCTCATCAATACTGGACATGGCAAAAAGCAGCACGAAGAAACAGAGCAACAGATTCATCAGATCACTGAATGTGGCCATCCACGCTGGTGAGCCTTTCGGCGGTTCTTCCGGCTTCTTTTTAGCCATCTGCTTCACCTCCGAGTTCATCGTTTGTGGACTTCCTGTCGCCCGGCGCAAGGAATGATTTCAGTTTTTCTTCAATAACACGCGGGTTTTCACCTGCCTGAATAGACAGCAGTCCTTCTATCTCTATCTCCTTGACCATCATCTCTTCCGCGTTCTTGCCCTTCAGCTTCGTAGCAACCGGCGCACTGATCCAGTTGGCAAGTACCGAGCCGTAATATGTTGTTACCAGAGCGGTCGCCATATTAGGACCGATGGATGCGAAATCAGACAAGTCCTTCAGCATAAGGATCAAACCGATCAGGGTACCGATCATACCCCAGGCAGGACCCATGGCTCCTACATTCTCCCAGAAACCGATTTTATCTTTATGTCGTTCCTCGACACTGGCAAGTTCCGTCTCCATGATTGCACGTACAAGCTCAGGATCGGTACCGTCCACGACAAGCAGGATACCCTTCTTCAGGAATTCATCATCAATGTCTCCTGCCGCTTCTTCCAATGAAAGCAAACCTTCTTTACGCGCAACGTTAGAAAGGTCGATAATCTTCTGAATAATCTCCGGAACATTCATGGCAGACTGCTTAAAAATCAACGTAAAACTCTTCAGTCCCGCCACAAAGTCAGACATTGAATAACTGGCCATAACGCACATAAAGGCGCCACCAAATGTAATAAGCGCCGACGGTGCATGGAGGAAGCTCAAAACTGCCGAAAAGCTCTTACCAAACACCATACCGAATATCATTAACGCGAAACATGCCACTAAGCCGATAATCGAAGCTATATCCATCTGTACTCACCCGTTTTACACTAATCTGCAAAAATATCCTTTCTATACGATTTTACTAAATTTTTCACTTCTTGTCTACTTTCTTTTACAATTATTTTCCGCCCCGTCGTAAATGTCAGAACGGTGTCCGGCGTCTCCTCGACCAGTTCCAGCAGATCCGGATTAATCAGAATCTTCACGCCGTTGATCTTCGTAACTTCTATCATACCAACCTCCATGTCAGAGCGGTTTACCGGCGACGGCACGCGCCAAAATCCCAATCCCCGGCTGTGCCTTTATCAAAGCTAAAACGATAAAATATGTACCGCCTTCCCCGCACCATTATAATATGACTGTACGGAACTTATTTATTCTACCACACATCTCTCAAAACTGCAAAAAAAAAACGAAAATAGTTTTAACAAATATTGTAAAAAGCGAAACTGCCCAAAACAAATCAGGGCAGTTCCGCCTCTTACCATATTATTATATATCCGCGCTTATCTCTTCAGATTAACAAGTTCTTCCAGCAGCGTATCAGATGTGGTGATGATACGGCTGTTTGCCTGGAAACCACGCTGTGTCGTGATCATAGTAGTGAACTCGGAAGACAGATCCACGTTACTCATCTCCAGCACGCCGGAAGTCATCTTGCCGCCGGTCTCCGTGATATCCTTACCGACACCGTCGAAATCGCCGGAGTTCATCGTAGCGGAGTACAGATTATCGCCTGCCTTGGAAAGACCGGATGCATTCGCAAATTCCGCCACCGCAATCTGACCTAACAGCTTCGACAAGCCGTTAGAATACGATGCCGTAATACGTCCGTCCTGTCCTACCTCGATACCGATCAGCTCACCGGGCGCTCTGCCCTTTCCGTTCGTATCGCCGCCTTTACCGCCGGGCGTGAAACCGATCGTCGCCTTGTTACCATTACCGAAATTCTGAACAGATGAGAAATCGATCTCCACATTGCGGAACTGGGTCAGATCAATTGACTTTCCGTCCAGAGACGCTGCGTTTGAATTAAAGTTAAGTACTGCCGTATCGCTGCCTGCATTACCGATATAAGAGAACTCACCCGTATCATGGTCAAATACCAATGCCATGCCCTTCGTCTGCACCTGTTCGATAATCTGTGCCGCGCCGTTCGGAGCAATATAATCAATCTTGTAAGTCTTACCGTCACCGTCCTCCAGGTGATATACCTGCTTTAAGATCTCCTTCTCATCGTTCGGCATTGTCAGTGTAACACCGAAAGCATTGCCGTTACGGGTAGCGTTCTGTGCCGGCGTAAACTTCGCATCAAATTCAATCTTCATCTCACCTGCCGCGCCGTCCGGCACCGGTGTAACCGTCACATTCTCTACACCCTTTACCAGCTCTGCAAGCGTCGCAGGCCAATCCGTCACTTCCTTATTGGCAGTGCTGTCATCCGCCGCTTTCTGGTAATACTTTCCATCCACGTATACCAGATTATAAGGTTCCGCCTCTAATTGTGCTTTACTCAATGTCACAGAACCGTGCAAGGTAACAGAATCAACCGCATCTGCCGTAATCGGATCACCGTCATTCGGCACCGTAATCGTCAGATTCTTACCTGCTGCAACCACCAGCGCGTTGTCATTGAATCCTTTCAATATATTGGAAAAAGCCAGTTCCACATTAAAAGTATCCGTAAAAATAGTCTGACCCGCCGGAGGCTTCGCCGCACTGTCCGCATGATAAAGCGCCGTCGTGCTGGTGGTTTCATCCGCACCGAAATTCGCAATCTGGTTAATATTGTTCAAATTATATTTCTTTACGAGGGACACACCTGTGCTGTCCAGAATATCATCCAGCTGTACGCGGAACTCGTCCTCGCTGCCGGTTCCGTGGAAACTCATCTTAACCGTATATGCATACCCCTGTGCATCGAAGATCTGGAATGTACGGATCGCACCTGCCGTACTGTTGATCGTCGGGTCCTTCTTATCCAGAATACCGGACACATATGCCATTGTGGTAGCCTCCGGATTGGAATTCAGATTGTCCGGATGCATAACCTGCAGTGCCGAAACCGCATCTTTTCTGATATCACCGGTCTCCGGATCTACCTGCCAGCCGAGAACCATGAAGCCGGTATTGGCCATAACCAGATTACCCGAACCGTCCACGGTAAAAGAACCGTCTCTGGTAAAGAAATTCTCGGTACCGTTGTTTACGATGAAGAAAGAATCTCCCTCAATCATGATATCCCACGGATTATTCGTAGACTGTGCGGAACCCTGCTGCGTAATCGCCGTAGAGATTGCGCCCGTCTTCGCACCCAGACCGATCTGTCTGGGGTTGATGCCGCCTCGTACATTATTAGCGCCTGATGCCGCCTGTGTCGTCTGGTACAGCAGATCGCTGAATACCATGTTCTGTGATTTATATGCAGTTGTGTTGACGTTGGCAATATTATTACCGATAACGTCCATTCTTGTCTGATGTGTCTTAAGACCTGCCACACCAGAGAACAATGATCTCATCATAGTGATATGACCTCCTTAATATCTGTGTAGAACCGTCTGTCCCCTCTGTCAGTCAGGGACATCAGCCTCCGTAAAGGTCCGGCTATATAATTACGGCTCCGTCAATATTGGTAAATACATTTTCGTCGGCTTCCGTCTGATCCATCGCCGTGATTACCGTCTGATTCGGCACATTCACGATAAAAGCTAATGAATCCACGATAACCAGTGATTCGTTGATCCCTTTCGCACCCGCTTTGGCTGCTCCCATGTTCAGGCGGTCCACCTGATCCTGTGTCAGTTCAATGTTCCTGTCTACAAGGCGGTTTGCCGCGTGCTTGGAGAACCTGATCTCTCCCTCCGTCCGGATACTGTCCGTCTTACCGGATAAGATATCCCGGAAGCTTGTTTGATCCTGTCCCGGCACTCCTGTCTGCTGTCTGCCCGCTTTCAGATATTGATCCTGCAGCTGCTCTATGGAAAGGAATTGATTGCCTTGAATTTTCATATGCTATCTCCTCCTTGAGATGACCGCTGCCTCCGGCATTACATTCCTCCCGGTTCCGTCCGTTTCGGGTTACTTATCGTCTTCTGTATTTGGCGCGATCTCTTCCATCTTCTTGACGTACTCTTCCATCTTCTCAACGTCTGCGTCTGTGAGGAAGCTCTTCTGGTAGTCATCCATACCCGCGTAGATCTCCGCCATTCTTTCTACCTTTTCTTTTTCATCTTTCGTCAGTGCATCCAGTTCCGGAAGCTTCATGAGAATATCCATAAATTCTGCCGCTATTGCGTATGCATCCAGATACTTCCGGTCTGCCACCTTATCCAGATCGTCTAAGGAATACAACTCTCCGCCGATGGAAAGATACGCCTTGCCGCCCTCATAGGATACATAATCCACATTGCCCTGTACGGTCGTCTCTCTGCCCGAACTGTCAGTCACCTTCATAAGCACCGTCTGTCCTACCAGGCTGGATGCTCTGGAAAGTTCCAGCGTCGCACTCATGTTCTGCATCTGCTCAAGCTCCGAAAACGTTGCGAACTGTGAAATATACTCTGTGTTGGACGTAGGCTCCAACGGGTCCTGATACTTCATCTGCGCTACTAGCAGCTGCAGAAAAGCATCCTTATCCAGACTGGAGTTGCCTGTCTTTTTCACCTTATCCTTCGCGAGAGACTCGGCTGATGTGTTATCGACGAATTTACCGTCTTTTACTTCCTGTACTACTCCCATCTGATTCATCTCCTCTCTGATGATTGTGTCTGTTCATTACCAGTTACAATATGCTGCTGTCACTACCGGCTGTGGCTATGCCATGTAATCTACCGTGCTGCCATTTGCCTGCATCATCTCCACGGCGATGCGCTCGGAGTCTTCCATCTCATCAAGTCCGGTTTCCTCTCCGATCTCATCCAGATTGATCCGTCTCGTGCTTTTTGCCGGTTTGCCCTGCTTACCGTCCGTATTCCCATGTTCCTGCGAGAACTGCTGACCATACGCATGGTTTGCAACCGTAACTTCCACCGCATCGACTTTGATTCCCTGCTCTTCAAACTGATTCTTAAGCTGGATCAACTGCGTCTCGATGACTGCACGAACCGTCTCGTTCTGTGTTGTAAAATGCGCTGTAATCACGCCGTCTTTCGCGGCAATCTGCACACCTACCGTACCCAGACTCGCGGGATGAAGCTGCATCTCCATCTCCTGTGCCTCTGCCTTCAGGTTGATTTTCATGTAATCCATGATCTGATTCATGATATCTTCCGTCTGCACTGACCGGTATTCTACGTTTACAGGTTCCGGCATCTCTACAGTATCAGGCGTCCTGTCCGGTGTCTGTAAGAAAGCATGACCTGCCGCACCACCGTCTCCTCTGCCATTGTCTGCAGATGCGTTTCTTTCCCGCATCTTATGTCCGGTCTGCACCTCCATCTCGGGGGCGTCAGTCACTTCCTCCCGAACACTCTTACTGCCGCTCGCATCGTCTACGGTAACTTTAACCTGAACAGTCTCACCGTCTTTCTGCACCGATACCGTGTAGTCCTTCATACCTTTCAGGCCTTCCACATCCTCCATGCCTTCCGCATCCGTTTCCGGCATATCCTGCACAGACTCTGTCACTGCATCATCTGTTTCCGCACTGTCGGCTATCATCTGCTCCACTAACGCGTTCAGTTCTTCCCCGGTCAATCCCAGTTCTTCCTGCAGTCCGCCCAATGTCTCTTCTACAGTGGTGAGCAGATTCTGCAGATTGCCATAGAGCACTTCGTCGGTCACAAGCGATAACTCGTCTGTACTTCCTGTAATCTGCAATAACAGCTGTTTCAGGTTGTCGATGTCAAAAAGCTCTACCGCTGTCAGTCCCAGCACCGCCATCGCTTCTTCTACCTGCTCCGGCGTCACATCCATCTCTTCCGCAATATCCTGCACAAGTTCCTTCGCGGCTTCTTCCACCTCTTCCGTGACCTGATCCGCTTTCGTATCAGTCTCTCCGGCCGCCGCAGCATTGTCTTTCTGCTGTGCCGTATCTTCTGTCTTACCGGAATCGGAAGGTGCTTTGCTCGTTTCACTCTGCGCCGGATTATCCTTCTGCACCGTCATTTCCTTCTTGGCAATATCCGCAGTCCCGACTGTCTGAACCGCTGTGGATGTACCTGCCGCATTTCCCGCCAGATCTGTTCTGAGACTGTTTATCGTATCGTTCGCCTTCGCCATCACCTGATTGAAAGTGTCCTGTGCAGCTCCATCCTGCTTCACTCCGGAAATATCGGTCTGTCCGCCGGCGTAGTTTAACAGAGCATTCACATTGTTTACCGTCATTCTCTTTCCTCCTTTCTTTAATTTTCAAGGTTCCTGCCTTTCGGCATATATATAAAGCCCGGCAGAATATGCTTTCCGGCACATTCTGCCGTTGCTATATATATCGGAATAATGCGGCTGTTTCTAAAGTACCGCTCCAATATTTCCCTACGAATCGGGGTCCATGATCCTCGTCAGTCTGGCCGCCGTTTCCGAATCCATAACACCCAATATTTTACCACGATCCTCCGCGCTCATCTGGTACAGAATCTTGGCTGCAAGGTCAAGATCATCTGTCATACTCTCGAAGATCGCCGCCGCTTCCTTGGGTTTCATCTCGGAATAAGCCTGCGCATAATCCTGAATCTCCTTATCCGCCTGAATCTGCTCCACTACCTGCTTATACAGGTATTCAGCCGTGGCAGGGTCCATACTCTCATAATACTTCTGATAGGCATCTGCGCCGGGACCCTTCTCCGCATAGACCACTTCTTCATAGAACTCCGTTTTGATTCTCTCGAATTCGACCTGTGCATCCTCAAATGTCTGCAGTCTCTCGATCTCCGCGCGAAGCTGCTCCAACTCCTCGGAGTCCATATTGCTGTCCGACTGCAGCCGCTCCAGCTCCAGTTCCAGTTCTGTGATATAGTCCACCGCCTCACGCAGGCTGGTATAGCCGCCGTAGGCTTCCTCGTCATCTGTCGTCACCACCGTATCCGCAGGCAGAATCTTATTGATTACCGGCACATCTTTAAGTACCGGCGCCAGTACGCCCGACCCGAATCCGCCTACATCCAGTTTGATCAGCAGACACAATATCGCCAGCCAGATTATAACAATAACAATCGTTACTAAAACTACGGAGACACCGCCGGCCTCCTCGTCTTCAGCAAGCTTTGCTTCCTGTACCGAAATTTCCTTGGCCTTCTGCTTCGCTTCCTTTTTCTGGGCTTTCTGCTGTTCCTTTATCTTCTTGCGTTCTTCTTTTAATCGCTTTTTTTCCGCCTTGGTATCCACCTCGGCATTCAACAGTTCGTCTGCCATTCTTACTCCCCTTTTCCACGCTGTCCGTAAGTATAACTTGTTAATTCGTCCACCGCCTTGCCCTCCGCGGCATTCTCCTCCTGCACAAACTGCTCGAAGGCTTTCTCCTTCAGCTTCTCGTGCATCTTACGTTCCTGCATGATCTCCTGCAGCTTAAGACGTGCCGCCTCCACCGCTTCCTCAGCCAGTGCGACCTGTCCCCGCTGTACTTCTATCATTTCATCCATGATCAACATGGCATTTCTGTTGTCTCTCAGATCATTGACGCTCAGCGCATGACTGCGCATCTTCCTGCCCTCTTCGAGATAGGCTTCCTTCCTGTCGATCAGCCGCTGCAGCGTCTCCTCTTCCTCCATCAGCCGCAGCTGTGCCCTCCCGAGCTCCATTTTCGCCTGATTTTCCAACTGATAATGAATATTCAGGATGCTCTGCATCCTGTATGCAAACTTCGCCATGACCGGTCACCCCTCAATCCGCAAAGAGCTCCCTTAACATATCTACCGCCTGCTCATAATCAAACTTATCATTTACATCCTGCAGAAGGAATTCATTTACGGCATCGATCTTTGCGATCGCATAGTCGATCTTTGGATTGCTGCCGCTCTTATACGCGCCGATATTGATCAGATCCTCCGCCTCATTATAAGTCGCCAGCACATTCTTAAGCTTTCCAGCCAGTACCTTATGTTCTTTGTTCACGATCTGCGACATGCAGCGCGAGATGCTCTGCAGCACATCAATCGCCGGATAATGATTCTGATGCGCAAGTTTACGGTTCAGCATAATATGACCGTCCAGAATACTCCTCGCCGTATCAGTGATCGGTTCATTCATATCATCGCCATCCACCAGCACTGTATATAAACCGGTGATGGAACCCTTCGCGGCACACCCCGCTCTCTCAAGAAGCTTAGGCATCTCCGAGTAGACGCTGGGCGGATATCCTCTGGACACCGGCGGTTCCCCGCTGGCCAGACCGATTTCTCTCTGCGCCATGGAAAAACGCGTCAGGGAATCCATCATCAGCAGCACATCCCTGCCCTGATCCCTGAAATATTCTGCAATAGCGGTAGCTGTCTTGGCCGCCTTGTTTCTCTCCAGCGCCGCCTTATCGGAAGTGGCAACCACCACCACGGAACGCTTCATACCTTCCTTGCCCAGATCGCGCTCTATAAACTCACGCACTTCTCTGCCGCGCTCGCCAATCAGTGCGATCACGTTAATATCCGCTTTTGTATTACGCGCAAACATACCCATCAGCGTAGATTTACCCACGCCGGAACCCGCAAAGATGCCGATACGCTGACCCTTACCCACCGTCATGAGACCATCGATCGCCTTGACCCCCAGAGGCAGCACTTCGTCAATAATCTTCCTGCTCATGGCATCCGGCGGCTGCGCCTCCACGCTGTAGGGCGTCCCGTTCATATATTCGCCGTCCAGCCTGCCGAGGCCGTCCAGTACTTTGCCGAGCAGTTCATCACTCACAGGCACCGCAAGCGGCTCTCCCGTATTCTCCACGATGCAGCCGAGTCCGATGCCGTCCGTCTTGCCACATGGCATAAGCAGCGTCTTCCGCTCCTTAAACCCGACGACCTCAGCCATGATCGGCTCATATTCCTCGTCCATGGGCAGTATTCTGCACAGATCCCCCAGCTTGGCTTCCGGACCGGCAGATTCTATCGTCAGACCGACTACATTCTCGACGCGTCCCATCTTTTTGTAAAACGTATCGTTCGCTATTTTGCTGTATTTATGAAAATTAATCATTGGATTTTTCAAAAGACAACACCCGTAATTTATTATTCAGCGCCTGCAGCTGTGTATCAATTCCACAATCAAAGATTCCGCCGTCTGTCTCGATCAGACATGCCCCCTGCCCGAGCGCAATATCCTCAATAATCTCCACAATACCCTTTCCCGCAGTCGCCGACTCCGTGAGTTCCTGCTTCTGCATATTGACGAAAGGATAATCTTCCTGCGAAACATGCACAATGAAAGTCTTGCTGCTCTCCACCTGTCTTAAGGTGGCATCAATCAAATGCACAAGGATATCTCTGTTTTCAGCCAGTTCTATGCCGAAGATATGACTGTACACCTCTGTGATCGTATCGATAAATCTCGGCTCCAGATTCTCGATCATCCGGTCAAATTCTTCTTGCATCTGGCGTCTCTCATCAAGCAATGCCTGCCTGATATCATCCAGCTCTGCCATACCCTGCTGATGCCCTACTTCATACCCCTGTCTGTTACCTTCCTCTACAGCCTGCCGTCGCTGTCGCTCGATCTCCTGTTCGGCCGCCGCACGCATCTCATCGATCTGCGCCTGCGCATCATCGAGCATTGCCTGCGCCTGTGCCTTGATTTCTTCCAGATCGGGACCTTTCTCCTGAGGCGCACCCGCCTTGATAATACTGCCCGCTGCGCCGGCCCCCTGATCCGCGAGAAGTGCATCCAGTTCTCCTCCGCCGAGTCCGCTCACAAATTCCGCTTCCCCGTCCTCTCCTTCTTCAACGTAACCGGTCTGCGCATTCATCCTTGCCCGTCTGAGTTCCTCCAGTTCCTCGATCCTGCGTTCCAGACGGGAATTACTGTCAATTACACACTTTTCATCACTGGATACAACGACCCAGCCTGATTTATACAAATTCCTAGACAATGATCTCGTCACCTCCACCTCTGGAGATAACAATTTCTGCGGAGTCTTCCAGTTTTCTGATAATATTTACGATCTTCTGCTGTGCTTCCTCTACATCCTTCATACGCACAGGACCCATAAATTCCATATCCTCCTTGATCATAGCGCTCAGACGCTTGGACATGTTATTAAAGATCGCGTTCTGTACTTCCTCATTAGATCCCTTAAGAGCGATCGCCAGATCACCGTTATCCACATCACGCAGCACACGCTGGATTGCTCTGTCGTCCAGAAGCAGGATATCCTCGAAGACGAACATCTTCTTCCTGATCTCGTCCGCCAGTTCCGGCTCTTCGATCTCCAATGTCTCCATAATATGTTTCTCTGTACCACGGTCTACCGTATTCAAAATCTCTACGACTGCATCCACACCGCCGATAACCGTATAGTCCTGATTGACTAAAGATGCCACCTTTGACTCCAACACTTTCTCCACTTCCTTGATTACATCCGGACTGGTTCTGTCCATGACTGCAATACGCTTCGCCACATCCGCCTGTCTGTCCGGCGGAAGCGCGGATAAAATAAGCGCGGACTGTGCCGCCGATAAGTAAGACAGAATAAGCGCAATTGTCTGCGGATGCTCATCCTGAATAAAGTTAAGCAGCTGTGTTGCATCTGTTTTTCTCACAAACTCGAACGGTTTTACCTGCAAGGATGCCGTCAGTTTGCCGATTACATCCATCGCCCTGTCGGAACCGAACGACTTCTCCAGCAGTTCCTTCGCATAATTGATACCGCCCTCTGCAATGTACTGCTGTGCCAGACAGATCTGATAAAACTCGCTGATTACCTCATCCTTCATCTGCGGTGTGATGTTTCTGGTATTTGCAATCTCCAGCGTCAGCTCTTCTACTTCTTCCTCTTTTAAGTGCTTAAAAATCGATGCCGATTTCTCCGGTCCCAGAGCAATCAATAAAACTGCCGCTTTCTGGACGCCTCCGGTCAGCTTTTCCTCAGCCTTCGCCATTTATATTACCCCCAGTCTTCGTTCAGCCAGTTGCGAAGCAAATTCGCCGCCGCTTCCGGATTCTCTTCCACAAATTTATTAATCAGCCTTCTCTCCTCTGACTCATTCTCAAGCGAGATGTCCGCTAAGGGTGTTTCAGGAGTAGACTGTAAAAGCGTCTCCACCGCCAGCTCTTCCTCTTCGTCCTCGTGCTTCTCGCCACGCATGCTTCTGAGTACCACGAAAGCAAGCAGTGCCAGGATCACAACGATCAGAACGATCTGCAGGATATCCGTTGCCGTAATATTAGAACCCTCGGCGTCAAAGAACAGGTTCTCGCTGTAAGCCACAAGAGAAATTCTGTCCGCAGAAATGCCGGTAGCATTTGCCACCGCCGCATAAAAGTCTTCTTCCACCTCTATTTTACTACGCTCCGCATGTGCCAGCTTGTATTCTTCCCAGGTAACGCCATCCAGTTCACCCTGTGTCCGCACATCTTCTTCTCTGATAATATTGTATTTGATCAGGGAAGCCGTCAGCGAGGACTGGCCGTAATCAATCAGACCTGCCGGTACCATAGTCTCGACGATCTCCTCGTTCGGCAGATAATCACGCGATTCCTCAGACTGTGTGGAAGAAGAATTACCGTTATCATCCAGCACATATGTAGGGTCATCGTCATTGGAGTCCGTACCGGGGATTCCGCCTACATTGCTTGTATTTTCCGAGTTAAAAATATCTTCATGGGCAACCATGCCTTCCGTTCGCCCGTCCGGCGCAGAATAATTATGACTCGTTCTCTTGGTCGTCGCAAAATCCAGCACAAGATTGGTCGCCACCTCAACATTATCATATTCCTTCGTGCCGAGCAGCACCTTACGGACCTCATTGATTACCAGTCTCTCCGCCTCCGACTTGACAGAAAGCTGCGCATTCGCAGTGCCGGACGCGGTATAATTATCGTCTCCGGTAAAGAGCATATTACTTTCCGTATCCATGATGACAATATTGTTTGTCGTCTCATTGCCGATTGCCGTCGCAATCGCGCGCGCCAGATAAGCACCGATCTCCGGATTAAACTCCTCCGTCAGTTCCAGAACCACCCACGCATAGGACTCCTCCTCCGTGCTGATCAGCGTGCCGTCATCCTCCGGAATCTTCAGTGTCACCCATGCGTTCTTGATCGCTGTAAACTTCGTCAGCACGTCATGCGCCAGATATTTCTCCAGATATACCACATATTTCTTCTGCTTATCCGATTCCGTCGTGGAGAAACTTCCGTCCGTGACGTTATCAATTCCATAACCTGCGGCCTGGATATTATTGGCACCAAGAAGCAGATTCGCGTCAGACAACTGATCCTTGAGTATCTTGATCACAAGCCCGTCGTCCGAAACTTCGAAGTTCATGTTCTCGCCCTGCAGCAGATCCCGCACTTCCGCCGCTTCCTTCGTGTTCTCACACTCCCGTAAAAGTACGTACTGAGGCTGTGTCAGCATGGATACGACAAACACGATCGCAATGATCACAATAGCAATTCCGCTCACGATCAGAGTCTTCTGTTTTGCCGTAAAACGATTCCACCATTCCAGCAGCCTGCTTCCCAATTCTTTTAACTTCTCTAACAATTTATCCACAGCAACTCATTCTCCTTCAGTTTCCCTTATCCCCTTATTCGCGCTGTTCCGCGTTTATCCGGCAGTCTGCTCCCATAGACACTAGATCTGCATATTCATAAGTTCTTTATATGCGTCCAAAAGTCTGTCTCTGATCGCAACTGTATACTGCAGAGCTGTAGATGCCTTCTGCAGGGCAATGCTTAAGTCATGTGTATTCTCGGTCTCCCCGAGCGCCCATTTGATTTTCTCATTCTCCGCATCCGACAGATAGTTATTCGTCGTAACCAGATTGTCGATTGCCGTATGTAACAGATTGTCAAAGCCCTGATCCGCATATGACTCAGGCTTATTCGTCACCGCCGTCTTCGCAGCCTCCTTAACCGCTCCCGAAGACACATTGTAAAGTTCTGTAATATCTAAAGCCATGTCTTTCCCTCCACAGAAACCCTTTCAGATTTATATTCACCCTATATAAGACACTTCACGGGCGCCTTTCCCGTTTCCCACCGGCGCCTCATCAGCTGTTGAGCAGATTCAATCCCGTAGTCGCAATATTCTTGCTGGCGTCAAGCGCTGTGGCATTGGCCTGATAAGCACGGCTGGCGTCAATCAAGTTCGTCATCTCCGTGATCGTACTCACATTCGGATAATGTACATACCCGTTCTCATCCGCATCCGGATGCGACGGATCGTACACAATGTTACCCTCCGTCCATTTATCTTCATAGACTCCCATCACCTTAACGCCCGTACCTGAATAGCGGTCCGTAGCACGGTTCAGCACTTGTCTGAAAGGTGTCTGGGAATTCCTCTCCTCAAACACTACTACCTTTCTGCGATACGGACTGCCGTCCTCGGTACGGGTCGTATTCGCATTTGCAATATTCTGTGCAATCGTATCCATGCGGAACCGTTCCGCAGTCATACCGGATGCGTTGATATCAAAAGCCGTAAACATTCCCATAATCTCGTCTCCTTCTCACCTCACCTACTTCATAACCGTCTTGAGATTCTTGAACTCCTGATCGATCGACAGTTCCAGACCCTGATAATAGATCTGATTCTTGGCAAGATATACCCCTTCCGTATCGGGATCTACATTGTTGCCGTCAATACGATATGAAAAACCTGCGTAATCCGTGTATGTAATCGGTTTGAGGCGGTTCATCTTCACATCCGCCACCTTAGCGTCCATGCTCCGGTATCTGGAACTGCGAAGCGCCTTGGCTAACTGCGTCTCGAAGTTCACATCCTGTCTCTTATAACCGGGTGTATCGGCATTGGCTATATTATTGGAAATGGCATCATTGCGAAGCCACGCCGCATCCGCCGCCTTGTCCAGTACATTGACATAATCAAAGACATTGGTATTTACTAGGGTACTCATAATCATACTCCTCCCACATTAATAGAATCCACATTCCATTATAAAGAAATTATGAAAAATTACAAGGTTTTTCGATTCATTTTCACAAATTCCCAATTTCTTGACATGAACAAAAGCCCATTCTACGCACAGTCTTTCAGGCACATAGGACATATTTCCTATACCGGAACAAAAGCGCGCAGCCTTTTTGGTGAAACCAAAAAGGATCTACCGTCTGACTCCTGTCTTCGGGTAAATCCTTTTACCATTCTCCTAATATCTGCCCTGTTCCTTCAGCCGCTCCACCTCTTCAAAGACCACATCGTTCAGTACTTTGATATAGGTGCCCTTCATCCCCGATGAGCGGGATTCAATCACGCCGGCGCTCTCAAATTTGCGCAGCGCATTGACGATCACGGAACGGGTGATCCCCACCTTGTCTGCAATCTTGCTGGCGACCAGAATCCCTTCCATACCGCCCAGTTCATCGAATATATGCGTGATCGCTTCCATCTCCGAGAAAGAAAGCGTGCTGATCGCCGATTTTACCACCGCGATTTTACGGCTTTCCTCGGCGCTCTCCTCGCTCACCGCGCGGAGCATCTCGAGTCCTACTACCGTAGTACCGTACTCACACAAAATAATATCGTCGATGTCATACTGCTCATTGCATTTATACAGAAAAAGTGTTCCCAGTCTCTCCCCCGATATTTCGATCGGCGTGATCACTGCACGGAATTTCTTCGTATCAATGCTCTCAAAGCCCAGCGTCTCCAGATTGACATTCTCCTTCGTGGACAGTACCGCCAAAAGCCTCTCGTTCAACATGGGGTCTATAAATCCTCCCACATGATCCACGATCAGTTCCGTAATAGACTCCACGCTGTCCAGATCACCGACGCCAAGCACCTTGCCCTTCCTGCTGATCACCAGTACATTGGAGATTAGTATTTCTTTGAGTACATCACAGATATCGTTGAAAACAACCTTGCCCGAATTATTATTATGCAGGAGCTTTCCGATTTTTCTGGTTTTATCTAACAACTGAACGCTGCTCATACTCTTACTCCTTACCTGTAAGCTGTTGTAAATTTGTAGGTTCACAACTTGATTTTATCATAACATTTGAGCATTATCAATGTATTTTCAATACATTTTATTCAGTTTGTCCACAATTTTATATTTCTGTTTTAAATTTTCTGACGTTTCCGTATACTCCTTTGGCCGAAGCGCCTGTACCGGATGGACATCCGTCCGTCTGTTATGCTTCTGCCTGCTGTACTTCCGCCTTCGGTACGTCCTTGATGAAGCCGCAGTTCTCGTCAGAGCATACCAGCTTGTTTCCCTTCTGCAGTAATATAGAGCCGCAGCGGTCACATCTGTCATCCACAGGCTTCTGCCACACCATAAAATCACATTCCGGATTGTCTATGCACCCGTAATATTTCCTGCCCTTCTTCGTCTTCTTCAGGACAATATCCTTACCGCACTTCGGACACGCCACGCCGATCTTCTCAAAATACGGTTTCGTATTACGGCATTCCGGGAATCCGGGACACGCCAGAAATCTGCCGTGCGGACCATACTTGATCACCATCTGCCTGCCGCACAGATCACAGAACTCGTCAGAGAGCTCATCGGCGATCTCGACTTCATCCAGTTCCTTCTCGGCCTTATCCACTGCTTCCTCCAGATCCGGATAGAAATTGGCCACCACCGTCTTCCACTTCACGCTCCCCTCTTCCACGCCGTCTAAGAGCGCTTCCATTGTAGCGGTGAAATTCACGTCCACAATGGAGGGAAACGCTTCCTTCATCATATTGTTTACCACTTCGCCCAGTTCGGTCACATAAAGATTCTTGTTCTCTTTGACAATGTAGCGTCTGGCGAGAATCGTCGTAATCGTAGGGGCATAGGTACTGGGACGTCCGATCCCCAGTTCCTCCATCGCCCGCACGAGAGACGCCTCCGTGTAATGCGGCGCCGGCTGCGTGAAGTGCTGCTTCTCTTCCAGTCCTGTCAGGGACAATTTCGTATCACCTGTTATACCCTGCATCAGCGTATTATTTTCTTCTTTCTCATCATCCTCGGTGTATACGCTCATGAAACCGTCGAACTTCACCTTCGATGCCGCCACGGTAAACCGGTGCCCCGCCGCATCGATCTTCACCGATGTCGTCTCATAGACTGCAGACGCCATGCGGCTTGCCACAAAACGCTTCCAGATCAGCTGGTAAAGCCTGAACTGGTCCCTGGACAGAGACTCCTTGAGTTCAAGCGGCGTCCTGCCGATATCCGTCGGTCTGATCGCTTCGTGGGCATCCTGAATCTTCTGTTTACTGCTCTGCTCCTGCTCGGTGCCCGCCGCATACGCGGCGCCGTACCGTCCGGAGATAAACTCCTTCGCGGCAGCTTCCGCCTCTGCGGAAACTCTGGTGGAATCCGTACGCAGATAAGTGATGATACCTACCGTACCGTTTCCCTTGATATCGATACCCTCATAGAGCTGCTGCGCCAGCCGCATCGTTTTCTGGGTCGAAAAGTTCAGTACTTTGCTTGCCTCCTGCTGTAAGGTGGACGTGGTAAAAGGCAGCGGCGCTTTCTTCACTCTCTCTCCGTTCTTCACGGAAGACACGTGATACACCGCATATTCCAGTTCCTTCTTGACCGCTTCCAGTTCCTCTTTCGAGGCAATCGTCTTCTTCTCGTCAACCGTACCGTAATATTTGGCTTTCAGAGGCTTCTTCTCGCCTGCAATCGCAAAGGCAGCATCCAGCGTCCAATACTCTTCCGGAATAAAAGCATTGATCTCATCCTCCCTGTCGCAGATGATCCGAAGCGCCACCGACTGCACGCGCCCCGCGCTTAAGCCTCTCTTGACCTTCGCCCACAGAACCGGGGATATCTTATAGCCCACCATACGGTCCAGACACCGTCGTGCCTGCTGGGCATCCACCAGATCCATATTGATCTCTCTGGCATGTTTCAGGGACTCCTTGACTGCCGTCTTCGTGATCTCATTAAAAGTGATACGGTATACCTTCTTATTTTCTAACTTAAGCGCCGCAAGCAGGTGCCATGAAATAGCCTCCCCCTCGCGGTCGGGGTCAGTGGCGAGATACACTTTCTCGGCTTTCTTGACTTCTTTGCGAAGATTCGCCAGAATATCCCCTTTCCCCCTGATTGTAATATACTTGGGTTCAAAATCATGATCTACGTCGATTCCCAGCACACTGCGGGGCAGATCCCGCACATGCCCGTTACTGGCAGCAACTTCATAATTTGCACCCAGGAACTTCTTGATGGTCTTCACCTTCGCCGGTGACTCCACGATTACCAAATACTTTGCCATAGCATATTCCCCTGTTTTCTTTTATCAGTCATTCAACGTGAATCACTATACACTAATTTTATTATGCTGGCAAGAGGGAAAAAATTAAAAATGTGTGAAAATGTGTACATATAAAAGAACCTCCAATCTCAAAATCAGAGGTTCTTCTACTTATTATAATTACAGATCAAATGAAACCTTCATCATCTCATTAACGGAAGTAATCCCTTCCAGCACATACTCGGTGGCACTCATACGCAGCGTATTCATGCCCTCCTCTAAAGCTTTACCCTTGATTGCTTCGGCATCCCCGTTCTTACTGATAATATTCTTGATAGGCTGCGTGATCTCCATGATCTCGTAGACACCGATCCTGCCCTTAAAGCCTGTGCCGTCACACTTGGAACAGCCGCAAGGCTCATAGATGGTAACATCCGCACCGGGCTCAAGTCCCAATAACTCCAGTTCTTCCTCATTTGCCTTCTTGGCTCTCTTACACGCCGGGCAGAAACGGCGCACAAGCCTCTGTGCGATAACACCCACCACAGAATCCGCAATCAGAT
This sequence comes from uncultured Lachnospiraceae bacterium, assembly GCA_937920345.1. Lineage (GTDB taxonomy): Bacteria > Bacillota > Clostridia > Lachnospirales > Lachnospiraceae > UBA3282. The sequence goes on from CALGVA010000017.1 coordinate 40,416, forward strand.
AGGGTTCGATTCCCATATCCATCAGACGGGTGATCGTACCTGCCGCCGAGTTCGTGTGCAGCGTAGATACCACAAGGTGCCCCGTGATCGATGCCTGCACGGCAATCGACGCCGTCTCCTGATCTCGAATCTCACCGATCATGATAATATCCGGGTCCTGTCGCAGAATGGAACGCAAAGCACTGGCAAAGGTCAGATCCGCCTTATTATTAACCTGTACCTGATTGATTCCGTCAATATTCGCCTCCACCGGATCTTCTACGGTGATAATATTGACATCCTCTCTATTTAATTCACTGAGTGCCGTATACAGTGTCGTTGACTTACCGCTTCCGGTAGGTCCCGTAACCAGCAGAATCCCGTGCGGGTTCTGCAGAATATGGTCGAATCTCTTAAGTTCTTTCGGTTTAAATCCTAACTGGCTTTTCTCTCTGGTGAGCGCATTCTTGGAGGTAAGTCGCATAACCACCTTCTCGCCGTATACCGTAGGCAGGATAGAAACACGAATATCAAACTCCTGTCTGTCCACAATCTGCGTGATACGTCCGTCCTGTGGCTTCCTCTTCTCCGCGATATCCATACCGCCTATGATCTTGATTCTGGCCACCATCGCGGGAAGCAGTCTGATGCTGTATGTCACCTTCTCATACAATGCGCCGTCTATACGGTACCGGATACGTACCTGACGCTCCATCGGCTCTATATGGATATCGGAAGCACGCTGTCTGACCGCCTGTTCTATCATTGTCTTGACAAGCTGTACGATCGGAGAATTGTTGACGTCTTCACTGTACATATCCTCCTGCTCTGCCATCTGGCTTTCTTTCTCTCTGGCATATTCCTCCAGTGCAGAGTTAACCTCCACATTGCCGAAATATTTATCCAGTGCGAGCATAATACTTCTTGTCGTGGACACCACCGGCTCCACCTGCAGATTGGTGATGATCGTGATGTCGTCCATCGCCGCCATATCCATCGGATCAGCCATCGCCACATGCAGCACGTTCATATTATCCGGCGCGTATTCGAAAGGCAGCACCTTATAACGCTCCAGCACATTGCCGGGCACAAGCTTTAGAACATCTTCCGGTATCGCCACATTCTGCAGATCCACCATTTCATAGCCGAGCTGGCTGCTCAGTGCCCTGGCAATCGCTTCCTCCGTCACAAACCCCTCATCTACGAGCGTTTCTCCTAATTTACGTCCGCTGCCCTTCTGACGCTGCAGTCCTTCTTCCAGCTGTTCCTGTGTGATAACGCCGCTGTTGACAAGTACATCTCCGAGACGTATTTTCTTCCTGTTAAAATCCATACCCTTTTACCCCTGTTGTTATTTTCCTGCCGGATTACGCCGCCGGTAGTTACTCCAGATCGAATAAATAAGCCTGTAATACCTGCAGTTTCGCGTAGACCTTCCCGGTTACGTATACATTCGCCTTGGTCGTATTTGTAGTGATGGTACTCTGTGCCTCAAAGTAGAGATCCAGTCCGTCCTCACACTTCTTCATAATTGTCTTCGGCACCTGTATATAGTAGATTCCGCCGCTGGTCAGATTACCGGCATCCGCAGCGCTTCCGTCTTTGGCATTATATATGCTGTCCGGCAGCCGGTTGACTGTAATATCTGTTCCATCTACATTAATCACTTCACTGCCGCCATCATCCTGATAGTATACGTGAGATTCAATCTTTCTGGTTCCCTTGATGAAGTTGATATCCTGCACCGTGAAGTAAACCTTCTCGTAGTCCTCCGCCGTCATCTCATCATTTAACGAGAAATTATTGCTCTTATCATAATATCTGTAGAGCATCTTCATCGATTCGGCGTCCGACACTCCGCTTTTCAGCACACTGATCATAGGATCTTTGATACCGGCCTGATAGGACGCGATCATCGTGTTGATGAAGAGCTTCGCCTCCTCAAAAGTATACCATTCATATCTCTTCGTCTTATCTTCCGTCAATTTCTCCCCATTTTTCCGGGCATGCCCCATGCCGGTATAGGTAATATTGCCCTTATTATAGATATAGTAGTTATTGCGCACATCGTTGGGCGACTGGGAATAAATCGTATCCTCCCAGTCGGAATGACCTGTCGGCGAAGTTCTCCCGCCAAGGCAATACCATACCACCAGATCACTCTGGCCGTCACCGTCGTCATCCGCGGTGTAATCCAGCTCGTAATACTGTGTATGGGTCAGCCCCACTTCAAACTCTTCCTTCAGTTTATAAGGATATTCCGTGATCTGCCCCTGATTGACCTGCGTCGCAAGAACATTATATACCTCTCCATTGTTCACTTTCTCTAACTCACCGTATCTGTCAGAATCCTCCTCAACGCCGTCATAATTCTCCCAGAAGTACGCGGGATCGAACCGGATATTTGTATATTTATTCTCAAATATACTCCCTTCCGGATATCTGTGATAATTGTCCGACATCAGGTTCCATTTGGTGTATTGATATTTTGAAGTTGTATGATCATCAATCAACACTTTCTGATCCTTCGCGCTGATCAGGGCATATGTATAGCCGTGTACCTCGGGAACCGTCTCCTTCCTGCCACTCTTCGGCTTATAAGCCACATCCTTGCCGGAATTGACCACTGTATTATAATCGTCTGTCCCTTCCTGAAGTCTGTCACCTCTCTGTAATATATCGGAATCCAGTATACCGTAACGATCCATGCCGACCAGCGGACGGACGTACTTGTTCAAGGTTGCCGCATTACGGGTATAATACCAGTCACCTTTGTTTCCCTGCGGCTTAGAATTATTTCTCCAGGGATACCCCAACATATCCTGTCCGGAACCCGGACTGTTAAAGAACGACGTCGTATCATGACCAAGCAGGACGCTCTTACCGCTGTTAATGAAATCAACGATTGCTCCCATCGGTCCGCTCTCGGCATCTCCCGCGAAATCGCCGTACATATCCGAGAAGCCTAAGATCAGCATATTAAAATCTTTCAGATAGTCATTGTTCGCATAGTATCTGCTCTGGAATGTGTTCACATCCATGGTAGTAATATCCAGTACAAACTCGTTTGCAATACCCGGATAATGAACCCCTTCATAATCTCCGCCGTAAACCAGTGTATTAAAGTGTCTTCCCTTCGTGTTGACCTCATAGTTCAAGTCGATCACATCCGAGCCGTTCTTGTTGATCTGGCAAATCTTCAGTACTTCCTTCTCCATGCCGTTGAGCTTGGTATAGCCGCTCATGGACGTATAGATATTCGGATTGTCCGCCTGTGTAATCTCCACACGCCACGGAAGCAGTCCCTTATATCCCATAGGAACCATTCTCGAGAGTACATAGTCCCTGTCAGCATATAAATCGTCCGGTGATACCGAATTGCCGCCCTGTGTCAGCGAGATATCCTCGATCTCTTCCTGCGCGGAGAATTTACCGTCGGAATTGACATCAATGTAAAGTTTGCAACGATATCTTGTACTGTAGGATGCTGTTCCTTCATTCTGAATCTTAAACCGGTACTGTAGCATATACCTGCCGTTGATATCTGAATCAATATAGTAGATATCGCTGTTCTCTTCGGTCAAACCACCCACCGCCGTTTCCGTCAGGCTCACTTTCGGACGGTTCAGATAGAACTTGAAGAGTTCAGAATTTTCCGCAATATCGCCCTTGGCATAGAAGTTCAGATATTTATCCTTCATTGCCTTGGTCACAAATTCATATAAGTACGTGCAGTTATCAATATGATCCTCGTCGATCGCCCTGTCAGGCGTAGCATTCTCTTCTCTTTCTATGATTAGAGAGACTGTTTTGTTATCCCAGTTATTTGCCCCGTTTGCCTGTTTGCTTAAATCAATCGCATCTTTGGTAAAAGTCTCGCTGTTTCCTGTAAATTCATCACCGTCAAAAACCGTAATCCTGTAGCCTTCCTTCACCTTGACAGAAGAGATATCCTGGCTCTTCACGCCAAGTGCCGTAAGCTGTCTGGCTGTGTATTCTCCCTCTGTCAGATTGACGCGCGCGCCTTTATACTCTTTATCTGCAAAAACAGTCACCGGCTGCTCCAGAAAATCATCTGCAATAATCACCGGATAGGAACCATCCAGGAATGAAATCAGCGCATTCATCTTCTCCTTGGAGATATCATTTCCACCGTATCTGACATAATTATAGAACCATGTCCAGTCACCCCTGTTGCCATTCCGGTATTCCGAAGTCAGCAGCCCCGACATCGGCAGATTAACCACGCGCAGATCTCCTATATTATAATAGATCAGTCCGTCCATATCCGCATCGTTAAACACCGTACCGGCTGCCACATGCGACTTATCCGGTTTGCCGATATAGCTGCTGTCTGTCCAGTACCGCATATTCAGATGATCTTTGCTCGTACCGATATAGATCAGGTCATAGGTCTCGTTCAGCTTCTCGATCTTACCAATGAACTCAGCTGTCGTCATAACCGTGATCTCTGCCTTCTCCACACCGGGCGCCCATGCCTGGATCTGATCCAGAGAAAGTTCCGGCTCATCCGCCATGGCAGGCTGGATCTCCAGTACCCTGATTTCTTTCTTCGTCTCCACCTTCCTGCGGTCCGCGTAATTCAGAATATGCCGCACCGCTTTCGCCTGTGATATGCTGGTGGAAAGTGGTTTATAATTCCCCGATGTATCCGATTCACGATACAGGTTCTCCAGTTTGATCTCATCCAGAACACACTGGAAACCAGGTTCGATCTCACCGCCGTCCTGATAGATCGTTGCGGTATAGAACTGATCGTTAATAATGGAATCACTGCCGGTGCCGAATCTGCAGTATACCTGCTCTTCCACAAAATTCTTATCCGCGTCGTCCACAATGCCCTTCATCAGTTGTGTCGTTGTCAATTTATCATAATTATTGCGATGGCTCTCGTACCATTCACGCAGATTATCCTGACAGAGCATAGCGGAAAGTCTGAATATATTAGTGCTTTCCAGTTCTGCGTTGACCGCTATGCTGCCGCTCTCGTCTTTTGCATACAGAATAGAACCATCTACCAGGCATGGCTTCGCACCTGCAATCGTCTTATCAAAGAAGAATTTTAACGATTCTGCAGACAGATCATTATCCGCCGAATATTTCAGTATCTCCCTGTCACCGATATCATTATCGCTGACACTGTCGGAAGCGGCATTCACAGTCTTCTTCCCAGAACCGGTGTTATTCCCTGAGATACTGTCATCCTCTGAATCATCGCCGTCCGCATCAGAATCTGCATCATTATCCGAGACACTGCCCGCATCGGAACTACCGTTGCTGCCGGAATCATTACCCGGATCGGAATCACCATTGCTGCCGGTATCATTGTCCGTATCGGAATCACCGTTGTTGCCGGTATCACTGCCTGCCCCGGAACTACCGTTGTTGCCGGTATCATTACCCGCATCGGAACCACCGTTGTTACCGGTATCATTGCCCGTATCGGAATCACCGTCGTTGCCGGAGTCACTGCCCGCCCCGGAACCATCGTTATTCTCAGAATCACTGTCTATATCAGATCCACCGTCATTTCCTGAGATACTCTCTGTCCCTGCGCTGCTGTTATTTCCTTCCACATTATCATTCGCAACCAGTTTACGCCATGTACTCTGAAGAGAATCAGCAGCCATTAATCTGCTCTTCACCACGTTCGAGGTGTCGGCAGTTACTTCATTTTCATCTACGGAATCTTCGGTGCTGCCGGTATTGCCAGTATCATCGTCATCTTCGGTGCTGCCGTCTGCTTCAGTATCGTCGTCATCTTCGGTACTGCCGCTATTGTCAGCATCGCCGTCCTCCACAGTGGTGCCTCCATCGTCAGTACCGCCATCCTCTCCGGTGTTACCGCCTGCGTCTTCGGTATCTACATTATTGCCGGAAACATCATCATCGCCATCCGCCATCTCTGCCCGCAATCCGGAATTCAGATACAGGAAATTGAAATTGGGAATCTGTTCCATCTCATTGAGTTCCTGCGGGGTAAATGTCAATACCTTAATGCGGAAATCTCCGTAATTCTGCTTATCCATATTGAGGACATATTTCTTAAACCACTCGTTGCTCTTAAATGTATTCTTACACCAGATCTCTTTGCCGGAGAAAGTATATTCCTGTCTGGGCTGGTTTGCGTCTATACCATCCCATTCCACAAATTCATACTCGCCGTTTTCGCTCAATACGATATTTTTGATATTCCCCACAGAATACATGGGGGTTCCGTCTGCGGGCACTACCTCTGCTGAAACTCTCTCAAACGCAACCAGATAATACTCCTTGCCCGTCTGTTCCTGTGCAAATGTATCCTTTACATTTTCATCATCTTCAACCGGATCATCTGCTGCAGGATCATCTCCATCCGGATCGGTCTCATCTGTATCATCAGACTCGGTATTGTCCGAATCCGTATTATCATCCGTGTCTGTATCATCCGGATTTGTTTTATCCGCATCCGTGCCGTCATCCGGATCCGTGCTATCATCTGGAGACGTCTGATCGGTATCTGTATCACCGTTTGATCCCGCACTTTCATCAGACTCCTGCTTATCATCCTCTCCCGCATTATCGCCGGTTCCCGGCGCATCCGCTCCTGTACTGTCATCCTGATCGGACTTATCTTCCGCAGCTGTACCATCTTGTGATCCTGCCGTGCCCTCTGCATTTGTCCCGTCCCCTAAACCGGCATCCGGCGTCTCATCCGCGACCAGCTTAAACCACTTGCCCTGTCGAAGACCTGCAAGTACGGCTGTCGTTCTTTTCGCAGCAACACTGCTTATTCCGTCGCCAGTATTAACCGGATCATCATTGCTGCCGGAACTGCCGTCCTCGCTACTATTGCCACTGCCATTACCTTTATCATTGTCGCTGCCGCCGTTATCGGAACCATTTCCACTTCCGCCGCCAGTGCCGCTATCAGCACCGGTATTGCCGCCGTTACCATCATCATCACCGGTATTGCCGCCGTTACCGTCATCGTCACCGGTATTGCCGCCATTACCATTATCATCGCCGGTACTGCCGTCGTTATCACCATCGTCACCGGTATTGCCGCCGTTACTATCATCGTCACCGGTATTGCCGCCGTTATCACCATCGTCACCGGTATTGCCGCCGTTACCGTCATCGTCACCGGTATTGCCGCCGTTACCGTCATCGTCACCGGTATTGCCGCCGTTATCATCATCGCCGCTGTCGCCATCATTCTTCCCGTCATCGGGCTTTGGCTTTTCCTTATCTCCCTTGTCGCCTTTATCTTCTTTATCTTCTTTATCTTCCTCTTCCGATGAATCTTCCGAGAAAGAGTCTATCACTACACTGTTGATCTCTTCCCACGTTCCACAATATGCATATATCCCATCGCCCTCTTTGGTATAAATGGGTCTGTCGTCCTCTATGCCGCCCGCAAGATTCGGATCTATCTCAGTTGCACTTAACACGGTATAGTACAAGATATCTTCATAGAAGTCATAGTCGCCATTATACAAGCCGTTGTAGTTAAAGGCGATCTGATATCTGTCTGTTCCCTCTGCCGGAACATCACCGATCTTCTGAAACCAGCCTGTTTTCTTAGCGCCGTCAGACACGATCTTCTCGAAGCCCTCCTGCTTCGGTTCTCCTTCCTCATACTCTTCTTCCACAGCTTCCACAGGGAAATTTTTCTTAATCCCCTTTTTCGCATAGTAATCCCGCAGTTCCTCTTTCTTCCCCTCCACGAAATCCTTGCGCTTTGTCTTCGGCAGTTCGCATAAAGTGTTCTGCCAGTTCTTCCAGACCATCTCTTCCTCGTCCCACTCAGACAGAATCGGCTCGTAGCCGCCGACAAGATAGCCGATCTCCGCCGCCGCCCTGTCAGGCACAACTTCCAGAATAACGAATTCATTTCCGCTCTCTTTATAGCGGGAGCGAAGCTTCTCGATGCCAAGCAAAGTATCCGCCGCTTCCGCCTCCATCACGTCGGACAATACCGCTGTCATAACAACAGCGGCAGCGGACAGTCCCGCCACTGCCGCCGCTGCAATACGCCTGCCATTCAGTTTCTTTCTGTTTTTCATCGTTCTTTTCATATCTTCACTTCCCATCCGCCCATCGAAACAAGCTGTGAAATTGATGGGCTCTCCCGTTATCATGAAGCCGAGGGTTACACCATAACACGTTTATTGCTGTTATTCAAAAACAACAGTTGAATAGGTGTATATTTCCGGATGATCCTTCATTGACACTTTAATCTTCAGACTCTTAAGCACTACCGATTCTGCCTCACCAGTATATGTAAAACTCCCCCACGCATGCATTGTACAATCATCTCCCAGTGTTACCGTTCCGTGAGACCCTGAATTAAATTGCGGTGTCACCACCGTACCCGCCGGTGCTTCATAGTCAAAAGCTTCCACGCTATATTCGTAAACCGGATCGCTCTGATTCTGCCATGCCACTTCATAATATCCATCAAGCGTGTAATAGAAATTAAAAATCGAGTTTACATCTGTTGTTTCATAACTCATCTTCCCATATATCCGTACTTCCGGAATATAATGGATAAACTGACGCTGCCATTCCCTTACAAATCCCTGCCAATCAGTATCCTTACAGTAGCATATCACTTTAATGTAGTAACTCCTGTTTAAAGGAAGTTCATTGGAGAGAAACAATCCATAAGCCGTACACCCTCTATCCTCCACTGTCACATTACCTAATAAATTATCATATTCTGATATACGATTGCCGTATATATCACAGAAATAACTTTCGTAATGGTGCTCACTTGCCCAATCATTTGTAAACGAGTAATCAGTATCATGATGGCCGCCCTTGCCGCGTTCCATAAAGGAATCTCCGCCGACAGCCCCTTCATCACTTATCCGGTAATTAACCCTGTCTGTCACAGTCTGCCCTGTGATATCCGAATGTGCAGTCAACGTAATCTCAAGGATCTTTCCGAAATTAGCGGAATCTTTTTTAATACTTAAATCTAATGTTTTATTATTATCCGCGAAGTTTTCCACCACGTCGGAAAGATCTCTCCCCTCCTCCATTATCTTAACTGTCCACTGATAAGTAATCGCATCTTCCTCGCTTTGCTTAAATCCCTTTGTAACCACCATAGAATCATAATGTGCTTCCCAGGGTTTCAAAGATTTCGTGAGAATATGCACCGCATCAAGCGACTTTAACGGCAAATCTCCCATTACCTTCACAACCCCCGTCGCCTTCCTGTTCGGGTCTGATTTATACTTCGCCGTGATCGTCAGATAAGCATTCGCCTCGTATGCATTGACAGTGAGGTATCCCGTGTCGTCAATCGTGCTTACCGTTCCTGTCTCCTCGATTTCCCAGTCTACCAGATCATTCACATCTGCTCCGGTACTGATTCTGGCGTAAATATTATAAGCAGATCCTCTCTGCACCTCGGAGTCCCGATCCTTGATCGGCACTATGCCCAATATCTCTACGCCGGTGTAATACAGTTTCAAGGTATCCGCCATAGGCGTTGACTCATCGAAAATATTCGCCGGATCGTCGCTTAAGAGCATGCGGTTACGGAGTGTGATAATCGGACTGGTGGCATAATCAACTATACCGGTGCCGTCATCATACCCGACCTTGATCAGTACAGACTTGACAACCGTCCGCGTCGTGCCGTCCAGTGCCTTGGTCGTCAGGGTATCGCTCAGATCCACATCAAAAGAAGTAACGTGTTCCGCCAGAAGCTGATCCTCATAATTCTCAGCTGCCGCAGTATCTACCGTGTATGTGCCTGTGGTGCTGTCATAGTTGACCTTCCACTTGCTGCAGTACACATTGTTATTCGACTTGTTCCACGTCACCGCCGACTTCGTGTAGCACATGACGCCGGTTCCGTCATCCTCGGTATGATACATCGTCATCTCCGTCTTATTGGCATCATCCGTCATGGAGACACCGCCGTTGATGTCTATGATCATATCCTCGATCTGGTTGACTGTGAGTTCCGCCTCCTTCTGTACCGTGGAGTCGGCATTTCCCTTGGTGAAGCTTCTGCTCCCCGTCATCATGAAAGATACCGCGATCACCATAACAATAGACAATATCGCGATTGTAATTAACAGTTCGACCAGGGATAACCCCTTGTTCCTTTCCATAGCGCTCTCCTTTCCATCTGATTCCAACAGACTGCTCCTTCCTGTCCGCACACTTTCCTGCAGTCTAGTACTCTCTGGACAATACATGTTTACCGGTTTCCGGATATAATGTGATCTTATATTTCTTACCTTTATCAAAGATTATTTCTGTGCAGTGTTCGCTGCCGCCTCCTACGATTCCAAGCGTAGAACCGTCCGATCTGACAGCTTCCTTGAACGCGCCATTCGCGCGGTTATAGACAAACTTCACAGACTGCCCGCTCGTGATGTTAATACTCGTAATATTACCGCTCGCGACATCTTTTAAGGTACATGTCACATTCACCTGCTTGCTGCCGATCTTCTGCTCTTCCGCAAGAACCCAGTCTGCCTGGTCATGCCCCTCCACAACGGCATTCTGCGGTATGTAATACTTCACAACGTAGCCGTCGGCATCCAGCAGCAGTTCCATATAGCAATCTGCGGTACCCGATCTGGTCAGGGCGTAATTCTTCTCCCTGCCGAGTGCCGCCGACATATTGTTAGCGCATTCCCTTGCATTCTGGCCGGTGAGCAACGGAAGCCCGATGAAAACGAAGCCGCTCATGATCCCCATGATCGCTACCACAACTATTAATTCAACCAGCGAAAAACCCCTGTTATCTTTCATTCTGACAGCTCCTATTTCTTGGTCCACTTCTCATAAGTGATCAGATCGACGAAGGATACCCGCTCCGTACCCATATCAGTCGCTGTGTTGCCGCTCGTGACATAATTAATGCCATCCTTAAAGATATTCAGCAGCCGATAATCCTTACCCGGTGCTGACAACTCATCAATCTTTGTGCTAAGGATATTGGTGAACGTGTCCGTATCCAGCGGCTCTAATGTAATCGAAGCGCCAGCCTCTACCGTCACATTTCCCTTCGCAATGATCAGCCCCTCAAAGTCTTTCTTCACCGTCACGTTCCCCAGACTGACGATCATCCTGACTGAAGACGGCGTACTGCCATCCAGCACATACTCATCCTTTTTCGTCAGGATCATGCTATCCGCTGCCGCGCCCAGGGTATCTATTTTAACCTCATCTGCATGTTTTTCATGTAAAACAACCTCGATCTCGGTTTCATCCATAATATTCTGGAATGCGGTTTTATCCATCTCCGCACTGGTGAGCTGGTTGGAAGTCCGCATGATCTTCGCGCTTAAAGCCTTAAACACATCGTCCTTCAACGTAGAGAGACGCTTCATCTGCTGCTCATTGCCGGTAGAGTCCGTGAATGGCAGCATTGCCCATCCTTCCGCCCCCTCGTATGTCAGCATACTTCCCGCCATATTCAGGTACAGCAGATCATCCGCCATCTTGATTTCTTTGGCATACAGCTGCGTATACCGCTCAACATCTTCGGAATTAATGGCATAATAATCCATAAAATATTTATTGGCCGCGTCCTCATCTTTAAACCGCAGATAACAGTATACCAGAGGTCCTGCATTCGTCTGCCGGAACACAACTTCCGGAACGTATGCCGATGACCCGTCCGCCAGAGTCTCCTCGCTGATATAGTCATTCAGACTCTTGTATCCCAGTACGGAAACCTGCCTTGATCCGTCCAGAAGACAGTACTCATCGGGATGATTTTTAATCTCCTCATACTGTGCGAGCGTCAGCGGATTACACCCGAACTCCGAAGCGCCGATGACTCCATTCGTATCTTTTCTGCACCCGACAGCCTCTGAAGGTGCCAGATAGATAAGCTGATTGCCCTTGATTGCAACTGATTCTCCCATCAGAATATTCTTCTGATTTTTCTTCTCTTCCTCTGTCGCCGTAGTATCCGCTGCTTTATGCGCTGTGGCGACATAGGCCCTGCCACTGATCGTCAAACGCTCCAGACCGGACAGATCAAGTGTGCTGTCCTTACCGTTAATGATGATCGCGCTGCTGGAATCCGCACGTGTATCGACAGAAGGCGCCGGATCACCTGTTCCGCCGGTGCCTCCCGCTCCGCCGCCGGATCCCGCCCCGGCCGCAAGATAGCCAAATCCGTTATACTCGCCTTTGAGAACTGCCTTGCTGTCTTTGCCGGATAAGGTAAAATCATCTTTCAGATTGACCGTCCCGTCCAATTCCGCTGTGGCCGACGTCAGCCCCATGTTCCATGCCCACAGCTCTGTGTCCTTCATTTTAAGTGTACTGTCTTCCATCACTTCAATATTTTCTCTGCTGATCACCACAGATTTGCTTAACGGCTCTGCGTTATCCGCCTTCTCAAAAGAGACGGCTGTGGGAAGGGGCGGCATAAGCAAAGGCGTTTTGTCAGCAGGATCCTTCTCTTTATCAGCTAAAGAATATGCCGGATCGGAAGGCTTGCCGACAAACATCTGACCTGCATAAACATCCCCCTTGATCACGATGCTGCCACCTGCCGCAGTATTACCCATAATAAGCGTATCGTCAGCAATCATACTGCAGCTTTCCAGATCGGGAAGTGCAGATGCCTGCGAAAAGTTGATAGAAGGCAGCGTAATCCTGATATCCGTGCTGATAATGGAGATATAACCGCTCTCGTCCACATAGGAAACTTTCAGATCCTTCAACAGAAGTTTACTGTTATCAACCTCCATCTTATATTCTTCCGTTAGTGTGGCATATTCGAGATTGGATTCCACAATCGCACCATAAGTTGCCGCGCCGCTCAGGAAACTCGCTCTCGTCCCGTCGCCGTCCCCTAAGCTTCCCTGAGATAAATACCCCCGTAACTTGCTATCATCGTAATAATTCGGTCCGGCACTGCTTTTCAACCGTTCCTGCAGATCTTTATAGTAGATCTCATGGAGTGCCTTATTCCTCGCATTGGCACTCTTGTATAATGCAAAATTATTCATGACTTCACTGTAGGCTTTGCTCAACGCTTCAGAAATCTCGCCCTGAAGCCCCACATTGATCTCGTCTAACACCGTCTCTGCCGTATAGAAGTTATCCTTACCACGCCTGTCAACCGCACGCATCTGATATCCCGAGAAGGATACGAACATCAATACGCTCACCAGAATCGCAATAAACGCAATGATAACAATGATCATGACCATGGCGCTGCCTTTGTCATCCCGATATAACTTTTCCCTCTTATCCGCGTTCGTCATATTTACCGACTTCCTTCCAATACCGCTTACAATACTGCTCCGCGTTCTTCCGGCCTCTTCTCACTGCTGTTTCTTATCCGCAGGCAGGCTTCTCCTCCTCATTGCCTCCTCCGGCTTACTCTATCTTCGTGCCTGTCAGACGCACCACCGGATCGCTTGTCAGCGGATCTGCCCCATGCTCATAGACCGCCGTCTCCATCGTATAGATCCTGTCCATCTTCTCTGTCGCATCGAGAGACCGCATACCGGTACATTTCATAACCTCATCTTTCGTAAAGACCCGCCCCGAATTATCGCAGTCATGTAAATTCAAAATTGCAGGCGATCCCGCCCCGGCAACACCCGGGATATCCAGGTTCAGATTCGTGAAATATCTGCCGTAAGTCTTGCCCTCCGCATCAAACCCCTCATAGATATCAATCTGAACCTGATAGGTGGAAGGAACCGTATTCTGCGGTCCTAACATCTCGTCCTCATACACGCCTATAATCTTATCCGTGGCATCCAGAATATTCTGCCGGATAATATAGACATTAACCGGAAGCTTATCTTTATTCTCTATGATAATCTTATCCGGATAGACCGTGTCATATCTGGGTGCATAGTATAGATATACGCTCTTTAACGCAATGGGATCTCCCGCATCATCCAATGTCTGCGCGTTATTGAAAAATATCTTGTCCTTGGTGGTATAATTATAATATTCAGGCGGCAGTATAGCGTAACCACTGCCACTAATGGAATAATCATATCTGATCTTCGCCACAGTCGTCATGACACCGGCCTGATCTTCCTGCTCGATCTTTAAAGTGATCGTCCGGTCCAGTTCCTGATTAAAGTCATCCGCCGTCCATCTATGTCCCGTAATGCTTTCGGGATACTGACGGATCACATAGAGGTTGTAGACCTCCTCATCATCGCCGTTCGCATTGACCGAATTCCTGACACGCTGGATATGCGTGGCGCTGTCCATGCCGCTGACTGTATTCATGAACAGCATTCCTTTCATGTTCTTCTCCTCATAAATACCATCCGGAGAACCATCGGGAGAAACAGTCGGGTCTAATGTCACTATTACATCGAACATCTCCATATCTGATCCGTCATTGATCACGCCTTCACGCTTGAACTGATAGGTAATATGATCTGTTAACTTTCCATCCGTATCGGTCTTCTGGGTATTCGTTTCATCCACATCATATCTGGGTATCTTATTACCCGCCGAATCTGTCTCCTCCATAACGAGCAGATCCTCCAGTTTCTCCTTCTCGAAGATCTCCATCTCATTCTGCGCGAGCGTGGTCGCCCGCATGAGGTGTCTGCTCTTGGCATTAATGCGGTGTGAAGTGACAAATCCACGAAGCATCGGGGCAATAATGATTGCCAGAATGGCAACTGCAATTAAAAGTTCCAGCAACGTAAAACCTTTATTGCTCTTCTTCATGTTGTCTCCTCCTCTCCGCTTCAATTATCTTCCTTTATATGATCACGCTTGTTATTATACATTATATTTCAGATAGAATAACTGTTATTTATTTCTATACAGTATGCATCATGTCAAGGGCTGTTCACGCCGGTTATGCTGCATTATACGAACCTTATTCTGTACTTTCTGCATCCGCGCCATCGTCTTCCGGCTCCCCGGCTTCTCCGTCCTGTCCGCCTTCGGACTGAGACTGTACCGCACTGCCGTTCAGCACCCCGAAGATATTGGTGGTTCCTGTGGAGACACCGGAAATATTCTGTTCCACATACGGATCATCGGTTCCTGTCAGGTAGAAGAAATCCAGCTTTATATTCCCTGATAAGTATCCGTTCGTATCTGTCGTAAGAGTGACACCGGACACAGATTTTCTGGAATCCATTCCGTATATATAATTCAATACATTTTTCAAACCGTTATTGGTCGTCGTGACCCCGACGGTAGTTTCCAGCTTATACATGCCGATACCGTCATCCTGAAGCTCATATCCTTCTTCCGTGGTAAGTGATCCCGCATATGGTACGACCTGCGCCGGCTGCAGGCTGACAGAAGGCACCCGCACGTCATTGACATCTACCAGTTCCATATTATACAGATACATGACCTGATCTTCTATCCTGACTCCTGATGCGAAGCTGTCGATAATGAGATCGCCGCCCGACTGCATCAATTCTATTCCTGCAACGTAGTCCGGCAGCTTTGCATTTAAAATTTCCAGCCGGTTTACCGTCTCCTTCAACTCCGCATTCTGTGTATTCAACTCCTGCGTCTTCGTCTGATTACTCTTATAGACAAGCTGCCATGAAGCGAGCAGGATCAGGACGCCGAACACGATCAATAACAGTTGTATTTCACTTTTTTTCATCTGTTCTTCCTCCTACTCCAGAATCTCTTCATCAGCCGCAGAATCACCGGCTTCATCAGTACTGTCCAGTGCCGGCACCTCCGGCAGCGGCGTAGGGTCGGATAATCCGCCCTTATACAATACCTGAATCGCAAAGCTTACCTTCGGTTCTTCCTCCTGCACTTCCCCGTCCATCACGGCACCCGAATCCGTCATGCTGGCAACCTCTACGCCTGCCACACTCTCAAAGGTACGGAACTCCTGAATCAGCTTCGCCGCTTCCTTCTTATCCGCAACCGTAACCGACAGGCTTACGCCGTTTAAGTCAGCATTAAAAGCCTGCACATTCAGGGAAGCCGGCATCTTTTGCTGCATTTCTTCGATAAAACTCACCAGATCATTATTCAAAGTTACCGTATTGCTCTCGAAAAATGTAAGCTTTTCAAATGTATATTTCTGCTGTAAATACTCTTTATAGACATTCTCCGCCTCCGCCAGTTCCGTGATCCTGTTATTCAGACTGGTATTCTCATTCTGTGCCGTCTTCAGGCTGAGCCAGGACGTTCCCGCCAGAACCACCGCACCGATAAATGCCGCAACTGCAAAAAGAACCGCTGCCTTCGTTCTGTCCTTTTCGTCCGGAAGAAGCGCCATCGACTTCTTATCCTTCTCCTTCTCGCCCATGAAACCGAGCGGCGACAGCGCCGCACCGATACAGGTCAGAAATTCACCGAAACGCTTATCTTTAAAATATTTCTCCAGCTGTAAGCCCTTAATCTCCCGAAGCGGTTCCAGAGGCAGTTCTATCGCATTTGAAATCAGTTCCGGAAGCCCGCTGAAATCCCCGCCCAGACCGGACAGATAAGCCTTCTCAATAGGAACACCGTTATTACGTGAGAA
Source organism: uncultured Lachnospiraceae bacterium (assembly GCA_937920345.1). Lineage (GTDB taxonomy): Bacteria > Bacillota > Clostridia > Lachnospirales > Lachnospiraceae > UBA3282. The sequence goes on from CALGVA010000017.1 coordinate 56,884, forward strand.
ATAATCCACGACACGCGCGATGCCGCTGACCAGATAGCTGAGGGACTGCACAATCTCATCGTTCAGGCACTCCCGCTCCTTAAAGTTCCGCACCGCCTGCTCATAATCCGGCTTCTGGTATTCCTCCATCTCCATCATGGCGAAGATTGCATCCTCTACGCCGTAGGCAACCGTTCTCTGCAGTGCAATCGCCTGATCCTGCAGAATCGTGACGATCGTGGAACTCTCATCTACCTTGATCACCATCTGAACACCTGTGTCACAGTGCCTGCGGAGTATCTGGTAGATACTGTTACCGCTGTAATCCAGCGAGACAACATTGCAGCCGAGCGCCTGCGCCAGCTGGAAATAACTTGCCGACATAGCCTTGGGAACAGCATATACAAGCACCTTGTACTGTTTCGTGCCGTTCTCGTTCTCCAGTGTGCTGACAATACTGTGTCCGATCTCATACTGCTCTAAGTCAACCGGAAAATAGTCAGACACATTCGCTTTAATCAGATCTTTTACTTTATTCTCTTTGACAAACGGAATGATAACTTCACGATTTGCGATCTTCGTGGAACTCATGGAAAAAATGATCTGCTTCGTCTTGATCCGGTTCTCCTGCAACGCTGTCTTAATCGTATTAACCAGCAGTTCGTTGACATTCAGAATCCCGTCTGTTACCGCCCCCTGCGGCGTTTTAATGCTGACTGAACGGTACACCTTAGGATTCTTGGTCTTGTAATCCTCCTCGCAGATCCTGATCTGCGAAGCTCCTATTTCTATTCCCAGTATCTTTGGCATCGATGTTCCCCTTTCAACGGCTCCCGCGCCCGGGATCGCCCCTTCTATTCATCATCTATAATATAAGATCATATTACATAAACTATAAGCAAGCTAGCTTGCCTGGAAGAATGCTGCTTGCAGCAAGTCCGCCCTGCGGACGGTTCTTCCGCGTGAATGGTATTTTCATTCACGCTATGATCCCTATTTCCCAACCTGATAAATCCACATTACAAATCCACACTTTGTTATATAACAACGGCTTCTACACGCCGAGCCATGACAGATACCATGCAATCATCTGATCCCCCGCCAGGGCGGCAATCATGATCCCAACGGACAAATACGGACCAAAAGCAAGCATATGCCCCTGTCCGCTCATCTTCATCCGAATCATATGTATGACGGAACCGATGATACATCCCAAGACAAAGGCAAGTAAAATCTGCTTCCATCCAAGCAAGAGACCGCTCACCGCCATAAGCTTGATATCGCCGCCGCCGATACCGCGTCCCTTTGTAACCAAATGTACGATATAGAGAAAACCACTGACAAGAAAGAAGCCGACTGCATAGTCAAGCCAATCAGCATAGTCTGTCACTATGCGAATCAGCCCCAATGTCAGTATAAATATGTTGATCCCGATCGGGATCTCGTAAGTACGTAAATCGATCACGCTCAAGGTGATCAACGCGGATGCAAGCAGCGCATACAGTAGGGCTTCCACGCTTATACCATACACCGCGAATACGGTGCAGTAGAGCACTCCGTTCAGCAGCTCGATGAGAGGATACTGAACGGAGATTTTCTGCTTACAACTGCGGCATTTCCCGCCGAGACACAGATAGCTGAATACCGGTACAAGATCGTACCATTTCAACTGGTACCCACAGTTCATACAGTGTGACCGTATTTTAACAATATTCTCCTGTTTCGGGATACGGAAGATGCAGACATTTAAGAAGCTGCCGATCACGATCCCGTAGAGAAATATGATGATGTAGAGCAGTATTGTGGGTAACATGAACTGTGTCCTTTCAAGGTGCTAAACAATATTAGAATTTCTTGGGTGTATCGCTGGGTGTTCCGTTGGGCGTATCAATCCAGTTCGAGCACTCAACCGTAACGATTCCCGTCGTGCTGTCTACTTTGACAGTTACTTCAGGCAAACTTGTTCCTGTTTGTTTCGTGTAAGTATTGGATGTCAATGTAATATCCGCAAAATTTACCGTCAGTCCCACCTCAGCATCAAGATTTGTAGATCCGGAAGGCTGCGCTTCAAGAGGTGTTCCACTAAACTTAAACACTGCAGCAGCGGTAGCGATTTCCGAATTAACCTTCTCTTCAGTAGCCGCAATCTTCAGCACATTTGCAAAATCGGAAATGCTTGTGTTATCTCTCTGCAGTCTGGTCTTCTCTACGTATCTCAGATACTGGGGAGCCAATACACCGATCAGTACTGCCATGATCGCAACAACGATGATCAACTCTACAAGGGAAAAACCTTTGTTTGTTAATGATTTCTGTTCTCTTTTCATGTTTACAATCTCCTTCTTTCCTTATAATTTAATTATTTTATCTTAAACGCTTCGCCCTACTTAAGCGCTTAATTCATATATAAAATCGAACTGCGTTCGATTGCGAGATTTGCCTGTGGCAAACTCGGATAACCGAAGGAACTTCCTATTAAATTATACATTATCCAATGCCTCGTACATCTTCATCATCGGCGCCAGCACCGAAGCAATCAGTACACCGACGATTGCCGCCAGCACGATGATGATCATCGGCTCCATCATCGCCATCAGGGACTGTACCGCCATCTCCACTTCCTCTTCATAATAGTCCGCCAGCTTATCCAGCATATCTTCGATGGCACCGGACTCCTCGCCGATCCTGACCATATGAAAGACCATGGGCGGATACAGTCCGCAGTCCTCTAACGGTTTAGAGAAAGGCACGCCAAGCCCGATCTGGTCCTTCGCATCCAGCAGCGCCTCCTTAAACCATATATTCGTCATGGTGCCCGCTACGATCTCCACCGCCTCCACCATAGGCACGCCCGCCGCCATCAGGGTGCTCATCGTACGCGCCATAGAAGACGCCGCCGATTTGATTGTCAGATCTTTGACTCCCGGAAGGACAATAGCCAGTTTGCCGAATACATGCTTACCTGTATTGGTCCCGGCAAACGTCTTAATACCAAACACTACAGCAAACGCACCTCCCGCAAGCAAATACCATTTCACCTTGATAAAGTCACTGGCCGCCAGAACGCCTTTGGTAATCGCCGGCAGTTCCGTATCCAGTGTCTCGAACATAGAGGCATACTGTGGAATAACGAACACCAGCATAACGATCACGACAACAACCGCCACAATCATCAGTACAACCGGATAGATCATAGCCTTCTTGACCAGCGCCTGCGTTTTACTGCTTCGCTCCAGCTGTGTCGCCACACGATCCAGAGATGTGTCCAGACTACCTGACGCCTCACCTGCCGCCACCATATTCACCATGATGCCCGGAAAGATCTTCGGCTCCTTCGCCAGCGACTCCGCCAGCGGTTCGCCCTTCTCCATGCTGACCCGGACTTCTTCCAGCGCCTTCTTCAGCCGCTTGTTCTCCGTCTGCTCACAGAGCATCTTCATCGCTTCCAGAATGCTGACGCCCGCTCTTGTCATACTCACGAACTGACGGCAGAACACACTTAAGTCTCTCGCCGTGGGCTTGCCGCCGATATCGATATTGATATCCTTGGTCAGCGCATTCTGTTCTGAGATGTTGACCACCGTCAGATTCTGTCTCTTCAGTTCCGCTCTCGCCGCGCCCACAGAATCAGCGTCAATACTCCCCTTCGAAGTCTTGCCGGACTTATCAATCACCTCATATCCATAAACTGCCATTTTATGACCTCTTTTCGATCGATCTATGTACTCCCCGTAGCCCGTTATGAGCGCATAATCCCCCTCTTAAGCAAACTACTGTTACTTTGTATTTTATCACATATGCCTATCTTTTCAAGCCTTTTGGGACTTTTTTTGTTGAAAAAATATAGATTGCGAAAAATTACAAAAAAAATTTTCTCATTTTTCACACTGTTCTTTGCCATCGTCACAAATTGCGCAAACGGTTCACCTGCCGATTGCAACCGGTTTCCATACATCCCCTCTAATCCCCTCTCCATGCAGGATATCATATTGCACAGCCTTACAGTGATTGAGCACCTGAAGCTGTTCCTCGGTACACTCATATATCTCCTTCCCTGCTGCATCCCGTACAAACTTCGGAGAATTTGTTTTAAAACAGGTTCTCTCGCATCGCAGAATCCGTGTCATATCACAATCCGGCAGCCCGGCATAATCGATCAGTGCCTGCGGCAGATAATACATACTTTCTCCCGAGAAACTCAGTTCTTTCTCAGAAAAATTGCTCCACACAATGACAGGCGTCGAATACAGACGCTCTGCCGTCTCCTCTTCGTCCTCCTCTTCCCCGAGTCCAAGCACCTCCAGTATCTCCGTAGAGAAATAAGGACAGTGATCTCCGAACATCAGCAGAACCGTAGGCTGATCAACCCTTGAGAAATAGTCTACAAGCTGCGAAAATGCCTGATTTGCCAGATATATACCATTGATGTAATTATCCAGTGTGCCGTAATCTTCTGCAGCCAGTTCCGCGCCCTTTACTGACATCCTGATCGGGTAATCATAATCCGCTGCCGGCTCCGCCGTATAGTCCAGCACCCTCATATGATTTGCTATGGAAAGCGCCCATATGAACTTAGGTCCGCCGCTCTCCACTTCTGTCTCGGCAATGATCTGCCTGGCCAGCGATTCGTCCGAAATATAGCGCGTATAGATATCCTTGTACTGCATATCCTCCTCAAAGACCACCTGATCAAACCCCATGGCGGCATATGCGGTATCGCGGCCATAAAACCAGCCATAATAGGGGTGGATCGCTATCGTCTCATAGCCCAGCCCGTTAAAGTAATCCACCAGCGAGGGTATCCTGCGTCCCCGGATCTGTGCATACGCAGAATCGGTACGGTAGTATTTCGCGTTCAACCCGGTCAGAAACTCGATCTCTGGGCTCACCGTGCCACCACCGTAAACAGTAGATGTCACATACCCGGTATCGCATCTGTCCTCCAGCGCCTTATAGGGTCCCATCGGGTCCTCTGAAAAGGTGATCCGGTCTGTCCGTATATTGTCCGTATTCCACCACGACTCGTTCATTATCACGATCACGTTCGGATAGTTTTCTCCGTCTGCTGTCTCTTTCGGCGGTTCTTTAGAAAACAGGAAATCATAGCTCTCCTCTACCCGCTCCACACTGATCGTAGACAGACTGTCGTTTTGCAGGAAACGATACAGCACATACCGGTTCGTCTCAGAAACATGCGGCTCGGTCACATCGATCACATAGCGCTCCCCCAGAAAATGATCCGTATAAAGAAATATAGCGGCGCACAGACAGACACACACCAGCAGCCTCGCGTATATCATAGCCTTACGCCTTCTGCGCAAGCCTCCTTCTGCCGCCGCACTGTCGATGTCACCTTCCTCCTTCTTGCCTGCCTCTTCCTCTTCGCCGGTTTCATTCACTTTCTGTACTTTCCCGTCACTTCCACAATCCTTCCACGCCTTTCTTCTAAGCCAGTCCAGCGCAAAACCTGCTCCGACAAAAAAGAGAAGCACACCGGCTATCAGCACAAGCCAGCGGTTTCGTGTGAATCGGAAATAATCAAGTGCCATGCCTGCCGCCTCCGTCAGCCGCAGGTCGTCCAGTTTCAGCAGTTCTTTACGGTTTATGTATTTGATATAACTGGCATGGGTCAGGATAAACAGGCATACGGACACGATCAGCGTACTGCCCCCGGCATGCAGGGTAAGGCAGTAAAGCGCGGCCAGTGTCATGCCGATGATAATGCCCTCAAACGTATATGAAGCCTTTAGAAAACTTTCATTAAAAAATGAAAAATAAGAATATTCCGGACGGATGATATAATAGTCCAGCAGACATGGAATATATGTGGCATACATAACGATCAGTCCGGTCAACAGCACAAGATAAAGTGCTTTTTCTTTCCTGTTCGTTATCTTTATTCTTCTTATGTTAATTCCGTTCATGTCATTTCGTTCCTTTTTCTGTTCCTCTGTGCTTTTCCGGTTACGCCATATTCAATCTGTTTTCTTCATCCGCATTCACGTGTCAAGTGCAATCATGCAAATATCCCGCAGCTTAGGCGGGATAAATTATTTCGCATATTATTTTTCTTATGTATTGTAGTTTAAAAGGCCAAGCTGCTTTTCCGTTATCAAAGGAATATTGTTTAAAAAAACGCTTTTTGTGGTACTTTTGTTAAACGTAGGATCTGCCAGGAAAACTATATACCGGTTATCCGCCTTAATTTCACAATACCATAAATAATGCGGCACATCCGCAGATAAGATTTTAGTCACTTCTTCTCTGATCCGGTTCTGCACATTCCCATTGTCTCTGATATTCTGAATAATAAAGTTCTTCACTTCTCTATTATCCACCAGGAAGCAGCGTGCCTGCTCCTCGTCGCAGACCCTTTCCTGTTTAAGCCGTTTTAAAACTGGCACTTTCTCGAACAGATACCGTAATCTGTTCTTAATGTTATCATACAAAAGATAAGCCCGTTCATGAATCGGATATATGATACAGCTTTTTTCCGTAGTTAATGCTTCTCTTAACTGCTCCTCCGAAATCATATCTACAAATCCGGCACTTCCGATTGACTTTAAATAAAACCCGGAATCATCATACACCATATACTGGCGTTTCAATCCCTCTCCTGAATGCCCGATAATCTGAATAACATGGTTACTCGAAGTACCCTTATCATCTATTACCGTAGTTCCCAACAGCACCGGCAATGCGCTTTCTATCGTGCATTCTATGATTTGTATGAAATAATCAGCATCCGAATCGTCAGCAAAAAGATTAAAGCGTACCGGTATATTATGATAGTCTAATACCTCCAGCATTTGTAGCGGCTTCAGTCCCCCTGTCGGAATCAGCTTTACTTTATGAAAGTGAACAGCTTTTGACAGGGATGAAATAGCTATTTTGTCATATCTATATTTTTCGTTCAAATACTTAGACATAGACACCAGACAGGCCTGTGCGCATCCCAGCAGCGCGTTATCCTGTACAAAAAGCGGATATGTATGATATGCAATTTCTTTACCCTCAATATGAACTTTCTTTAAGTAGTTCATCACGCATGTCGGTTTTCCGTCATACGAAACCACTTTCCAGTTCGGATATATGAAAGAAAGCATAATGCGTACTTCATCAATATGTCTCAGTGTAAAACATCCAGCATAATTTCTTTCGTTCACTTGTGACAACTGATTTGTTATAAACAAATGGACTCTCATTACCGTATTGCTGACGCGGTACGAAGTATTCAGATAATGCTGCGCAACCATATCCTTCCATTCAGGTTCCACGTAGCTTTCCTCGAACAGGAAATAAACCTTGATACTTCTTCTGATTCCATTCAAATAGTCTAATCTGGGCTGAACATACTTTTTCAATTCTTGAAAAACCTTATTATGCGGCATTTTCACCGTCTTACAAATGTGTCGGGTCAAACTTGTCATTGTAAAAGATTGCAATTCTTCCATGCTAAATAAAAGTCCCGAAAGTACCTAACGCCTCGTGCGACTCTTCTCCTTTTGATAATCTTTCCTTCTCATCATCCTCTATGATCTGGACCAATTCCAGCGCATTATTCACATCACTGTTATATTTTTTCCATTCTTTATCAAACTGTCTGCAAAATTCATCTGATAATAGAAAGTTTGCCATTTCACGGCTCTCCATAGTATTATGTCTCCTTAATCAAAGGTTTGATACGCTTTTCGCAAATCTTCGCATGCATCCTGTAGATCCTGTTCAATATCACGTTTCTCCCAAAAATCCCTCCAGTCAACTTTGTCCATCATGTCTGCATCATTAAGTATATTTTCCAGATTTACGCCTTCTTCCCGGTTCTTTTGTTCATCTGACATATATCTATACCGTCCTTTTTAAAATGTAAAAAAATAAAACTGACAGCAAAATCATCGCCACTATAAACATTACATCAATGATTCTGATCATATATATAGCTTTGTTATTCTTTTGATCCAAACTGCGAGTCATATTATCCCAATATAAAATTTTTTGATAATACCAGTCTTCTTCCTGGTTAAAAAGCTGATCATTTCCTTTTGCCTTCTTACAAATGTCTGTCCCTAGAGGGAAATATACCTGTTTTCTCGGAAACTGTACACCAATGATCAGAAGCAGCGCTCCGACCAGGCACAAGGAAAGAATACCATACAACAGCCAAAACACTCCCGATATCACAGTTTCGTCTGTATATTTAGCAATCAGCGGCACTCCGATATTACCAATTGCCACAAAAACCGTCAGCCACTTAAAAAGATAATCCAACTTGGTTCCGATATCTTTCTGTCGTTCCACTTCCTGTTTGTAAGCAGTTTCACTGACATCCAGACATTCTCTCAAAAAACTTTTCAATTCCATTGCATTCCCCCGAACTTTTCCCTTTGTTATCTAGTTTACACTAGGAACAAAGCATTTTCAACAAAAAACTTCACGTCTCAGTTCAGTAAGTATCCCCGCTTTCCAGCGCTATAATGCGTTCTTACAGCTTCTTTACAACCTGCCTACATCTTCTTCACATAATAATTCCCGCCGATCCTGCCGGCCGCCCCGCCTGTACACAGCCCCAGCAGTTCGCGGCACAGTTCCGGAACGGACAGACACTCGCCATACAGTCCTGCGTACTCCTGCCGGATCTGTTCCATGGATTTCGGCTGATAATCCAGCAGCGTAAGCAGCCTTCCCGATATACTTTCCGTTTTAAATAACACTTGTTGCTCATATACTTCCGTGCTGACACACGCTACACCCAGCTCCCGCAGCAGTTCCTGTGGCGACAGCACCAACGCCGCACCCTGTCTGATCAGTCTGTTGCAGCCCTGACTCAGAGGATCGGTTGCCCTTCCCGGCAGCGCATAGACCTCGCGTCCCTGTTCCAATGCCATGTCCACGGTGATCAGCGTGCCGCTGCGTTCCTTCGCCTCTATGACAAGCACTGCATCGCACAGCCCGCTGATAATACGATTTCTGGGCGGAAACAAAACCGCCCGGGGCGTAATGCCCGGCGGATATTCGGAACAGATACCACCAGCGAGGATCAGTTCCTCGTACAGCGGTCTGTTGTCCGGCGGATAGCAGATATCTACACCACAGCCCAGTACTCCCAGCGAGTAACCGCCTGCACGCAGCGCCGCCTGTTGACCGATCCCGTCAATGCCCCTCGCCATGCCGCTGATGATCTGTACGCCTGCTGCCGCCAGCGTTTCTCCAAACTGGCGTGCCATGCCCCTGCCGTATTCCGAGCAGTTCCTGGCTCCTATAATGGCGACCGTCGGCCTTGCTTCCTCCGGAAGCCTGCCCGCGTAATACAGCGCATACGGCGCATCCGGAATCTCCGCCAGCCGCTTCGGATACTCCGGCTCCCCGGCTGTCACAAAGCTGATTCCCGCTGCCGACAGCTTTGCATACTCAGCCGCCACATCATAAACCTCTGTATATGCCGTGATCTGTTCCGCCTTACTCCGGTATCTGCCGCTCAGTTTCTCTTCCAGTCTGCCCTGTATCGCCAGACCGTAGATTTCCTCCGGTGTGCCGATCTGTTCCAGTCTCTTGAGTGTTCCCCTGTTGCCCATGCCCACCGCCTGATACAGCCAGTGCATATATGCTTTCTCCCGTTCTGTCATTGCAGCACCTCCGTCTGTCTGTAACAGACCGCTTCCGCCAGATGTTCTTCCCCGATGCGTTCACATCCTGCCAGATCTGCTATGGTCCGCGCCACTTTCAGAATCTTATGATACCCCCGCGCCGACATCTGCATAACCGTAAACATCTGCTCCATAAAGCGCTGTTCTTTATCTCCCAGCACACAGTACCGCTCTATGTCTCCGGCTTTCATATCCGCATTAAACCGCGGTCCGGTATCCTGAAACCGTTCTGCCTGTATCTGTCTGGCACGCAGCACACGCTCTCTGATCTGCGCGCTGCTCTCCCCCGCCGCCGGCTCTGCAATATGATGAAATGACACCGGCTGTGCCTGCACACAGATATCGATCCGGTCCAAAACCGGTCCCGACACCCGCCGCAGATAGCGTCTGACCTCGAAAGGCGTACATCTGCAGCGTCCCATATCCGGATAATAACCGCAGGGACAGGGATTCATAGCGCCCACCAGCATGAAATCCGCCGGATACACATATGTCCCGCATGTCCTGGCAATCTGCACCTTCCGATCCTCCAGCGGCTGTCTGAGAATATCCAGTGTCTCTCTCTTAAACTCCGGCAGTTCATCTAAAAACAGTACACCTCTGTGTGCCAGACTGATGATGCCGGGCGTCGGAATCCGCCCGCCTCCCACAAGCGCCTGTCCCGTGATCGTGTGGTGCGGATTTAAAAACGGTCGTTCTTTCTTAAGACCGGCTTCTGCACATAACAGACCGGATATACTGTAGATGGAAGACACTTCCAGACTCTCCTCCGCCGAGAGTGGCGGCAGAATCGTAGGAATCCGGCTTGCCAGCATCGTCTTACCCGCCCCCGGCGGACCCACGATCAACAGATGGTGGAATCCCGCAGCAGCCACCTCTGCCGCTCTTTTCAGGCTGTCCTGCCCGCTGATATCCGCAAAATCTTTCCGCTGCCCGGCGGATGTGCCGTCATCCGGCTTGTCCGTACTGCCTGCAGGACCGTCCGCCGCTGCGGCGCATTCCTTCCGCTCTCCCGTCGAAACGGTCGCCTGCCTTATGCTCTGCTGGCGACTCCCGATCCGACTTTTTTCCATGCTTCCTTCACCGCTGTGACCTCCTTCTGTCCGCCTGCCACCCGTCAGAACCTCTATGACCTGCCGCATATCTGATACACCGCTGCTCTCCACCTGCTCCACAAGCGAGCCTTCCCAGAGATTCTCCGCCGGCAGGATACACCTCCTGATCCCTCTGCGCGCCGCCTCCCGCACGATCGGCAGCACACCCTTCACGGGTTTGACCTCTCCGGAGAGTCCGAGTTCCCCAATCAAAAGCGTACCCTCAGCCGCCTGTGCCGGAATCCTGGATAACGCCGTCATGATGCCCACCGCCACCGGCAGATCAAACATCGTGCCGCTCTTGGGTATGTCCGCCGGCGACAGATTCACGTTGATACAGACAGGCGGCAGATCAACGCCCACATTCCTGAGCGCAACCTTGACCCGCTCCCTGGCTTCCCGCACTTCCGAGCCCGGCAGACCTACGATCTGAAAACCCGGAAGTCCCTGCGAGACATCCACCTCCACCTGAATCAGACAGCTGCGGATACCGTAAAGCGTCCCTGATGTAATTGTACTGAACAAAATAATACCTCCTCCATAATTGTCCTGTTAATCCATATTGATCATCTCTGTCTCTGAAATCTTGCGGCGATACGCCTGAATCATAGAATATCCGCAGCCCGGCCTCGGAACTGCCTGCTGCTGACACAATCAGAATTACAGATATGATAACGGTCCGGCAGACAGCCGATCCGTATCAAATATTACTTTTTCATCATAAAAGGACTTGACCCGCCTGTCAAGCCCTCTAACTGTTTTTTCTCATATTTAGCCTCACGGTTCCGCTTTGTGGAATCGCTATTTTCATTCACGCTAACCTCCATGATTCCGCCCTGCGGAATCTCATAATCCATAGACAAGCAAGCTTGTCTGGGAGAATGCTGTATTTCAGGCATTCTCCTGCGTGAGAAAAGTCTGCAATGCAGACTTGGAACTTCTTAGCGAAACAGCCTTTACTGTGAGCTCTAGAAGCTCTTCTCACGCTATTACATAAGCTTCGTCTGCATACCGTCAGGGTCCTGCGCAAACTGTACCGCCATCTCCCTGTCGATCCTGCCTTCATAATAGAGCTGCATGATCGCCTCATCCATCGTCATCATACCCATTTTGCGATTCGTCTGCATAGTGGAAACAAGCTGATGGGACTTACCTTCACGGATCAGGTTCCTGACCGCGTGGTTTGCATGTAGCACCTCAAAAGCCGCTACGCGTCCATGCCCGTCCAATGTTGGAATCAGCTGCTGGGATATGATTGCCTCCAGCACATTGGCAAACTGTACCCTGATCTGCTGCTGCTGATGGGGCGGGAACACGTCGATAACACGGTCTACCGTACTTGCCGCACCGATGGTATGCAGTGTAGACAGCACAAGGTGTCCTGTCTCGGCCGCCGTAATCGCTACGCTGATCGTCTCAAAATCACGCATCTCACCCACGAGGATCACATCAGGGTCCTCACGCAGCGCTGCCCTGAGCGCGTTGGCATAGCTCTGGGAATCCAGACCGATCTCTCTCTGGTTGACCATCGCCATCTTATGCTGATGCAGATACTCGATCGGGTCCTCCAGCGTGATCACGTGCGCATCCCGCTTATTGTTGATCTTATCTATGATTGCCGCCAATGTCGTAGATTTACCGCTTCCCGTAGGTCCTGTCACCAGGATCAGTCCCCTCTTACGCTCATACAGATTGACGACGGACTCCGGTACACCCAGCACTTCCGGCGAAGGCACCTGCGTGCCTACCAGACGAAGCGCCATCGCCGCCGAGCCTCTCTGCTTATACACATTGACACGATATCTGCCCAGTTCCGGTATGGAAAAAGACATATCGTACTCGCCCCGTTCATCAAATCTCTCCCGCTGGACATCATTCATCATGGAGTAAGCCAGCGCCAGCGTATCCGCAGGCATCATTCTTGGATAATCCATCGTGATCAGATTACCGTTTACGCGCATTTTCGGCGGTATGCCTACCGTGACATGTACGTCAGATGCCTTGGCCTCACAGGCTACTCTCATAATCTCTTCTATTGTCGGCATTTCTATATCCCTACCTCTTCTCGTATTGTAAACGGAAGGACGCTCCTCCCGTCCCCTGTGCCGCCCTGATGCGGCATTTGTTTTCTTTTGCGGCTGTTAATCACACTTCTTCCGGAACCGCAACATACTCCGGCTCCTCGACCCTGATCCCCTGTTGTTTCAGCAGATCCATGTCCATCACATAACGGTTGTCCATCGTCTTCATAATGTCCTTGATCTCCAGATCGCCGAACGTCTCTCTGTCGCTTAAGTCCACGATACTGTTATCCCCGAACATCAGAACCATGGGCTCCAGCACGTTCTGTTCATTGGCCGCCAGAACAAGCGCTTTCTCTTTGCTGTTAAGCTCTACGCTGGTTCCCGGCGCCAGAATATTGATCGATTTGATCAGTCCGTTCACGACCCTGCTGTCGTAGACCTCCGGATGGGCAAGCAGATGCTTTAACGCGCTCACCTCGGATTCCGGATCTTTCTCCACCTGCATCGCCGTCATCGTGTCATAGGTCTCCGCCACAGCCAGCACCCTGGCGCCATTGACCATCTTGATCGATGAGATATCCTGCGGCGTATCAAGGCTTGCCAGCAGCCGCTGCGCCTGTACGCATATCCTTTTGATATTGGGACTCGAAGAATACACGATGTCGATCAGATCATACCCCTGCACCTCTGCCGCCCGTACATATTCCTGCTCTTCAGCGGAAGACATATCCTTCCCCGCGATGTTCTTCGGCAGCATCAGTTTGCCCAGATCGTGAATAAGCGCCGCCTGTACGGTCTCCGCCTGCTCATCCAGTCTCAGGTTCATAACATGTGTTATCATTGCGCACAGAATCGCCACATTCAAGGAATGCTTATAGATATAATCTTCCTTGCTGCGCAGATTCTGCACGAAATTGATCTTCTTATCCATATGTCCGTAATTCTTGGTGATGTTGGCCGCGATCGTTGGCATCTTATACAGCCGCCTCGTCTGCAGAATCTTATCCAGTTCCTCACGGATGGAAAAAACACACATCGTCTGAAACCGTTCAAAATCAATATCTGCCTGTGTCATAGGCGGAACAGGCTCCGCCGGCTCCAGCACGAAGATACCGATCAGTCCGAAGTTCTTGATACTCACAATGCCCTGCATAGTCAACTTGGAATTGCGCTCATATAACAGAACGCCGTCTTTATTGTAAATCGGGCGTGCCAGCCGCATTCCTACCTTCAAATCGTCCCCTTTTACAAAAAGCATACTCCCGTTTCCTCCTTTGCCCCTCACACGGCTTACAATGCTTCGAAAGCCTCTCTGAGTTTCTCAAGCGCCCTCTTCTCTATTCTTGAAACGTAACTTCTGGAAATCCCCAGTTTGCGTCCGATCTCTCTCTGGGTCACCTCGTATTCACTCGTCAGACCATAGCGCAGTGTTATGATCTCCCGTTCTCTGTCACTCAGTCTGTCATGGATCAGTCCCGAAAGTCTGCTCAGCTTATCCTCGGCTTCCATTCTGTCGATCACATCGACCTGATCCTGTTCAATAATATCCAGCAGATTGATCTCATTTCCTTCCCTGTCCGTACCGATCGGCTCGTATAGAGATACTTCTCTGGAAGTTTTCTTCTTCGCACGCAGAAACATCAGCAGTTCATTATCGATACAGCGGGATGCATATGTGCTTAATTTACCCTTGCCGGCATCGAAAGAATCAATCGCCTTGATCAGTCCGATCGTCCCGATCGAGATCATATCTTCCATCTCTTCGTCCACATTCTGATACTTCTTGGCAATATGTGCAACCAGACGCAGGTTATGTTCTATCAGAATTTCTTTCGCCCGCACCCGTTCTGCGTCTTCACCCGTCTTCAACAGCTTTAAGTATACGGCCTCTTCCTTCGCAGTCAGTGGTTGCTTAAATGTTTTCAAAAGAAGCCCCCAAAGTCCATTTACTCTATTCTATGACCCGGCGGCATCTTAAGTGCCTTTCCACCTGAAAATATGTTGCAGGCTCAGAAACGGACATCTTGGAGCATGGCTTTACTGCGAGTTAATATATATACATTATACAAAGTCAGCCTGTGATTTACAATACAAATTCTTTAAGATGATACCTAATGTCAGAAAAAAGCGAAAATTCAGGCAGTCATGCGAATATTCCGTCAATTCGGTTTAAAGTTCAGTCAAAAAGAAACTGTGCCATCGCATAATTGCTCACGTCCAGCCCGCGCAGCGTCAGTCTGATCCTGTCCCCTTCCCTCACGAGGAGCCCCTGCCTGTGCAATTCTCCAATCACATCGCCGTATACATCCTCTACAGAAATTCCAAAAGTTCGTGCAAACGCCTCCGCACTCACACCGCAGACCATGCGCAGCCCCAGAAACATGTACTCTTCCATCTGCTCCTGCGGTGTCAGAATCTGCCTGTGTGGAAGATCTGCCGCCTTCGACCGGTTCTGCCGTGCGGTTTCTGCCTGTTGCCCGCATGCTGCGCCTTCGTACATATACGGTGCCGCTGACATATCGGCGGCCTCCTGCTGCCTCATCACATATGCCGCATACGATTCCATAGAGGAAGGATTGCTCCATCTGACATTCTCCACCATGGAAGCCGCTCCCGGACCGAATCCCACATAATCGCCCCGCTGCCAGTATACCTTGTTATGCCTGCACTCGTACCCCTCCCGCGCATAATTGGAGATCTCGTACCTGTAATACCCGCAATCCGCAAGATACTGTCTTGTCAACAGATCCATCTCCACATTCTCTTCTTCCGCCGGAAAACGGTATTCCGACTGCCGCTCGTACAGAGGCGTTCCCTCTTCCAGAATCAGGCTGTACGCCGATATGTGTTCCGGTGCGAGCGCCGTCACCCTTCGAAGCGTCTGCTCATAAGAAACAATACTCTGCCCCGGAAGCGCCGCCATGATGTCAATATTGACGTTGCAAAGACCCGCCCGGCGCACCAGATCATAAGTCCTTAAGAATGCGGCGTAATCATGGATTCTGCCAATCCGCCGCAGTTCTCCGTCGTCCGCCGACTGCAGTCCTATACTGGCCCGATTAATACCATGTGTTATGTATTGCTCCGGTTCTCCAGACTCTACCGTCCCCGGATTCATCTCCATGGTAACCTCGGCATCAGGCATCATCTGGTAGTGCCTCCTGACTGCCTCCATGATCCGGCCGATCTGCTCTGTCGTAAGCAGCGACGGCGTGCCGCCGCCCAGAAATACCGATATCACCTGATATTCTATATAGGCCTCTGCAGACTGTTTGATTTCCCGGCAAAGTAGGTTTACATAATATTCAATAGCATCCTGTGCCGTTTCACACCGGCAGGAAACCTCCATCCGGCGGACCGGTTCCTTGCTGCAGGATGCCGCCGCCTTCCGGACTGCCGGGTGCCCCTTCACCTCTCCTGTCGGAAAGGAAAGGAAATCGCAGTAGAAACATTTCCGCACGCAAAAGGGAATGTGAATATAGATGCTCAGTTCTTTTTTCATATCACGTCTCTATTCCAATCCTGTATCATAGAGCGCACTGCCTGTCTTCACGATACGTTTAGTTATCATCCAGTTTCAGCACACTCATGAATGCGCTCTGCGGAATCTCCACACTGCCGACCTGGCGCATACGCTTCTTACCTTCTTTCTGCTTCTCAAGCAGCTTCTTCTTACGGGTAATATCACCGCCGTAACACTTGGCAAGCACGTCCTTACGCATCGCCTTAACCGTCTCTCTGGCTATGATCTTACCGCCCACAGCCGCCTGAATCGGTATTTCGAAGAGGTGCCTGGGGATCTCGTCCTTAAGCTTCTCGCACATCTTCCTGCCCCGTTCGTATGCGCTGTCCGCATGAACAATAAAGGAGAGTGCGTCCACCTCATCGTGATTGATCAGGATATCCAGCTTCACCAGCCTGGATTCTTCATAACCTTTCAATTCATAGTCAAAAGATGCATATCCCCTGGAACGGGATTTCAGCGCATCAAAGAAATCGTAGATAATCTCATTGAGCGGCAGATCATACTTCAGCAGCGCTCTGGACGCCTCGATATACTCCGTGCTGATATACCGGCCCCGCCTCTCCTGACACAGCTGCATAATGGGACCGATGAACTCCGTGGTCACCATGATCTCCGCGCCAACCACCGGTTCCTCCATATAGTCGATCTGCGCGGGATCAGGCAGATTCGACGGATTCGTCAGTTCTATCATCGTCCCGTCCGTCTTGTGCACTCTGTAAATAACACCCGGTGCGGTAGTCACCAGATCCAGATTGTATTCTCTCTCGAGCCGTTCCTGAATAATCTCCAGATGCAGAAGTCCCAGGAATCCGCAGCGGAAACCGAAACCAAGTGCAATCGAAGTCTCCGGCTCATAGTGCAGAGACGCATCGTTTAGCTGCAGTTTCTCCAGCGCATCCCGCAGATCCGGATATTTTGCACCATCCGCGGGGTACATGCCGCAATACACCATGGAATTAACCTTTTTATAGCCCGGAAGCGGCTCCGCACAGGGACGGTTCACATCCGTCACCGTATCGCCTACCGCTGTGTCTTTCACATTTTTAATAGAGGCCGTCAGATATCCCACCATGCCGGCCGACAGTTCTTCACAGGGAATAAACTGCCCCGCGCCGAAATACCCTACTTCCACCACTTCCGCGGTAGCACCGGTAGCCATCATCCTGATCGGTGTTCCCTTCGCAACCCTGCCCTCCATAATGCGGCAGAATACGATCACACCCTTATAGGAATCATAGACAGAATCAAAAATCAAAGCCTGCAGCGGGTTGTCCGGACTCCCTCCAGGCGCGGGGATCTTCTCCACCACCGCCTCTAATACCTCTTCGATGCCGATACCGTTCTTCGCCGAGATCAGCGGCGCATCCTGTGCCTCGATGCCGATCACGTCCTCAATCTCATTCTTCACCCGCTCCGGCTCGGCGCTGGGCAGGTCGATCTTATTGATCACCGGAAAGACATCCAGGTCATGATCCAGCGCAAGATATACATTCGCCAGGGTCTGCGCCTCGATGCCCTGTGCCGCATCCACCACAAGGATCGCTCCGTCACACGCCGCCAGCGACCGGCTCACCTCATAGTTAAAGTCTACGTGCCCCGGGGTGTCGATCAGATTAAGGATATACTCATTGCCGTCCTTCGCGTTATAAATGATGCGCACTGCCTGCGCCTTGATCGTGATGCCCCGCTCGCGTTCCAGCTCCATATTGTCAAGTACCTGCGCCTGCATCTCCCGGCTGGTGAGCAGTCCCGTCTTCTCTATGATCCGGTCGGCCAGTGTCGATTTCCCGTGATCGATATGGGCGACGATACAAAAATTTCTGATTTTACTCTGGTCTATAACTGCCATACTTTCCTTCACACTTTCCTTTCTTGTCATACGAAGATAAGTATAACAAATCGCGGAAAATATGTCCACTACTACACGATCTCTAAAGCATGGAAGAATGCTGCCTGCGGCAGGTCCGCCCCGCGGACGGTTCTTCCGCGTGAGTGCTTTTTCTCACGCTGGGAATGGTCTTATCATTCACGCATGGGCTCCTCCCCGCTCAGCACCAGATCCAGCACATGCGCCAGCGGATCACAGGCATTCATGGCTTCCTCCACAGTATTATTCTGCGCTCCCAGTTCGATCAAGAGTGTTTTCGGGCATACATGCATATTATAGCGGTAAGCCTTCAGATAAATCCTTCTCGCCAGCCCCGGATAATACTCGTTGCACGCCGCCTGCATCTGGAAGGAAAAGGCGAGATTGTCTGCCAGATACGGATTTTCCAGATATTCTATCTCTCCTTTCTTACTGCGGCTTAAGCCGTTGAAAAACATAAACTGCGCCGTAGGTCTCCCCTGAAGATCGACGACCAGCCTCTTATCCGCCGGCATCTCGTCCCTATGTAAGTCGATCACCACTTCTATGGAAGGATTGTCTGCCAGCAGCTTCTCGATTTCCGGCAGAGAATTGCTGTACGCATAATCTCTCTCCTGATCATAGCATGCCGTGTGATGCATCACCTGATAGCCGTAGCGCTCCCGCAGCAAATCAGCAAGATGCTCGCCCACGCCCACAATACTCGTAGACGCATCCCCCGGCACGGAGTCCGTAAAAGCCTCCTGCGAATGCGTATGATAGATCAGAATCTGCGGTGCCTCTGTTGAACCCGTTACACGCATGTCCCGGGACAATAACCGGTCAATCTGCAGCAGATCATCGCCCGCCTTCGTCGTGCTGTCCACGGCATAGAAAGCCTTTATGAGCATTTCATAGCTCTTTAATTCCTCCCACTGATAGCTGTAATTCTTAGCCTGTACGGGAACAAACTCTAAAATCGCAGCGTCAGCACTCTGCTCCGGCACTTCCTCCTGCGCCGGCACCTCCTCCTGTCCGGCCGCCTGATTCTCCAGGTACGCGCCATTCTCCGCCAGCATGGCATCCGCAAGATTCTGCTCTAAGTGCATGGCATTCTCATCATACTCCAGTTCTTCCTCTGCAATCGACTTATGGTCCTCATCACTGCCCTCCAGCATAAGAAGTCTTGCGTAATCACTCTCCGCAGCCGTCTCCTCATTCTCTCCCTCCATAGTGCCGTACAGGAAGACCGGATAGCCCGCCAGAACCCATCTTTCATAAATATCACTTGCTATTTTTACCGTTGAACCGTGATGCATCATGTGCATAGCGGGAAGGTACGGTTCCATTATTATAGATGCGATCCACTCCGAAACGGTCCCTCCGCCGGATTCCTGTTTGTGCCGCACACTCACAAGTTCCGCCAGAACAAAGAAAGCAGAAGCTATCATAAGCGCTATTATCATTAACTTAACTATTTTCTTTTTCATGTCCATACTAATCTATATATATGCAGTACGGACATCACTTCATACCATAGCCCCCTATATCCCTGTCTGCCGGTCGTCTTAAGCTTTTTCGCAGCATTCCGGTCTGTAGCATCCCTGTTACGGCTCTTCCGGATAATTGAGCGCCTTATTGATCCCGTCGCACAGGATATGACTGATCTGCTGGATCTGCTGGTCCACATCCTTCGTCGTGACATACATGTTATTCAGTTCCTTAAGTGCCACAGGACGTTCTCCCATGGCGTCTCCCACGATCGTCGCCGCGTCCACCACTGTCGGTACTCCAAGCGCCAGCACCGGTACATGAAGACTCTCCTGTGTGATCGCATTACGATGATTTCCCACACCTGACCCCGGATGAATCCCTGTATTCGTAATCTGTATCGTGCGGTTCAGTCTCTTCGTGGATCGGGCGGCCAGCGCATCGATTACGATCACCATATCCGGCTTCGTCTCACCGATCACGCCCTTGATGATCTCCGCAGATTCCATCCCGGTCTTCGCCATAACACCCGGAACCAGACTGCTGACCTGATGCATCTTGGAACGATTATACGCAACTTTGCCATACTCCCGCACAATATGTCTATTGATAAACAAATTATCCACCACATTAGGACCCAGAGAATCCGCCGTCACTTCCCGATTGCCCAGCCCCACTACCAGAATGGACTGCTCCCTGTCCGGTTCCGGCAGGATCTCTCTGATCTCCCGCGCCAGAATCTCTGAAATCTCCTGATGATAATCCTCTTCCGGCTCCGTCATCGCCGGGGCTTCCAATGTAATATAGGTTCCCATCGGCTTGCCCAGAATCTTGGCGCCGTTCTTCGTCTCCACCACGACTTTGGTGATATGGACATCACACGCCTCGTCATATTCCTCTTCCACCGTGACACCATGCAGACCTTCCGCTTTATCCTCGATGCTCTCTCTGGCCTCCAACGCCAAGTCTGTCCTGACTGCCTGCCAGCTATCCATGCCATACCCCTCATTTCCCGCATTTTATCTTACTATATGCGTTTCTTTATAAGTTGGTTATTTCCTTTTCTATTTTTTGCAAAAATAAACAAAATATGTATTGACATCATGATTCTCATAAACTACAATAATATACGTGTGTTTCCATTAAAACGTCCGTGTCCGGCTTTAATGAGACACGTCTAAATAAAAATCGGAATCGGAGGTGTAAACATGGCTAATATCAAATCTGCAAAGAAAAGAATCTTAGTAAATAAGACAAAGGCTGACAGAAACAAGGCGATCAAGTCCGGTGTCAAGACAGCAATCAAGAAAGTATACGCTGCGATTGAATCCGGCGATCAGACAGCTGCGAAGACAGCCCTTACTGCTGCGACATCCGCGCTTGACAAGGCTACCAAGAAGGGTGTTTATCACAAGAATACTTCTGCAAGAAAAGTATCCCGTCTTACGCTTGCCGTTAACAAGATGGCGTAAATAAAACGAGCGAAGCTCGTTTGCGAGATTTATTTCGCAAACTCGAAACAACATAAAAACAAAAACACTTCCTACCGTCATGGGAAGTGTTTTTTATTTTCATTTTTTCTCGCAAACCGACACCTTCTAGCGGCTGTGACCGCCGCCGCCATGGCTGCCGCCGCCACCGCCTCCGCCTCCGCCGCTGTGACCACCGCCGCTGCTGCTGCTCGTTTGAATCTTACGCTGTACTACGCTCTTACGCAGAAATCTGTCTTGTCTGATCTTAAACTCGGGTTCCATTCCTTCCACATAGGTCGTCGCAGTCGTCGTCTTCCTCCCGCGTTTAGACCTCACGTTACACAGTATAAATATAACAGCCGATATGATTCCGATCACCCACGGAACCCATGACGGTACATACAGTGTAAAGAGCCGTGTTCCCGTCATATCATGGTAAAAGTCATTGACATATGTCTTGTAAGCGCGATAAGGATCATGCTCTACATAACGGTACACATTGTCCAGAATATGATTAATCTCGTCTGCATCGTAAGCATCCTTGACCTTACCCGTCGTGCAGAACCACGTGTAGATCTTGCCGTTATCTTCCCGGAACCAGTTGTCCACCAGCAGAACACCGTCCCCGTTCGGCTTATCATAACCGAAATTGTGTTCCTCGTAGAACTCCTCCGCATAGATCCTTACAAACTCATCATAAACCACATAAGGCTCGATCTCTCTGGCATAATCCTTAAGTGATTCCTCCAGCGTAATCAATACGATATCACATCCGGTCTGTTTCTCCCGCTTCGCAATCAGACTGCGCAGGCTGTCTTCTTCCTCGTCCGTCAGCACGTCACCGTAGTCGAACACACGCTCATCCGTCGTACATTCCGTATTGGTTCTCTGATGGTTAGCAACTCCAGAGATCACACCGTGTCCGACACTGATAAATATGTACAGGATCACCACCGAGCCCAATATAATATACATCCATCTAAAATATCGAAAATATTCTTTCATCTTAATCTCTCATTCTTGCTTAATCTGCGAATTTGGGCGTAAGCACAAATTTGCGTGTGAAAAATCTTCCGTGTATGGATTTTTCACACTAATCTCCAGTCCGGATTCTTATTACCGGTTCTGTCCCGGCTTCGCTGCAGCACCGTGCACACTCACAGTATCTCAAGCACACCGACAACAAAAGAACAGATCACCGTCACAATAGCGAACACAGAAGCGCCGTAGGCAAATACCTTCCCTATGGAAACCG
The DNA here is from genome assembly GCA_937920345.1 of uncultured Lachnospiraceae bacterium. Classification (GTDB taxonomy): domain Bacteria; phylum Bacillota; class Clostridia; order Lachnospirales; family Lachnospiraceae; genus UBA3282. The sequence continues at coordinate 79,215 of CALGVA010000017.1, forward strand.
GTGTCTTACCGATCACCTTGCCCGTCTGTCCGTTGACATGGAACTGATAGGTTTTGCCCCGGTAGCGGTATAAATACTGCCACACAGGCATCAGGGCATACTTTACGCCGCTTCTTTGCAGGTTCAGATCCTTGCGGTAAGGTCTCACCGTACTGTACCCGCTTAGAGACTGCTGCATGAGTTCCTCCGATGCATTGCGCGCCTTCATCTGCGCTCTTCCCTCCAGTTCCGGCGCTCCCTGATTATAGACTTCACCGTAGAACCCTGACATGTATTTCGGCTCGAAATCCTGCAGCAGCCGGTAACTGTACGGCTCCATCAGGTCCATGATCCCGTCATCCATAGCATAGGACGCATCTACAGGAATCTTGTCAAAGTCCAGTTCCATCCTGCGGACCACCTCATAGTATGACGTCTCTGTATATTCCGTGTTTCCGCTGGTCCAGATTCTGATCTTCGTTCCCTCTCCGGCAAAATCATAACGCGCGTTATAGTCGTACAGCCAGAACGGCACATAGATGCCGACCATTTTCTCCAGACTCCTGGCCGACATGAAATCAGAGGGTGTAAACACCCGTTTCGAAAACTCCGCCTCCATTGCTCCCACAGCCAGATCTTTATTAATATAGAAAGGAAGAAGCAGGTGCGGCTCATAGACTCCCTCTACCCGCTCGTTGAATACAATATAGCAGCCGCAATGCTCACACCGTCCCGCTGACGCATAAGCCGGCGTCTCCATAGGCGCGCCGCAGTTGACGCACTGTATAACGGAACCGCCCTGTATAATATCTTCACTGTCCTCACCCTCACAATGGGGACAATACATCCTGCGTCTGCCTGGTTCATACACCACATTGCCGCCGCAATTTCTGCATTTAAATAACATACTCCGTTCCCCCTGCCCAACCCATTTCACGCGGAAATAAAATCTTTTAATATGTCATATACTTTGTTATACTGTTATAAGTCAAATATAATAAAGCATAGCAAAACGGCGTCAAGGAGTCAAGATTGAATCATTCATGAACGGAGGAAGCCATGAAAAAAATCGCGATTATCACCGGAGCAAGCAGCGGACTGGGACGAGAATTTGTGAAGATACTGAAGAACAGAAATGAGATCGAAGAGATCTGGGCAATCGCCAGACACGAGGATAAGCTGAACAGACTAAAGAAACAGATGGGTGCTAAAATCCGTCCGATTCCTATGGACGTCTGCAATATCACCCGCATAGAAGAACTTGGCAGCATGCTGGCAGAGCAAAAGGCCGAGGTGCAATACCTGATCAATAACGCAGGTTATGCCAAATTCTGTTCCTACGACGATTTGGACGTGGCACAGTCTGTTAATATGATCAATGTGAACATCAGCGGCGTCGTGGCCATGGGACTCGTATGCATTCCCTATATGCCGCAGGGAAGCCATGTGATTAATATCGCCTCGCAGGCGGCATTCCAGCCGCTGCCCTACCAGAATCTGTACAGTTCAACCAAAGCTTTCGTGCGCAACTATACGCGGGCGCTGAACGTGGAATTACAGGATCGCGGCATAAGCGCCACTGCTGTCTGCCCGGGGTGGCTGCGTACAAACCTCTATGCCAGAGCCAATATCGGCGCGCCAAAAGCCCCCCGCAGATTCTGCGGCATGCACACGCCTGACGGGGTTGCAAAAAAAGCCATCTTAGACGCAGACCGCGGCAGAGACATCTCCATCTACAGTCTCTATGTCAATGTCTGTCACATAGGTGCAAAACTGCTGCCACAGCGCCTCATGATGAAATTCTGGCTGCGCCAGCAGCATATTGACCCTCTGTCGCATTCGAAATCCGAAATCACTGCGTCCAGAAATATATAACACCTGCTATTCCCGTCCGTCCCAGCAATAAGTGCACAGTTTACATTTATCAATACCGACGGATGCAATCATATCGTCAAGGCGATGATACCTGAGAGAAGTGAAATTCAGCTTCTCTCTTATTTTTTCTAACATCCCGGCATACTCCGTGCTGTCGGGATCCGCGTAAACTGACAGATTCGGATACTTATTCTCTCCCTCCATCTCACTGATGACGCGGCGTGCGATCAACTCCATCTCCGAAGTCGATCGTGAGAAATTCAGATATTTACACCCGAACAGAAGCGGCGGACATGCCGGCCGGATATGTACCTCTCCCGCGCCGCTCCGATACAGGAACTCTGTCGTCTCCCGCAGCTGCGTGCCCCGCACGATCGAATCATCGATCAGCAGCAGGCTTCTGTCCTTGATCAGATCATGCACCGGGATCAGTTTCATCTTCGCAATCAGATTACGCCGGCTCTGAATCGTAGGCATAAACGAGCGCGGCCACGTAGGTGTATACTTAATAAACGGTCTGGAAAAAGGAATCCCCGACTCATTCGCATAGCCGATCGCGTGTGCGGTTCCGGAATCCGGCACCCCCGCCACGATATCCGGATGCGCGTCATCTCGTTTCGCCAGCATGGCACCGCAGTTGTAGCGCATCTGCTCCACGCTGATTCCTTCATAAGAGGAGGAGGGATATCCGTAATAGATCCACAGGAACGTACAGATCTTCATGTCTTTTCCCGGCGCCACTAAAGACTGCACGCCCTCAGGCGTCATAATCACGATCTCTCCGGGTCCCAGTTCCCGTTCCGGTTCATATCCGAGATTCAAATACGCAAAACTCTCGAACGAGACGCAGCATGCGTCTTCCTTCTTTCCCACCGTCACGGGTGTACGTCCGTACCGGTCTCTCGCCGCATAGATTCCTTTCGGCGTCATGATCAGGATCGTCATGGAACCGTTGATCAGTTCCTGTGCGTAGCGGATTCCCTCGATCAGATTATCCCGCTGATTGATTACCGCCGCCACCAGCTCCGTGGCGTTGATATCCCCGCCGCTCATCTCCAGGAAATGCGCGTGTCCGCTTCTGAAGAGTTCCTGTACGATCTCATCTTTATTATTGATCTTGCCCACCGTCGTGATCGCATAGGTCCCGTGATGGGATCGAATGATCAGCGGCTGCGGCTCATAATCTGATATACATCCGATGCCGAAGCTGCCGCGCATAGTATTCGCATCTTTATCAAACTTGGTACGAAAAGGAGCGTTCTCAATATTATGAATCGCCCGGTCGAAGCCCTCCTCCCGGCTGTATACCGCCATACCGGCACGCCTCGTTCCGAGGTGAGAATGATAATCCGTTCCGAAAAATAAGTCAAATACGCAGTCCTGCTTCGAAACCACGCCAAAAAATCCGCCCATAATATGCTCCTCTCCTGTCTGTCCATCCTGAACGTAACTGTTACAAAACGCGGGAAGAATGCTGCCTGCAGTCATCCTGCTCTGCGAACGGCTCTTCCGCGTGAATGTTCTTTTTCAGGCCGGGAATGTTCTGTTTCACGCTGAGAATGTTCTGTTTCAAGCCGGGTATGGTGCTTTCATTCGCGCCGTCCTCCCGGTCATCATATATTCTGCATCCGCACCTGCCGCACTCCTTGACACGGTTTAGTGCCTTGACCGCTTTCCTGCCAAGGCTCCTGTAATCATCTGCAGCAGTGCAAAAAGCGATGCCGCTGCTTAGCGTCACCGGCGGAATCCCGCCCGCCGGATGCAGCAGCAGATCATTGACTTCTCCTGCCTGTCTGTACAGCACATCCGCGTGTACTGACGAAACACCCGGCAGCCATATGGCAAAAGTATCCCTGCCCTGTCTGACCATATATGCCGCCTCTGCAAACTTGTCAAAAAGCACGTCCGCCACATGCCGCAGCAAAGCGTTACACGCATCCTGCCCGTAGATATCATGTATTTCTCTGAACCGGTCCACATCACAGATGAGAAGACCGCCTGCTCTGTGCCCTGCTCTCAGTTCCTCGCCGACCAGCTTCTCGAAGTCCCCGCGCTCCATCAGCTTCAAGGCCGCATTCCGCTCCGTTTTCTGCGCTTCCCGGTTCACCGTATCAGCCCGCTCTGCCCCGGAACGCTCCGCCGGCGGCACAGTCTCCACGGTCTCCTCGAATGCATTATTCATTTTTCCCTTAAGACTGTGAAATCTCTGTACGATCTTTTTCCTCATATTCCTTAATTCCCGTGAACCATGAGTCAAGTTTTCAGATATCTCTGATGTGCATATGCATTTAACATACTATCATATAAAGAGCAAATCTACAACACTGAGTTTGCATGACTTTCTGTTATCCGAACTGCATATTTTTCCTGTATTCCGTGGGGGAGACGCCGTTCTGGCTCTTGAAGGTCTTCATAAAATGTTTCTCGTTCTCGTACCCTACCCGCCTGCTGATCTCGATGACACGCATATCCGTGCCTGCCAGCAGACGCTTCGCCTCATTCATCCGGAGTTCTTTCAGATAACTCACGAAGTTCTGCCCGGTGTACTGTTTGAAAGCATATGAAAAGAGAGAATAATTCATAGAGACATAGTTAGAGACGACCGCCATATTCAGATCTTTATCGTAATTCGCCTGAATATAGGCAAGCGCCTTATCCACTTTTGATTTGTTTTTGTAATCATCAAACGCTTCGCTGATTTTTCCGTGAAAACCGATCATCCATCCGGTCAGTTCCTCCATCAGCTCATCGCTCTGCGCAAACCGGTAAATATTCCGAAAGCTGTTCAGTTCCTCCTCATCCGCTAACAACACATTGCGGTAAACCCTGCAGATCTCGTCAATCAACAGATTCACACTCTGGTTCAGTACATCACAGGAATATGCTTCCCGCTTAAGCTTCGCAAAATACTGTTCTACCATCTTAAGCGCCGACGTGATTCTATTCGTCCCGATCATCTGCGCGATCCGCAGCAGTTTCTCCTCATCCGGTACGTCTCTGTCCTCGGGAACCGCTCCGCTGTATTCCACTTTATGTCTGACCTTGAGAAATGCTTCCTTTCTTGCGGTCTGCGCCTCGCGGTAAGCAGTCCGAAGCTGTGTCACACCGCAATGTACACGGCTGACCCCCACATGGCAGTCCCGCAGTTCATTTTTCAGCAGAAATTCCTTATTGTCTTTCCTGACAATATAGATTCGGTTATGTTCGATTTCTCCCAGACAGAGATAACTTTCACTTTCCTCATCTTCCCCGCCGACATTTTCCAGACAGCATACCACATACTCCTGATCCAGAAGCTGCTTCTCAAAACTGCGGGTCACCGTCTGCACCTCATGCTCCGGTATATTGTCATTGAGGATCATATACTTAAGCTGCTGGCAGCCGATCGTCCGCAGTTCGCGCATCTTACGCCTCTTCTCTTCGATCTCGAGATCCAGCCGCCTTAAGATATCTGTAAGCTCCTCCCGCTCGATCGGTTTCATAATATAATCTCTGACGCCCAAGCGCAGCATCTGTACCGCGCACGCGAAATCATCACATCCGCTGGCCACCACCACAAGAGGCTTGTGCGCAAGATTCTGCATCCTGCGCACAAGCTCGATTCCGTCCCTCTTCGGTAGTATAATATCCGTGATCATCACGTCCACCCGGCGTTTCTCCAGAATCTCCAGCGCCGCCTGCCCATCCCCGCACTCCATAATATTGGAGACGGTGATATCGCTTCGACGCACGCTCGCCCTGATCATCTGACGAATGGATTTATCTTCTTCTACGATCAACAGTGTATTCATACACGCTCACACCTCCCGGTGTTATCTTCATTACCACAGGTCAAAGCTGTTACTTTCTAGCAGAGTGTGACGTCGATCCTGCTTACCCGGCCTTCACGCACATCCTCCGCCATACTGCCCTCTATCACACCCTGCGGCGCACTCTCTTCGCGGCCGTCCTTATACGTCAGCATGCATGCTGTAATCTGATACTCCTCCGGAATATAATCCTTACACTCGCCCACATGGTATACCACCTGTGTCTCACCCATGAATACCGCTTCCACACTGCCGCCTTCCTCCAGAAGATAAGCGGGCAGCGCCGGTGTAAACCGCAGCGTCAGTTTCCCGTCACACATATCAAAAGGCTGTCTGCCGAACATCATGATGATCCACATATTTAAGAATTCCACCGTGGAACCGCTTAAGCGTGCCACAAACCCTTTACCGTGTATGCTGCTGTTCGGGTTCTTGCTGCTGGCGATAAAGGAAGAGTTCTCATAGATGCTTCTCCCGTAGATCTCCCTGTCAAGGAACGGAACCGCCGCCTTGCCGAAGTCTTCGAAGAACTCCCTGTACATCTCGGATTTGAGCAGTTCCAGCAGATATTTATATTCCATATGAAGCCAGATGGACTCGTTCTCCAGCCATCCGGGCGTAAATGCTCTGGCGCGGCCCAGTTCAAAGGACGCGTCCTGTAAGGATGCGTTGACTTTATACATGGACAGTTTATCGTCGTACAGATCGCTTCCCTTCACCTGCTCATACAACTTCCGCTTGCTGGACATCGCCTGATCCAGCTTCAGGTACCGCACCGGTCCTTCCAGGAACAGCGGCACTTCGCCCACCTGCATATCAAGCGGCAGGATACCGTCCTCACACTCCCGGTACTCCGTCACTTCATAGGTAAAATACGTGGGACAGATACCGCCCGTCATATCACAGGACTTCTCGATGCCTTTACGCACGATTTCTTCCCATTCCTCCAGCATCCGGATCAGTTCTACACCGGGCAGCACCTTCACCGCACCGCTCACACCGGCATAGATTCTCTCCCTGTAAGCTTCCTTGGCATCATTGATCCCGTTCCAGAAGGACAGTACTTTCTGCTCCGTAAGCAGCGTCTTCTTCTCCGCCGCCACAACCCTGTCAATCTGTTCCATGAAATCCGCCAGCTCCGCCAGCACTTCCACGTCCTGCGGATAGCGCTTAAGTGCCTGTACCGTATATTCCAGATTACGCGCCAGTTCACAGCTTTCCGCCATGGAGGAACCGAACAGACCCGGCAGCCCGTTCAGCGCGTCATACCAGCCCGGCTTGCCGCCTTCCATCTCGATCCCCATTCCATAAGCATCTAACGTCGCAAACTTCACAGCCGACAGGAGCAGCAGTTTCTCCATCAGCGTGACGCTGATCACATCTCCCGTACCGCCATTCGCGCGAAGCAGCTGTCCGTCTGCCACATCCGTCTCCTCAATCGCTCCGTACTGGCGTATACCGGACTCCGTCTTCACACAACGGCTGGCACGCTTTTTGACACGCGCCTGCGGCATATAGCAGCTGTACGCCTTTTCGTACAGGAGTTCTTCTTCCTTTTCCGGAAAAACACTCAGATAACTTTCCAGCAGATCCAGATTATAAGTCCAGTGATCCGACCAGTATCCCTCGCCGAACCTGCCGTTCACAACGCCCTCTGCCGCTGCCATAACCTGCCCAAACAGCGCTTCCGTCTGTTCCGCCGTCCTGCCCTGTCTGTCCAGTTCCCTGTAGAGCGTTCCGGGCGTAAAGGGTTTCGCCAGCAGATCCCGCAGACGTTCCCTCTCTGCAGCACTTTCCGTCCGGAAGATTTCTTCCGCCTGATCGGGCTGCAGGCGGTAAGTAACTTTCTCCACGCCAAGCGGATTATAACCGTCCGGCTGAATCAGGCTGTAGAAGGTCTTTATACTCTCGCGTCCCGTGAAAGGCGCGAAGAAAATATCACACCGTCTGTTCTGGTTCACGTCGCGGAAATTGCCGTTGCCCTGTGAGTAGAACTCAGGCAGCATACTGAAATAATTGTAGTCCCGCTCCAGATCGCCGTGTTTTCTGGAATACACATAGAAGACCTTGTCATCCGCCAGCTGAATGGGATAACCGCCCCGCAGCACGTTGTCCATATAAGTGTACTCACAGTACGCATCGAAATCCGGATTCGCGGTCTTCGTCCTGATATGCCTGCACAGCTCCGACACCAGACGGTCCGCTGTCTCTTTCTTCCTGTCATAATAAGAAGCATCCAGTTTCTGACCGGCAAACTGTGCCAGAAGCTCCTTGCTCTCCACCTGTCCGATCAACTCGTAGAATACAATCTCGCCCCCGGCCGGCAGATTCGCCTGCACCCCGTAGAAACTGCACGGAACCAGATTCTGATTCACCTGCGGCTTCGCCTGCAGATCGCGCAGACCATGCCCGATAAAACCAACCGGTTTCTCCAGCGACAAGTCATAGGCAAATATCACTTCAGGATCTGTAATCGCCTGTAATGCGGTGCCGTCCGCCAGCGTTCCGATTGAAAAGTTACCGCCGTTTATTTCCGTTACCGCAGCAGAATCCACCGTGCTCGCGCGGACGCGCATAAAGGGATGTCCCTCCACATCCTCCACCTGCATCCAGGCCTTCATCGTCTGCCCCATCAGTTTCATGCTCTCCTGATCGATGCCGTAAGGAATACACGCCGGCATGCCGTCCAGAATCTCCAGATCAGCCGCCAGACTCCCGACATTCTTCACACATACTCTGCGAACCAGACCGCCGATCTTTTCCTCCGGAAGCGTGTAATATGACACATTTGTCACAATCCCTTCCTCTTCACGATTCTCCTCGATCTCCAGGCCGTTCATGGTAATACGCATACTGTGCGGGATATTCTCCTCCCGGAAAGGCTCAAAAAATGTGCCGTCTTTCCTGATAAAAGTGCGGAATCCGGTTTTCTTTACATTCTGATAAGCCTGATGTGCCGGATAAAATTCCATAATTGCATGATCTTTATTTTCCAGACCAAAACTGACAACGCCCTGTCCCCGGTTTACATAATAGCACCAGATCGGAATGCCTCTCACGCCGCTGATTCCCGGCAGGAAACTGGCAAACGCCGATTTCCTGCCGTAATTCTCTATTGTATATGCTGCCGTACTCTCTCTCATCACTGTCACTATGCTCCTTTCGAGTTTAACTGTTCAGTTCCACGAGAATCTCGTGGACGCTCTCATCGCTAAGCTGTGTAATCTCTGCGAGCGGAATTCTCACCCCGCCTTCCTGCAGCGTAAGCGGTCTGCCGTCCAGCGCTGCACTTCCCACACGGTATTCCCCGCTCTCCAGATTCTGTGCATTCACATAGACAATGTGCCATCTTTTCCCGCCGAAGTTGAGCGTCAGCCCAGCCTTGCCGTCCTTAAACTGTTCCCGCACAAGCTGCGGCGCCAGTATCATGTCTCCACAGTTTCCTTTGACGCCGAACATCTGTGTTATCACTGTCAGCATCATCCAGCTCGCCGCACCCGTCAGATAATGGTACATGCCTCTTCCCCTGTCGTTAAAGTATTCCGGAATGCCTGGATAGATCATGCTGGTCTTAAAATCCGCCACCTGCTCATACAGCGTATGCAGGGCACGGTATCCTGCCTGTACAAATCCGCGTCCGTAGAGCGCATTGGCATACATCGTCGTCATATGGGAAAAGACGGCGCCGTTCTCCTTATGCCCGTACGCGAAGCCGAACATTCTGCCGAGATCGGTTTTCAGTTCGCCGAAATCCGTATTCAGACGGTAACCGCCGACTTCTTTCTGATACAGATACCGGTCCGCCGCCCTGACGATCTGTGCGGTCTGCTCTCCGGTCGCCGTGCCGGACATTATGGTAAATACCTGTCCAGTCAGCATCATCCGCACGCCGTCCGGGGTGAACCCTTCACACTTCCTGCCGTTATTGTCGTAATAGCTGTTAAACCATCCGCATTCTTCACCATCGATCCACTCGGTTCTGCGGATATGCTCCCTGATCCACTGTGCCTTTTCCCGCAGACTCTTCTGCACCATCTCACTGTCCAGGCTGGTCTTCCTGCCCGATACCCGGTGGAAGATGCTCTCGCAGTAATCCGCCAGAAGAGTTCTCTTCCGGCCGGCATCCTCATACAGTTCCATGCCGATGGATAATAACGGCTCGATCTCTGCCAGTACTTCCACACTGTTCATCTGCATCCGCTCACGCAGCAAGCCGATCAGGTCCGCCAGCACGTCCAGATTGTCTGCATAGGCAGCGGTAAATGCCACGCTCTCACCTCTGTCCGCCGCCATGTCAAGCGCGTCGTTCCAATCCGCACCGCGCAGCCGCATGTGGTTGTGCTCTCCCACCTCATAGAAGACCGTGAGATTCTGCACCAGAATGTGTTCCAGGACAGTGCCCTGATACGCACATCCTTCCTGATCCTTCAGAACCGGTGTGCCGCCTGCCTCCCATTCCTCGTCGATGCGGGTTCCTCTCGCCTCCTGTTTATCTTTAAAATACGTATTTTCTTTTAAAAGAACCGACAGATCACCCGTCTGGTCGATGTAGAGCTTCGTTGTCATAAGCGGCCACAGCCCGTGATCCATCCAGACTCTCGTGATGTTATTACGGTCCGCTATAAATTCACCCTGCCTGCTGCCTATGATCGTGGCGTTGCTTCCGTCGATCCGCACACCGCCGTAATTATCGATCAGCATCTGCCGCACGTCATCCGGCTGCATGATCAAAAGCGCCAGACAGTCCTGCCACAGATCCCGCCAGCCTCTGCCGCCCTTGCCGTAATCATGATGCGGCAGGAAAGAGCAGCCGTAGATTCTGCGCAGCATAGGCTGGAAGTTTACCCAGAACATGAAATTATCGAAATCAGAATCGGCAGTCTCATAGGACACATTAATCTTATCCATCCAGTACTGCTTCGTGTCAGACAGCGCCTCCTGCACCTTCCCGTCGTCGCTGTAGGCCGCAAGCATCCCGTCGATCTGCTCTCTGTTCTCTTCTGCGCCGATGAAGATCGTATAGCTTCTGCTCTCCCCCGCCTGCAGCGTCACCGGCGCAAACTGCATAGCACCGACAATCTCATAACCGTCATACTTTCTGCCGGCCGGTTCATAGGAATGTCCGCACAGCACGCTCTCCGGTCTCTCGTAACTGCCGCCCTCGCCGATATAATCCTCTGCCACCGGCATAAAGCCTACGGGCGCCGTTCCATCCTGTTCCATCCCGCATACATAATAGGTGATCCGGTTCTTCTGATGTCCTCTTTCATCAAAAGAGAGGGTCGGTGTAACCAGAACGCCCTTCTGTGTTGTCTCGGCTCTGTGCAGCAGAGACGTCACATGTCTGTGATCCCGCAGATTATCCGCGCTTCTGCCGTAAAGCGGTACTGCCGCCACGGGCACCAGTGTGACCGCCTCGCTTCTCCTGTTAGTGATCTCCACATGCATGATCTCCACGGAATATGCCGAAACCGGCACAAAAGAAGTCACCCTGGACGCCATGCCATAGTCACTGATCTCCCTCTCCACCTGCTGCCACATCGGCCCGGCTGTCAGGATGCTCCGTTCCTGTCCGTCCGTAAACCGTTTCGCTTCCGCCTCTGCGGAGACGCCCGTTACCGAGAAGCAGGACCCGTCCTTAAGTCTGCACCAGAAGTTCCTGGTGGATTTATTATTATGGAGTTCTTCCGCACTGACAGGCTGCAGAACAAACTCATTCTGACTGCGCTTCAAATCGCCGCCCAGTCTCGGCGTGACGGCTCCCTTCAGTCCCTGCTCCCCCGCGATCGGAAAATACAGATAGCTCACATTCTCCGGCTGTTCCAGCCGAAAAGTCCCCTGATGATCCATAAACTCGTACGATTTCATTTCTGCCTTGCGCATATAGTTATACCCCCTGTTATATTGGCTTTTGCCGGGTTACTCTTATCATATAGATTTCAGACAAGGATTACGGTGTGAATTTTTATATTTAGGTGTGTTATTTTTATGCGATCCCGACAATACCCGTTTTAATAATTATAACGTTACCGTGGACTTTTTTCAATTTGCATATTTTCAAAAAGAGAGTACAATAAAAAAAGTAAATTTGCTTCGCAAATTTACTTTGCGAGATTCGCTGCGCGGACTCGAATATATGGAGCACAACCCTGAGACATAACAGAAAGAAGGAATTACAATATGAATAAAGACTTGACCGTGGGAAAACCGGAAGCCGTACTTTGGCAGTTCTGCCTGCCGCTGTTTGGAAGCATTATTTTTCAGCAGTTATACAATATTGCAGACAGCCTGGTCGCCGGCAAGTTCATCGGTGAAAATGCGCTGGCCGCAGTGGGTAACAGCTACGAGGTCACATTGATCTTCATCGCTTTTGCCTTCGGATGCAATATCGGCTGTTCTGTCATCGTGTCAAGGCTGTTCGGCTCCAGGAAATATGAAGAAATGAAAACCTCTGTCTATACGACCATGATCTCCAGCGCAGTTCTGTGCGCCGTCCTGATGATTTTCGGTCTGGTCTGCTCCGATGCACTTCTCGGACTGATCCATACGCCATCCGAGATTCTTGCCGATTCCAGACTGTATCTGCAGATCTACATATGGGGCCTGCCGTTCCTTTTCTTCTATAATATAGCGACGGGAATCTTCTCCGCGCTGGGTGATTCCAGGACGCCTTTTGTCTTTCTGGCATTCTCCTCTACGGCAAACATTCTGGTCGATATCCTGTTCGTGGCTGCCCTCGACATGGGCGTGGCCGGCGTGGCGTGGGCAACTTTCCTCTGTCAGGGCGTAAGCTGTGTGCTGGCAGTCGTCGTCGTGTTAAAACGGCTTGCGGCGATCCGCACGGACGCCCCCGCCCTGTTATATTCCTTCGATCTGTTTCGCAAGATCGCAGTGATCGCCGTGCCCAGTATCCTGCAGCAGAGCTTTATTTCCATCGGCAATATCATCATCCAGAGCGTAATCAACGATTGTGGTGTGGAGGTGACCGCCGGATACGCCGCGGCGATCAAACTGAACAATCTGGTGATCACTTCCTTCACCACACTGGCTAACGGACTGTCCAACTATACGGCACAGAACATTGGCGCCGGTATACTGCCGCGTATAAAGGACGGCTTCAAAGCGGGCGTTAAGATGGTGTGGCTGCTCTGCGTTCCTCTGGTGGCGCTGTATCTGATTGCGGCAAAAACACTTGTGACCTTCTTTATCAATGAGCCGTCTGCGCTTGCGCTTGCATCCGGTATGCGTTTTCTCTATATCGTGGCGCCCTTCTATTTCATCGTCTCCGTCAAGCTGGTAGCCGACGGCATTCTGCGCGGCGCCGGTCTGATGAAATACTTTATGACCGCAACCTTCACCGACCTGATCTTACGTGTGGCGCTGGCCAGAATACTTGCCGGGCAGGCAGGCTATACCGGTATCTGGTGCGCATGGCCCATCGGCTGGACGATCGCTACGGCGCTCTCCATCACTTTTTACCGGAAAGGACCATGGAAGAGCGCTTAAAATCCTTCTTCCCGCCGCTGTTTGCGCATTTCCCTTCTCCTGATCCCGGCTTCCCACTCCGCCCTCTCAGCCTCCGTCTCTATCAAAAGCCCGGGCACCTCTGTGGGATGACCATCCGAGTCAACAGCAACCAGCGTCAGGTAGGCTCTGTTGATGGGTCTTCTGGTTCCGTCAAGACTTTCCACATAAGTGTCTACCCGCACTTCCATGGAAGTCTTACCCACAAACGTTACTCTCCCGATCAGCACAATCAGATCTTTCAGATAAGCGCCCCGCATGAACCGCAGGTTGTCCACCGACGCCGTGATCACATCGCACTGCGCATGCCTGATACCGACAAGCCCTGCCAGTTCGTCGATCCACTCCATCAGTTTGCCGCCGAACAGCCTTCCGGCGCCGTTTAAGTACTCCGGGCGCACCTGGTAGATCTGTTCTATTCTGGATTCTGAGACTGATTTATGCATGGTGTTTCGTCCTTTCTTAATATAGATTCAGTGAATCTGGATTCAATAAGAATCATATACATTCATCATTAATATGCCCGCAGCTCTGTAAAGCGGTTTGAGCCTATCGACTGTAGTAGCAATTTTCTTGAATGCATCCCTGATTTTCAAAAATCCATCATCTTATGGTATACAGTCAGTCGCTTCACTTTTCTACAAGCTGCAGCTTTATGATGGTCTCCACGTACTTATTATCTTCCAAACTCAAATTCATATCTTCCTCAATAATCGGAAAACTAAATTTAATAGACTTCAACCACTGTCCATTCGGTTTTCTTTCCTCATATATCTGTATTTCGGAAATCAATGCTTCCATAAGCTGTCTGCGTTCTATTTCATTCATCACGGCATACAGCTTTTCAAAATAAATCAATACCTTATAGATATTATCTCCCGTCAATTTCTCAGCTTCAACTGCCTGCTTCTTTGCCCTTGTTTCAATAAGCTGTGTTTCCACATTCTCTATTTTATCATACATTCGATAGAGCCTATCATCAAGGTCTGCTTTCCGTTTGATATAATGTCTGTCATCTGGATCAAGAGAATCAATTTCCTCCGCCAGCTTTAGCTTGACGGCATAATACTGCCGCAACTGCTTTTCATATGACGCAAGCTCTGTGTCTATTGCGGCAGTATCCAATTTGCTGTTGATCTTCTCCTGCATCATTTCCGCAAACTTAGGATTGCCAACTAACTTAACGATGACTTCCGCCACCGCATCATCTAACAGTTCCTCTCTGATCTGCTTTTTATAATCACACTTATGTCCGCGCGTCATGGTACGATGCTTACAGCCATAGTAATAAAAGTCCTTGTATTTCGTTCCATCCTTTTTGCGCTTGATACTCTTATTCCCATACATACCCGCTCCGCATATCGGACATCTGACAATTCCCGAAAGAAGGTGTGTTTTCGTGTCTTTGCCTCGATTCACATGTTCATATTTCTTTGCCTGCGAGATAAGTTTTACCTGTGCAGCCTGCCAGACATCTTCCGCAATAATAGCTTCATGCAAACCGTCTACCAGAATATAATTATCCTGCTCCACAAGATGATACTCGTTTCGTGTTCCATGGACTTTTTCTGTCCTTCTTCGCCCATAAGCACTTTTACCGCAATATACCGGATTTTTCAGAATAAGGCGCACTAAATGCGCATCAAAAAGAGGATTTTTCCCGTTCTGCCGCTGTATTTTATGAATACCATGATTTTCAAGGTATTTTGCTACTCCATTAGCGCCAATATCCGTATGTACATACTGGTCAAAGATTACTCTGATCGCTTCTGTTTCTTCCTCGTTAATCTGAAGTTTACAGTCTATCAACTGATAATCATATGGCGCAAACCCGCCGTTCCATTTTCCCTCACGGGCTTTCTGAATACGCCCCTCCATCATTTGGACACGGATATTTTCCCGCTCAATCTCGGCAACTGCCGACAGAACAGAAATCATCAGTTTTCCGGTATCCTCGGAAGAATCAATTCCATCTTCCACGCAGATCAGATTTACTCCGAAATCCTGCATAACTTGCAATGTAGAAAGTACGTCTGCCGCATTTCTGCCAAATCGAGATAACTTAAAAACAAGGACAAAGGAAACGCCGTCTTTTCCCGACTTGATGTCCTCCATCATGCAGTCAAATTCTAATCGTCCTTCTATGGACTTGCTGGATTTACCGGCGTCCTCGTATGTACCGACAATTTCATAATCATTAAAATCAGCAAATGCTTTCATTCTGGCTTTCTGTGCATCTAAGGAATAACCATCTGTCTGCATGGCTGTAGATACTCTTGTATATGTGTAAACCTTTATTCTTCCTCTGTGCATATATTCTCCATTTGTGCAACGCCCGCTGCACTTTTACATTTTGATAACCACATTCTTTTATAAATCTACAAGTTTTATTCTTTATCCGCCTTTTTACCCAGTATTTTTATCGAGTTCAAATAATCTTGTTCCACATCACTTAAAGTACGCTGTTTATATTTCTTATATTCTCCGGTTGCTTTTTCCACCGCCTGCTTATGCGTCACACTCCCATTTCCCGGCAATAACTGTTCGCCGCTCATTGTTAGAATCCGGTCTAAGTGTTTCGCCCAATCTTTCATGGTCATAGCCTGTCCCCGCTCTGCCTGACGTTCTGCAAAATCCAAATATCCCGACACAAGCTGCCCCATTGCACGAAGTTCTTTTTCATTCAGATAGTTCTTGGCAATGACAGCCTCCCGCAACGTCGGCTGGTTTCCTGCGAACGTGGTAAGCCCCATAAATTCCTTTTCCGCATCCGCCCTTGTATAAATAACTTCCGCCGCCGTCTGCCCATGAATGGCATAATGAATTTTGTTCTGAACCTTCTGAAAAAACTGAATGGATATTTCCGCTTTTGGATCATAGTCAATACTGGTAGCGTAAATCTCCAATACCTGCCTGTAAAATACTTTTTCAGATGCACGAATGTCTCTGATCCGTTCGAGCAGTTCCTTAAAGTATCCACCGCCGCCTAAATCTTTCAGACGTTCATCGTCCAATGCAAAGCCTTTACGCATATACTCTTTCAAGATTCCGGTTGCCCATATTCTGAACTGTGTGCCGCGTTTTGATTTCACACGGTAGCCGACAGAGATGATTACATCGAGATTATAAAATTCTACAGGCTTATCGGAATTTGCAATGTGCAAAATTTGCACATTACCTTCTCTGGAAAGCTCTCCTTCTTTAAATATATTTTTTATGTGTTTTGAAATTACAGAGCGATCTCTCTGAAATAACTCCGCCATCTGCGCCTTTGACAACCAGACTGTATCGCCATCGAAGATGGTTTCAATCTTTGATAAGCCGTCTTCTGTTGTATAAATTATCATATTTGATTTTCCAATTTCTTCTTCTCTATAATCCATAGTCACCTCGTTATTTGGTATTTTCTCCAACAATAGTTTGGACACTCTTATCATGTTTATTATATCTTTTGTGACCATTACTAGCAAGATGCATCCTTCAATTTTTTGACAATTCTTCTGCTTTATTTCTATTGTCTTTCGCATGATTATCTCCTGCTATATCAGGTAAATTTTCTATATCTAAATCTGACGCATATTTTTCAATCAAATTTGCTAACGTATCCGCCAATCCGCTCCACTCATCAATCATAAGCACTTCCTCCATATGAACGCAAAAAAGGACAGCTACAAACTATTACGTTCATAACTGCCCTTACGCTGTTTTAACACTCAAGAACTCAAATTCCCTGTCAATCTTTCCTGTTTTTTAATCTATAAGACTACATACAAGTGACAGGTCATTACGCTGCCCACATCGGAATCGCACCGTCATTTTATGACTAAATTTCAACCAGAAATCCAGAAGTATCATTATCACGGATATGCCTCATCGCCCCGCACAACTGCTGTGCATTTTGTCAGGTTTTTATCGCTCAATACCTTTGCTTCAATAGATTATTTCCATTCCCTCACGTTTACCCCGAACTGAATCAGGGCAGGCATATCGTGGCGCACCTACATAGTGGCTACACATATCCTCACGTTCTGTATGTATATTGCAATATTCAGTTTTCAAACAGGCTTTTACTTCATATGCCTTATAGATTATTGTATATGGTAAATATGCAAAATTCTTACCTATTTGCAAAAACTTTTTCAAAATTTTTCTAGTTAGCAACCACCACTTCAAGTGGTGGTTTATTATTAGCCCTAATAAGGGCTGTTTGCGTGCTCGCCTGAAAGGCGGGTATCGCAAGCGTTGTTACTGGTCCTCTATAAAGAGGTACTTCTGTTTTCTTCTTTCCTCGACTCTTCTGAATGCTCTTGGATGTATTTCTTTATTGCATCTTCGGTTATATTACCGATTGTTGATACATAATATCCTCTCGCCCAGAATGACTTATCCCATTTACTTTGTAGCTCTGGATGCCTATCATAGATCATCAGCGTGCTTTTGCCTTTCAAATACCCCATGAAACTTGATATGCTCAGTTTTGGCGGTATTGCTACACTTAGATGTATATGATCCTCACATACTGCTCCATCTATTATCTGCACATCCTTATACTTACACAATTTTGAGATAACTTCTCTTACATCATTTCTCAATTTCCCATACAATACCTTCTTCCGATACTTTGGGATGAGTACTATATGGTACTGGCATTTCCAGCGTACATGTGATAGACTTTGATTGTCCATATGGACTGCCTCCTTTGTTTTGAGATTGGCTTGCGATACCTTTCTCATTCTAACATAGGAGGCTTTTTATTGTTATCTTACACGCTCCTGCTTACTCCATTCTCCCCAGCATAGCTGGGGGATTAGGACTTTCATTCAAATTCCTATTCGATTGTGAGGCTGAACCTTAAATGGTAGAATTCTTCCCTTCGCTCTTGATGCGATAGTAATCTGCCATCTCCACATCAAGCGTTATATAGGACTCTTTCTTCTTACTTTGGGTGTTGCTCAAGAGACACACCGTCTCAACGGTATTCCCATTTTCCCACGAAATCTTATCCACTTCTTCCCCATTTATGATTATAGGAAAGTTAAATGTGATATTTCTTATTGGATGCTCATATTTTGCCTGTTCTTCTTTTGGATATATCTGAATTTCCTTGATAAATCCTTGAATCATGGTTTTCTTTTCTTCATCATTCAAGCGATCATACACCCTATCAAAATTAAGCAGCACCTTGTATACATTATCAATCGTGATTGCACTCATCTCTATTGATTTGCGCTTTGCATAGGCTTCTTCAATCTTATCTTCCAACTCGTAGATTGTATCATATAAATTATCTAGTCTACGGTTCATATCCTGTAATTTTCGGTCACGATATTTAGAGTCTTCAGGAAGTGAATCTATATCGCTTTCAAGTCTGCGCTTATTGTTTTCTACTTGCCGTAAATTTGATTCGTAATTTTTGATTTCCCTGTCAATCTCTGTAGTATCAATCTCCGTTCCAATTCTACTTTTAATTTCCTTTGCAAATTCTTCATTGGTCACAAGCTGTTTAATTGCCAATACTACATCTGGCTCAATGGATTCTTTCATTAATTGTGCGGAATAACTGCATGATACGCCCCTTTGTTGCCGCCTCCTGCTGCACACATAATAGAATCTTTCATTATATGTACCGTCTTTGTTAGTCCATGCGTTTTTATTTGTATACATAGGACTTCCGCAAATAGGACACTTTAATATTCCAGTCAATAAATGCGCCCGATCCCTACCTACCTTTGATGGTGCTTTAATTCCAGTAGCTTCACGTTTTACCTTTGCTTTATTCCAATCTTCTACACTGACAATGGCTTCATGTTCTCCATCTACAAGAATATAGTTGTCCGTTCTTACTTGCTTATATTCATTCTTCGTGCCTTTTACTTTCTCTCTAATACGCCTACCATATGCTAATTTACCGCAATAAACAGGATTGTCTATCAATTCCTTAACTGTTTTTGAACTCCACGCTGTAAGTGTTCCATTCTGCCTGACTTTCTTTTTAATCCCTTGTAAATTCAGATATTTTGCAACACCATTATATCCCATATCTGTGTTGACAAATTTATCAAATATAATTCTTATTACGTCTGCTTCATCTTCTGCAATAAGCAGTTTATTATTTTCCAGTTTATACCCATATGGAGCAAAACCACCATTCCAGCCGCCCTGTCTTGCTTTTTCTCTACGTCCGTTCATGGTCTGCTCTATAATATTCTCCCTTTCAATCTCCGCTACCGCTGACAATACAGATATAAGTAACCGTCCTGCGGTCATAGATGAATCAATACCCTCTTCAATACAAATAAGATTCACACCATAAGACTGTACATATTCTAGTGAACTAAGTATATCCGCTGCATTTCTGCCAAAACGTGATAATTTATACACAAGAATATAGTCGATCTCTAAACCTTGCGATATGTCATTGAGCATACGTTTAAAAGCCGGTCTACCCTCTATGGACTTACCAGACTTTCCGGCATCCTCATATGTATCTATAACAAGCATCTCTTCTCTATCTGCATACCGCTTTAATCCATTGCTCTGTGCTTCTAGGGAATATCCGTCTATTTGCATTTCCGTTGATACTCTGGAATATAATATACACTTTTTTCCTTTTCTCGATTCCATTGTAACACCTTCTTAATTTTCTCATAAATTAAAAACAACCAGTTTCAATTATACCATTTATCGGTACACTTTCCAACTGGTTATCTTACCTATTATCTATCTTCGTCTAATTTTTCATTAAGTCCATACTTTACAATAATATCCGTCATAAAATTCATAAAGCTATTATATTTTGTTTTTTCTTCTGCTCTTTCCTCTTCTGTTTTATCTATTTTAAGGAAACTTACATTTGCCATACCAATATCTTTTGCAATCGTCATTCCTATTAAAAACCACTCCAATCATAATTTATTATAAAAGACGTATCTCGCTTAACGTCTATATTTTATATTCACTTTTCAAAATTCATCACATAAATTAGGTAGGACATGATTAAGTAACCATGTCCTCACCTCTACTAAATTAACAAGTTACTTTTTTGTAAAACGCTATATTAAATTATTCATCCTTATCTACTATTCCAATAAGTTCAAGTAGTTCTCCAAGAGATTTTATTGCCATCCCCATACAAAATTGTGCTGCCTTTTCAAGTTTTGGTATCATTTTTTCAATTTCTTTTATATCCACACCACACATTTCTTTCAATGGCACTTCGACACTACACCCATTACTTAAAGCATATACTGTACATGCTATTGCTTTTTCTATTGGAATGTCATATGTATCCATAACATTTTTCATACGGTCATATAAGTATTCTACTTTTGCTTTATCTTTGTATCCTAATCCTGTAAGCAATCCTACAAAAGTCTTTTTGTCCTGTTCTTCTTTTGTTAATGGGATGTTATTTTTATCGTCTAAAATATTTTTGCAGATATATGTAATATCTTTTACCTTAATAACCTCGCTTGAATAGCTTGTCTTACTTTTTGAAGTATCTATACAAATAGCTTTTTCTGGTTCTGCTGATTCATCTTCCCGATAAACACCAATACAAGTGATTTTCCCTACATATCTTTCCTTTTCTCCACGACAACAAATAACATTATCACCTTCTACAAATGTATGTGTTCCATTTTCATCTGTAAATTTAATATTTGATCCAAGTTCAATATTGTATTCCATTATTATCCTTCCTCCATATTTTCAATTTTTTCATTAATTTTTTTTACTACTTGATCTTTTGCTTCATTAACTATTGTTTTTATTGATTGAATTAGTAACCCTCCAATTCCTAATAATGTTAATAAATCTTTTGTCTTCTTGTTCATCTATTACTTTCTCCTTTTCTCTTTATGATTTTTTCTTAAAATTCTGATTACAAATCTTATTTCATCAAATAAATATGTCATAAATTTATTTATTAAATAAACAAGTACCAATGATAAAAACATCATTAATCCATTTGTAATCAATGGTTTAATTACAAATGAATACAATACAGAATACATGATAAAATAAATTGTAATATTTCTGATCCTGTAAAATTTATCATGAATTTCAACTGCTTTTTCTAAATTATTTCTATATTCTTCATAGTCAAATTCTTTTTCATCCATTATATTTTCTCCCATAATTTCAATTTTCTATATGTGCATCTGTCATAGCTTTATCAATCAGTTTTTTCATGGTTTCATTAACTGGCTTTTCTTTTGCATTTTTCTGTTTACGTTCCCATTTATCGTGACTAACTTTATCACCATCAGCTTTAATTGTTTCAATTTCTGGACATGAATAAAATCTAAATACACGTTTTCCACTTTTATCTATGTAAATTTTATTAATCCTATAACCATACCCATATTGAATAATTGATTTAACAATATGTATATTTCTTGTAACAATCGTGTCAATGCCTTGTTTATCACTTGTAATAAAACCTACATTGTCCTTCCATAATGAAACATCATCTACAGTATGATTTGTACCACCACAATGTTTCTCTGAAAATTTTTCAATCAATTTTAAAACTTTTGGAACTGCTATAAATCCAAATAAGGGGTATTTGTCTTTGAATTTTACAGACTTAAAATAATACAGTACATTATTTTCAGCCATAGTTTGTAATAGTTCCAGTGATCCAAAATATACAATCTTATTCTCTTTCTTTGTGTTGCTCATGTACTATTCCTCCATATAATTATTATTTTTGTGCAAAAAAATAACATATATCTCTATATGTACATATATCTCTATATGTATTTATTCTCCAAATCTATCACCTGCTCTTTGGAAATATCCTTCCATTTGATATGATAAAAATCCAAGATAATTTTTAAACCCCATATATCTCGCACAATCGTCTTTAATATCTTGATTGTTTCTATATTTTTTCATATGCTCATTTTTGTAATCTAAATATGTCTTTTCGTGTTCTTGAGTTTTCATATTTTACAGTATTATCATCCTTTTCTATTTCCCAATTTAGCATAGCATTATATAATTTCTCTGGTATTCTATTCTTATAATGATATGCTACACCTTTTATGTATAATTCTTTGACGATTTTATAATTTATAAAGGCTTCTTCTTCTGTATCATATGTTCCTATATAATAAATTTCACTACCTTTATTTAATTCTGCCGCAATTTTCATTGCGCTTCTATATGAGTATCTATTTTCACCTTTCCTTTTTACTCTTTGCACTCCACATACACATTTATTATCATATTCTTCTTTTGTACGCCCATATAATAATCCTAATATAGATTGTGGTACAAATACACATAATTGAGAACAAAAGTGGGTATTATTCTTTTTTATACACATTGGAGAAAAATAAACATTTTCATTTTCTAATTCGTAATAATTTTCATCGTACCATTTTTTAAAATTATTGTAATCATACCATTCCTTACATAACGTATACTCTCTCCCATTTTTATCTTTAGTATACGAATCAGAAATGCTGTAACATAATGAAAACATTCTTCTCCAAATAACATTACACTTTGACTTTATTTCTTCTTCTGTAATATTGCTTTTATCAGAATAAAAACCTATTCCATATGTAGCCTTGCAAAGATTATCTTGTATACTTCCTTCATTAATGCCCCATAAATCTAAATCTATTTTATTTTTTGCCATTTATTTATCAATCTCCCATTCTATAATGGCATAATATAGTTTTTCAGGTATATCATATCTATATGATTCTGCAACATCCTTGATATATTGTTTTCTATCCTTTTTATATTGTTCAAACGCTTCTTCAGGACTATGAAAACCGCTATGTCTAACAGTAGTCTTCTTACCATTCCTAATAACAGAACATGTTGAATAATACATATCAGAATTTTTCTTTTTTCCTACACCAACTGGAAGATTTGTTTTGGATGCCGTTCCTTTTAATAATCTTGTAATTCTGTATGGAACAAATACACAAGTCTCTGGTGAATACATTTGATTATTCCTATCAAATATATCTTTTAGCAAATCCATTTTTTCATCTTCCACTGAATAATAATTCTTATCATACCACTCCAAAAAATTATTATAGTCTTTCCATTCCTCACAAATCGAATTATTTTCAGGATCGTTTTTTATCTGCCTTAAAATATGATACCATACATTATATGCCTTATTATTAAATTCATATCGCTTATCATTTCCAAAATATCCTATCCCATTTGTTAATCTGGCATCTCTATTTAATCCCCATATTTCATTATCCAACAATAAATCCACTACTTTTCTTTTACCTCCGTATATTTTTTTATGTCATCGTTCCACTCAAACTCCATCATATAATTATATAGTTTCTCTGGTATTTTATCCCTTACTGATTCTGCGTATATTTTAATATGTTGCTCTTTCATGTATTTAAAAAAATAAAACGCTTCTTCTAATGTATCAGTTCTCCCTAAAGGTACGCTTCTATCCTCTTCTGTTAATGATAGCGTTACAATATAGTAACCATTGTTAATGTCTCCGTGCGAATTTCTTCCATAACTTATGCCGACTGGCAGATTATATTTTCGCCTTTTTATTTTATAAGGTTGTAAATAGTCTGTCCTTAACATCATTGCTATACATTGCGGAACAAATACACAAGTCTCTGGTGAATAAACATTAGGATCACCCCAATATCCATTTTTCAAATAAATTTCTTGATTATCAAATTCATACTTATTAGAATCATACCAATTTTCAAAAGAACAATAATCATACCAATCTTCATACAATGTAACATCATTCTCTTTTACTTCTCTTAATAGCCTTAACCAAGCATAATGAGAAGGTCTTGTTGAAAATTTGTCTGGATCTATAACTTTTTCATAAGAATAATGCCCTATATCATACGGACTTGCAGTAATAATCTTTCTTCTAGGTATTTCTTCAATAGTAAATCCCCATGCCTCCCAATCTATGCCATTGTTTTTATTTTCATCTCGCCTATTTATACTAACTTCCCCCTATCTCTAAATAATATAATCTTCTGGATTAAAAACAAAATTTATCATTCTATTATACAATTTTTCAGGAATATATTTTTTGTATTCCTCTGCAATTCGTCTTACTTCATATTCCTTAACAGCTTTATAAAATGGTAATAATTCATTAGGATTGTCTGCCCTTCCTAAATATGTATTTTTCCCATTATATTGACAATAGGCAACGTAACACAAATTCGTATTTCTATCAGTTTTATATGTAATACCAATATCACATTTAATATGCCTATCATCATTATCTACATATTCTTTTAGTGATTTTGAATTATATTTAGTCCTCAAAGCACCAATAATTTTATAAGGTGCAAACACACACATTTCTGGTGAATATTCGTTATTGTCAAATACCAATAAATCTTTTTTTAAGACTACCTTTTCCCCAGGAATTGTATATACATTTTCCTTATACCATTTTTCAAAATTAGTAAATTCGTGCCATTCTTTACACACTGTAATATCCGTATATGGAAATTTTGAATATGATTCTTGCTTAACTATTGAGTACCAAATTTGATAAATTCTATTTTTCTTTCTATCAGTAATTGGTTTTGCTAAAATTGCATTGTAATCATTTTCTTTATATGTTGCAAAAGTATATTCAAATCCGTATATTTCTTTCATTTTTTCAAGCTGATACGGCATATAATCAAAGTTTTTATTCAGTCTTATCAATATAATCACTCCTATAAATTGGTTTCCATTCATATTCATATTTCAGATATTTGTATAATTTTTCTGTTATATATGTCTTGTATTGTTCTGCCAACATTTTAGCACCTTCGTTTTTAATCTTTCGCAAGAAATTTACAGCTTCTTCCTTATTTTTAAATGTTGTTGATCCTCTAATTCCTGTAGATAAATCTGTATAATTTGCAACATAATGACCATTCCATTTAGTATTTTCTTTGCGAAATGTTATCCCTATTGGCAGTTCTATACCATTGTTATCATATTTTGGTTCCCTACATATTTCTGGTAATATAAATTGTGTAATTCTCCTAGACGCAAAAACACACGTTTCTGGTGAATAATAAAAATCGTTTGAAAATACCTTTGTTGTAAGAAAAATTCTATCGCCCTCTATGTAATAATCATGTTTTTTATACCAATCTTTGAAACAATAAAACTCTTTCCATTCTTCACAAATGGATGCTTCCCCTTTAGACACGTCTTTTAATATCCTAATCCAAGCCATCCAACAATCATCTTTATCACTGTTCTTTCTTGATCTTGAAAATGGTTTTCTATAATAGCCAATCCCATAAGCATCACCATATTTGAATTTATACTTTTCACTATTAAAATCAGGCACATTCATAGCTTCCCAATCTATATCTTGATTTAAAAGAATCAATATAACTTCCTCCGTTCATTCTGTTTTTATATGTAAAATCTATAATATATTTAATCAGCATAAGTGCTGTAATTTTCATCTTTAAAAAAATTTTTTCAAAAAAATTAGGTAAATCTATAACATAAATTCTATGTTCAAACAATAAATACGATTGGAAAATTTCACTTGTATTAAGGTATTCAGTAGCCAAGTCATCAAATGCTTGCTGCAAATCTTCTGTACTTGTCTCTGCATCTGTTACCTTCCTTACCCATTCATCAAACATGTCCAAATCTCCGAACACATTTTGAATGCTGTCTAAATTATCAATAGAAAGTGATTCTCCTTTATTCATTAGGGTGTTATATGCATCACCTAATGATTCAAAATCATCCGATACTGCTTTTAAATTATCAATTAAATTATTATCCGCAACTGCCTGAATCTGTTCTACCAACTTTTTAACATCACTACTAGAACTATCAGCACTTAATCCAACTTTTGATAATAATTCTGCATATTGATCTGTTGATGTTAATACATCTTCATCCAATTTACCGACTGTTGCTTTTTTAATCAGTTCTGGATATTGTTTTATAATATCCTCTAATGATTCCTTATTTGCTGAAATATCTTCTGTCGATTGATTTATGGGTTCTGTAGCATTTTCTACCGCATTACCTAACTCTCCATAATAACCAGCAAACTGTGGAACTGTTGCAAGATAACCATTTATAGCTTCTTCAATGTCTTTCTGTGAACC
This sequence comes from uncultured Lachnospiraceae bacterium, assembly GCA_937920345.1. GTDB lineage: Bacteria > Bacillota > Clostridia > Lachnospirales > Lachnospiraceae > UBA3282. The sequence continues at coordinate 105,517 of CALGVA010000017.1, forward strand.
TATAAATTCATTACTGCTTTGTGCTGTCTTTACTAAATTGTCTCTGAAAGTATTAAATTCTTCTTCTGTATCAGGTAATTCCATGCCCTTTAAAGAACTTAACATTTGTTGCTGTGCTACATTTTGATTTAAGTCTGTAATAGCATCATTGTAGCCATCCACAAACTCTCTCATTTCTTGAACACGATTATAAATCTGTAAAAATACCGGATTATCTTTCAGTTCTTCTTCTGTAAATTCATCAGATTCTCTTAATGCTTTCATAGCATCTTGTAATTTCTGATAATTTTCAAGGATTCCTTCTACCGTACTATCATCACCTGTTAATACAATAGAACCTCCACCAGTTCCGTAAGAACCTTTATCAATAATACCAGCTTCATTTAATACACTGTATGCTCTTACTGCATCTTCACCGCTAGAAGATAAAAGATTTCTATTTGTCAGACTATAAAAATGTTCATAATCTTTTCCTATTTCTTTCAATTCGTCTTCTGCCGCTTTTACTCCTGCAACAAGATCATTTTCCATATTTCCTAATTCATCAAGCGTCACTTGTTTTATAGCTTCGTCTAATGAACCATACTTTGCAATTAAAGAATCAATAGTTTCTCCTTCAATTCCAAGTTTTTTAATCAATTCTTCCTGTACAGTCATTAAATCCTCTTTTGAAGATTTATCTGTCTGAACCGCATTTGATAAAGTTAAATACTTTCCTGTTAGTTCGGAAATTTCATTTGATAACGTACTTGCTGTATCAGCCGCATCTTTGGCTTTCTGTCTTGCTTCTTCTGCTTTCTGATTGGCTGAATCTATTGCAGATGTTACCATTCCAATAACTGTACTCAGTGCCATAATTGCAATTCCTACTGGATTGCTCATAAAGGTTGCCTTTAAACTAGCACCAAATCCTTTTACCGCCGCTGTAAGACTAAATGTGCTTGCTGTTGCCGCTCCGTTTGCTGCTGTTTGTGCATTTGTAGATTGAGTTAATCCCATTTGCGCAAGTTTAGCTTGTGCCTGTGCTTTTGTAAGTCCAGTTGTCCGTAAAATTGCTATACGATCAGATTCACTCAATGCTTTACTTGCTAAAACCTGTTTTAATTGCGTTTCTGATAAACCAATAGATACTGCTTTTAAGGTTTTTAAAGCATTTGTATAATCAGTTGTGCCTTTTGTCATTGTGGACATATTTTTAACAGTATTTAATGCCGTTCCAAAATTGCTTGCCTGAATTGCGGATGCTTTAAATGCTGCGGATAATGTAGTAATAACTTTTACAACGCCAATAGCAATAAGCCCTTTTAAAGTAGATTCTACTAATCCAAGACTATTTACAAATTGCAAAGTAGCATTTCCACAATTTAATAACCCTGTTACTGTACGACCATCAATTACAGACTGATATGTTTCTGTCATACTTGCTTTAAAGCGATTTAACGCCGCCTCGCTTGATGAAAGATACTTATCATACTCTCTTTGAGCCGACCCTGCCGATTCCAAACTTCTCTGATAGATTTCTTGTGCTTCGCTCATATTATTCAGAGTTGCCGAAATTGCAGAAGCTCTATGTTTGCCTGCTATCAGTTCAAGAAGTGCGCTCTGGTCAGTATCCGACATTTGCCGATATACTTTTGAAATATCAAGAAAAATTTCATAAATACTGCGGAAAGTTTCTTCATCATCTTCGAGTATTTTTACCCCACCAGTACCATTAACATTAGTAAGACCTTCAATCTTTTCAGCTAATTTAGATGCAGAAGTATATACACCTTCCGTTTCTTCATTCATCATTTCTAACTCTGCTGTACATCCACGAATCCTTAATGCAGCAGTACGAAGACCTAATGCTAAAGCATCCGCATCCTGATATTGCCTATTACCAGCCGCTAATAATGCAATAAATTCATCTACAGAAGTGTTTGCATCTGCAAAAACTGAACCTACCGCTTGTACACCTTTAGCGATTTCACCTGTTGTAATACTTGCCGTATTGCCAATCTCATTATACTTGTCAATTAACGCATTAGCTTTATCAATTGCATCATCATAGCCATCTACAACATCATATGCCTGTACACCAGAAATAATTGCTTTTGCACTATCAGACGCACTCATATCACCAACATTCGCTAAAATCGTTGAAACTTCAGACAAATTATCACTTATAGTCTTTGTATAGCCAGATTTTGAAAACTCTGTTGCGCACTCAATTAATGCTTTTTGAGTAGAAGCTAATTCCTGCGCTTTTTTATTGCACTGCTCCAAGTAAGTAGGATAATCACCTCTTGACAATTCATCCTGTACTTTAATCAGATCAGTATATGCTTTGTCCAAATTTATAGCTTCTGTCCATGCTTTACGCATCTGCTGAGATAACAACATTACTCCACCAGTACCAGTAAATAACTCTGTAGCACGTTTAAATGTTTTCTTGAATGTATCACCTAGAGTCAATCCACTTAAATTAGTAGCTTTAATTTCTGACCTCATAGCTGATAACTGCAATCTCAAATTGGCAATCTCTTTACTTGATGTTGCTAATTTCGCATTATCCAATAAAGAATTATACTTTGCAGACATATTAGCATCTTTAAACATTTTCGTATTCTGCTGACCGAGTATCTTAATATCATTGATAAGTTTATCTTTCTTCAGATTCATGCTTACCTGAATACTTTTTTTGTCTGCCGCAGCTTGTGCCTGTGAAGTTGCCTGTTGTACCGATGTAACGATACCTTTTTGATTAATTTTGCCTGTTAGATTTATCGTTCCATTTAGTGACGCTAAATCCTGTTTTAATTGTGCCTTTGTCTTAGCTTTACTAAGCGTTCCTATCAGGGGTACTTTTATTTCTCCCAGATTCTTTGCATCGGACTGAACTTGTTTTTTACTCTGTGCCTTTTTTAGAGTAGCAACTAGATCAATCCAAAAGTTTTCTTGTGCCATAAATTATGACCTCCTATTATTTTTATTTTTGCAATAAAAAAGACAATCCGTAGACTGTCTTTTTATGCTTTATATAAGCGACTTTAAAAGTCGAACTTATCTTTGTATTCTTTTAAATACTCGTTTTGTGATTTATTGATATAGTATTTAAAGGTTGTAGAAATATTTTCATGGTTTAAAAGTAGCGAAACAACTCCAATGTCACCGCCTCTTTGTAATAATAAATTGGCAGCAGTCCTTCTTAGGTCATGTGGAGACAAATCAGGAACATCTATCATTTCACCTGCTCTGTTCGCCCATTTCCCTAATGTGGAAGAACTTATATGTGTTTTTTCACCTGTATCTTCATAATATCTATATTTATTGGAAATAAATACAAAACCACCATCATTTATATGTTTTTCTTTTCTATACTCTTGTAATTTTAAAAGTAAACTTTTTGTATACTCATTGAAAAACAATGTAACTAACTTTGATTTCTTTTCCATAACATCCGTTGCCATGCGCTTATCAAAATTAATTTGTTCCCATTTGAGTGTTGCACACGCATTGGCTCTAGCCGCTGTTGAAAGAGCAAAATTTATATAAGTTTGTAATTGTATATCTCCATATTCCTCTAATTTCAATTTTAAATTTTCAACCTGTTCTTCTGTTAAAAATATCCGTTTAACTTCGTATTCTCGTCTTATATCTTTTGGACGTTTTACATAAGAAACTGGATTACTTTTAACCATTTCCTTTTTCAAAAGATAATTATATATATCTTCGATAACCGCCAAAACTCTTGAAATTGTTTGAGGTCTATTATTTCTTTTGGATTTTAAATAATACGCATATTCTTCTATATCTTCTATCGTCATATCAAGAATACATTTATCATCCAATTCTTCATAAATATATTCAAGCCACCTAATAATTGTCGCAATATTATTCTCTATTGTTTCAGGTTTTAAATTCCCCAATGTCAGATTTTTTAAATATGCTTGCAAACATTCTACACTTTTAATGTTTACCTTCTCTAATACTTCCCTACGGTAAATTGATATATTTCTATATCTTAATACAGTATCTTTTTTCTTCAATATTAAAATTCCTCCTGTCTTTTTTACTGGCAGAATTATCTAATATCGAATAATGTATAATGGGATTTTAATGAAACATTTAGAATAAGATATGTTTTTTATGAATTTTCTTTGATATACTTCTCCAACTTATTTTTTACACTTTGATTTAGACTAAATCTACCATGCAGCCATAGGCTGAATTGAGATGGGGTAAGTCCTATTTGATCTGCTATAAAGGACTTCTTAACACCCTTTTTGTTGATAAAATCAATTACTGATTCTTTTAACAATTAAAACTCCTTCCACAAAAAATAGCACCTACGAGATATTCAACCGTAAGTGCTATTACGATATATATTAACAACTATGTAGTTTGACATAGTTGCAATGTTAAACCATGCTACCACTTATATATAGTCTCCACAAACCATATATAACACTATATATAGTCTCCACAACTTATATATAGCCATAATAAAACATTTTATATACCATATATTAACTTGGATAAGCACACGACAAAAACCCCTATTTTATAAGGGGTATTTAAAAGACTTTTGCGAAACTTTTAATCATAACATATTTATTTCATTTTGTATATATGCAATTTGTATAACTTTCTTCAATTTTTTATGTGAATTATGACCATTTTAATAGTGTCTATTACAAACATCACAATTCTTTGTGCTTTTCCGCCTAGCAACAAACATTTTCCCGCACTTTTGACATTCGTTTACAAACAATTTGTCATTAAAACCACTAAACATCTGTTCGCACAGTAATTCAAACTTGTTGATAACCAAAACAATTTCATCTGTACCATTTTCATTATAGCTTATAAATGGAATTTTGTACAGATAAATTGGATTTTTCTTTCTTTTTCTATATTCTATTTCTGGTCTGTAATATTCTATCAATCCACTTTCTATAAGTGTCTGATAATTTTTTATTCTTGTTCCACTTTCGCTACCGTTATCAGAAAAAATCTTTGAATTATTAATCTTTTCTTCAATAACAGGAACATACTCTTGCTTTGTTTCATATTGGTTTTGATATGCTTTTTGCCATATAAGCAATATGGAAATGATTTTCTGTAAAATTTCTCTTGGTCTTTTTCCAAATTGTGAATTATATGTAAAATCTTTTCCGATTTGTTGAATAGTGTCTATTTCACTTCTATAAATCACAACTGGTTTATCAGCAAAGAATACCCTTTTATTTTCTTTATCTGTATCTTTTAAATCGTCTATATTCTTCTTTATCCCCTTAATTACACTCTTTACTCTTGAATCATCATTAACATATTCTTTGGCTTTTGCTTCTATTTCCTTTTTATACTTCTCCAATACTTCATTTAATTTTAAAATGTCTGTTGATCCATTGCATAAATCATATACAATATAATGTTTGACCAATAATGCTGCCCAAAAATTACGCTCATATTTCAATCTATTTTCGTCCAAATTATCTTTATTGGCAAGGATAGTATCACAAAGATACTTGTCCTGCCAATTAATCTTATAGTTACTCGCCACTATTTTATTTCCTCCTCAATAACTTTAAATCTACGTCCTAAAATTTCAATATCACCTTCCTGTACTTCAAACATACTGATTTTTCTTTTTCCTTCTGGAATAATATCTACAATATCTTCATCAAATATATTCCAGATAAATTTATTTACGCTTTCAAGATTTTTTTGCTCTCTTAGAACGGAAACAACAATATCAAATAATTTAATAGGATTTACTTCTATTTCTTCTAACTTCTTTCTACAATTTTTAATAAGCTGTTCTCTTTTGCTGATTACATATGTTTTCTTTTTATCCGTGTTGTAACAATTATTTCCATATCTAGCTTCATTCCATATATCATGCATCATATCTCTATAATATGAAAATGTTTTGTTAATTATATTCCTAGATTTTTTATCAACTTCCACTTCATCAGCATATGATAAAAGAATATAGTTATTATCTTTTATCTTAAATTTCCCCTTTAATTCTTTCTCCAATTTTTCAAAATACCAACAAACCTTATTCATGGTACAATCCGTTAATAATAATGGACTATTATCTAAAAAGAAACGAAGAAAATCCTTTTCGCTTTCGGTTTCCAGATCGCCGTTTTGTGCTTTATCTAAAAATTTTTCCATAGTCATAAATGTTTCTTTTTGGCATATAAGGCTACATATTTTATAATACTTTTGGAAAAGACGATCTTTCTTTTCATCTAAATACCTACAAAAATAAGCTGGAAACTCTGGTGTAAATCTATTATGTTCTTTTACGCTTTCTCTTTCTTCTATGCTCATATCTTTGGTTTCAGGCTGATAAATAAAATCCATTGATATATCTGGCTTTTTCCCTGTTTTTGTACTGTCAATTTCTTCTCCAATTATAAAACGCAATTTTTTGATTTGATTAATTATCTTTACCCTTTCAGCATCTTTAAACATGGGAAGCATTGCAAAATAATTTGTACTCATATTAGAATACACACCTACTTTGTTTCCAAATCCTTTCAAATCAGATTCAACCGCCGTTTTAACATTATATACTCTCTTATCCATTTTGGATAAACCCTTTTCATACATAACAGGTGGCACATCCCACCTACAATCAATCAGCACATCAAAATCCGTTGTTAGTACACAATCACTATCCCAATCTGAATCACTATGTATTACTGTTGAAATATCATGTACGCTATAAATGATTCCACTATAAATATATCTATAATACTTTTTCATTTTTTCAAAAGTATCATTATCTGTATTTTCATTATTAGAGATAGTAAGAAGATTATGCTCCCCTATATCCGTCATTGGGCTTCTACACGCATCCACCTTTTCAACTTTTTTATCTAACCAATACTTGCTATAAATATGATATGGTTTAATCAATCCAAAATAAAATTTATCCTTTTCATTCCTCATTGGAGATGTTGGATAGTTACCATTTTCATCTGCTATTTCATCCCGCAATATCGCCCATTGTGCTAAAGCATATGGATCAGAAATCATAAATTGATAATTTGAATTATGTGCCGTATACAATTTCCCTACTTTGGCTTGCTTAAAAGCAAATTCCAAATTCTTTTTTATTTGTCCTCTGACATATGTATCTTGTAACAAATCGAGATTTTTCAGCAATGCTTTATTAAATGGTGTTGTATCTACACTGCTCCAAAAGTCTTCCTCGCTCTCTGTCACATTTTCTACACATTCAATTTCCATATTATCTTCATTGGATATAATAGTATCATTCATTAAACTAAAAAGAACTACTGCATCATTACCCTCTGCCAACTGTTCAAAATATTTCCCAGTTGGATCACAAAGTCTCTCTATATCAGTATCCGATTGAATATTACTTGTTTGTTCTGCTTGATAATTCAGTTTAACATTATCTTTATCTCTTTTGGGTGAGACACGTTGTACTCCCCAAATAACATTATCTATATTTCGCTCATAAATTCTAAAATCATCATCATACAACGAATGATTTTTCCATTGACTTATTGTTAAAAATACATCAATGTCTTTAATTCGCATTTTCTGTCCTAATATATCAGTTGTGTACTCTCTCCCTAATTCCTGTGCAAGTTCTTTAAAAGGAAATGTCACTAACAATCCCTTTACGCTTTTACTTCTCATATTTAAGGCTGAAGGGGTATAAGATAAATGTAATTCCTGCTGCCATTTCATTTTCAAAAATGTCGGATCAACTAATCCCATCCCATCAAAGCTATTCATATATACTGTTTCACCTTCATTACCAGTATCTTTGAATTTCCGCATTTCTATTGAATATTCAACAGTATTTACAGCCTCTTTTTTTATAATCTCGCCTTTTTTAGTAACAAAATATACTTCATCATCAAAAGTCAAATGCTCAAAATCAGGAATCACACACACTCTAGGGCTACTAACAAACGTTACTCCTGTTGTTGATAACCCCATATATGCTCCATACTTTTCAGGAACAACTAATGCTTCTTGTGAAATATCCTTGTGTCCTGCTTGTAGTATTGGCTGTAACTTTATATTCAAATCATCCCTAACAAACTGTACTGTATTGCCTTTTAAATTACTACTGGATGCAGAATTTCTTGTATATAATACATCACCATAATAAAATCCTTTTACGCCAAATTTTTTATAATCTCCAGAACGATTCTCAACACTGATTACATCCTTGACAAACAAATATTTATCTAATCTTTTTGTTTCTTTTAGAATAGATTCAATATCTGGTTCATCTGCCCTCTTCATTTCTTTAATACTATTTCGCATTTTCTTAACTTCTAAATATGCGTCATATTGCTGTTGATTTGGTGTTTTAGTTGTGTCATTTAATCCTTTTAGTTTCCTAATCTCATAGAACAAAATATCATCTGCAACTGTAATCAGCATATTTTTTTCTTTCAATTCATCTATTGTATATGGCGTAACCTTATGTATTTCTGCCTTTCTTTCATAAGATTTTCCGTCTTCTTTATATACTGTCATAGTTCCATTAATTGTAGCACTATTGACAATTTCATCAGATGTAAGATTGATAATCCTATACTGTACAGGTACAAATCCTTCTTTTTTTGCTCTTAAAACATTTTCATTATTCATTGAATCGCCTTTCTTTAGTCGCTTTTAGCCATTGCTTATTATATGCTCCAATAATAAATACCCTTTTTCTATTTCAGTTTCCCCATTGATAGGAAAAATTTTTATAAAAACTTTATCCATGTAATAAGCAACGTAATTTCTTGTATCAATATTGGAATTATTATGTAATAGCCTTTTTACATTCCATTTATTTCTTCTGCATTTTTGTGTAAACTTCTATTAAAAATCATACTCAAACTACCACTTATTGAAATGGCTATTTCATTGGGTAAAATCCCTCCACAAATGCCTGTTTTTAACCGTTTTAGGGGAATAAATCGCCTGTTTTTAGCATTTATCCCCCACTTTGGCACTATTTTGTGCTATCTGATACCACTTTAAAACCACTGTTCGGCTTTATCTTGCCGATTTTCTCACCATTGCTATCTTTCATGGTTCCATCTGTTGAAATGGTCATAAAACCTATTCCCTCTTTTTCTGCCCATTCCTGGGCAATGCTTTTATGTCCTTGACATTGCCTAATACCGCTTGCTATATCAATTTGTGCAACTTCCAGTTCAAAAATATCACGGTTATAATATATCCATAGAAAATCATTTATATCTTTGAACTGGTTACAAAGTAGATCATCAGGATTTATACCTTTCAGATGGTTAATGGTATAGAAATAATCCTTACAACTATATTTTTCTCCATCAAATTCCTTGTCGATTGGAAAAATTCCCATAATCTGTTTAAGCGTCAAATGACCTAAAATCTGATACAGCAAATCTATAAATTTGAAATCCTCCATAAGTTCATCATAATACAATACTTTTTCTTCAAAGATTCCTTTTTGATTGGCATGATTTTTTAACGTAATATATTTTGTTCCATAAAAGAACATCATGCATAAAGTATCAGATATATTATTATTCTCTTTATTGGCGGTACACTTTATCAAAAGCCGATCATAAGCATTTTTGTATAATTCCCATTTCTGCTTACTAAGGGCAGATTTATTGTTCTGCCCTTTAATCACTGTGAATTTACTATTGTCCATATATTTATATTCTCCATATAAAACCTAACAAAATCTGAAAACTTACTTATCAAGATACCTTCCAAGTATCAATGTTAAGTTTTTCTTCTATCTCTCGCTGATATTGTGCAATCAATTCCTTTTCAATCTGTGGGATTTCCTTTTTTGCCATTGCAACGGTATACCTGCCATTGTAAGCTGATAAATCAATAGGCAAATGTATCTTGTCCAACTGCTCTTTATATTTATCTGCCATCAATCGCATAAAAGCAGCCTGTTTAATTGCATTGTGATCCACATTCAACGATTCTTCCAGATTAATTGTAGGAAGGTTGTTAATTGATGATAATTTTCTATCAAGTATTTCAAGCATCTGCTCCGTTGTAAATGCGTTCAATTCCACACGCCTATACATAGTTCCAGCATTAAAGAATTGACGATATTCATATGGAAGCGAAGACAATTTTTCAGATTCCTTTTTCTTAATTTCAACTTTTTCAGGCTCAATTCCATATTTTTCCACATCTTCAAAAGTAACACCCAAATCCTCAATAGGAATTTCATACTTGAATTTGATATTTGTATTTTTGAATGAATTTAATATGAATATGCCTGAAATGTCCAAATCATGCATACAATATAACTTTAACCCTCTATTATGGACTTCATGCAATAATGTCTTTGCTGCCCTTGTAGAAAATCCCTGTCCTGAAACAATCATCATATTATATTTCTCACCGATTTTTTCAGCTTTGAATATTGCATCAAATCCAGTCTTTTCAATATATAATACCTTATCGTACTTATATTCCAGATCAAAGTTGTCCTCAATGTGCATAGTGCTACTGATTCCACCATAACAATCAAAAGTATTACTTGCCGTTCCCAATCTGTTTATGAAACTTCTTACGTTTGCTGTTCCTAATCCCATCTGCATACCGTCAACATAGAAATTTCCTCTGTCGCTGAAATTGACTTTATCTTCATGCTCTGGATTAGCGTCTATCCACTCTGATAATATTTCTTGTACAAAATCACCATAAGTATTCTTTGTTTCAATAATAGGCGCAATTTCACGCATCTTGTACCAAATCTGACGTGCTGTAATCGCATATCTTCCATTATTGCTTGCTTTATTAAATGCTTCTGTCACATAATCCCTCATGATTGCCCTGTTATTGGTTTTCTTATTCTCGGAACTAAAGGCACGATTTTCTTTTGCAATCACTTTGTTCAGCTTATCCAATAATTCATTAAAAAAACTGCTAATATCAATTTCTGTCTTTCCGGCATCCAAAAATTTTAAGTATGGGGATATAATATGGAACACAAAAGAGAAATTATAATATTTTCCAAGTAATTCTGCCAAATTACAAGCATGTGTAGAAGAATCACCAATTTTATAGTAATCATATCTAAAACAGATACTTCGTCCATCATGATATGTAATGGTATTATTTACATAACACTGTATATTTGTAGCTTTTTCTTTGTTTGAATCTGATTTGAATGCATTTTTATGTACAGAAAATTCTACAATACACGGAATGATCCTGTCATTTAATCCAATGCTGTTATCAGTATTTTCAACAATTATATTTGTATTGATAACATTATCCAGTCCGATTCTCTGATTCTTTAATAATGTGTATTTCTTTGATTGTTGATAGTTTTTTAATTCCAAAAAATCTGTTATAAATTCATCACTACCAAAATCAATATCTTTTATTTTTCCCTTTATCTTGCTTGCGTTTTTTATTCTTGTTCCAAAATATTCAGCCAAAAAGTTTTTGTATGTTGTATTACCATCCTGTGTATCACGAATAAACCTCTTGTAAGTGTCATAATCATAAAACGACAAAGATATATTTTTAGATTTATCTACCGGCTCCTTCGTTGGCTCTCTATAATAACTATTTCCTAAATAATCAAGCGTAAATAAAACATCTGGATTACATACACCATAATAATAAATGTAACTTGTGTAATATCCTTCTTGTGGTTCATTAAATCCAACAATCTCTACACCATGTTTGTCTGTCTCTCCAATTTCCTTAAAATCCACATTTATGATACCGTCTTTCACAAGATCAGCGTCAATGTTTGCTTCTAATATCACGCCATCGTTTGTATGCCACAATAACCGCCACTTTCTTATAAAGCAGATACTTATAATCGTTTTTAGTCCATTCCCCTGTTTCCCTCTGGAAGCCGTTACAAAGTGCCGATTTTTACTGATATAGTAATTAAAATCATATATATTCTTGACCGTATCGCATGATATTCCTTCACCATTATCGAAAATTCCAAGACCATATAGTTTACGAATAACATCTACACGCTTTTCTAATAGCGGTTCAATAGAATCCAACGCATTATCAATCAATTCTTTCATAATAACATCATTCCAATAATATTTAGGCAGACCTATCTTCTTTACAAGTTCATCTTCTGTGAAATAATCTGCCATAATAGCAGTTTTATATGTTCTATCCATTAAATCACCAACCCTCATGCAATTTTTCTATTATATTTTCCGTAAATAGGCGCATCTGATTTACCATCCACAACATCAGAAGTAATAATTACTTTCTTTGCGCCCTTTATATCTGGTACAAGAAAACACACCTTCTCCATACACTTTTCAATAATCGCCCGTAAACCTCTTGCCCCTGTTTTCTTCTCTAATGCCAGACTTGCGACACGTTTTAAAGCATCCTCGGAAAATTCAAGTTCTATTTCATCAAAGGACAATAATTTTTTGTACTGCTTTACTAATGCGTTTTTTGGTTCTGTGAGAATACGCAATAAATCAGATTCTTCCAATGACTGTAATGTACAAATAATCGGAAGTCTGCCAGTCAATTCAGGAGTTAAACCAAACTTAATCACATCTGAAGGTTGTACGTTTGCAATATCATTCTTTGCAGAGGCAGCAGGCGTGACATCAGCATTAAACCCTATATGCTTCTCATTGCCTTTATTAACAATTTTGTCTAATCCTTCAAATGCCCCTCCGCAAATAAACAAAATATTTTTTGTGTTCATTTGAATACATTCCTCTTGTGGATGCTTTCTACCGCCTTTTGGTGGAATATTTACAATGCTTCCTTCTATAATTTTCAATAGTGCCTGTTGAACGCCCTCGCCGGAAACATCCCTTGTAATGGATAGATTTTCAGATTTTCTTGCTATCTTGTCAATTTCATCAATATAAACAATTCCATATTCAGCACGTTCCACATCACCATCAGCAGCTTGTAATAATCTCACAAGAACATTTTCCACATCATCACCAACATAGCCACTCTCTGTAAGTGTAGTAGCGTCTGCAATCGCAAAGGGTACATTTAGTTTCTTTGCTATAGTTTCAGCTAGATACGTTTTGCCACATCCTGAATCTCCAATCATGAGGATATTAGACTTTTGAATTTCAATTCCATCATTGCTCATATGTCGATTATGATATAAAATCCGCTTATAATGATTGTAGATACTAACTGATAATGTGATTTTTGCGGATTCCTGACCTATTACATATTCGTCAAGAAATCTTTTAATCTCTGATGGTTTACTGATTTGTATATCCGTAAGCAGATCATCCAAATTACCATTATTTTCATACTCCAAAAGCGTATCGTACATACCAGTAATGCACTCGCTACAAGCGCATACACCGTTGTTCCCTTGAATCATCATTAAAACTTTATCTTCTGTCTTTCCACAAAAAGAACATACTTTCATTTTCTTTGCCATATATAATATTTCTCCTATTTTTTCTTTCTACGTCCACGATAATTGATATTTTTATGATATTTTCCCCAATGATTCCTATATTCACATTGATTTTCTGCTTCTTCATAAGATTCAAATACATCTTTATCTTTTGCCTTTAAAGGCTTTTGTTCAAAGATGTATTGATCCTTTATATCCAGTATTTTTCTTTTCCCATTGGCTATATGCCATTTATTAACGCCTTTACTGTTCTTTACTCGATGGATTACATATACTTCCTGTCCTATTTTAAATTTAAACATATGATTTATTCCTTATCTTTCTTCGTGATTTTTTCCTTTTCTTGTTTTCTTTTCTCCATCTCTTTCATCTGTTGCTTAACTCTTTCCCTTGCCTTATATCCTGCAACTGCTTTATATGGAACTGTATGCAATTTATTGATGGAACAACGAAAAACTTTTCCGCTTTTATGCTCTAACAATACTCTCTTTTTATCATCCAATATCCTTATAAGAACACCCTTTTTATAATCCCATGTTCCATGTGGAATATAATATGTATTACCTATTACTAATTTTTCTACCTTCAAATATATATCCTCCAAATTTCTCATATCCCAAAATCTGCTACTTTTCTTACACATATTGGGATAGATACCATCCGAAAATATGTAAGTTTTTTTACATCTATTGGGATTATATTATTAAAAAACACTCTTACTAAACATAATCTATGTTATCTCTTACTTTTGTTCCGTGTGTATGCTTACGCATCCACACTCTATTAATAATTTAATTGTTGTTTATAGTTATTATTGCTTTTATCCACTATCAATTATCTCCACATCATTCAGTGTAGGCATATCAAGCATTTCTTCCACACTAAAATTTGTTTCCATAGAATTAGGTACACCCCAATTATCATCATCTATTGGAAGTTTCCTTTTAGGTTTTTCTTTCAAACAATCTTCTGTGATAAATGGAAATTGTTCAAAAAATTCTAAATCCTTTAGTTTATCTTCATAGAAAGAATCTCCCTCATGAAGTTTATTGTATTCGACTGCATATCTATATATTTCAATGATTGTTTGTTCATCATAATCTTGTCCTTCCAGCAAATAGTAATATTTTGCTCCAAGACTTTTTCTTTCTGCCGTTTTCTTTGTCTTAAACTTTACATTGTCCTTTTCCTTATCATATCCATACTCTGATTTATGCTGTTCGCCTTTACTTGCAATAAGTTTTTTATACTTGTATCTTCCATATGTATTAGTAATGCCATCTAATGTTCTATCACTTCTTAATATCAATTCATTTGCCCGATAAATATATAAAAGTTTTTCTTTTTCCAGAATTTTATTGTATGTAACAATCGTATCTTTATTGATATTTGATATATCTGATAAATGCTGAATAGAGGAAAAACCTACAATTCCATCTTTCTTTGTGTCATTAAGTAAATCAAATGTCCATCTTTTACCTTTCATAAATGTACTTACCACATTTACAAAATATCTCACCAGTTTAGCTTTGCTTCCTGAAAAATTATCATCTTCAATCTGCATAATGGAACATAGTTCATCACTATATACTACTGTAAAAAATTGCTCGTTCTCTTTATTGGATTTTGTAGGATCAAAATATATCTTCTGCAAATCATATTCAAAATTAAACTTCTTTCCAGTTATTTTTCTTATTAAATTATGTTCTTCTAAATCATTTAAGCCATCAACATACTTCTTTTTATCTCTTGTTTCCATATCAAATGTATGTCTGAAGAAATAGTCCATAAGTTCAACTGACATAGGATAATAGTTTACATCTGTCCTTTGAATTGCTTTTAAATAGCAATATACCAATATTCCATTGTCTGATATGGTCTTATCTCTAATCACACTATTTAATAGAAATATTTTTTGTGGTAATCTGTATTCTTCATATTCTTCTTTGCTGCGTTTGGTCAATAAATGCTACACCTCCCTTTGGGAGAGATATTTAGTAATCATATTTCTTACAGATTTATTGTCCTCAAACAGAAATATCTTAAATTGCGGATTCTTCTCTGAATCAACAACTTTTTGTATCTTGAACCCGTTGTTGCATAAATAATTTGCCAATGCTAATGATCTCACTGTACACATATTAGTTCTTTCGCTCGTAATAAATCATTCCTCCAATCTGTTTTAAGTGGTGAATGCTTGTCAAAAGTTTTTACATCCACCACTATCTATTTCTCCATTTAATTTTTATTTACACCGCAATTTTCTCATCCATCCTGTCAAAAATCGTTTCTTTGAATTTCTTATCAACATCATCTATAGAAAAACCATTCATTATCACACATTCCACATAGAAGTATTCATCAAGATATGGATTCTTCATTGCACTTTCAATATGTACACCGTTTCTACCTGTAAATTCATAGTAGAAATCTATACCATTTCTGAATAGCTTTGCTTCATTTAAGTATTGGAGCGATTCTATGAATTTTTCAGGTGTAACATTGTCCGTTTCTGTAATATCGCTACACGCTTTTACTTTGTTCTCCACGCTTACAACTGAAATCATCTTGTTTTCAATAGCTTCCACAAGATTATATACATCTAAAATCCGTCTGCTCATGTAATTACTTCTCCTTATTCTTTGAATTTAATCTGAAAAATGCTGTCATGTTACTGTTATGTTTGTGTAAATCTCTTGTAACTGTTATGTAATTGGCAAACCATGAAATCAATCATGATCTGCCAACTTTGATATTAAATCTTCAAAAATCCAAGTTCCATAACTGTACCATTCTTAAATGCAACCTCCAAAACATCCGCTAAAATATCATCTTCTGTTTCGCCTGTCCTAACGGTAGTTTCACATCTTGCAACTTCTTCATATCGGATTGTTACATCATCAGGAATCAATGATTTTGGTGTTGTGAAATCGCTTATAACAAGCTGTGCCTTTATAGAATCCTCTATTGTTTCAAGTTCTGGTGTATCAATATGAAAATTGCAAATAGGCTTTCTACCATTAGAATCAAGATAAATCGCAACATTTAATTCCTTTTCTTCATGTTCTCCGAAGAAATCTTCTACTGTTTGTTTGATTGTTTCTCTTGTTAATGTATTGCGCTTTCTTGATTTATTGGCTTCCATCATCATTCTTGCGCCGATTCTACCAGCATCATTATCGAAATATTCATTCCCTGTCATATATATAACCCTCCTACTAATCTACAATGCCTTTGCTCTGTAAATATTCCATTTCCATATTCAGAACTAAATCAATATCCTCTACGGCCAGTTTTGATAGCCTGTCCAACCTATCCTTGATGTACTGACATAATTCATCCTGATTGATAACATGATCCGTTTCTGTACCAACATCACCGACAATGGAAATGTCCATGCTTCCCATATTGTTAAAGAATTTAATAGTAATCTCATTCTTATTGCCATATATGGTATCAATTAGTTCTTCCGAATCTAATTCGACTTTGCATCCAGTGTCAGGCATTAAAATAGAAATCTTACCATCATTGCCAAAATCCGGATCAGCAATAACAATAGCTTCTGTCATTTGTAATGACATTGCAGATGTCATTTGTACTTTGACCTTTTTACCTTCTGTAAATTCCTTTACATCTGAAATTGTTAATTCACTCATTTTCTCCATAGTTTTTGTACCTCTTTCTTTATTTTTTGACATATTAAGACGGTATCAAATGTAACAATACCGTCTTTTGATAGTTACAATATTTACTTCTACATTTATTACGCTGACTTTTCCACAATTTCAAAATTTGCGTATGATGCCAATTCCATGAATGACATACCGTTTTCATCCGTCTGGAGAACATTGTTTCCGTCTACTACCTGATACTTTGTCACACCGTAGCCATCCTTCATTGTCTGAATGTGAAGATTATCTTCTTTTAAGGAATCTTCAATCATTTGTATTGTAAGAATTGGCTTGATGTTTATCGCCTGTTCTCTACTGTCCTTACCGGCTCCCGTTCCAAGTTCGTATTCAACCATATCATCCTCATGTAATGACTTGAAGCCATCCATCTGAAGCTGTGAGTAGTGGCAAAATACATCTTCCTTTGTTTCGGAATCTGTCAAAAATCCGTAGCCTTTTTGTGCATTGAACCATTTTACTGTTGCATTTTTCATAGTTAAATTTCTCCTTTTCGCTTGATATATATTTAGCTGTATATAAATACCGCTTATAATACTCTTCTACACTACAGCTTATTCTTTTCACTGATTATAATATCCATGCTCTATCATCCATTCAGTAATAAACTCTACTTCCATATGTCCACCAAAATTTTCAATATCGCCTTTTTTAATTGACACATAAAATTCATAATGTGCTTTACCGTAATATGGGATATCATCTTCATTATAATATTTTTCCATATTTTTAAAATCGGCTTTAAATGTACTAAAATCTATTACGCTCTGACTATCCTCATTAATGTCAATATCATTATAGAACTTGCTCGTTCCCTCCTTAAATGCATAATACGGATCAATATGTTCCGTAATCACACATTCTTTTAATTGTTTGTCCGAATCTGTCAAGCTACGATAATATGACTTGCATTCTTTGTCATTTGCATAACTAATCAAATCATCAATTTGCTTTAACGATTCGTTCGCAATAATCTGAATAATAATATGTCCAGCCTTCAATTTCTCTTCCACATATGATGTAATGTCTGTTATTTGACTGAATGGTACTTTTTGATAATTCTTCATATTTTAGTTATTCTCCAATCCATTTTATAGTGGATAGGCATTTCACCCACCCACTATATACTTCTCTTTTCAGCAAATCACGCTTACTGTTTTTCGTCATGCTCTTTCTGCAACTGTTCCAACGATTTGTACTCCGAAACATCAATATCAGCCATACCAATTGTAAAACTGATTGTATATGTACCGTTGGATTCTTCGATAGATTCAATTACATCTTCATCAAAAGTAACTGATCCAGTGACATTGTTCTGATTATCTCTTGATACAAGCCATAATTCAGGCTTTAAATCGTCCTCATACTCGATTGTGCCCTTTGTTATCTCAATGGCAATACCGTAAGTATCAACAGATGATACATTGACATATTTACCCTCAAATGCCTGTGCTAATTCCTTCATTGTTACTTCTTTTGTTGCTGTTATGTTTGACATAATCCTAATCTCCTTTATATTTGATATTTTTATGTGTAATTTATAGGCGGCGCAGTATAAATCACACCGCCCATGAAATTTATTTACTGATTCGCTTTGCTTTCAAATCTGCTAAAGCTGCCATACCTAACATTTTAGGTTTATTTGTCGTTTGCATTGTCGTATCAATAACAGGCTTGCGGAAAACATCTGATACATTAGCAGTCCTAACTTGCGTTGTCGCTTTCATAGCGTTCTGAATAATATCCGCTTCACTGTCTACACTCTCTGCCATTGCATCAACTCTTCCATAAGGCATTGTCAGACCACTAAGTATGATTACATTTTCCTCGGATGCCGAAAGATAGCCGTGAAATTCTGTAGGTGCTGTACCTATTTCCTTTCTAAGTCCTGTCATATCAATATTACTTTTTTTTGCAGAAACGGCTTCCGAAATACCAATGACTGATACAACTTTATCATCACGCTTTGCAAAAATATTGTTATTGTCATTAAGTATCTCAACGATTTTAGCCGTATTTCCATTCTTTCTACTTACCTTTGTGATAATAGAAAATGATGGAGTTGTAAGACACGCTTCAATTTCTGCCAGATCCATATTTCCATCCTGACTTTTATTGTTAATACACATTACACTTGTAAACAGAGATGCAAATGTACGGTTTATCTGCTGTTTATCCGCTGAATTATTATCCAGAATAAAGATACTACCCAACTGTGGCTTCAATCCCTCAATCTCATTGAATGTCTGTCTTGAATTATCCTTTATTTTTAAGGACTCATTATCAGATGGAAGTACCACAATTATTCCAACTCTAAAACCCAACCCCAATAATATAGAGGCAAGATGTGGTGTAATTGCCGATCCTGTTCCCCCGCCTAAAGATGTTGCGATAAATACAATGGAATCCTCAATAATATAGCTTTGTAATTCAGGTAAAATAATTTCGATACTCTCCGCTAAGTCCTGAACACCATTTTCACGATTGCAAGCCGCCCCTTTGGAGTTGTTAAGATGGATTTTATGATCCAAATCAACAGTAGCCAAATCCTCTGTACTTGTGTTGATACCAATAAAAGATACATTAGATTTGTTTCCTTCCAGTGCGAACACATCTTTCTGAATTTCTGCACAAATCCCATTCCCACATGCTCCACATCCGATAACAGTAATTTTTAATCTGTCATTGATGCTTCTTTTCCTCATTACATTTTTGTTTTCGTTCATTACTCACATACCTCCTTCTCAATCTCTCTCATCCATTCAGCACCTGCCGCTGTCACATAGTAACTTTTTTCATTCCTACGGCGCAAACCTTCATCAATAAAACCTTTACTTACTAACTTTCTGATATTGTTGTATACCGTCCTGTCGCATAGTTTTGTGCCATTGTTAGCCAATTCTTCCTGAATTTGTCTTTGTGTAGCAGCAACTAATTTACTTTTTGCTCCATTGGAATACAACAGATTCAATATGTTATACATATGTATCATGCTTTTATCCCTCCTGTTCCTACTATTAAATACACTTTTTCAACTCGCTTTTCCCCCACTTATGAGGAAATTTTTTTCTTTTTATTTTTCTTTTTGTTTCTCTTACGCTTTCGCTCGTAATGTTCCCAATCTCTACCGCCTTTTCGTGCGTCTTCCTCCGTGTTATACACATACATAAGCGGTCTTACAAAAGTTCCATTTTTGGTTTTTACTAACACACATCCATCTTCAAAGAGTTTCAAAATCTTTATTCCTATGCTCCTGAATAACTACAGGTGTAATAGGTATGTGTATTAAATACGATCTTGTTTTTGTTAATCATACAATCCTCCATATTAAATTGTCATTGTGCGATAGGCAGACTTATAGCCTGTCCTGTTAGTAGTTTCTTCTATATATAATGTGTTCGGGAAAATTATCAACGGCTGAATTGCCGATTGACATAAAGAAGTCTCCATGATAAGATGAATGTGCATATATATTTATGTGCGTTGATTTACCAGATCAACACACAATACATACCATTGGAGCCTTTAGCTTTTAAGTGTTACCAGCACTTTTATCTGCTAGAGGTTTCTTTTTCTCTTACACTTATATATCGTTTTTTAATTATAGAACGTGTGTTCGTTTTCTTATTGTACCTTCTATTACTTCTAATGTCAAGTGGATATAATTACTAATTCAATTTCTTGTAACTGTTTTTCAACTGTCTATGAATTATATTTCCTTGACTTGAATATACCTTATCACTATATGTACATATTGTCAATACCTTTTTCATAATATGTACATATATTTTTTATTCCCATAAACATATGTTCCATCTTTACATATTTCCATTAAATTTGTATAATATGTACATATTCCATTATAAAGGAGTGTAAAACGTTGTTTCCTGATAAAATAAAAGTTACTGACGATCTAATTAAATTAATTATAGATACAAGAAAAGAATATAACCTAACTGCATACCAGTTATCAGAAAAAATCGGTAAAAATAAATCCTGGCTTCCAAATATAGAAAACAAACGAACAAAAAATATTTTCAGAGAAGATTTAATATTATTATTTAAAGATTTTGCTAAAGATAAAAATATGGATGCAGAAGATTTTGTTATAAAATATTTATCCCCTACTGCTATCATTGAACTAGACAATAATGTTACTGTTCCAAATCATTATTTACAAACAAAAATGCATTTATTTTCACCTGATAATGAAAATTCAAATATTGTCAAAGAAGAGTTGGAATATTATTTAGCAGAAAAACCATACGAAATAGATTTGATGAGGTTAAAAAAGGAACTGAAGGATTTATCTGAATTAATTACCGATGAATTTAGTTATTGCCAATCAGGAAATGACCGTGAAGATATAATCACTATGGTTAAAACTATGTATACAAATTTTTTGGGGGAATTTGTATACACGCAAAAGCTATATCAAATACCTTTGTTTCATGGCGATGCTAAAATGTCTTTTGGAGAAAAAGCAGGTTTAGAATATTTAAACGCTACAAGTAAAAATATCAGAAATTTCTCTATTATTCAAAAATCAGCCTATGCTCATGCTGACATATCTAGTGACATAATTTTTGAAGAAAACAAGTATAATTTCTTTTCTAACATTTTACTTGTTACACAAAAAACAGATACCGAAGAATTAGATAGCATTATGTTTGACCTAGACGGATTTATATATAAATTGCATGAATATATATTAGCAGTTAAAAATGAATTGGAAATTCAACATCAAATGTTCGAGATTGATTTTATATCCATTTTTACAAAATTAATTAATGCTATGGATAGTCTTATTCAAAATGCTCGTTTAAATTTTAAATTTGAATATGCGCTACCTGAATCTAACACTGACTTGGATGAATTAGCCAAAAGATGTCTTGAATTAAACAATATAACCTATGGCATAAAACAAGCTATCCGCAACAGAAAACAATAATTTTCCCCATGAAATTCTGTTTTCAAGTCCTATGGATTTATAAGAAATTTTATTGGGAGGAGGTGGACTATTAATGGGAAAAGTATCTGGCAACACACATACACAGCAACAGCTTAATAATTATGCCAATCAGCGTAATTCCAACAATTCCGCTTATCGAGCAAATAACAACAATCATGCCAACCAGTTAAATCCAAATAACCAGGCAAGCAAAGGTAGTCGATCCAAGTAAATAGCAATTTGATTTATCGCAACAAAAAAGCCAGCCCACTAATCCAGACTGGCTTTATTAATGTGGTCACTGGATTACTGTAAAACAGTGTATTTTCAATATATTTTTTTCAAAGAATCCAGTAAAATGAAGGCTTCTCATATGGTCCACCATAACCCCTTGATTTTACAGGATTTTACACATATATGAGTGCGAAAAATGGTCTTATTTACGTTGTGTCTGGTCAGAAACATACTTTTAGTAACTCATCTTACATATTTACCCATAAATGCTTTGTAATACTTATCTATAGTTGTGCATAATCTTTTTAAAAGGCGTAGATCATCAAATAACCCCTGAGTTTCAAGAAATTTAACTTCATTATCTATTTCATTTACGTACTGTATCAGTAATTTGTTTTCAATCTGATTTAAATACTGCTCTCTTAAATCGTTCTTGCTTGTTCTAGCTATGAAATAAGGTAATAATTTCGTCAAGTAAAAGAAATTTTTTTCACCATATCGTGCATATGGATCAGCTATCGAGCAATGCCATTTCCTTTTTACAAAATTATCACAAATTTCCAAATTATATACATTTTCAAAAAATGCTGTTCTTTTTTCCGCAATGTATTCAACCCAAAATAGTGCTGCTATACTATCAGCATAAATATTTCTACCTTCAAAGCTTTTTAATACACAATTGTAAAGTTTAGGCATAACTACCATATCATTTATATGCCCCATTTCATGATATAATGTTTTTCTCAACATTGCATAATTTTCATTATTCTTCAAAGTATCTATCTCTAAATTCGGAAGCAATTCATATAGCCTCGAAGTAACAATTATTTTACTTGCATTAAGAGTTTTACCATCAGTTTCATAAGGCAAATCATTCTTATCAATTAATTCGATTTCTTTTAAGGTATCTATATTAAGTTGTGAACCATATTTATCTATGGTTAATTTAACTACCGCTTTAAAAAAAGCATCGTATCTGACATCATAAGAGCAGAACACTTTCATTAACAGTTACCTCATCCAAAAAGCAATTATATTTTAAATCAGTCTGCTACAGCAAAACAAATTTATACTCTAAATACATTGTATTTTTGTTAACATTTCTGTGAGTGCTGGAATAAATGGCACAAATAAAGCCATATGATTAGCAGCCACTTCGATAAACTTATAATACTTTTCTTTTAAACTTGGTTGGGTATAGTTATTTTTCATATCCTCTATAGCCAAAATAATATCCTTTTTATCTTCTTCCGTAATATTGGAAGCCACTTTATACATCTTCTCAAATACTTCCATTTCATTATTTTTAATATTTGTATTTCTAACTGAATTATCTGTAGAATTTATATTTGCATTTCCATTAGTTATGTTATTGATAATGTATGTTCCGTTTTGCATTTCTCCCCTGTTTTCTTCATTAACAGTGTATGCCCTTTCATTAAATTCTATATAATATGGTACATTATCTGCCCATGAAGTTATAATATAGCCTTTTTCCTTTAAATCTCTCATCATTGCTCTAAGTCTACCACCAGATTTATTGTCCGATTCTTTGAATAAAGATCGCATATATTCCACTGGATTATCTTCTTCAAGTAATCGACGTAATAAATCTATAGAGTTTTTAGGAATAGCCTGTTTTTTCTTATTTATAAAACTCTTATCGTTACTTATACTTTCTAGGCATGATACCAAATTACTATATGCACCTAATCCTCTATGTAACAAAAGTGATTTTATTCGCTCTCCAAGTGCATGATCTTTCAAATAATTCTCATAAAAAATTTGTACATCATTCATCCATACTTCGCTCGGTTTATTATACTCATTAATATTAATACCAAGTGGTGCCGCATTTATTGGCGATTTAATATTCTTTGTTCTCTCCAAAAGTTCATTTAACTGTGTTTCAAAATCCGTCATAATTTAATCTTCCTTTCCTTCCTTTTGATCACAATAGGCTTGTCTAATAAATCAATAAAGTTGCAAAAAACACCCGAAAACGCACAATAATAACAATACTTTGTCTTTTCCTCTAAGTTTCGTATGTTATCTTCCGCAGTAATCGAGTGTATCTCTGATAATTCTTCCTTATGTATGTTTGTGATGATAACACAGCTTTTGAAGTTTGTCAATATATGGTATGAAAATATTTTATGCAGACACTAGATATTGTATTTGTGATATTGGTAGTGTCTATGAATATAGAATACTTTTTTCAATATAATGGAAATATTATTGAATTATTTTTATCTAATTATTTCAAATCATTCCCGAACTCAACCAGAATAATTAATTTTCCATAATAACATTACCTCAAAACCCTTGAAAATCCTATCTTTTCAGCACTTTTCATCATTCCTACCACAAAATATATACTTTTTTCTTCATATATTTCTATATATAGTTATAACTAACTATAATTTCACGCTTTAAACCAGTGCAAACACGAACCCAATACCGATACCCCAATTTTAGGGTATTTTGTTATATCTTAGATTCCCATTATCAGCAACCACAAAACAAGAAAATCATTGAAAATACAGTATTTTTAACACATTCTTGCTTATCAGATCACAATATTTGTACCACTCCACCGAACAATCCACAAAATCACACATTTTTCTACACTCTAGCAACATTCAATTTAAACCAACCGCACAAAAATCCTTGATTTTCCTACGTTTCTAAGCATTTACAAGCATATTTCCCGAACACTACCGAACTATGCAAAACTGATACACAGACTTTTACATATCAATTCCAATATACCATATAAACGCAAAAAATAGGAGAAGCCATAACCGAAGCTATGACCTCTCCCCAAATCAATCAAATATATCAATAGGTAATCAGCCTATGATACCAATTTTAAAAACCTAACAACTGCATTATACCACTAATCTTGATACCTTACTATATGTAAAATGTTAATTTTTATCATCACTCACACCGCAACTTGCAGATATTCCCCTTTATCCGTCTTTTCATACACACATTTTGCTTCCTTACCGAAAAAGAATAATTCATCCATCATTGTACGATCCCATACACGAATATTACCGTCCATATCCTGAATAATCCATGTGTCACAATCGCACCAGTTACTATCCAATATGTAAAACTCATACTTCTCTGATTCATCAGATATAAAGGCTTTATCTCCAAATTGGAACAACACACCTTCATTCTTCTCTATGTCCGGCTCTTCCCTATATAATACTGGTAATGGTTCATCACACTTTACTTTCATTCCTACACGCACACCGTTTACAATAGCATATTGCTTTTCATCAGCATCTATAAAACTTTGTGCATTATCCTTTGTAGGAAAGAATTTAACTCCAAAATGACTTGACTTCCCTTTATTAGATGGATTACCTTCAAAATATACCATCCAACCATTTTCAATACCAAGTCCAGGTTGATACTTCATAGCCATTACTGGTCTTGTAACATATTCCTTTGCGTTCTGGTGAAATATATCGTTCAACTGAAAATTATGTACGTCCATTTTTCAAATACCCTCCCTATACAAATTTTATATTATTTTCATCACAATATCTTCTTAATTTATACCCACGCCAAAACCTACCAAACTCTTCTTCTGACATGCCATTACATACCACATTATGATAATGAAGCAATTCTTTCTCTGAAAACATCCCTGAAATATACATGATAATCGGATGCACAATATCATACTTATTTTTTCTCTTAACTAATTTATGGAGCCATTTAGTATTAGAATATGGTAAATCATCAAACCCTTCAGGTTTTTGACCAAGCAGATCATTCCATTTCCAATCATTTAAATCATGCCTTATCTGCAATAGTTGTTCCCTTGTGCATAAATCTATCTTTTTTCTAATTTCCTGATCTATTCTAAGTATTGTCACATCAATACCTCTCTTCCTTCCTTATTTTCTCCAACTTCTCTTTTTTCTGGTTCATATATCTTACCCTTGCTCTCGGCTTATATTTATTGCAATGTTGGCAATAATGAGCATGATCCGCTTTCCTGCCCTTCTTACACAATCCAGCACATACATAGTATAAGCATGGTGTTTGTCTATCTGTTGCCATTAAATCAATCCTCCTGTGATAATATAGCCATAATTTCTTCCATCCGATCACTTCTATATTGCAAAGGTAATGTATCAATATTGCAATATCTTTTTTCTACATCAGGAAGTGTGATTACTGCGTCTTTCAACACAAGATTATATTCAATCTGAAAATCCTCTTCAAATACTGTCAAAATATTCTCTATATCATTAACACTATAGTCATATCCTTTATCCCCCAAAGATTCTTCCAGTTTCCTATATTTGTCTATCTTTTGCAAAATTTCAGGATATTCTATTATGTATAAATCCTTAAAGGTATCACAAAACTTTTGGAATATTATTAAGAATTCATACATTGCTGGTCTGATCTCATTTAAGAAAAATTCTTTTTCCGAATAATGATAATCGCTATAATATTTTCCATCTGTCACACTTAGCACACTATTTTTTAACATAATGGTAAATATTTTTGAACTATATCTATCCTTGCGATACCATAATTCTATTCTTAAATACTTTTCACTAAACCAAAAATCAGTAACACCAGTATTATTTAAGCTGATTTTTTCATTGCTAGATTCATAATTCTTTAAGTATGAATAGAAGTTACATATGTTAGCTTTTAACTTTGCAAAATAGTCATTATCATATTTAAAGTGCTTTCCAGAATAGTATCTATAAAATTCTTCTAATGCCATTCTTTTATATTCATGATAAAACTCTGTATAATCCCAAAAGTAATCAAAAATAAATGTTTTCCTGTCGATATAATCCTCGTAATAATCTCTATCACATTCATCTTCCCATTCCTTTTGTAAATTCGTTTCATTAATATGTACTAAATACTCTTCATCAAGAACATCACTCATAGAATGAAAAATGTCTTCAACACAATTTAATGCTAAATATCCATCATTCACATAAGGCAACAATAGCAAAAAGTCATCTGTAGTAACTGTCAATACTTTTTTAATATGTTTTGAATCAAGCCATACCTCCTGAAAATCTGCAAAATGTTCATTGAAATATGACCACTTCCCATACATTATATCTTCTTCCTTTTCATTTTTAAGCAAAGAAAACCATGCGTTTTTTACACTTTGAAATTTTCTTCCGGCTGTAATGTATGTTCTGCTTGTCTGATCATAGACTAATTCATCAGGCTCCACATATCCAATATTGATATTGCGTAATGGACAACTCCAATGTGAAAAATCATTTCCGTGAAATCCACCAATATTACAATATGTTATATTCGTAAGTCCCCTTTCTGTATGATTACGAATGATTTTTTGCCACTTATTTACTGTTTTAACATCCATTCCTTCATATGTACGATACCACTGCTCAACCTTTTTGTTATAAAAAGCGGTATCGTTTACCTGCACAACAGGAATTTTTCCATGATTAACTATTGTAATAAGTGGGTTTTCTTTCGTTATATCCACATCAAATAAAGTATTTTTCCGTGCCATTTTATTCACACATCCTTCTCACATATAAATCCATACCCATCCGCAAATTCTTTCATATCATCAAATCCAATTTCAGAATCCAACTGCTTAATTTTTCCACGCAGAAATAACCACTTAATTATCTCCGCTGGCTTAACCAATATCCTATCTGCAAACTCTCTGACTGTCATAGCATCAGGAATACTAATCTTTTGTAACTCAATTCCACCTTGCATAGCTTCAAGAAAGCCTGACCATTTAACATCATCCACTGGATTACAACTTTCAATATATTCCTCTGCATCTTCCAGACTGTCCACTCCTTCAACAACGATAGTTCCACGCTGTACTACTTTTAATCTAAAAATACCCATTATGCCGATTCCTCCAACTTCACGAACTGAAAACCAATTATCTTTATCGCTCTTGTAGCATTATGTTTCATTTCAATTTTTCCTTCATCTTCCAGCTTCAATAAGTATATATATACGCTTGATGTAGAGCTAAGATTAGTTCCGACACAAATTTCTCTTACACTCGGCGCATATCCATTTTTCTTGATAAACTCCACAATGAAGTTATACACTCGTTCCCGTCCAGTTCCTCTTTTATGCTTGATTTCACTATCCATAGCTTTCACCTATCCTTTAAACTGTTTATAGTTCTCATAATCCGTATCTACAATCCAACCGTCACGCTGAAAATCTCCAATAGCGATTAGCATAGCGGTCTTTGCTTTTTCTGCCTCAACAATTACTTCTCTACATCTTTTACTGGTATTGTAAGTAATACTGATAGGAACAATGAACTTTTTCACACCATGCTCTTCATCCCATGCGCTTTGAATATCGTCCATAATATCCATCAAATTCTGCTTTGCATCCTTTAACCAGTACAATTCTCCATTGATTTCTACCGGCTTCCCAATCTCGAATTGATGAACAATGTGATCCGCTAACTGTTTCCGTCCTACTTCCATACCTAATCTGAAAATCTCATTGTTTTTCATATCCATGTTGTTACTCATACTGTTTATCCTCCATCTATCTATTTTATAAGCAAATAATCAATACTGCTGCCACAATGCTACCTACAACAATTTGCAACACAGTCCATATTGTTATAGGCTTTTGTTCTTTTTCCATTTGAAAATCTTTCCTCCTGCTCCAATCCTACAGTTTTATTCCACACTTCCTGTAAAGTCGGTTTATGCCGCATCTCCCCAAAGTGCGTTATTGTCTTTCCGTCTGATACTTCATAGAACTTATTATTGATTACAATTTTATATCCTTGCCGATAGTGTATTGTTCTTCTCATTGGTTCACTTCCTTTTCATGTGCTTCTATATATCTAATACACTTTTTCTGAATGATTTTCCCCTATTTCACAATAAAAATTTTACAAAAGTTCCGCTTTCTTTTTAATTGCATCCAAATTAGGATTAAGATACCGCATTGTGGTTTTAATGCTTGTATGTCCTGCCTGATTGCTAACTTCATTAATGCTATATGCTCCACTCTCTAAAGCATTGTAACAAAAGAAATGCCGTAGCATATGAGGGTGGATATGATACCCTTCAACGCTAAATTCATCAAATACCTTATTTATAGTAGAAGGATTCAGCATTTTTCCCTTACTGTTATGAAAAATATATTCTGATTCCACTTGATCCGACTTCTGATATTCCCTTATTGCGGAAACAATCTTGCTATTGATGATAACCGTCCTCTGCTTCTCTCCCTTTCCGTCTGTAACTCTGATCTGATTTGCAGTAGTATTTACATCTACCTTTTTCAGTTGCAAAACCTCTGATATTCTTAATCCGGCATATGCCATAATCGTAACGATAGCATAATTCCGCTTTGCAGAACATCCTTCAGATTGCAATATCCTCTGTCTAAATTCCTCTACTTCCTTTTTGGTTATGTTTGTTGGGCTGATAATTTCCGTCTGCACTTTAATCAGATCCGCTTTACTGATTACAATATTATCAGCTTGTAGCAATTCATTGAATTTAATCAATGCTGACAGTTTACTATTAACTGACTTTGCATCAAGATTATTTCCTGACCGTTTAGAACGCTTGATATTCTTCAAATAGTTTTTGTATTCAAGAATATTCTCCCGGTACAGTTTTTTAAATTCCACATCACCATAACTTTCATAAAACCACTGAAAATATTCCTTTATGGATGTAGAATACTGTTTTATAGTCTTATCCGATTTTCCTTCCAAATGAAGCCTGTCAACAAAATCTTTTATCCATTGTTCCATCTGCCACACCTCCAAGAAATTTTATTGAATTTCTATTTCCACCTTTTTAGGAAATTTTATTGAAATTTTCTATGCTTTCCTACTTATAAATACACAAAAATTCAATAAATTTCCCCTTATATTGAAAAAATAATTGAATGATTTTCTGTCCTAAATATTGTATATTTTCCGTTTGGAAGGTATCATATAGATGTAAACAAATAAAAGAATGGAGTGATTATCATAGATATAGAACTTAAAGACCGTAACAAACTAAAAGAATTTTTCCACAAGTTACATAGCAGACTTGAAAACATAACATTTTCCATTATCCAAAAGCTACCAGAAAAATTTATCCTTCAATGGCTCATGAATCGGCTTGAAAAGTATTTAGACAAGCGTATTAGCGAACTAAAGCAGCAATCTATTCAAATGACATGGAGAAATATGTATCTGCAAAATGCTGTTAATGATATACGAAAATTCAAATAACCCATTATTGAAAGAGTCCGTTTCTTCTATATATAATATATCAGATTCCGGTTCTTTTTGATTGAGTATCAGCTTTCCATATGATATAATTAACTTGTATAATCGAAAGGAAAGTAGGATGCGAAGTAGGATGCGATTTTCCGATGGATGCCCTCTAGTCTTACGAAAGAGGGTGATGCCCTATGAGTATAATGGAAGTTCTTACATTATTACTTGTTTTATTTGCGGCACTGTCTTACATAGACAATCATAGAAAGAAATAAGCATCCTCTACCGTCCAAAGTGTAGGATGCTTATTCTAAGTCAATTTTACTACTGAGGGCAATCGGAGATTCAATTCCGATCACTTCTAAGTAGATTATACACTAGAGCTGCTTGATTTTCAAGTGGCTCTTTTAATTTATCTGTTTTTTGCTTTTTGTCACTTCCAATACTTCTGGCATATCTTCTATATATTCCATAATATCATCAGGCTGTATCAATATTGAAGTATTCCCCTCTTTTTCTCTTATCAGATTAGTTAGCCATCTGCATATCTCGTCAAAAGTCCTGCTGTCTATTGTTCTATTTACATATGGGTGATTAACCTTTTTCCCTTTTGAGTTAATAACTTGTGGCGTTTCCGCTGATTCCAATAATTGTTTATTGATTTCCTCCACTGTACATCCATAGCAGAATGAGGATTCTTTGCACCCTTGATAAGTATTGAATAACTTTAGTTTCCGCAATGTTTCATTCCCTACATACGGCTTTAAATCCAGTTGTTTAATATTATATTTATCGAATAAAGCAAATAGTTTTGTATACAATAACATATAAAATACTCCTTCCCTTTGGTAGTTCTAATTATATCATTCAAATTACACTAAAGCAAGGTTAATATGATAATTTTACAACGCTTCTACCAATTTATGTATGATTTTTAGTTTCATATCCTTACTACACTTCTTTTCCGTCTGATATAGAAATATCTTTATAATCCTGTCCATAAAATCATCAGGGAGAATATTGCTCTTAAATTGATTACAAGCATAACAAGCCGTTTGCAGATTTTCCATAGAATCTTCACCGCCCATTGATAAAGGCACAATATGATCTAAAGTCATTTCCTCAAACAATAACCGCTGACCGCATAACTCGCACCGTCCACCAGATTTATTGTATATGATTTTCCGCTCTTCATCAGAATAGCTTTTCCGCTTGATTTTGGCTTTATTCTTCTCTGTATCTATATAATAGTATCCAGCGCATTTTCCAGGCGTTTTATTCCTTTGGTTAATCGCCCTCTCTACTGAATAAAAATCCTGTGCCTGTTCTATGTCTGCCACTTTAATTACTGCACCAGTCCTATTGTGCGCTATGTAGAATTTTCCATTCGTTAATAAAATCGCCATATTATCCACCTTCCTAATGATGTAGACTGCCTATATTTCAGACAGTCCACACAATCCGCTATTATCTTTCACTTGGGAAACATACCGTTGTAGCATTATCTCCGGCATTTTCCGATATTCTGTTTGTAATGATCCAGATTTTACCTTTGCAAGTCTCATATGCTGCCAATAAGTACAAATCATCAGGATATTTTAACGCTTCCTCATTCGTCTTTTTATCCGCATCATTCAGATTTCCCCAATCTTTGACCGCATACCGCTGTAAGGATAAATTGACCTCTGCCGCAAATCGGCTATTTTCCTTCATAGCATCATTGATTCCATGTGTAACAACTACTTTTCCCATATTGAAAAATTTTGATGCAAGCATATTTATTTCCACCTTTCCGATTAAACTAATCCGCACAAGCAAGCCATTTTATATATTGGATTCCTTGCAATTTTCCGTCTACGCTCTGCCTCTGCCCTTGCTTTCCGTTCCACCCTATCCATATAAGCAAGCCTATTATCCATTTCCAAATATTCCACCATCTGAAGCGGTGTAAGTGCGTTGTATGGCGTTTTAAGGTTCCGATCTATGATCTGGTTTCCGTCTGGTGTATCTATGATTCTAAATTCAAACATAATATTTTCCGTCCTTTCTATTATCCATATAACCGCTGATTTTCCATCACATCAGCCACAACATTTTTAATTTTTCCAAACTGCTTGTATACCCTTTTCGGCTTTAATCCGCTATTTTCAGCTATTTCTTTGAGTGAGTAGCCTTGTAGCTTATCAAAGAAAATCCGCTGTTGCTCTGCTGTCAAAATGCTTTCTATCTGTTTAATGGTTTCGTCATATTCCAATGATGAAAGATTTTCCATTCCGCTGATTGATTGTCCTATATAAGCATCTATCTCATTAAAGCTAATATCCGCACCACATTCAGAACTTCTTTTTTGTGCTTTCTGTTCCCTAAAATGCATATATACCGCACGTTTCATATACATATAGGAAACGGATTCAAAGTTGCATTTTTCCCGCAATGTTTCATTATTCAAATAAATTTCCACACTCAATAGAAAATCGAAAACTACAATATCAAAAAATTCTTCCGCATCCAGTTTTGACAGTTTCAAAAACTTACTGATTAGATGATAATTTTCTGTTGCATATTGTCTTTCTGTTGGTGTAAGCGGTCTAATCTGTTTATTTTTCATTCGCTAACCTCCGTTTGTTGGGGAATTGCCACCGTTGACAATCCCCCATGTTTTATTAAATTCCGAATACCTCTTTAAAAATCCGTCTGAATCCTTCAATGTCTCTTTCTAAGTTGTAAAGGGTGTATCCATACGGGAATTGTTTTTCTGTCTTTCTCCATGTTTGATATTGTGAATATCCTTCTATGAGTAAATCTAACTCGCATTTCAAATATTCGTTGACCTCGCCTTCATTACCCCAAAAGTCATCATCATAAGTGGTACATCTTTTATAAAACTCTCTAAACATTTCTTTGAAAATTACCTGTTTTTCAACGCTGATTTTTCGGTCTACTAACCATGCTTCAATCTGGTGTTCTTTTCCTTTTTCATCTTCCATAGTATAATCAAGGCTTACTAAACCACCTTCAGGCATTCTTTTCGGTATTGTCATAGCCTTACAATAATTTGACCTTGCGCTGTCTAATGTTTTGAAAAGAACCGCCCCAAAATCATATTTTTGTAAGTGTGGTATGTTTAAATACTTCTTTACTGCTCTTAAATAGTGCAAAATCAAAATATCATACCATTCTTCTTGATCCAGTTTGTTTATCTTCATGTACTTAAAGAACTGGTCATAGTTTTCTAAATCGGCACTGAATGCCTTTTCTTCTGCTGTCAACGATTCCATGTTTTTAAGATTGATTCTTTTCATAGGTCATACCTACCTTTCTTTGATATATTTGATTGATTGATTTGTACGGCTTTTAATTAGCCGATAGGGTATGTGGGGAATCGAACCCCACACAAGAACCGTTTACCCTTTTACTGCCGAACTATTTCACCCTTAACACGTTATAAGAAGTAGTTTTTTCAAACGGCTTCAGATCCTCGCCTAAAATCTCTGTCAACTTCTCTTTGTCTAATGTCGTGCGGCTCTGTGGCTTGTAGGTGATTTTTGCATTTGGTACAAACTCTGTATCAAGTTCATTCTCTGTCATGTACTCGATGATTGAATGCTCAACCGCCTTTAATTCGTTTTCAATTTCTTCTTTCATGGTTTTAAGGCTTCTTAACTCTTCTACCTTGCTTTCAAGTTCTTTCTTTGTCATACACATAATAACTACCTCCTGATTTGATATATTTGATTGTTTTTGGTCTGTCTTGCTTGACCTTGTACCAATATTTTAACCTATCATTAGGGTAATTTCAATATGCAGAATAACCAAACATTAGGGTTTTATTTTGTGCAATTTTAACCTAGTATTAGGGTAATTATGCACAACATAAATACCCTAACTTTAGTACATTTGTATATTGAAAATACCCTAGCGTTTGGTTATAATAGGCTTAACAAATCAATCAACTATATATTTTTAAGGAGGCAATCACTTATGAGTAAATACTTTAAAGATGTGAATACACTGGAAGAGTTAAGAAGACAGTACAGAGATTTATTAAAAAGGTTTCATCCTGACAACGCAAACGGAAGCACGGAAGCAACACAAGAAATCAATGCAGAATATGACAGACTATTCAAAGTATTAAAGGATAGACACGAAAATTCAGCGGACAACAAAGAGAACAACGCAAAGACAGATTTTAATAATATGAAATATGATTTTTCAGAGGATGCAAAGTTAAGGGAAGTATTACAGCAGATCATAACCTTTGAAGGTATCAACATAGAAATAGTTGGTTGCTGGATATGGGTAGACGGTAACACATACGACTATAAGGACACATTAAAGAGTATCGGCTTTAAATGGGCGAGAGAGAAAAAGAAATGGTACTTTCACACTGAAGCATTTAGAAAAAGAAGTCATAAAAAGTTAAGCATGGAAGACATACGGAACTACTACGGAAGTACAGAGGTAGAGACAGACGGAACAAAGAGACTGAAACAAGCGTAACCGCAAGTAAAAAAATAAGGGTGTGACCAATGCAAACGGCTACACCCTGACACATAAAAAATATAAGAAAAGGAAGGTATAAAGGATATGACAAGAGAACAATTTGAGAATAACACAAGCTGGAAAATGACTTTTGAAGAATATCAAAAATGCGATTGTACACAATGCGACAATAAAGATTGTGTACACCGTAACGCTTTTAGGCGTGTGCCTGTTATTGATGGCGGTTTAGGCTTATGCCCTAACTTGAAAGAATCATAAAATATCATTCATGCAAAGGAGATCAAACACTATGAAAAAAACATTTAAAACTATCGGCATTATCGCAACTATGGGAGTTATGCTTGTATGTGCTTATCTGTTAGGCACTACGCAAGCGGAAACAATAACAGAAGTACAGACAGTGACAGAAACAAGGGAAGTTATACCAGATGGATATATACCGCTTGATAATAGTATTGTGGATATGGATGCAGTAATTGACTTTTCGGCTACTGAATACGGCTTGCAACTGTACTTTGAAGATGGAAGCGGTTACTTTTGGGAACGATAAACAGATATTCAATGATATATGATAAAGGCTATGTGCTTTAATGCTCATAGTCTTTTTATGTGCGGTTTATTTGCTTATATTTGCATAGTTATCATGCGATTTTAGGCTTATTTTCGGCTTGTAATGGCTTCATTGATACATTTTAGGGCAACGCCTGGAAAATGGCTAGAATCGGCGTGTAACGTGCTTATTTGTAGCTTTATGCGGTCTGTATGATGGTATAGGGGCAGCAGTCGCAAGGGTGTATGCCGGTAGGTTTACATTATTAAAATCTGACTTTATTCTGCTAAAGCCCCTATCTAATCTTCGCACACAATACGCCTCATTTTTGATATCGAACGAACTAATAGGGGGTAGGTTTCCGTTCAAAATATAAAATCCTATATATAAGGGTATACCCTCTATAAAATACGCCTTTAAATATCCCTAAAAATATAACATACATATTAAAATTTCAAACACAATACATTTTCCCTATCAACTTATCTATTACAGTCATTTGCTATGAAATCCATAGACACACCATTGATTATTAATGATAAAACTTGTTTCTATTCTACTTTTCTAAAAGTCCAATTATCATCTTTAATTATATATTCGCCATTTTCTATAACAATGCTGTATTGTTTTTTTGATTCATTACCTTCACTATCATTATATGAATAATAAAAATATGCCTTATCAGGAACATAAACAATATCTTTTGCTCCTTCATCATCTTTTCCTTCCATACTCAAATTTGCCTTATCATTTTCAATAGTCAAGATAAAATCAAATTCTGTATCGCCTGTTTTCCATGTGCCATTAAGAATTTCTGACATTTCTTCTTCACTTTGAAATATACCACTTTTTTTATTGGTTCCATCACACCCAGATAATAATATCATTACAGAAATAATGCAAATAATTAAAACTAATGATTTTTGATACTTCATTTTTTATTCCTCGCTTTTAATACCAAATCAAATATAGGGGGGTAGGGGGTATGTTTAAATCTCCCATATAATTACCACCCTATGCCACCATATACCCCTATATAGAACTCTCAATTTTACCGAACATTTTCACCGCATCCCAATAAATGTAATAAAACATACAGATTTTGGGATAGATAGTATCCTAATAAATGTAAGAAATCATACAATAAATGGGATTATATCACTACACAAATTCTTCTTACTAGAAATATTCTTTTCTATGTCATTATGGATTACTGGTACATGGTATATTATACTAAATACCACTCCAGCAATCAACAATTTTCAGTGTTTATTCTGGTTTGATAAATCAGTAAAAAAAAATAGCTATATCAGATAAAGTATTGTTATCCAATATAGCCATAGTTCTATTATGGGGGGCAGGTTTTCATCAGAAAATTCTAAGTACCTACTATATAATGGTATATACCCCAAATATCAACTGAAATACGTCTTATTCCGTTCCCTCTTTACCGCTTCTATCCCCTTATCCATCAATCTCCTATTCCGATCCATAAAAGCATCCCATGATTTACTATCTTCTTCTTTTTTCTCTGCATTCCTGATACCTCTGTTTACTGCACTTACCATCTCTTTTGTCCTGTATGCGTCTTCTGACTTTCTTTTCACACTCTCATCATGAATATTCTGTAAGGTCTGATTATGTTTTTCTTTCTGCTGGTTTTCTCTCGCCATTGCTTTTTCAATATAAGAATCAAGAATACTATTACTACGCTGTACTCTTTCTTTCTCTGCTTCTTCTTTCTGTTCCATTGCCAATCTGTTTGCTCTAAGCCTGTCACGTTCCTTGCGGTCACGCTCTGCACATACTGATTTAATCATGTTTAATGTAGAATTTGTTGTATTTGTCTTATTCATTGTAATATCCTCCAATCTTAATATCTCAATAAGTTCTTTTCAACTTCCATCTCTGCTTCAAGCTGTACCCGTTTCTCATTGATTCTGCATAATTCCTGATTATCATGGTTGATATGCGCTATAGATGCCTCCGTATCTAATCGGTGAAACTTCTCCGCATATTCATCCTCAATCAGTCTGGTTTTAATTCTTCTTTCAAAATCTGTCATTGTTAAATGTCCTCCTGTAATTTATTTTTCTATATATGGTTTTACTTCATAACGCATAAGAGCATCAAAAACTCTTTGTGGAATATAATTTTTATACTTTACAGCCATTACCGTAATATCTGCCTTTTTGATGATTCTATATTCCTCAAATGCTTCTTCTGGTGTATTCCATTCTTCAAGTTTAGCTGGTTCATCATGACCAAACGGCGTGATTTCCCCATAGTACATATGAGTATCTGGATTGTACCGTACTCCAAGAGGCAAATCGGCAGCATTCGTATACTCAGGATTATCATGTTTCTTGCAGTTTGTTAGCATTGCATTTATTGTTACGGGAACAATACAGCAATTATCAGAGGAATATTCTTTGCTTCCATTGCCAAATAAATCCTTATCCACCACCATTATTTCATCTTTTACTGGATAATAATTTTCTAAGTACCAGTCAATAAACAATTCCGGATTTTCAAGCCATTCTTTACATATGGTTGCCCCATCGTAACAATCATGGTAATTGGTATACTTATCCCTCTTATAACATCTATTGTATATGCCCTGATAAACCGCATACGCCTTACTTCTGGCTTTGTTTGGGTATTCATAATATTCTTGTTTTATCTCAATATCATCAATAGTCTTTCTGCCATACATTAAATCATCATAATCTTTGCTTGATACATAGACCAGATTCTTATAATAAAAATTGTTTTTATCGCCATCAATAAACCAGATTTTTGTGTAATTATTAGGATTTTTCAGAAATATTTTACCCATTAAATTCTTTGTATAATGATCTTCCATATTTGCGCTACCATCAATATCAAAGAAATTCATCGTATAATGATTTGCTACACTATGCACATGATATTTAAACGGATTCCGCAGATTATTTACCACTCTTCCATAGTTAGAAATCCAGTAATTATATGTACCTTCAATCTGCACAAATGTTTCAAATACATTAATCAGTTTCACATTGATGGGATTGTCATTTTCTTCTATATCTTCGGCAAACTGAACATTATTATTTTCATCAAGTACTTTCATTTTTGTAGGCATTTTAGGCTTCAACTGCCTGTTTTTTTCACACCGCTTGCATATCTGGTTATAAATCTTTGTTTTGTTCTTATTGATAGAAGACACCTCAAAATGGCACAAAGGCAGTATCTTTCCACACTCACTGCAATATCTGTATTTTGATGTATCTAATCCTGTTAAATCTTTTCTACTCATTGTTACTTATAAAAATTCCTTTCAATTTCGATATGTCTTTAGATAACTCACCACAATTTTGTGGTCAGCTAATAATTGAGCATCCCGATTGTATGCTCTGAATCCTATTCATAATAAAAAAGACACTACGATTGATTCATACTGTCTCTGATTTTGTTTGATTATTCAGTTTTTAATGTTTTCCCCAAAATTGGGGAAATCTTAATTTTGATATTTACCTCAAATTCTATAAATCAATAATCAATCTGTTATCTCAACTTCCCACTTCAGCATTGCCTTATATAATCTATCTGGTATTCGTTCTTTGTATTCTTCAGCAACTTCTTTGATATAACATTCCTTGTAAAATTTATATTCATAAAATGCTTCTATAGGCGTTGTGCAACGTGCAACCTTTATACTTTTGCCATTATAAGTCATATTTGCAATATACCGCTTTTTCTGCCTGTCATAATAAACACCTACTGGAAATTCACCACGAATTTTATTTGCAGTTACAAATAGTGTATTTACCCTTTGTGGAACGAATACACAAGTATCTGGACTATAAATTTTATTATTTTTCAGAAGAATATCTTTATCAAGTTCCATACGTTCATCACTTATACTGTAATAATTTTGCAAATACCATTCATTAAATCTAAAAAGACTATGCCATTCTTCACAAACAGCACAGTCCTTATATCTTGGCTCTACCTTATGCACTTTTTCATCATAACACCTTTGCAGCATCATTCTCCATGTACGGTAACTTGGGATGTCGATTAGCTTTACATCTTCAAATTCTTTACCGTAATAACCGATTCCATAATATAATCGGACTAATCCATCTTTTGTTTTTGACAATAATTCTCTTCCTCCGCTTCAATAATAATGCACGGATAACCATTAGTTTTTATACCGTACTTCT
Source organism: uncultured Lachnospiraceae bacterium (assembly GCA_937920345.1). Lineage (GTDB taxonomy): Bacteria > Bacillota > Clostridia > Lachnospirales > Lachnospiraceae > UBA3282. The sequence goes on from CALGVA010000017.1 coordinate 145,305, forward strand.
CCTTTAGCTCCTTATTAAGTTTTACTCTGCGTAATCCATAAGAATCTAAGATTTCCTGAATTGACTTCTTCCATTGAATACCAATAGTGCCATTGAGATTAACATCCCTCTCAAATATGTAACCCTGATCTTTGATTGTCTCTAATACAACCAACGCAATCTCACCAGTAAGATAATCTGATTTTGCAGATGTGCCTTGTCTGTTTTCAAATTTAAACTGCGGATAGACTTTATCAGCCAAATCTACCCCAAATGTCCGTAAGATATATTCCCTACTCAATCCTTTTAATGTCATATTATTATCTAAAAGAGTAGCTGCTATCTTCTCACTATCTTCTAATGTTGTAAAACCATATTCTTCTATCTGATAAAAATTAACAATCTTTTTAAATCCATATTTAGCACTGATTTGTTTTGCCTTTTTCAGTTCATCTTCTGGAATACAGTTCAACTCCACCTTATTCAACATATTTAACAGCGCAAATAAAGTGATTGACTGTGACATTTTGGGCTTGCTGTTTCTCTCACACACTTTCATAAGACTTGTCAAACTCGCAAAGAAAAGAGGTTTACCGTCTAATTGCAAACCATCACTGATATATTTAGTCATGTGCATAAGAATTTTCTGAATATCTGCTTTTCTTGTGCGGATCAATTTATTTATTTGTGGGAATGTTTCTTTGAATTCTTCACTATCCAGATATAAGGCAGAATCAATCATTAATTGTCTTTGTTGCTCTACCCATTCAGAAGGTTTATAGTCAATCCCATATACCCTTTTGATAAAATTGATTGCTTCACTTCTTTTACAATGTGCTAATTGTTCTGTAATGGAAATAATCGTTCTTGCCTGATTACATCCAAAACATTTATATATTTGAGTACCATCATCAGTAATATAGATATGTGCCGATGGTTTATTATCTTCATGTGTTGGCAATATACAGCAGAATGTTCCAGATGGAACACCTAAATACTCTTGTAAATCTATAGAATTGATATAATTGTACATCTCGGCTTCTGATTGAAACTGATATACTCCATTTTCGCATCTATCGCTTTTCTCTGCTTCTGGGGATTGAGTGGGAACTAATAAAGAATATCTTCTTCTATCAGTTCCTATTAAATCCCTCTTTATCCCCAAACGCTCTTGTAATAGAGAAATATTCAATGTACTAATCGCATCTGTATTATCTTCATAGACAATGATATTCTTACTTTTTCTACCTTTATTTTTAATATCGGCAGCAGTGCCATCCTTTTTCTTCTTTGATTTTGGTTTTGCATTGGAAATATACTGTTCAAAATCATCATTCCAGTATTTTTCTATAATGGATTCAGCATTTATCCTTGTATCATAATCAGGATATAACACCGTATACCCTTTACCGCCGAAAAATAGTCTGTCACGGTTAAAACATACCTCATCAATACCGCCGATAACTCCCATAAGTGTAGCCTGTAACTTATCCCTGATATTTCCGTCTGTAATTACAGCATCATTACAGAAGATCATGCGGAATTTATGATGTTCCTCTTTGTGGCTGAATGTCGTATACATGAAACATGGTGTAATTCCAAGAGAAATAACCTTATTATAGGCTTCTTCTATCCTAATGCCATCGTCAAAATCTAATCCAAATAATTGTTGCTCTATCCAGTTTTCAGCTTTATTTCCTCCTGCTAATACTCCTGGCTTGAATGATGCTCCATGGACTAAAGCATCTGCCAAATTTTCAATCGTGATATTTACTTGTGTCAAACTTTTCTGTACCCATCCACACTGTTTACCTTGCGGCTTATCTTTGAATCTGTGGTTAAAGTACATACATTTTATGTCATTACCCATTGAACCTCCTAAATTACCAGAAATTCAAGAAATATTTGAAGCATCACAAAACTTTTGTGTGCCTAACTTGATTAGTAAAATTTCAGAAATGTTAAGTTTTTGATTTTTTGCATCACAAAAAGGACTGAACATTTCATTCAGCCCTTTATATCAATGGGTCTTAAAACTTTTAAGTTCCCTGTTGATTTATTTTTCTTTATTCAGTTTTTATCATCATATATTGGAATTATTGTGTAGATACACACAATCGACATAGTTAATAGTAGAATTTCTTGAATTTTGGTATTTTCAAAAATATTTTGATTGCCCTATAATGGGAATTATTTATCTCTCAGCGGACACCACTTAGGGCTTGTTTTGGGTGGATGATCCACACCCAAATTCCCCATATCGTTAATCCTGTCTTCATGATCACAATAATAATTCTTATATGTAATATCATACATTTTCACAAATTGACATTCGGCGCAATGCGGCACTCTATTCATCTATGTATCATCCTCTCTTTCTTATACTCTTACCGAAAATCCTTTACTTTTCAGATAATCAACCGCCAGTTTCAAAAGTTCCCCATTATTTAAAGTTTCATCCATAGTATCATCCCATACATGAGGTTTGTGATTAACAGATAATCCTCCGTGTGTACCTGTATTTGCGAAAGTTGCCACTTCAAAACCAGTTGCATCTACATAGTTATTCATGCTCTCATAGTCAATGTACACACTTGCTCTTATGCCGCCTCTGTATGGCTCTGCATCAACTTTTACTGCTGATCGCAAGAAATCTTCTGTCCTTCTGTAATATTCCGGCTTCCATCCCTGATAATAGTCCAATATAAAATAATTCAATGTTTCATATACATTATCTGCTAATTTATTTACCATATTTAACATTGTAGGCTGTAATGCCTTTGCTAAATCATCCATATTACTTATGTGTTTTGCCATTTTTTCTTTCCTTTCCATATGCTTCAATTACAAATAGAATTGCTGCATTATACCTTTTTCTATTTGTTTTAAAACTTTTAAAGTATACTCGATAACCTTCTTCAACATATTCATCATTCAAATTTTTCTTATGAAGAAAATATATTGTACCATCTAAATCATCTTGGATATATCCATATCCTTTATCTCTGTAATATTTTGTTACTACTCCATACATTTACAATATTTTAATCCCTCTCTTTCACACAATCAATTTCTGCATCTTCTGGTATATATCCGCTTTTCTTTAGAATATTCATCTGCTGTCTGCTGAATGGTAATTTGTCCAATCCATAGATACCATTTTCAATATTTCTAAGCAGATTCCTGTTCATAGTCTCACTTAAAAGATTGTTCCGGGTTATCTTTAGTTTGGTAAATGGTGGATTACCACCGTCTTTATTACACATAGGAAGATTGAAGTTTCCTTCATGGACTTTTACTTCTGGTATGATCGAACCGACCTTTGATATTTCTATCCTCTCTCCTTCGGCTAATGCTTTTCGGCATTCATCCATATACATAAGCAGAATATTTGTAATCAACTGCTTTGTAATTACTTTCTTGTCATAAACATTATCTTCCCTGTTGTATATGCGTTTTGCCATCTTATAAGCTGACAATGCTTTTACTCTTGCCATTTATTTTGATTCTCCTTTCTGTCATTTCGCCAATGAAATGTGCTTTTCAATTAGTGATAAATTTGAACATAAAAATAGACACACATACTTTTTATCAGCATATGTGCCTATGCAAATACTCAAATTATTCAATCACTCCGAAATGTCTTAGTGCATCTTCAACCGCTTGCCGTTTATCTGGTGTGATTTTTTCTTTCCGATAATTTGTCTTTTCTTCCTTTACATTATAATCTCCGACTTCAAGACCAAATGAACGCTTGACATCTGCTATTGTCGTACTTTTTACCACAAGATCATATTTTTCTTTTACATAGTCTGTTATCATCTTATATGTGGCTTTTCCTGGCTTCTGGTTAGGTACAATCGTTTCATAATCCATTGTAACCTCGATATAAGATGTAGGTTTTTTATGGGTTAATAAGACGCACGTCTCCACATTCGCCGTCCACGGAAACTGATCCACCGCCACGGCACGTTTCACCTCATAGCCTCTTGCCAGAAACACCTCCAGATCCCTTGCCAGGCTCGTAGGCTTACAGGAAATATACAGAATATGCTCTACGCCATACCGGATGATTTTATCGAGCGCCTTGGGATGAATGCCGTCCCGGGGCGGATCAAGTATGATGATATCCGGCTTCTCCTCTATTCCATCGAGCACTTTCAACACATCCCCGGCAATAAATTCGCAGTTATGTAAACCATTCAATTCCGCATTTTTCCGCGCAGCCTCTACAGCCTCCTCCACGATCTCCACACCGATCACTTTCTTTGCCACCGGCGCCATCAACTGTGCGATCGTTCCGGTGCCGCTGTAGAGATCATAGACGATCTTCTCCCCGACTGCTTCACCGCAGCCGTCATCCGTCTGCGCAGACTGATTCTCTTCCGCCCCGCTGATATGCCCGGCTATATATTCTCTCGCCGTCTCGTACAACACCGCAGCGCCGCGGCTGTTGGTCTGAAAGAATGAGAAAAGTGATATCTTGAACCTCAGTCCCAGCAGTTCCTCATAGAAATAATCCTGCCCGTAGAGAACCCTCGTCTCATCGCTTCGTACCACATCTGCCACTGCATCATTTCTGACATGCAGGATACCGACGATTTTTCCGTCAAGGGCCAGCTGCAGAAGCGCCTGCTTGAATCCGTCCAGAATCTCCTGTTCGACCAGATCTTCTTGTCTGCTCATTCCCGCCTGTACGCTCTGCGCTGCCCGCCCGGCTGCCGGCTCTGTCACCTGATCCGTCATAGTTTCCTGCTCTGTCTCCGCCTGTGCAGTCATCTGTGTCGTCGTCACAAGCGCTGCCAGGATTTCGCCCGTTCCCGCCGCCTTACGCACGAGCAGATGACGCAGATAACCGGTATGACGCAGTCTGTGATAGAAGCGAATGTCCATCCCTTTTTCCTGCAAAGAAGCAAAATAGTCCCTGACACATCTTAAGATACTGCGGTAGTCCTCATCTACGATCTGGCAGTCCGTCACAGACACGATATCATAGAAACTGCCCCGTTTGTGCATACCAAGCGCAAGCGGTCCGTCCTTTATCTCGTCTCCGAAGGAAAACTCCATCTTATTGCGGTAGCCGAAGCAGACGGGACTCGCCTTGATCCCTTCAAACTCCCATGCATCCTGTCTGTCTAAGACACCATCGAGCAGTCTTTTCACCTGTGTTTCCTTTATTTTCAGCTGCTCCTCATAGGGCAGCGAGAGATACGTGCAGCCGCCGCAGATCCCGAAATGCGGACACGGACTGCCGCATTCCAGAGATGACGGCGCAAGCACATCAAGCAGCCTGCCCTCCGCCTTACCCTTGCGGACCTTATTGACGGCACACTGCACTTTCTGCCCCGGCAGTGCGTTCTTGACAACACATGTTCCCTCTTCACTTTCCACGATCCCTTTATTCGGGAAGTCCACCCGCTGCACGATTCCCTCAATTACCTGTCCTTTCTTCATATTTTCCTCATTTCCTGTATAAGTTTAAGCCTCTCGCAATTATAAAATTTTCTTCGCATACTCGACTATAACAATAGAAGCTGCTGCATACTCGAATATGTCAATGGAAGCTGCCGCATACTCGAACATGTCAATAGAAGCTGCCGCATACTCGAATATGTCAATAGAAACTGCCGCATACTCGAATATGTCAATAGAAGCTGCCGCATACTCGAATATGTCAATGGAAGCTGTCGCATACTCGAACATAACAAAGACGGGATGCATGACACACATCCCGCTTTAAGTTTACATAATATCAAATTTTTAGACAGACTACCTGATGGCACCCGCGAAGCCAGCCTCTGCTTATTTGGTTACGCCCGCTGCCTCCACCTCATCGTCCTCATCTTCGAAGAAATCATCATCAAAATCGTCATCGAAGTCATCCTCAAAATCCTCGAGGTAATCCGGTGTCAGATACCGGTATACTGCATACGCGATCGCTGCAACTGCCGCCACTGCGCCGATAATTGCCAGCACCCACAGCAGTGTGTTGCACTTCTTCTCCTCTTCCTTCTTCCTGCCGAGTATCTCGTTCACACCGGCATTCTCCAGTATATCATCCAATTTATTTCTAATCTCTCTCTTGCTCATCATGTAGCCCTCTCTTTCTTTCATTAATCGGAAATTTCGCGATTTCCTTATGGGATATCAGTCGAATCGGCTTTTATCCCGATAGCTGAACCATTATTATTAATAATATACCACTTCCCGCGGTTTTTTACTATAATATTTTTATAAAAAATCGATCTGCTCTCGATTGCGACATTCGCCTGCGGCAAACTCGAATATGCAAAGGATTTTCCTATACCATAGCCAGTCCTGTGCCGGATTCTATTCCGTCAGGGTAGATTAACACCAGTTTATGTTTGAGGAAAGGGTTCATGGCCGCACATACCCGTTCCGGCTGCGCGATCCGAAAGATCCGCTCCCGGTCAGGCGTCAGCAGCAGGATCAGTTTACTTCTGGCATGGAATTTCCTGAGATATTCTATGACCGCTTCTGTCTGCATACCGTCAGCTTCCTGCTCGCTGCTATAATCTGCAAAGTAAGTCCCCATCTGCACATGTGCACAGGCCACTGCCTCGGACCGGATCTCTCCTGCACCCCACAGCACCATATTTAACCGTACATTGCGGAAAATTTCGCTCTGTTTTTTGCAGGAAGAGATGATATCCGCACACAATTCCTGCACCGCCGCTTTCTCATATGTACGGTCAATTACCATCGCCATCTCCAATATACCGCCCCGATAATTCCCCGGCGCGTGGAGCACCCGTTCGATCTGGTTATGCAGCTGCAGCTTCTGTACTGTCGTAAGCGGCATAATTTCCCTCCTGTTACAGCTTCTTCAACTTCGCAAATCCGGCGTACATGATCTTCTGTCCCGCCTCGTCGAACACCACTGTCACCTGCGAATCCCGAGGACCCGCCTCGATCTTTAACACGGTTCCTTCCCCGTAGCGCATATGCCGCACCCGGTCGCCCACGCCGTACTCCAGGTTCCGGCTGCCTGCCGCCTCTATTGTCACCGCACCCACGCCTTGCGTAGCTCTGGAAATATAAGGCTGATTTTCTATAGCGGTTCGTTTCGGCCGGACAATCGCCTTCGGCTTCCCGGGCGCGGCCGCCTGTGCGTCAAATGTTTTGCCGAATGCCGCACCGGATGACTGTCCGGCTGTCATTCCCGCACCGTTTCGGGAGGCCGGCTTATCAAATACATCATCTGCGATCCGTCTATACGGCGTATCTTTGACATAGCTTCCTGCCGATGATGCTTCCGCCCTGAAATACGGTCCTGTCTTCGTACTGCTTTCGCCCTGTCCGGCTGTATGCATGCCGCCAAAAGGCTTCGCCTTGAAGAAGCTTCGTTCTCTGGAATCCTCATCATATTCCTGATAATCCCGCCGCTTCTGCGTCTGAGGCTTATCATCCATCAGTTCCGCGGGAATCTCCCGGATAAAGCGGCTCACAGGATTATACTGGGTCTCTCCGCGGATCATACGCTGTTTGGCATAAGTGATTGTCAGATCCTCTTTCGCCCGCGTGATCCCTACATAGGCAAGCCGTCTCTCCTCCTCGACCTCCATCGGATCGTCCGACATGATCGTCATATAGCTGGGAAAGATGCCGTCCTCTAAACCCGCCAGATAGACATGGGGAAATTCCAGCCCCTTTGCGGAATGGAGCGTCATAAGCAGCACTCTGTTATCGTCTCCGTCCACCCGGTCAATATCCGCGACAAGCGCCACCTCCTCCAGAAATTCACTTAAGGCCGGCTCGTCATGCGTCTCCTCGTAAGCCGCCACCTTACTGATCAACTCATCAATATTTTCGATGCGGTCCGCCGCATCCTCCTCATCGGACTCCTCCAGTTCCTTCACATATCCGGTCGTCTCCAATATATCTTTTACCAGTTCTGACAGACTGTAAAACTCCTGCTTGCTGCGGAATGCCTGTATCATATTTACGAAGGGCTGCAGTTTTGAGGCGCTTCTGCCGATCGTCATGATCTGATCCGCCTCACGCAGCGCATCGTAGAAACTGATTTGTCTGGCGTCTGCATACTCCTGCACACGCACAATCGTTGTCATGCCGATGCCCCGCCTTGGCACGTTGATGATACGCTTCACCGCCACGTCATCCCGTCCGTTGTCAATCGTCTTAAGATATGCCAGAATATCCTTAATCTCCCTTCTGGCATAGAAATTCGTACCGCCGATGACGTCGTACGGCACGCCCTCCATAATAAAACGCTCTTCTAACAGACGCGCCTGTGCATTGGTGCGGTACAGCACGGCACAATCTCCGTAATCCGCCGTCTCCTCACGCTTCTTCTTCGCCACATCGCCTGCGATATACTCCGCCTCCTCGTAAGCGGTATCGAACTGTCTGAAGTGAATGCGGTTTCCCTCCGTCTTCTCCGTCCAGAGAGCCTTCTCCTTACGTCCCGTATTATTCCTGATCACGGCGTTCGCGGCGTCCAGGACGATCTGCGTGGAACGGTAATTCTGCTCCAGCTTGATCACGCACGCCTCCGGATACACTTTTTCAAAATCAAGTATATTGCGGATATTGGCACCGCGGAACTTATAGATCGACTGATCGTCATCGCCCACCACGCACAGATTGCGGTACTTATCCGCCAGCAGTCTGATCAGTTCAAACTGCGCCGTGTTGGTATCCTGATACTCGTCTACCATAATATAGCGGAACCGGTCCTGATAGCTCTGAAGCACCTGTGCATCCGCTTTAAAAAGCTCTACCGTCTTCATGATCAGATCGTCGAAATCCAGCGCGTTATTTTTGTGTAGAACCGCCTGATACTCCTTGTATGCCCTGGCGATCCTGCCGCCGTTATAGTCATACCCGTTCTGTAACTCATACTGTACCGGATCGATCAGTTCATCCTTCGCAGAAGAAATCGCGCTCATGATCGTCCGCTCCTTCAGCATCTTCGTATCGATCTGCAGTTTCTTGCAGATTTCCTTCATAACGCCCTTCTGATCGTCCGTATCATAGATCGTAAAATTATTATCATACCCGATCCTGTCTATGTATCTGCGCAGAATCCTCACGCAGGTCGAATGAAACGTGGAAACCCAGATCTGCTCGGACCCGAAGCCTACAATCTGATCCACACGCTCCCGCATCTCCCCCGCCGCTTTATTGGTAAAGGTAATCGCCATGATCTGATAAGGGTTCACGCCTTCCTGATCAATCAGGTATGCCACTCTGTGGGTAAGCACCCGGGTCTTACCCGATCCTGCGCCCGCCAGAATGAGCACCGGTCCTTCTGTCTGCATGACCGCCTGCTTCTGCCTGTCATTTAACGTATCGTATATACTCATATTTCTTTCTATTCCTCATTTCTACGCGCGTCAGCCGCATATCCGCCTCTGTCTGTCATGCTTCCTGTCAAGAAAAAAGCCAATCACGAATCTTCCTCGTGGTATTGGCTTTTTTCGCTAAGCACATGTCATGCGCTCTTCCTCTCATCCGGTTCCGTCAAACCGTATACTCACAAAAGCTGATTTCCACAGTTTCCGCAGAATTTAGAGCCCGTTGCAGGTGTGCCGCAGTTCGGACAGAACTTCGGTCCTGCGCCGTTTTGCCCCGCGCCGCCTTGCTGCATCTGTGCTCCGGCGTTCCCGCCCAGATTCATCTGGTTGACCATCTGCTGCCCCATAGCCATACCCATCTGCAGTCCGACCATATCGGAGGCAAGCCCGCTGCCGCTGCGGCCGCCGCGCGTCATACCGTCCGCTGCCGCAACCTGCGTATACTTATTCATATCGCCCACCATGGACTGTGCCGCAGCTTTCTCCTGCATCCTCTTGATCTCTTCCGGATAGGAGAAGCTCTCGATCGTAAAGTCGGTAATGCCGATTCCCAGCTTGCGCATATCCATATCCAGATCTGTCTCGATGCCTTTTGCGATGCTGCGCGCATCCGCCTGCAGGTTGAACATATCCCTGCCCTCTTTACTGATCCAGCTCATCAGCAGCTGGTCAAGGCTCGATATAATACGTTCCTTGACGTCGTCCACGGTATAGGTCTGTCTGATACCCGCCAGCTTCTCAATCACCACGTCGTGTTCCACAATACGGCAGTTAAACGTGCCGAACGCACGGATCGGCATGCCGCCCGGCAGTCCCGGCGCCTGCAGGTTGATCGCGTTCTTTGTCCCCCATTTTACCAGGAGTTCTTTCGTATTGATGAAAAGCACCTCTGCGCGCAGCGGCGTGCTAAACCCGAATTTAAAACTTTTTAATGTCGTCAGAAAAGGAATGATCTCGGACTCAATATCATAATCGCCGTCATCCTCAAAGATGCCTTCCACCCTGCCGTTATACAGGAAGATCGCATCCTGTCCCGGTCGAATGATCAGTCTGGAACCCTTCTTAATCTCCTGATTCTGCCATTTATAGAACAGCACCCCCGCGCCGCTCTCCTTCCATTCCACCAAATTAGAAAACTGATTTTTCAGAAATCCCATTGTCTTCCTCCTCTGTTACATTCCCATCTCAGCCTTTAACGCTGCTAATTCGTCATCCACATCAGATCCGGTGGCCGCGGTATCATATTTGCTTGCCAGATCGTCTATGTCATTCCCGGAAGCGGACTTATTCAGTTCACCGATCGCCTCCGCTTCGTCCAGCATTCTGTTCACCTTATCTTCCATCCTGTCAAAAGCCGCAGCGTTATTGCCGGCGCTCTCAAGTCCGGCACCCATCTCGTTGATCTTCCGCTGGGTTTCCGCTACCTTTACTTTCGCCTTGAGCATATCTCTTTTACTCTTCATCTCGGAGATATCAGCTTCCAGCTTATCATGCATCTGCCGCATTTTCTCGGAGTTAGCCTTTGCAAGTTCATAATTCTTCGCAAGCACTTCCCGCTTCTGCGTCAGTTCATTCTTCTTCGTCAGAAACTGGCGGGCATCATTGTCATTGCCTGCCGCAACGGCCTTCTTCGCATATTCTCCCATCCTGTTGATCTCTTCATCGCACTCGTTCAATTTCCTCGATGCGCTCTTCTCCTCCGCTATAATGGATGCCGTCTCAGCCTTCACCTTCGCAAAATCAGACTCCAGATTTCTCAGATACTGGTCAATCATTTTCTCCGGATCCTCTGCCTTATCCAGAAGCGCATTCACGTTCGCCGTCATAATATCCTTAAATCTTGTCATAATTCCCATGTTTTCATCCTCCATTTTGTTTGTTAAGTTTCTTATACCTCTTATATACTTCGGTTCAGCTTTGCTGCCTGCTCGTTCAGATCCTCCACCAGTCTGGATACTTCCTGTACGATACCGGTATTCCTGTCGCTGACCGTATAAGTTTCCTGTGCGTGTGCCGAAACCTCCTGCACAATAGCCGAGATCGTCTGTATACTCTCCACAATACCGCCGTTTGCATCCGACAGTCTTGCAACTGCATCGCTTAAGTGTGCACTCTGCTCATTCACCTGTCCTGTGCCTTCCGCAATCAGTCCGAAGCTCTCCGACGCCTGTGAAGCCGCCTCACTCTGCTTCCTGCTGCTCTCCATCAACTGTCCGACCGCATCTACTGCAATACCGAGTTTTGCCGAAACATTCTGTATCACCTCAGTAATATTGACAGTTGCCGCCTGTGTCTGATTCGCCAGACTGGAAATCTCTGTTGCCACTACCGCAAAACCTCTTCCCGCCTCGCCTGCACGGGCCGCTTCTATGCTGGCATTGAGTGCAAGCAGACTGGTCTGGCTCGCCACACTGGTGATCAGATCAATGATCGACTGCATGTTTGCCGTGTACGCTTCCAGAACTTTCATGTCTTCCACGGCTTCTCTGCCTATCTTTTCGGATGCAGTCATCTGTTTCATCAGCATGTCAATATTCTTCCTGCCGCTTCTCACACTGTCGTTCGACTGTTCGACACTGACGCTTATGCTCTCCACGACCTTCGCCATCTGTTCGATCGAATTCTGGATCTCCTCGGTCTTACTAAGCTGATTCTGTATGGATTCCGCAGTGTCATTCGTCCCCTCGGACACCTCCTGCATGGCGTTTCTCGTCTCTGAAACCGCGCCGCCGAGTTCCTGCATGTGTCCGGTCATGTCCACGATGCCCTCCGACATCTGCCCCGATACCGCCATCACATTGCGCAGCAGCTCAGACACGTTTTCTTTCTCCTTATCCAGTTCCGACAACTTCGCCTGGTTGACTCTGGCAAGTGTCTGCGTCGCAATACAGATAAAAATCCCCATAATGAGCAGCAGTGCCATCCGGATCTCATAAGTGGCCATATCCGCCTTATGCAGATTACCGTCTATCGCCTGATAAACAAGAAAAATCACGTTAACCGCAAATCCTGTTCCCGATACCGAGACGCATAACCGGAGATCGGAGTACAGGATCAGTACCATATAAATCGGAATGATAAAGGTAAATGCGATCATATTGACCGTGGTAAACACAACAAATATGTAGAAGATCGTATAAAATGTCCCGATATAATATTTCAGTCCCGGGCTGTCCGGACGTGCACGGTATACGATGATTTCCCAGATCACCGGCCCCAGTGCCAGCATCGAGAAAACCAGATAATACGGAACCGTTCTGGCTCCCTTCATCACTTCCAGAAAGTAAGAAATCTCCAACACTACCGCCAAAACAATATGACAGGCAAGCGCAACTCTGTTTGTCGCTCTCCCCTCACTGAAAGCCATGTCTTTTGCTTTTGTTCCCATGTCTGTCTCCATACCTTTCCCTCTGTTATTAATCTAGGTAACAGTATACCATAAACTGCAATCCACCTACAAGGATTTTCATGCATAACCCGATTCCCGCGTAACAGTTCAGCCTTCGGCTTCACTGTCACTCCTGCAATACCGCGATTACGATACCTGCAATAATAATCAACGCGCAGAACAGCTTGTGTGTCGTATGCTTTTCTTTAAAAAGATACCGCCCCGCAAGAATCGTCACGACGCACCCTGCCTGTTTGAGCAGCGTCATCACCGTGACACGGCTCCCCGGCATACCGTTGGCGATAAACAATGCCCGGTCGGCGATCACGAACAACACACTCAGGAGCCATATCCACCGGTTGCGCACCATACTGTGCACATTGACGGGCGTACGGGTGCACAGAATAAATGCAAGATACATCAACACCAGGAAGAACATATACCAGAACTGCAGCTGCCCGCTGCTGATCTGTCTCATCAACAGCTTATCCATAAGCCCGGACACGGCATTCAGCACACAGGATGCAAACGCCATGACCACATATTTCGTTTCCACCCTCTGTGCGGCCGCCTCCGCCTGCCGCCCGGCACGGGGTCTGTATTTGAGCAGAAGCAGGCCGGCCGAAACGAACAGCAGGCCGACTGCCTGACTGCCGCCCAGCGCCTCCTGTAACACGAATACACCCAGCAGAGTGGCGAAAAGCACTCTGGACAAATCAAGCACCCCGTACAGACTGATCGGCATTTTCTTAATCGCTTTGAAGCTGAATATCCACGCCAGAAAAATCACAAAAGACTTAAACGCCACATAGAGGTAGAACTTCGTTTCCATACCCGTTGCTTCTCTCGCTTCCGGTAATACAATCAGAAAAGACAGGAAAGTATACATAAACAATACCTCTATGGTAGAGTTTTTCTCCAATGCTTTCTTTTTTACGATCTCCCTGACGCCTTTCAGCACGCCATATAACAATACTAACGGTATCCACATCATACTCATATCTTAACCTGCTGCATTTTACTTTGCGACAATCTGCCCTCCGGCTTCATCGTCACTTACTTTTTCCTTGTTTTTTATTTTTTGTTTTTATTTTTTGCTTTTCTTTTTACTGATTTGCTGTTATACTAATTGCATGCGGATATAGTTCATCGGTAGAACGCCAGCTTCCCAAGCTGGAGAGGCGGGTTCGATTCCCGTTATCCGCTGTATATAGGCTATGGAGCGCTTAACTAAGGCATTCCATAGCTTTTTTGATACTGATTTGATACTTCTATTATGACACTCCTGCTGCAGACTGACAACCATGTATCAGGCTTCATCGTATGCTTCCATGGCGTCACCCCGATACGTTAACCGTCCTGTTACCATCCAGATCAGAAATAACCTCATACCTGCACTTTCTACAGAAAAGCGGAAGATTGTAGAATGATGTATCCTCATTTGCCCTTAAAATCTTCTTTCCGCATTGCGGACATATCACCCAGCCATCGCATATTGTTGCCTGCTTTCTGCCTTTCATAGAAGTATCATCTCCTTCAGGATTATTACATAGAATCAGCCTTCATTATCTGTCGGTTGATCCAGTGTCTGATCCGTTGCCGCCTATGCCGTCTGCTGGTAATAGATCGCTTTCGCCTTGTTCTCTAAGACAAATGCGTCGTACACAATACGCCCTTCAACCAGAGTACCGTTAATACCTGGCGGGTTTACATGCGTATTATAATCTTCCAATTTGGTAGGCGCTACAGTTGCACACGGGTGGGCAAGCATAAAGCCGAAGTTTTCCGAAAGTCGTGCCGCTGCGATCTTGACTGTGACAGCGCCGTCTATATTGGCGATCACGCCGCGTACTCTCATTTCGTTGCCTATTTCGGTTTCCATTGTGATATCCTTACACTTTTTCATCAGAAGATATGTTGCGGGTGTTACCGTAAGTACTCTTCCTGTCTCCGGGACAAGTGCATCGTCCAGTGCAGCAGAAGCCTTTACGATTTCATCATAAATGTTAAGATCCGTCAGCTTCAGCGCCGCCGGCTTATGTCCTGCTCCATCTGTCATAACTTTATACACGTATGTATCAACCTCAGGTATAACAACTTCCCTGATCTGCCTTGCAAGAGCGGAAGCTCCGGCCAGTGTACCACCGGTCTCGTCCTGATCCAGTGCGTCAATCGCAAATGTAAAAGAACGGTCTTTCTTAAGCGTCATCGTCTCCGTGGTTGCATTCAGAGAATCCACCGTTCCGTACCGGCTCCAATTCCCTTCTGCTGCTCCGGAGCGCCCGTAATCGTTCATTTCGGACGTGCTGATCTTATAGACCTTTACTGTCTTAGCCCCGTCAAATGCAAAGTCATTGTTTGTTAACAAGTGCTTCTTGCTCTCCTGTGTAAACAGTTCGTCCACATAGGGAAGATATTTAGTTACTAATTCAATTGCCATATAATCACCTATTCTTTAAGACCGAAAGCCGCTCGTATAGGGTCAGTATGATTATTCAGTCCGCCAATGCGGCCGATCAGGTCGCCTTGTCCTATTACCTTAGGTTCTGCGGTCTTACTCTCTTTCTGCATTTTTATGACTGCATCAATGCTGGCATTGAACGCTTCATCATTCTCCATGTTAAGGGCATCTACCAGATAATCCGGAAGCCCGTTTTCACGCAACTTCTGGGTAGCGTTCATTTTACGCTCTCTCATATCGAGCTCCTGCATTCTTTTCTGCAGTTCGGTTTCTCCCTTGCCCTTCTCCTTGGCAAGTCTGTCCTGCACGATCCGGTTTACCTCGTCCTGTGTAAACGTCTTATCTGTGCCTTCCGTGCCGGTTTTCCCTGTTAAGGTGTCTTTGTTATCTTCCATTGTCTGTTCTCCTATTTTTACGCCATAGTAGGCTATATTTACGCGGTCATACCGCTGTATGGGCCTTTTCCATTCATGCCCGGGAACGGCTGCGCATTCCATACCAATGCGCCAGAGCCATGCAATATTCAATTGTCGGGCTGGACATCTTCACTATACTGCATTGGTTTACATAATGTCAATATTATGTTCGGCAATTACTACTTAAGACATCAGCGATAGCGCCTCTGGGACTCTGCTTCAGGAATCCGCAAGCCCGCCGGGCACAGGCATGACGGCCATTTTATACTGTCGATTTACTGCACACTTTTTAATCGACACATTTTGCCCTATTTTGCCCTAGTCACTTTCCCTATTTTTCCCTACTGACGCACGTATTGTTTGTTGTTCGTAGTTTATTAAAACGCAGATTTAACGCGGCTTTCCGGAATTTTCCACACTGCACCCTTTTCTAATTTTTGTGTGCACCCTTTTTAACGGTATTCCGAAATTCTATATTCTTCCCTATTTTGCCCTAGTCCTTGTCCATATTTTTCAATAGTTTTATGCACACATTTTATTGCTCAAATTTTGTAAAATCCCCTATTTTATGCGGTTTTCACGAAATAAAAAGGATGCACCCTTTTTCAATTTTTGTGTGCACCCTTTTTTTGATTTTGTGTGCATACATTCTTCACGCAATTACGGTTATGTATGCATACTGTTTTCCACTGCGGTATTCTGTCCGGTATGTGTCAATGACCGGCTGTAGGAAATGCAGGATTGTTTCAAGCTGTATATTCTCTTCGTATTCCATTTCAATAAGCAGCGTGCGGCCGCTGTGCCCGCCGGTCATTCCAATATTTCGATCAGGTAATTCAGCTGTTCATTCAGTTTCTTCATGATCTGCAGAAGTTCCCTGATCTCCTCCCCTCTGGCCTGTTCGCTTATGATCCGTTCCGCGTCCTTATTCATGTGCTGCCTCCTTCCTTTTCTGCTTCTTTTCCACACGTAACCTAACTAATGTGTATATCTGTCCCAGAAATATTAAGTCATCCTCTTCGCTAATTTCTTCCAGCATCTTTACAATCAGTAATTTATATGCCATATGTACCCCCTTATCTGCTTTATTTAATCTACTGCAACGTCTGCGGAATGCTTGCAAGTGTAGTTGCTAATCCTCTTTTGCTGTCATTCCTATGATAAATCCATGTATTACGTTTAAAATCCACGCGTCTTTAATGCCTTGTATTATTTCAATAATTTCTTTTCTCTGTGCTTCCACTGTTTCATTCGTGCTTGTTACGTTACATCTTGCAGATTTCTTTTTCAAAATATCCTTCCTTTCCCCGGAAAGCCGTGCTATTATATACCTGTGTTTAGGTATGGCACGGCTCCGGCTGTGTGCTCCCCCGTAGAAAGCCGCTAACTTCCTACGGGGTTTTTCCTATTTCTGCCAGCAGTTTGTTTTTCTCCTGCTGCCGCACCGTCTTCCTTATGGATTCCTCCGGAAGTTTCACCGGCAGCGTTGTGCTGTCGATCCTGTCCGTTATCCTGTCATCCATTTTCAGGTTCTCTATTGCTGCATTGCTCGTGTAGATCGTTGGAAGCCTTTTTATATATCTCTCATTGATCAGCCGGTATAATACGGTCTCGATCCACTCCCTGGACATCTGCACGCCTATATCATCCAGTACCAGAAGACCAGATTCATAGATCGGTTTCACCTCTTCACTGCTGCCATCGAATCCCTTTTTGGTCATTTCAATGAAATCCAGAATATTGACAAACTTCACGCTTCCGGTATTGCGCTTTGATATTTCATTGATCAGGCAGCAGGACAGCATTGTTTTACCGCTTCCCTTGGTCCCGGAATAGATATATAGCCCTATTCCTCTTTCCTTGAACTGTACATATTGGACGGTATATTTGTTTATCATGTCCCGTGCTTCTGATATATCCGCCTGGTACCTGTCCCAGCAGAAATCTTTACCGGTAAGCCCCATAAATTCAAACGGGATCATTGCGCGACACCGCCTGAAATCTGATTCTTCCTGTGTCACCCTCTCCGGTTTAAGAAAAAATTCACGTCCTATGCTGTCCTCAAATATATACCCGTTATGTACGCTGTAAAGCCTGACATCATCCAGATCAGCATTAGACATATTCGCAAGCCTTGGATATTGTAACAAAATCTTCCGCAGGTACATGCGCCGTTCGCTCATCTGGTTTGCACTCATTCCCATGGAATACCAGTCAAGGCCGCCATCTCGCTTTAACCTGTACTTTGCCAGCGTTTCCCCGTCCGGCTCTTCGTTCTGTAAGCCCATGCCTCTCTCCTTTCCGGTTGCACCGGTGCAACCACTATATTTTACTTGAACGGCATTTCATCGCAATAGCCATCTATGCCCGCAAGCGTCGTCTGATACATTTCTTCCTGCAATTGTCCCGGCTTATCCGGCATATTCTCGAAGATCTTCATTGCACTCTTATACTGCTCTATGGTCATGTCCTCAAGCCTTGCAATTCTGTACTGGTAACATACAGCCCTTTCCATTGCCCCGGTACGCTCGATCTGCTGCCGTATGGTGTTGATATGCGCCGGTGTCAGATATTTACCCGGATCACCGCCTTTATGATTGCTGCCGGCAGCAGGTTTCTTTCCTGCCGGTTTCCGCTGCTGGTTTCCCTGATCCTGCGGCGCAGCGTCCGGATCCTTTGCATCATCGATACAGAAAAGACCGTTAAGCGCATACTTCCTTGCGTAGCTGCTGCATGATCCGGTGATCTGTGCCGCGTCCATGCCCGCCTTCTGATCGGCTTCCCTTGCATATGCCGAATTACTGATTGTTTCCCCGCTTTCCGTATCTGTGAACTTTGCAACCGCCTTTAAATAATACCGGTCGCCGATCTGCAGAAGGTCATCCTCAACAGTAAGAACTGCCTTAACCTGTGCCAGTATCGGTTTGACCGCTTCCTGAATATCCTCGCAGCTCCTGTAATGGAAATTACCAAACTTGTTATACTGGCTCTTTGGGGCTTTCAGGTTCTGCTGCACAAACATCAGCTTTTCATGTACACTTATATGTATATCCCCGTTCTGTTCCATCTGCGGCTTATCGTCTCCTTTCCTGTCCTGTTGTTTAAAAACGATCTGAAAGTTATTTCTGGTATATTTCTACCCTTTAGGATTTTAAATTTCTAACATACATACGTGAATGTAGAAATGAAAATTATTTTGCATGTTTTGCGCGCTGGTATTCTCTCAACCGTTCCGCTGACTCTTTCCGTTGTTCATCACTCATCTGTCTAACAACGTCCTTTGTCCGGATTGTCACAAACCTTTTCGGGAAAGTATAATGCATTCCGTAAACCTTCCCCTGATACTTTGAATGTACCTCGCCTTTGAACTGCTCCGGGTTCTGTTCTACAAGCTTATTCATTCTCCGGATCATCACCGGATCGGCCGTATAAAGCTCTGCCGTATTTTCCGCAGCATTAAAATTTATCTGCGTTTCCTGTTCAATTTTCAAAAAACTCATATATTCTCCTTTCCGGTTGCACCGGTGCAACTCTTTGTGTCATGGTCACGCGTCTTATTGGAACGGTGCGTCAGGATCCGGCGGATTCTTCCCAAGGTACTTTGCATACATCTCCTGATACTCCGGCGGAAGTTCATTATTTACCGGTGCTGTCTCCTGCTGCCTGCTGCCACCGCTTCGGTATATACCGCCCTTGTCCTGCTCTTTTGAAAGCCATGTGATGATAAATGCATTAATGCCGCGTCTGGTCTTCCTGCGCTTCGGGTTTGCATCCAGCCATGCGATCATCTTCTTGAGCTGCTGTTCTACATCTACGGCCGGATATGCTTCACGCCATTTGCTGATCGATTCCTTTGGAACGTCATAGTATGTATTGTCATTCAGCGGCAGCAGTATGCCGCTTGGATCTGGTGCAGACTTGTCCGGCTCCGGACAAGTAATACTATTATTTATATTGTTATTATTTGTACTGTTATTATTTATATTGTTATTATTAGTGGTACGATTTTCGATCGCTCGGATTTCGATCGTTTCATCTTCGATCGCTCTATTTTCGATCGCTCGATAAATGCGTTTTAAATCTTTAGCAACCTCTGCCTCATTGGTTATCTTATACACATTCCTTCCGTAAAGATTCCCGTTTTTTTCTCTCACCTTTTCAACAACTCCACAGGCTACTAACTCATTCATGTACTTAGAAAATCTGTTTCTGCCAATATTCAGATCGTACAACATTGTTTCTACGGACGGATAGCAAGTACCTCCAACTCCTGCCATACCGGAAAGGTAAGAATAAATAGATTTAGCTTCTAGCGAAATATTTCTATTTCTCAGAATACTCTGATACACGATACCGAACCCTCCTCCTATATTTTTCATTCACTATTTAACACCCGCGCTTTCATTTTATTTTGATTCCGTCATCACTCACGACAATATACCCCTTAGAATTTAATATCCGTATATCGTCCGGCTTTCCGCCAACAACCTTCATTGTCTACTTTGGTGATGAAATAAACCCGTCATCGTCTGCACGCATTCCCAGATGAAAATATAGTGCTTGTGCAAATAATGGCATTTCCATAAAATTATCCGTTCCAACCGCATCAAGGCTAAACATTCTTCTATTAGCCATTCCCCACAACCTCCTTATCTGCTTTTACCCCGAAGAAACGTTCTTCTACATACGCCGCTGGCACTTTTCCCCGCAGGGTAAGAAAACCTTTCTTCTGAAGCTCCGTGTTCATGATCCGGATAAGCTCATAAGCCTTGCTTTCCGAACACCCCAAAACTTCCTTGAGCTCCTTTGCTCCATAGGTCTGTCTGATCATAAACCTCTCCTTTCTACTGCTCTTCTTCGTAATCCTCGCCGTCACATAAACATTCCTGCATGGAGATCTCGAAATCGTCCATGTTCGGAAAGTGAACATATCGGTATCTGCAGGTTGTGCAGTCATAACATTGTTCCGACATATCCAAGCTCCTTGTATAATGTATTTAGGTTGTTCAAGGGATACCTATAAACCCTTAGACCT
>CALGVA010000018.1 GCA_937920345.1 uncultured Lachnospiraceae bacterium
TTGCAAAAGGTGAAACTCGTTTACAAAACGGGAACCTCGGTTTGCAATCGACCTATTTAGATCGTCTGTTTGTTTTAAACCTGTTTTTCGCAAAAAAAATGTTGATTTACATAAAATAATAGTGTACAAATAAATTTTATGTGTTATGATATCAATTAGAGTTAAATGATGTATCTGGACGGGATAAAAGTACCTAACAACAGAGTATACATAAAATAACTGGAACGTACGGACATAACAGGTTTGAGGAATCAGATGAAAAAGACATTTCGGGAAAGAACTATATCCAGATTTTCGAGTATTGCAAAAAAGAATAAATATATGCGTTATCCGTGTCTTACGGCGCTTTCTGCCATTTTAGGGGGTTATCACATCGGAAGGCATTTTGTGACGAATACCAAACGTTATGCCAGCGTTGTATTTGTTATTCTGTTTTTCATGACAAGCTGCAGTTTTTCTTTTGCGGTTTTTGCGGAGAAAACGGGTTTTATCAAAGCACAGGAGACGTACAGCGCCATCGTTGAGGATTCTGATGTCATGCTGGCGGTAGAGAAGGATGCAGGGACGGGCAGCACTGATCTGGAAGAAGACGGTCTGGATGAACTGGATTTGGACTATGATCCGGAAACAGATCTGACAGATGTTGATGTCTATACGCTGGATGACATTCTGGAGAGCAGGGAGGATTATCAGCTTAGAGATGACCGGCAGGAGAACGACGGGCAGGAAGGCGGAGAGACGGTGCAGCTGTCGGAAGATTTTGAATTTGATTCGTCGGACTGGAGGCTTATTCTGGTCAACAAGCAGCATCCGATTCCGGAAGGTTATGAATTTAATCTGGGAAAGACAAAGGACAACAGAACAAAAGACAGTATATTGTGCGACGACAGAATCATTGAAGACTTGCTGCTCATGCTGCAGGCTGCCCAGAAGAATGGATTTAATTTGGGTGTCAGATCTCCGTACAGGACATCGGACAGGCAGGAAGCGAATTTTAATGACAGAATCAGATATTATATGCGACAGGGATTGTCTTATATGGAGGCCTACAAGGAAACATCACAGGTGATCACGGTTCCGGGCTGCAGCGAGCATGAGATCGGTTTGGCGGTGGATATTACTTGTGATACATATATTCCATTGCTGCAGGGATTTGCGGACACTGAGGAGGGAAGGTGGCTTGCGGAGCACAGTCATGAATTTGGATTCACACTGCGGTATCCTTCCGACAAGGAGTATATTACAGGCATAGAGTATGAACCGTGGCATTTTCGTTATGTGGGCAGGGAGGCTGCCAGGATCATGCATGACGAGAATATATGTCTGGAGGAGTTCTGGGACAAGTATCTGTAGAGTGGAGAGACCAAAGCAATGTACAGTATATTAACAACAGAAGGAAGAGCAAAGCGGGCGCAGCTGGAAACCGTACACGGGACGATCCAGACGCCCGTATTTATGAACGTGGGAACTGCGGCGGCCATCAAAGGAGCCGTGTCTACGGAAGATCTGGAAGGGATCAAGACGCAGGTGGAATTGTCTAATACGTATCATTTGCATGTGCGTCCCGGAGATGAGATCATAAAGAAACTAGGCGGTTTACATAAGTTTATGTCCTGGAATAAGCCGATACTGACGGATTCCGGTGGATTTCAGGTCTTTTCCCTGGCCAGTCTGCGCAGGATCAAGGAGGAGGGCGTTTACTTTCACTCCCATGTGGACGGCAGGAAGATTTTCATGGGTCCGGAGGAAAGCATGCGAATCCAGTCTAATCTGGCTTCTACGATCGCGATGGCATTTGACGAATGTCCGTCCAGTGTGGCGGACAGACATTATGTAGAAGACTCGGTGGCACGTACCGCCAGATGGCTGGAGCGCTGCAAGGCAGAGATGAACCGTCTGAACGGACTGGAGGATACGATTAACAGGAAGCAGCTCCTTTTCGGCATTAATCAGGGTGCGGTCTATGACGATATCCGGATCGATCATGCCAGACGGATCTCGGAGATGGAATGCGACGGTTATGCGCTTGGCGGTCTTGCCGTGGGTGAGAGCCATGAGGAGATGTATCATATTATAGAAGAAACGGTTCCATATCTTCCCAAGGACAAGCCCACTTATCTTATGGGAGTCGGCACGCCTGCGAATATTCTGGAAGCCGTGGAGCGGGGAGTGGATTTTTTTGACTGCGTATATCCCACACGCAACGGCAGGCATGGACATCTGTATACAAATCATGGAAGAATCAATCTCTTTAATGCGAGGTATGAACTGGATGAGAGACCGATTGAGGAAGGTTGTGACTGTCCGGCCTGCAGAAGATATTCGAGGGCGTATATCAGACATTTGTTGAAGGCGAAAGAGATGCTCGGTATGCGGTTGTGTGTCCTGCATAATTTGTATTTCTATAATACGATGATGGAAGAGATCAGAGACGCGTTAGACCGGGGCGGGTTTGCTGCCTATAAGCGGTGCAAGCTGGACGGACTGCGGCAGAGCGGGGAAAACGGTACGGAAATCTAAAAAGAATCTAAAAAGGCTTGTTTTCTTATTTTGTTTTGTGTATGATATGTTTTAATTGTACAGGCATATGACTTGGCGGAGAAGCTGCCGGATCATAGAGGAATATATGGAGGAAAAAGGTATGGGCATTTTATTGACAGCCGATGGAACTGCGGCGGCAACGGGCGGCGGTATGATCATGATTTTATACATCGTTGTGATTGTGGCGTTTATGTATTTTATTATGATTCGTCCACAGAAGAAGGAGCAAAAGAGAATGGCGGCGATGTTAGCGGATATGTGTGTGGGCGACTGTGTGCTCACGACAAGCGGTTTCTACGGCATCGTAATTGACATTACGGAAGACACGATTATTGTCGAGTTCGGCAGCAACAAGAACTGCCGTATTCCGATGCAGAAGTCGGCGGTTGCACAGATCGAGAAGGCTGATGCGGAATAGTAGTACAGAGAGTGAAAAGCGGGCTTGTCCCGCTTTTTTGTATTCGTGTATTTTTTGTTGTTAGAATGTACGGAAAAGGTTTTCTGTAAGAAAGATTTTTCGTAATTCTATACAAAATATGAAAGAAGCTATTGACAGTGTATACCATATCGTGTAGAATGCGGAATTGTGTTAAAAACACAATGACTTGTCAGCGTAAAGGGAGGAGAAAATTATGAAGAGAAAAACATTGAAATTAGTTGCTTGTGCAGCAATTATGGCGCTTACATTATCCATGACTGCATGCGGTGGTGACGACGCGGCGGCTACAACAGGAACCGAGACCACTGACACAGAGGCTGAGGTTGAGGCAGAGCCTGAAACAGAAGCACCTGCAGAGGATACGGCAGATGACACTGCAAGCGTTGATGGTTACACAACATTAGAGGATTACTATAATGATCCTACTGTTAAGGCTGCATTGGACGGCATGTTTTCTTCTATGGCAGGCGACGGCATGGAGGCAGCTTGTGAAGTAAAAGGCAATGAGTTTACCGTAATCATTAAAATCACAGACAGTTCCATGATCGTTGACGGTATGGGCGAGGCTCTTGCCGCTGCATTGGATGCACAGGAAGATACATTCAAGGAACAGGTTAAACAGTTCGATGATGTGATCGAACAGGAGGGTGCAAGCACAGTTATTATGCGCTATACAGACCCTGATGACAATGTGCTTGCCGAGAAAGCATTTACAGCGAACTAAGCAGGAGCGGATGGCTTGCAGATGCGCATAGTGTTTATTGCAGGCTGTAATGAAACAAAGTAAGGATGAGAGACGGACCGGGATGGTTCGTCTCTTTTTGGTACAGGAAATTTCCGGTAATGGTTCAGCCTTGTACGATATGGCGGGTGAAATCGTTCTGTTTCCGGCAGACAAACTCTTCTTGAAATTTATAGAAGAATAGACTATGATAAATAAGTGAGTTTTTGCGATAAATGACATGGATGATTCGTGTGAGAAATTTTTTCATACGCGGGATTTGTGTCCGCGCACACTTGACACAAACTCGTCAAATGCGCCGTTTCAACAGAGTTGAAACAACAGCATGTGCAGAAATGGAGATGAATATGGAATTAAAGATTACATGTATTCCGGGCGACGGCATCGGACCGGAGATCATAGCAGAAGCAAAAAAAGTTTTGGATGCAGTGGCGGTTCAGTACGGCCATACCATGCATTATACGGATATTTTGATGGGCGGTGCATCGATTGACGTGCACGGTGTTCCGCTGACGAAGGAAGCGGTTGAAACGGCGAAAAGCGGCGACGCTGTTCTGATGGGATCGATCGGCGGGGATACGACGACTTCTCCGTGGTACCGCCTGGAGCCTTCGCTGCGGCCCGAGGCAGGACTTTTGGCGATCAGGAAAGAATTGAATCTTTTCGCTAATTTACGACCGGCGGTTCTGTACGATGAGCTGGTGGCGGCATGTCCTTTAAAGGAAGAGATCGCTGCAGCGGGCTTCGACATGATGATCATGCGGGAACTGACCGGAGGACTCTACTTCGGAGAGAAGAAGATGATCGAGGAGAACGGTATAAGAAGCGCGGTAGATACGCTTGTATACGATGAGGATGAAATCAGAAGAATTGCGATTAAGGGATTCGATATCGCTATGAAGCGGCGCAGGAAAGTGACCAGCGTGGATAAGGCCAATGTACTGGCTTCTTCAAGATTATGGAGAAGCGTGGTGGAAGAAGTCGCCAAGGAGTATCCTGAGGTGACTCTGGAACATATGCTGGTGGATAACTGTGCGATGCAGCTTGTCAGAGATCCTGCGCAGTTTGATGTCATTTTGACAGAGAATATGTTTGGAGATATTTTGTCTGATGAGGCAAGCATGGTAACCGGTTCCATCGGTATGCTGGCTTCGGCATCCTTAAATGATACGAAATTCGGTCTGTATGAACCGAGCCACGGTTCGGCACCGGATATCGCGGGCAAGGATATTGCAAACCCGATCGCAACGGTGCTGTCGGCGGCGATGATGCTGCGCTACAGCTTTGATCTGGATCGTGAAGCAGATGCGATCGAGAGCGCGGTCAGACAGGTACTTAAGGCTGGTTATCGGACAGGAGATATCATGGCGGACGGCTGTACCCGGGTAGGATGCAGGCAGATGGGAGATCTTCTGGCAGAGAGGATTCAGTAACAGGATCAGGAAGCAGACGGTAATACCGGAACTGACAAAACAAAAACAGTGCAGGGATTTCTAATGGAACAAAACGGCATACGGAATAAACTTGATAGAGAAGCCACTGTTTTTATTCTGTTTCTGGCGGGGATGGCGGTTTATTACGGCTGGCGTATGTTTGCGCTGACGCCCTGGTATGACGAGCTTTATACTTATTACTACTTTATCAGCAGAGGACCGGTTTATGCGGCGATCCACTGGCCGCTGCCCAATAATCATATTGGTTATTCGGTGCTGTCGGCATGTATTGGCATCTTTGGTAACGCATATATTGCACTGCGGGGTGTTTCCTGGCTGTGCAGTCTGGGAAGCCTGATCCTGCTTTACAGGATTGGCAGAAGATGTTTTACGCATGGCATGGCGCTTATACCGGTGTTTCTATATACGGGTATGAAGCTGGTGAACCAGCTCGCGGTACAGGGAAGAGGATATGCGCTTGTGTCGTTCTGCTATCTTACGGCGGTCTATGCATTGCTGTGCATCACGGTGGAACGTACAGAGAGACTACGTGATTATGTGTGCTTTGGTATGAGTCTGGTGCTTGCGCTCTATGCGATTCCCAGCAGTCTGTATGTTGTGCTGCCGGTCTGTCTGGCAGGCGGTATCTTTCTGCTTGTGAGAGGTGAGTACAGACGGCTTAGACGACTGATTCTCACTGCGGCTGCAGGGGCAGTATGTACGGCGGGACTGTATGGTCTGGTGTGGCTTGCGATCGGTTCTAATCTGCTTACGAAAACAGAAGGCAGCGCTTATTATGGCATGGGGCACGGAACGATCATTCTGCACGCGCCGTTTACAGCGCTTAAGACAGGCATTGACTATATGCTGGCGACACCATATATCCAGAGCGTCGGAAGCGACGGGTTCTTTGGCAAATATATAAACTGGCAGCGCAGTCTGCTCAACGAATATTATACGGGCGGGGCAGTGGTGCTGGCGTTTTTCCTGATAATCTGTATTGCAGGCACAATACTGTGCATTGGGAAAAGGATAAAAAACAGTAGTTATGTAAAAAGACCGGCGGAAGAACATGATTTATATGCGCATTTTATGGAAATCTATCTGGCGGTCAGCCTGACCGGGCTTCCGCTTATGCTGATCTGTCTGCACTCACTGCCGTATTACCGGGTGTTTTCCTTTGCTGGTATCATAGTGGGGTTTGCAGCTGCATGGCTGTGGCAGTCTGCCGGGAGGCGGTTTGCCGTCAGCCGGTTCGGGAAATATATGCCGCAGCTCGGGAGCGTGGCAGCCGGCATATTCTGTATAGGTTTGCTGATGACGCCGGCTTACAGAGCGCAGTACAGTGATAGAGAAGCGGCGATACAGGAAGCGTACGCGCAGACGGATCTGTCTCAGATACAAAAGATCGCCGTGACGGATTGTGATCAGGAATATCTGCTGTTATTTTTATATGATATCGGTGAAGACCGGGTTACACGCGATCTGACAGAAGCTGAGATCGTACTGGCAGACAAGTATTTGCTGGCAAATTACAATACGGATGTTATTGATTGGATGGGTGATGACTGGAAGCTGTATCTGACGCGGGAAGACTTTGCGGCGGCGCAGGCTGCCTTACAGATGGAATCCGTATACGAAAACGATAGATTTATATTATACTCTATAGATAATTAAATGCAAAAGTAAGATAATGTTATGCGTGCAGGCAGCGCAGGAAGGAAGTTAAGTATGAGAAGCGATAATGTAAAAGCGGGCGTACAGCAGGCGCCCCACAGGAGTCTGTTCAATGCATTGGGATTTACGCAGGAAGAGATGAAAAAGCCGATGGTCGGGATCGTCAGTTCCTACAATGAGATCGTACCGGGGCATATGAATCTGGATAAGATCGTCAATGCCGTGAAGCTCGGCGTGGCTGAAGCCGGCGGTGTTCCGGTCGTATTTCCGGCGATTGCGGTATGCGACGGAATAGCCATGGGGCATGTCGGCATGAAATATTCTCTCGTTACAAGGGATCTGATTGCGGATTCCACGGAGTGTATGGCGCTGGCGCACCAGTTTGATGCGCTTGTGATGGTACCTAACTGTGATAAGAATGTGCCGGGTCTGTTGATGGCGGCGGCGCGCATCAATGTGCCGACCGTGTTTGTATCCGGCGGTCCTATGCTGGCGGGACACGTACACGGACAGAAGAGAAGTCTTTCCTCCATGTTTGAAGCAGTGGGTTCTTACGCGGCGGGTACGATGAATGATGAGGAACTGAGAGAATTTGAGGAGAAGACGTGCCCTACATGCGGATCCTGTTCCGGTATGTATACGGCCAACTCCATGAACTGCCTGACGGAAGTGCTGGGTATGGGACTGGGTGGCAACGGAACGATTCCGGCGGTTTATTCTGAGAGAATCAAGCTGGCAAAACATGCCGGCATGGCGGTTATGCATCTGTTACAGGAAAACATCCGTCCCAGAGATATCATGACAAAAGACGCGATCTTAAATGCGCTGACGGTGGATATGGCATTGGGCTGTTCTACCAACTCCATGCTGCATCTGCCTGCGATCGCCCACGAAATCGGTTTTGATTTTGATATATCATACGCCAATGAAATCAGTGAGAAAACGCCTAATCTGTGTCATCTGGCACCGGCAGGTCCGACTTATATGGAAGATTTGAATGAGGCGGGCGGTGTCTATGCTGTCATGAAAGAACTGGCGGATATCGGTCTGCTGCATACGGACTGCATGACCGTGACGGGAGAAACAGTCGGCGAGAACATCAAATATGCGGTCAACCGGAATCCGGAAGTGATCAGAACGGTGGACAATCCATACAGTAAGACAGGTGGACTGGCCGTGCTGAAAGGTAATCTGGCGCCGGACGGCAGCGTGGTGAAACGCTCCGCGGTTGTGGAAGAGATGATGGTTCATGAGGGACCGGCCAGAGTATTCGAGTGCGAAGAAGATGCGATAGCAGCTATTAAGGGCGGCAGGATCGTATCGGGAGATGTGGTTGTGATTCGTTATGAAGGTCCCAAGGGCGGACCCGGTATGCGCGAGATGCTCAATCCGACCTCTGCGATTGCGGGAATGGGTCTTGGCTCCAGCGTGGCACTGATCACGGACGGCAGATTTTCCGGTGCATCCCGCGGGGCATCGATCGGACATGTATCTCCGGAAGCCGCAGTCGGCGGACCGATTGCACTGGTGGAAGAGGGAGATATCATCAGCATAGATATTCCGAATATGAAACTGGATGTGAAGGTATCTGATGAAGAACTTGCAGCCAGAAGGGAGAAGTGGCAGCCCAGAGAACCGGAAGTTACGAGCGGTTATCTGGCAAGATACCGTGAGATGGTCACAAGCGGTAACAGAGGCGCGATTCTGGAGATCCCCAAAAGCTGCTAAGGCGGCGGGAGCGGCGCGCAGCGCTGGCGTTTGATGACAGAGCAGGTGAGAAAACAGTAGGAGGAGTATAAACCATGAAATTAACCGGTGCAGAGATCGTTGTGGAATGTCTGAAGGAACAGGGAGTAGATACGGTGTTCGGCTATCCGGGCGGAACGATACTGAACGTATATGATGCACTTTATCAACATAGTAATGAAATAAATCACATATTAACTTCTCATGAGCAGGGGGCTGCTCATGCTGCGGACGGTTATGCGCGGGCAACGGGTAAGACAGGTGTATGTCTGGCTACCAGCGGACCGGGAGCTACCAATCTGGTGACGGGTATTGCCACGGCCTATATGGACTCCGTTCCCATGGTAGCAATCACATGTAACGTTGTGCTGCCTTCCCTGGGTAAAGATTCTTTCCAGGAGGTGGATATTGCCGGCGTGACCATGCCGATCACGAAACATAATTATATTGTAAAGGATATTAATATACTGGCCCAGACGCTGCGTAAAGCTTTTGCGATAGCCGGCAGCGGAAGACCCGGACCGGTTCTGGTGGATATCACGAAAGATGTGACAGCTGATACTTGTGAGTTTGAACCGAAGGAACCCGAGAAGATACAGCAGATTCCGGGTTACACGGAAGAGGAACTGCAGGCGGCACTGACACTGCTCAGAGAGGCAAAGAAACCGTTTCTCTATGTAGGAGGCGGCGCCGTGATTTCCGGGGCATATCAGGAGGTCAGAGAGTTTGCGCAGAGGATGGATATGCCGGTCTGCGACACCCTGATGGGCAAAGGCGTTTGTGACGGGCATGATGTGCGCTATACGGGAATGATTGGCATGCATGGTACGAAGACTTCTAACTTCGGTGTCAGCGAGTGCGATCTGCTTATTGCATTGGGTGCAAGATTTTCAGACCGTGTGGTGGGTAATCCGAAAAAGTTTGCCGAGAATGCCAAAGTGCTGCACATTGATATTGATGCCGCGGAGATCAATAAGAATATCAAGACGGATGTCGCGCTGGTGGGGGATCTGAAAGAAGTGCTCGGCAGGATCAACACACAGCTGGAACAGCAGGAACATAAAGAGTGGATGCAGCATATTACACAATTAAAGGAGCAGTATCCGTTAAGCTATGATGAATCGGCGCTGTCATGCCCGTACATTATAGAAGAGATCGACAGGGTGACGAAGGGCAGTGCGGTGATTACCACGGATGTCGGACAGCATCAGATGTGGGCGGCACAGTATTATAAGTATTCCATGCCGCGCACGCTGCTCACATCAGGCGGACTCGGAACTATGGGATACGGTCTGGGAGCCTGCATAGGCGCTAAGATGGGACGTCCGGATAAGATCTGCATTAATATTGCGGGGGACGGCTGTTTCCGCATGAATATGAACGAACTTGCCACAGCGAGCCGCTATAATATTCCGATTATCCAGGTTGTGATCAATAACCATGTGCTTGGCATGGTGAGACAGTGGCAGACACTTTTCTATGGAAAACGTTATTCCCAGACGGTCTTAAATGACAGTGTTGACTTCTGCAAAGTGGCTGAAGGACTCGGCTGTGAGGCCATCAGGATTACGAAGAAAGAAGAAGTCGGGTCGGCCGTCGAGCGGGCGATCGCGCTGAAGAAGCCGGTATTGTTAGACTGTATTATTCCGGAGGATGACAAAGTGTTTCCGATGGTTCCGGCAGGAGCGCCGATCAGCGAAGCTTTTGATGCGGCGGATCTGTCCATGGTGGAACAGTAGGCAGCGGCGTAATGCTGATCTCCGGAATGTCCGGCAGGGAAGGCACGGGGATCAGGAATGATACGGAAGACGATTTGAACATAAATTGACTGGAATTATCTTTATGAAAAGATTATGGAAACATTTAGCAATTATATTATGCATTATGCTGGTCAGCCTGATGGGAACGTACATCGGGCTGGCTGTTTACTACCACAATGCGTTTGCTTACGGAACATGGATCAATGACGTATACTGTACGGGAAAAAGCATTCAGGAAGTGAATGATGCGCTTGTGCGCGGCTTTACATATGACGGACTTACCGTTTACGACAGGGACGGCAATTCTTATTTTATATCTGCGGAAGCGGTCGGATACCGGTTTGATTTCATGAAAGCACTTGAGGTATATCAGAAACAGCAAAATCCCTGGATGTGGATAGAGAGTCTGCTTCACGGTGACAGTACGCAGCTTGCGCCGGTAGTATCTTATGACGGGCAGGCGCTTGCCGATATTCTGGATCAGATTCCGTTCTTACAAGCGGAGAAGGGACATCCGGAGGAAGAACGTAAGGTCGCAATTGTCAAGACAAATCAAGGTTATGAACTTCTGAACGAGAGGGAGAATGTTCTTAAGGTGGAGGAAGCCGCTGCGGCAATTACAGGCGCCATAGAGCAGTCGGAGAAGGAGATTTCTCTGGAGGAGGCCGGATGTTATCATGACCTGGCACTGTCACCGCAAATGCAGGATACGCTGCGCCTGTGGGAGCAGGTGGACAGCTTCCAGAAGTGCGGTATTGTCTATCAGATGGGAGAGGAACAGGTTCCCGTAGATGCGTCAGTTGTCTGTGACTGGATCGAGATATCGGAGGACGGTAGTTTTGCACAGGACGAATCCGGACGGCTTAGAATGCGGGAGGGCGCGATACAGGAGTTCGTTGACGGGCTGGCTGCGCAGTATGACACGGTCGGAACGGCCAGACAGTTCCGGGCGACCAGAGGAGAACTGATAACGGTCGAGGGCGGTACTTACGGCAATAAGATTGACCGTGATGCAGAGGTGGCGTATCTGACACAGGCCTTCGCGGAGCGAAGAAAAGAAGTTCGTGAGCCGGAATATATACAGACGGCATGGCTGCAGGGGAAGAATGATATCGGAGACACCTATGTGGAAGTGGATATGGGTGAGCAGATGATGTACTATTATGTGAAAGGCGTACAGCAGGTCGCAACACCGATCGTGACCGGCAATACTTCTCGCAGAATGGGAACGCCTGCGGGTGTCAACTATGTGTATCTGAAACAGACGAACCGTATTCTGCGGGGACCGGGATACGCTTCCCATGTGGATTACTGGATGCCGGTGAAAGGCAATATCGGTATTCATGATGCGGCATGGCGCAGTAAATACGGAGGAACGATTTACCAGACGAACGGCTCTCACGGGTGTATCAATACGCCAAGAGATGCCATGGTACAGATCTATGAGAGCGTGGAAGTGGGGACGCCTGTGGTAATGTTCTACTGAAAAAATTTCACGTTGTAATTGACTAAAGTATATGAAAAAGGTAAAATGTTTGTTGATTCATAAATTTTGTTGATATAATCGGAGGAGATAAAAGTGGCTAGAGTATACAATTTTTCAGCAGGTCCCGCTGTTTTGCCGGAGGAAGTCTTAAGGGAAGCGGCGGAAGAGATGTTAGACTATAAGGGAAGTGGTATGTCCGTCATGGAGATGAGTCATCGCTCCAAGGTGTATGATACGATTATTAAAGAGGCGGAGGCAGACCTGAGAACGCTTCTGAATATTCCCGACAATTATAAAGTCTTGTTTTTACAGGGCGGGGCGAGTCTGATCTTCGCGTCCGTTCCTATGAACCTGATGAAAAATCGTAAGGCAGGCTATATTCTGACAGGACAGTGGGCCAAGAAAGCTTATGCGGAAGCAAAGATCTACGGTGAGGCGGTAGAACTGGCATCCTCCGCGGATCAGACATTTTCCTATATTCCGGATTGTTCTGATCTGCCGATTACAGACGATATGGATTATGTGTACATATGCGAAAATAACACCATTTATGGGACGAAGTTTCATAAACTGCCCGATACAAAAGGCAAGATCCTTGTTTCGGATGTTTCATCCTGCTTCCTGTCCGAGCCCATGGACATATCCAGATACGGCATGGTTTATGCCGGCGTGCAGAAGAATGTAGGTCCCGCAGGCACACAGGTGGTTATTATCAGAGAGGATCTCATCACGGACGATGTGCTTCCGGGCACACCCACCATGATGAAGTATAAAATTCATGCAGACAACGATTCCCTGTATAATACGCCGCCCTGCTACGGTATATATATATGCGGCAAAGTGTTCAAATGGCTCTTGAAAAACGGTGGTCTGGAAGCCATGAAGGAGACAAATGAAAAGAAAGCGAAGATCCTGTATGATTTTCTGGATGAGAGCGAACTGTTTAAAGGAACCGTCAGAAAAGAAGACCGTTCTCTCATGAACATACCTTTTGTGACTGGTAATGAGGAAATGGACGCGAAGTTTATTAAGGAAGCAGCGGCGGCAGGATTTGTGAACCTGAAAGGTCACCGCACCGTGGGCGGCATGAGGGCAAGTATCTATAACGCAATGCCGATGGAAGGCGTGGAAAAGCTGGTTGCATTTATGAAAGAATTTGAGAAAAAGTAAATTTCTATGAAATTTACTTGCGGGATTTGTTTCGCAGACGCGGAAAACAACAAATAGAAAAGAGGATATACAAATGTTTAAATATCATTGTTTAAATCCCATTGCGGGAGTCGGTCTGGAGAAATTCAGCGATCAGTATGTGCAGACGGATCATGTGGAGGAAGCGGACGGAATCTTAGTGAGAAGTGCAGCCATGCATGACATGGAACTGTCTAAGAACCTGCTGGCAATTGCGAGAGCGGGTGCCGGGGTCAATAATATTCCGCTGGAGAAATGTGCGGAAAAGGGTATCGTAGTGTTTAACACGCCAGGCGCCAATGCCAACGGGGTAAAAGAACTTGTGATCGCCGGTATGCTGCTGGCTTCCCGTGATGTAGTCGGCGGTATCGAGTGGGTGAAAGAGAATCAGACGGATGAAAATGTAGGAAAGTCTGCAGAAAAGGCTAAGAAGAACTTTGCAGGTACGGAGATCGAGGGCAAGAAACTCGGCATCATCGGACTTGGCGCGATCGGCGTCAGAGTCGCTAACGTGGCAAAACATCTGGGTATGGAGGTGTACGGCTATGATCCGTATGTGTCCGTCGATGCGGCATGGAACTTAAGCCGGGACGTAAAGCATGTGCTGAATGTGGAGGAGATCTATACGGAGTGTGATCTGATTACGATCCATGTGCCGTTGATGGATGCCACGAAAGGCATGATCAACGAAGAGGCCATCGGCAAGATGAAAGACGGTGTGATCCTGCTTAACTTTGCAAGAGATCTTCTGGTGGATGAGAAAGCAGTACTGGAGGGTATCAAGGCAGGCAAAGTGCGCAAGTATGTATCCGATTTCCCGAACAGCACGACGGCTGGACAGGAAGGCTGTATCGTGATTCCGCATCTCGGCGCTTCCACGGAAGAGTCGGAGGACAACTGCGCTGTGATGGCAGTCAAGGAACTCAAGAACTATCTGGAGAACGGCAATATTATCAACAGTGTGAATTATCCGAAATGTGATATGGGTATCTGTGATCAGGCGGGACGTGTGGCGATTTTCCACAAGAATATTGCCAATATGATCACGAAGTTCACAGCATGTTTCGGCGATAACAATATTAATATCACCGACATGACGAATAAGTCCAAAGGCGAGGTGGCGTATACCATGCTTGATATCGAATCCCCCGCATCGGAGGAGATTATTCAGAAGCTGCAGTCGATTGACGGTGTGTTCAGAGTAAGAGTCGTAAAGTAAAAATCGAACTGTTTAAGAACCTAAAAGGGGTAGACCGTAAGGTCTGCCCCTTTGTAAGTGAATTCCAATAGGAATATTTCAATTCAGACGGTTGGCAATTTTGGAGAAATTGGCGCCTTCATCTTCGTCAAGCGTTGCCTGCAGCTGGTTCTCTGCCTCCACGGAAGCCTCACTTGCCAGATCCATGTAGAGAATAAAAATGTCTTCAACGGACAGGCCTTTTTCATCCGCGATCTCCTGCATGACCGGCTTTAATGCCTCCAACTGGAATGAAATTCTTGTTTTCTGCGGATCAATGTCTGCCAGAGCTTTCTCGGCGAAGGCGTTGATACGGTCTAAGATTTCTTTATTTTCCGCTGTCATTTAAGTACACATCCTTTTCGACTATTTTATTTGCAATACTTTTATTTGTAACAGTTCAGCCTTCGGCTTCACCGTCACTCCTGATGCACACAAAATGCTCCAAAGTCGCATTTTGGCGCTTTCACAACTCATAAAATCGCATACAGAGCGATTTTACTCGCGGAATAGTGCAAGGCTGAACTGTTACTTTTATTTATCAATCATATCACTTCGTGCTTGTGCTGTATAGGCTTATTTGATAAAATAAATTTGTATGATATATGCGAATATTATTGTTTGGCCTTGCAGAAACAGCATAGCTGCAGCAGGGTCGGACAGGAAGCAGAACAGGAGACAAAATGGCGAGAGTAAACCCTTTTCGTGCCGTGCGGCCAAGAGAGGATCTGGCGGATCAGATCGCGGCGCTGCCTTACGACGTGTACAGCAGACAGGAAGCATATGAGAAAGTGCAGGGAGATCCCTATTCATTTCTTCGGATCGACAGAGCGGAGACACAATTTCCGCCGGATTATGACATGTATGCGCCGGAAGTGTATGAGAAAGCACGGGATATACTCAATTGTATGGTACGGGACGGACTGTTTATCGAGGAAGACAGAGAGGCGTATTATGTCTATGAACTGGTGATGAACGGGCGCTCTCAGATTGGAATCGGTGCCTGTGCTTCCGTGGAGGACTATGAGAATCAGGTGATCAGGAAACATGAGAATACGCGGGCGGATAAGGAGGCTGACCGTATCCGTCATGTGGATGTATGCAGTGCTCAGACCGGTCCCATTTTTCTGGCATACAGGAGAAGGGAGGGCATAGAACGGCAGGTCCGCAAGGTGATGAGCAGCTGCCCGGAGTATGATTTCACGGCTGAGGACGGTGTTATTCACAGACTCTGGGTGATCGACGATATAGGAGACGTAGAGCAGATCAGGCGGGAATTTGAGCAGGTGGAAACCATCTATATCGCGGACGGGCATCACAGATGCGCCTCGGCGGTGCGGGTGTCGCAGATGCGCAGACAGTCGCACCCGGACTATACCGGAGAGGAACAGTTTAATTATTTCCTGTCAGTGCTGTTCCCGGATGACCAGTTGATGATCATGGATTATAACCGGGTTGTTAAGTCGCTTAACGGGTATACGGAGGAAGCGTTTCTGGATCGGATCGGGCAGGACTTTGAAGTGGAAGCGGCGGGTGCGGAACCTTATAAGCCGAAGCATAAGGGTGAGATCGGCATGTACCTTGGCAATTCATGGTATTGTCTAAGAATCAGACAGGAGCGGTACTGCGGGGAGGCGGTAGAGGATCTGGATGTGTCGGTTTTACAGAGAGATCTTCTGGAACCGGTACTCGGAATCAGCGATCCCAAGGTGGACGGCAGAATCGATTTTGTAGGCGGGATCAGAGGGCTGGAAGAACTGGTAAGAAGAGTACATACGGACGCACAGGTGGCGTTTGCCATGTATCCGACGGATATTCATGAACTGTTTGCGGTGTCTGATGCGGGGAAATTGATGCCTCCGAAATCTACCTGGTTTGAACCGAAACTGCGCAGCGGATTACTGATTCATAAAATAGAGGAGTAACGGTTGTCACATTTCCATGACAGGCCGTAAGAAATATATTTCAGGAAAGGGGAAACGATCATTGCAGCCGGAATGATCAATAAATGAATATGAATAAAAGATTGTATAAACTGATGAACTGGGCCGAAATAGAGGGGATCGTATATTCTGAATCTGATAATCCGCATGCGCTTCTCGGTGCCCATGTGACGGGGAGTTCCGTGCTTGTACAGACTTTTCAGCCCGGGGCCAGGAGTGTTCGTCTGCAGCTTGTAGAAGGTGATAAGAGCTATAAGATGGAAATGGCGGACGAGGAAGGATATTTTGCGGCGCTCCTTCCGGGGAAAAAGATTCCGGAGTATGAGTATATTGTGGAGGCGCAGGACGGGACGCTTAAGAAGGTAAAGGATGCCTATAACTACCCGCCGCAGATCACGCGGGAGGATACCGAGAAATTCAATGCAGGCATCCACTATATGATCTATGAGAAGCTGGGCGCACATCCGATGAAAATTGACGGCACGGAGGGGGTTACATTCGCCGTGTGGGCGCCGAACGCGCTGCGTGTCAGTGTAGTGGGGGATTTCAATGGATGGGACGGCAGAACACACCAGATGAGAAGACTCTGGGATTCGGGAATCTTTGAAATATTTTTACCCGGGGTGAAAGCGGGCGACTGCTATAAGTTTGAGATCAAGGCAAAGGGTGGTCTGACTTTCCTGAAGGCAGATCCGTATGCATTTGGACAGCAGCTTCGGCCGGACAGTGCATCCGTTGTAAGAGATCTTGACGGGTTTAAGTGGGAAGACAGCAAATGGATGAAGAAGCGCGTGAAGATGCAGACGGAAGACCAGCCGATGAATGTATATGAGATTTATCTCGGTTCCTTTGCAAAGCCTGAGGACGGCAGAGATTTCTATAATTATCGGGAACTGGCTCCCAGGGTGATCGAATATATACAGAAAATGGGGTATACCCATGTAGAACTGATGCCTGTGATGGAACATCCGCTGGACGCGTCGTGGGGGTATCAGGTGATCGGATATTATGCGCCAACTTCCCGTTACGGCACCGCGGAGGACTTTATGTATTTTATGAACGAGATGCATAAGGCGGGGATTGGTGTGATCTTGGACTGGGTACCGGCACACTTTCCGAGGGATACTTACGGTCTGTCGGGGTTTGACGGGACCTGCCTGTATGAACATCAGGACCCGAGACAGGGTTCGCATCCGCACTGGGGTACGCTGATCTATAATTACGGCAGACCCGAAGTGCGTAACTATCTGATCGCGAATGCGCTTTACTGGGTGGAACAGTACCATGCCGACGGCATACGGATCGATGCCGTGGCATCCATGTTATATCTGGATTACGGTAAGAGCGACGGACAGTGGGTTGCCAATATTTACGGTGGTAATGAGAATCTGGAAGCGGTGGAATTTCTCAAACACATGAACTCTATCATGAAGAAGCGCAATGAAGGCGTGCTCATGATCGCGGAGGAATCGACGGCATGGCCCAGGATCACAGGGGCGCTGGACGATGACGGTCTGGGGTTTGACCTGAAGTGGAATATGGGATTTATGAACGACTATCTGAGCTACATTAAGACCGATCCCTATTTCCGTTCCGGGCGTCATAATGATCTGACGTTCAGCATGATTTATGCCTACAGTGAGAAATTTATGCTGGTGTTCTCCCACGATGAAGTGGTGCACGGCAAAGCGACGCTTCTGGGCAAGATGCCCGGAGAACGGCCGCAGCAGTTTGCCAATATGAGACTGACATATGCTTATCATATGACACATCCGGGTAAGAAGCTGATCTTTATGGGACAGGATATCGGTGAGTATGATGAATTTAACGAGGCGAGGGAAGTAGAATGGGATCTGCTGCAGACAGAGGATCATGCCGGATTAAATCGTCTGGTTGCGGACATGAATAAACTGTACACGACGAAACCGGCGCTGTATGCGAAGGACACTTCATGGGAAGGATTTGAGTGGATCAACTGCATCACTCCCGATGCATGTATGCTTTCTTACATCAGAAAGACCGGTAAGCCGGAGGAATCTCTGGTTGTGGTGGCTAATTTTGCCGACGCGAAGCAGGAATTTCGTGTGGGTGTGCCTTATGAAGGCAAATATAAGGAAATACTGAACACAGATGCCGCGATTTACGGCGGTAAGGATATCGTGAATAAGAAGGTCTGCAGTACGGTTGAGGAAGAATGGGATGGTAAGCCCTATGCCATTGAGATGGTGAGCGCGCCTTTGTCTATCAGTATTTTCTCCTATACGCCGTATACGTCGGAGGAGAAAGCAGAGATCGAGAGAGCCCGTGCGGAACAACTGCGCAGGGCTGAGGAAGAGGAAGAGCGCAGAGTGGCGAAGGAGCTCGCAGACACGATCGCGAAAGAAGCGGCGGAGGCCAGACGGTTAGCCAAGATTGCGGCAGAGGAAGCAAAAGAACGTGCCAAAGCCGCGGAGGAAATGATCAGGAAGGCGCAGGAAGCGGAAGCCAGACTGCATAAGATAGAAGCGGAGCAGGAGCGCAGACAGGCGGCGGACAAGAAGACGTCAGACCAGAAAACAGTGACCAGGAAAACGGAAACGAAGAAAGCGGAAGCTAAGAAGCCGGAAGTTAAGAAGTCAGCGGGGCGTCCCAAGAGGACAGGGGGAAAGCCCGCGGACAGTAAGCAGAAATAAGAGGCAAAAAGTATTATGGGCAATCAAGTGGCAGAATTAGGACAGATTACACCGGATGAGATTGATGTCGGACTGATACAGACATATCTGCAGCAGCTTC
Source organism: uncultured Lachnospiraceae bacterium (assembly GCA_937920345.1). GTDB lineage: Bacteria > Bacillota > Clostridia > Lachnospirales > Lachnospiraceae > UBA3282. Next base: position 18,965 of record CALGVA010000018.1, read on the forward strand.
CGGATAAAGCGCTGCGGTTCGGGATGCGTGTGGTTATGGCGCTGGTTTTCTTCCTGATCGGCATGCAGATCATTAAGCTGGTCCGCAGGATTGTTCGACGATCTTTAAAGAAGGGCAATGCAGATACAGGAGTCATGCAGTTTCTGGATTCTTTTATCAAGGCGGCGATGTACATTGTGCTGATTTTTATGATCGCATCGGGCTTCGGCCTGGATGCCGCCAGCGTGGTTGCACTCCTGGGATCTGCGGGAGTGGCGATCGGTCTTGCGGTACAGGGAAGTCTGGCTAATTTTGCGGGCGGCGTCCTGATTTTATTACTGAAGCCTTTTCGGGTTGATGATTATATCAGGGTGGATAGTGAAGGGCATGAGGGAACGGTCAGGGAGATTCAGTTATTCTATACGAAACTGGCAACGCCGGACAATCATGTGGTTATTATTCCTAACGGTACATTGGCAAATACCAGCATACTGAACACCAGTATGCTGGGAGAGCGGCGTCTGGATATTCTGGTGGGAGTCTCTTATGATGCCGATATCCGCAGGGCGAGAGAAGTAATCCTGCAGGTGCTGGAAGCTGACGCGGCGGTGCTGAAAGAGAAGGAACGGAGGGTGTTTGTGCAGGAACTTGGCGACAGCAGTGTGAACCTGGATGTGCGCTGTTTTGCACGAAATGAGGACTACTGGGAATGCAGGTGGCGTATCACGGAACAGATTAAATATGCGTTGGATGAGGCAGGCATTACGATTCCGTATCCACAGATGGATGTACATGTCACGGGTCTGAAAAGTAACGCTGATTGCAAATTATGAGAGAATTATGAGAGTATTTTATTTTTTACTTGCAAAATTGTCCATAAGCAAGTATAATAATTTTTGTTGCAGAGATATGCTGGAATAGCGCAGTCGGTAGCGCAACTGATTCGTAATCAGTAGGTCGAGGGTTCGAGTCCCTTTTCCAGCTTGCAGAATCGAGTAGGAGGCGGTCATTGACTGCCTCTTATTTGATGCACCGGTCCGTATACGGATGAAAAGTATATTTAGTAAAGCCATAACAGGGCAGAATACAGATTGTGATCGGGAGAGTTGTGTTTATGAAATTGATCTGTCTGGCAGGCGAAGGGAAGGCGCAGGAGACAATAAAGAGAGAATATAAGGGGGCGGAGCGTTTCGGGGAAGTGCGTCTTGGAGAATCCGTTCTGTTCTATCGCTATTTTATCAGAATCAAATATGTACCTTACGGAGAGATTGCGGGAGCGTATCTGCGGCAGGAGAGCGGTGAGAGCGGGGAGTTTCTGCTGGTGGAAAATTATCTGATGCTGGAGACGAAGGAAGGCGCTGTGCATAAGCTGCGGATGGAGCGGGAAGCATATGCAAGAGAAGTGCTTTCTGTTTTGCGGGAAAGGTATCAGTTTATGAAAATTGGATATTACCGACCGGGTCAGTCAAAATAATACTACAACTTATATGTATAAAATATAAAAATAAAATATACAATACCTTGACAGCAAATTTTTCGGTGATACAATATATGGTATACGCGATTGAGATATATCATATATTATGTATGTGTTACAGAAGGTATCAGTGAGAAGAGATTGGGTGGGTATTGCAGTATGAAAATTATTAAGAGAAGCGGCGCGGAAGTAACCTTTGACTTGAGGAAAATCGTGGCGGCAATCTGTAAGGCGAATAACAGCGTTAAAGAGGAAGAAAAGTTATCTGATGAAGAGATTGACGAGATTGCAGAGGTAGTAGCGCGAAACTGTGAAGAGATGAAGCGTTCTCCGAGTGTGGAAGAGATTCAGGATATGGTGGAGAACCAGCTCATGAAATACCGTGCATACACCATGGCCAGAAATTATATTACTTATCGGTATAAGAGGGCGCTGATCAGAAAGTCCAATTCTACGGACGAACAGATCTTAAGTCTGCTGGAATGTAATAACGAAGAAGCAAAACAGGAAAATTCCAATAAGAATCCTACGGTCAACAGCGTGCAGCGTGATTATATGGCGGGTGAGGTCAGCAAGGATATTACAAAGCGCTTCCTGCTGCCGCCGGATATTGTGGATGCGCACGAACAGGGAATCCTGCATTTCCATGATGCGGATTATTTTGCACAGCATATGCATAACTGCTGCCTGGTTAATCTGGAAGATATGCTGCAGAACGGTACGGTGGTCAGTGAGACGATGATTGACACGCCCAAGAGTTTTGCTACGGCATGTAATGTCGCTACACAGAGTATCGCACAGATTGCGAGCTGTCAGTATGGCGGACAGAGTATTTCCCTTTCCCATCTGGCGCCATTCGTACAGGTGAGCCGTGAGAAGTTCCGCAGAGAGATCAGGAGGGAACTTGCAGAAAGCGGTCTGGAAGCGGACGATGAGCAGGTCAACCGGATCGCGGAGAGCCGTGTGAGGGATGAGATCAAGCGTGGAGTTCAGATTATTCAGTATCAGGTCATCACCCTGATGACGACGAACGGACAGGCACCGTTTATCACGGTGTTTATGTATATCGACGAGGTGCCCGAAGGGCAGCTTCGGGATGATCTGGTTATGATCATCGAGGAAATGCTGCACCAGCGCATTAAGGGCGTTAAAAATGAAAAGGGCGTCTATATTACGCCGGCATTTCCGAAACTGATTTATGTACTGGAAGAGGATAATATTCACGAGGACAGCAAGTACTGGTATCTGACCAGGCTGGCGGCGGAGTGTACGGCAAAGCGTATGGTGCCGGATTATATATCCGAGAAAATCATGAAAAAACTGAAAGACGGCAATTGTTATACCTGCATGGGCTGCCGTTCGTTCCTTACGGTATATCACGACGAGGAGGATAAGCCGAAATTCTACGGCAGATTCAATCAGGGTGTTGTAACCCTGAATCTGGTGGATGTGGCATGTTCTTCCGGTAGGGATATGAAGAAATTCTGGGAGATCATGGACGAACGTCTGGATATGTGCAGACGGGCGCTTATGTGTCGTCATAACAGACTGAAGGGTACGCCTTCCGACGTGGCGCCGATTCTGTGGCAGAACGGTGCGCTGGCGAGGCTTAAGAAGGGTGAAAAGATCGACAAACTGCTCTACGGCGGCTATTCGACCATATCTCTCGGGTATGCCGGGTTATGCGAGTGTACCAGATATATGACCGGTAAGAGCCATACGGACCCGGCGGGAACGCCTTTTGCACTGAAAGTCATGCAGTATCTGAACAATGCCTGCAAGGAATGGCGGGAAGAGACGAACATAGATTTCAGCTTATACGGTACGCCGCTGGAATCCACAACTTACAAATTCTCCAAATGTCTGCAGAAGCGTTTCGGCGTGATCGAGGGCGTGACGGATAAGAATTACATCACCAACAGCTATCACGTACATGTGACGGAACCGATCAATGCGTTTGATAAGCTGAAATTTGAAGCGCAGTTTCAGGAATTGTCGCCGGGCGGTGCAATCAGCTATGTGGAAGTGCCGAATATGGAAAATAATCTGGATGCAGTGCTCTCTGTTATGCAGTACATCTATGAGAATATTATGTACGCGGAGCTAAATACGAAGAGCGATTATTGTCAGGCATGCGATTACCATGGTGAAATAGAGATTGTAGCGGACACGGACGGTAAACTGGTCTGGCGATGTCCGAACTGCGGTAACACAGATCAGGATAAGATGAATGTTGCGAGACGTACGTGCGGATATATCGGTACACAGTTCTGGAACCAGGGACGTACGCAGGAGATCAAGGAGAGGGTGCTGCACCTCTGATCAGCTTACAGCCGCTTTATATACCTGAAGTGCGTAGGGGATATTTATGTATTATTCGGAGATTAAAAACTGTGATATTGCCAACGGACCGGGCGTGCGTGTGACGCTCTTTGTAAGCGGATGTACGCACCACTGCGTGGGCTGTTTTAACGAGATGACATGGGATTTTCATTACGGACAGCTCTTTGACGGGGCGGCCGAAGAGCAGATCCTTGCGTATCTGGCGCCGGCTTATATTGCCGGACTGACGCTGCTTGGAGGAGAACCGCTCGAGTATGCGAACTGGCGGGAACTCCTGCCTTTTATCAGAACGGTGAAGGAGAGATATCCCGGGAAGAACATCTGGTGTTACACGGGATACCGTTTAGAGGAAGACCTCCTGGAGAAATTCTGCGTACAGTGGCCGGATATGAACGAGTTCCTGTCATACATTGATGTGCTTGTTGACGGGGAGTTTATTCTGGAAAGAAAAGATATCAGTCTCAGATTCCGGGGGTCGGACAATCAGCGAATCATTCTGTTACAGGAGTCTCTCAGGAAAGGTGAGACTGTACTGTGGACAGGGTGAAGTCCTGAACGCTGCGGAATGTCCGGACGGCTGAGAACAGAATATATAATACAGGATATATAATTAAGAAGAGCAGAACGGGATATGTCTGCTCTTCTTTTATGATCATGACCGGATATTTCGTAATGGATCTGCTAGTATTTCTTCTTATAATGATGTTCCAGGCTCTGAATCAGCTTATAGAACAGCATAGCGATTGCGCAGAGAATGATAATCGAGGTGATGACCATATTAAGCTGAAACACCTGAGAACCATAGATGATCAGATAGCCCAGACCGCGTCTTGCGGCGAGAAACTCGCCGATGATCACACCCACGAGGGATAGTCCGATGTTGACCTTCATGTTGCTTAAGATCAACGGAACAGAGGATGGAAGAATTACCTTGAAAAGTGCATTTCGTCTTGTACCGCCCAGTGTATAGATGAGTTTCAGCATTTCCGGGTCAGCCTGCCTGAATCCGGTATAGAGACTGATAACGGAACCAAACACGGCGACGGATATACCGGCGACGATGATTGTGTTTGTTCCGGTGCCCAGCCAGACGATCAGCAGCGGCGCCAGAGCCGATTTCGGCAGGGAGTTCAGAACGACCAGATATGGTTCCAGAACTTCGGCAAGACTGTTTACATACCACAGCAGTGTTGCGGCAAGCAGACTGAGCAGCGTGACTAACAGGAAGCTGACGATTGTTTCCAGTAACGTGATTCCTGTATGGGTGAAAAATGACTGATCCAGAAACATCTGATACAGATACTTTACGATACCGCTCGGGCTGCTAAAGAAGAAAACATCGATCCATCCGCGGACTGCGGCCAGTTCCCACAGACCCAAAAAGACGGCGATCAGCAGAAATCTTGCAATTCCTACGCGGTGATGGTGACGCCTGTGCGCTTTCAGAAACTGGTACTGATTGGCAGATACACTGTCAGGACGAATGGAAAGCAGACTGCTCATTTGTCAACACCTCCCACAAATGATTGAAATAGAGTTGATATTCCTGCGTATTTCTGACGGCCATGGGATCGTGTCTGTCGATGTCAAAGCTGATTGGCATCTCGCATTTCATGAAAGCCGGTCTCTTAGACAGGACGAGGACACGGTCAGCCAGCGTGATCGCTTCGGGCAGATCGTGCGTGATGAGAACTGCCGTTTTATTTGTCTGCCGGATAATCTGAGCGATGTCTGCGGAGACGTTTAATCTTGTCTGGGAGTCCAGTGCGCTGAAAGGCTCATCCAGCAGAAGCAGATCCGGATGGATGGCCATGGTACGGATCAGGGCGGCGCGCTGGCGCATACCGCCGGACAGTTCGGAAGGCTTCTTGTCTTTGAAAGCATAGAGTTCATAGTCCTTCAGCAGTTTCAGGACATAGTCACGGTTTTCAGGCGTCAGTGTATGATTTAATTCCAGACCGAGGATAACATTCTGATAGATTGTGCGCCATTCAAACAAATGGTCGCGCTGTAACATGTAGCCGATCTTTACGGCGTCGTCCGCGCTGCAGTCAGCAGCACTCTTGCCCCTGTAATATATGCTGCCTTCTTCAGGCGTAAGCAGTCCGGCGATGATGGACAGAAGTGTGGATTTGCCGCAGCCGCTGGGACCTACGATGGCCAGAAATTCCCCCTGTGACACCTCAAAAGAAATATCTGAGAGAGCAGGCGTTTCCCCGTTCAGATTATGATATGAATAGGAGATATCCTGCAGTGATAATATTGGATGCATCGAACAACAACTCCTTATCGTTATACGATATTCTATGAATGATAAGGAAATATGTGTTTTTTGATTGAAAATAAAAGTATTTTGATTGAAATAGGAAAATTTTTGTGGTATCATCAAATTTGGATTTAATAAAATGGAGGATTAGCGCATGGCACAGTTGTGGGGCGGACGCTTTACAAAGGAAACGGACAGGCTTGTATATAATTTTAACGCTTCGATCTCTTTTGACCGGAAATTTTTCGGACAGGATATCGAGGGCAGTATCGCGCATGTGATCATGCTGGCGAAACAGGGCATACTGACGAAGGATGAGAAAGACGCGATTCTGAAAGGGCTTACCGGAATTCGTAAGGATGTGGAAGAAGGCAGGCTGGAGATCACGGAGGAGTACGAGGACATTCACAGCTTTGTGGAGGCGAATCTGATCGAGAGAATCGGAGAGGCAGGCAAGAAGCTGCACACGGGCAGAAGCCGGAACGATCAGGTTGCGCTGGATATGAGGCTGTACACGAGGACGGAAGTGCTCCATGTGGATGAACTGCTTAAGGAGCTGCTCTGCACACTGTTACATATTATGGAAGAACATACGGAGACTTACATGCCGGGATTTACCCATTTACAGAAGGCACAGCCGGTGACGCTCGCGCATCATGTGGGCGCTTATTTTGAGATGTTTAAGCGGGACAGATCGCGGCTTAAGGACATTTATCAGCGCATGAATTACTGTCCGCTGGGTGCGGGTGCGCTGGCGGGGACGACTTATCCGCTTGACAGAAATTACACGGCGTCGGTTCTGGGATTTGAAGGTCCTACGCTGAACAGTATGGATTCCGTGTCAGACCGGGATTATGTGATAGAGTTTTTATCAGCGTTATCCACGATCATGATGCATTTGAGCCGGTTTTGCGAGGAGATCATTATCTGGAATTCAGATGAATATCGTTTTGTAGAGATTGATGATGCGTATTCTACGGGAAGCAGCATTATGCCGCAGAAGAAGAATCCGGATATTGCCGAGCTGGTACGGGGGAAGACCGGAAGGGTCTACGGTGCACTTATCTCGATTCTGACGACGATGAAGGGGATTCCGCTCGCTTACAATAAAGATATGCAGGAAGATAAGGAACTGACTTTTGACGCGATCGACACGGTGAAGGGCTGTCTGGCTTTGTTCGAGGGCATGGTACGCACGATGACATTCCGGAAAGACCGGATGGAGAAGAGTGCGATGAAAGGGTTTACCAATGCGACGGATGCCGCGGATTATCTTGTGGGACGCGGTGTTGCGTTCCGGGATGCCCATGGTATTATCGGCAGGCTTGTGCTATACTGTATTGAAAAACAGTGCAGCATAGAAGACTTGTCGATTGAGGAGCTGAAAGCGATCAGTCCGGTTTTTGAGGAAGATGTCTATGAGGCGGTCAGCCTCAAGAACTGTGTGGAGAAGAGACTCACCGTTGGAGCGCCCGGACCGGAGGCGATGCGGGAGGTGATCGATCTGGAGCGGGAATATCTCTCGAAGGACTGGCACGAAGAAGATGAGATCAATATTCCGACTTAAACAAATGATCGGAAACATTAAATATAAAAGCAGGAGAAAAGAATATGAGTGAGAAATTAAGGGCAGGCATTTTAGGAGGAACAGGTATGGTAGGGCAGAGATTTATCGCGCTGCTCGAGAACCATCCGTGGTTTGAAGTGACAACGATTGCGGCAAGCCCGCGTTCTGCAGGCAAGACATATGCAGAGGCGGTAGGGGACAGGTGGAAGATGACCACACCTATGCCGGAGGCGGTTAAAAATATTGTTGTAAAGAATGTCAATGAAGTGGCGGAAGTGGCGGCGGAAGTGGATTTTGTATTTTCCGCGGTAGATATGACCAAGGACGAGATCAAAAAGATTGAAGAAGAGTATGCGAAGACGGAAACACCGGTTGTATCCAACAACAGTGCGCATCGCTGGACGCCGGATGTGCCGATGGTAGTTCCGGAGATTAATCCGGAGCATTTCGATGTGATTGAGGCGCAGAGGAAGCGCCTTGGGACGACCAGAGGTTTTATTGCCGTGAAGCCGAACTGCTCCATTCAGAGTTACGCTCCCGTTCTCACTGCATGGCAGGAATTTGAGCCTTATGAAGTGGTTGCGACGACCTACCAGGCGATCTCCGGCGCGGGAAAGACGTTTAAAGACTGGCCGGAAATGGTAGAAAATGTCATTCCGTATATCGGCGGTGAGGAAGAGAAGAGCGAGAAAGAACCGCTCAGAATATGGGGTAAAGTGGTAGACGGTGAGATCGTTCCGGCGACAAGCCCGGTGATTACCTGTCAGTGCATCCGTGTTCCGGTTCTGAACGGTCATACGGCGGCAGTATTTGTGAAGTTCAGAAAGCAGCCTACGAAGGAACAGCTTGTAGAGAAGCTGGTGAATTATAAAGGTATTCCGCAGGAGTTGAATCTGCCCAGCGCACCGAAGCAGTTTATTCAGGTGATGGAGGAGGATAACAGACCGCAGGTTACGCTTGACGTAGATTATGAGAATGGCATGGGCATCAGCGTGGGACGAATCAGACAGGACAGCGTATATGACTGGAAGTTTGTCGGACTGTCTCATAATACGGTACGCGGTGCGGCCGGAGGTGCGATTCTGTGTGCCGAGACACTAAAGGCAAAGGGATATATTTGTGCAAAATAAATTGTGTGAGGGATTGCATAGCAAACAATATGACTGAGGGGGATCCGCCGCATTGGGGAATCCGGCGGGATATAGGGGTATAGTATAATGGAAGAATTAAAGTATCAGGTGGATCTGTTAAATGCGATGAACGAGAAGCTGATCCGGGATGAGAAAATGCTGCGGTTGATCTGCGAGACTTCTAACAGCGCGTTTTTGTATTACAATTATGAGGAACAGCAGCTTAAAACGATTGCGAACTGGGATCATTTCTTTGATTTTACAATTACGGATCTGCATGATCTGAGCAGGCTGTATGACTGTGTGGAAGAGAAGTATGTCATACCACTCAAGGAAGTATTGTTTATCGAGCAGCAGGGGCTGAAGAGCCAGTCTATTGACGTGAAGCTGAAGGACCGGCGCCTCTGCATTGAAGTGGAAGTCAGTGTAGTCTATGACACATTGGATGTTCCGACAGACAAGATCATACGCTTTAAGGATGTGACGAAATTCAATTCACAGAATGATGAACTGACCTATATGGCTTATTACGATATGCTGACAGGTCTGTATAACCGCAATTATTTCGTAAGGCTTCTGGGAGAGTATCTCAGGCGAGCGGAAGAAGAGAACGAGACCGTTGCGGTTATGTTTCTGGATTTTGATGATTTTCGCAGGATCAATGACGGTATGGGCATTATAAGCGGTGATGATCTTGTGCAGATGTTCGGACAATTTCTATCAGATCTGATGGGGGATAACATTATTATTTCCCATTTCAACAGTGACATCTTTTGTATCGGTATCTACAGCCCGTGCGGCGCCAGAAGTGTGGAGACGATCTACAGGACGATCAGAGAGCGGCTTAAGAAACCGTTTAAACTTTCAAGCGGTCAGGAAATATTTCTTACAATCAGTGTGGGCGTCGCAGAGTATCCGGAAGCGGCGACCAAGACACTGGAACTGATCAACTGTGCAGAGATCGTTATGTTTAAGGCCAAGAGCATGGGCAAGGATAAAGTGCTGTATTATGACGGCACGATTCTCGATGATTTCCTGAAAAATGTTAAGATTGAGAATAAGCTGAAAGACGCTGTTTTTCAACAGAATTTTATCATGTATTATCAGCCGCAGTTTCACACGACGAGTAAGGAACTGCGAGGCGTGGAGGCGCTGATCCGCTGGCGTGACGATAACGGTAAGATGATCAGCCCGGCTGTTTTTATTCCGATTGCGGAGAAGAACGGCGCGATCGTTCCCATCGGGACGTGGGTGATTGAGGAGAGTCTGCGTGCTTATGCCGGATGGAAGAGGAAGTACCATTATCCGATGATCATGTCGCTTAATGTCTCGGCAATCCAGTACAGACAGCCGGACTTCATTGACAGAGTGCTAAAGCTGATGGAGAAATATGAGATTGAACCTTCGGAAATCGAACTGGAGATTACGGAATCGGTTCTGATCGATGATTTTACAGAAGTTACGGAGAAGTTAGTGACGCTGCGGGATATCGGCATCAAGATATCACTGGATGATTTCGGCACAGGGTATTCTTCACTGTCCTATTTGAAAGGACTGCCTATTGATACACTTAAGATTGACAAGTCGTTTATTGATACGGTGATCACGGATGAGAATACGAGGATCATCACGGAATCTATTATCTATATGGTTAAGAAATTAGGATTTGAGACGATCGCTGAGGGAGTCGAGACGGAAGAACAGTATCGCTATTTGAATGAGATCGATTGTGACAATATTCAGGGATATTTCTTGGGCAGACCGATGCCGTCAGATAAGATAGAGAACCTGTTGGCGGATATGACTGCATAATATGCGAGGAGACCTATGTTACTTGGCAGAACATCGGAACTAAAGCATCTGAATAATTATTATGACAGAGACGGCAGCCAGATTCTGGTGGTATACGGACAGAAGCATATCGGCAAGACCGCCCTTGTCAGAGCGTTTATGGAAGATAAACCGGGATATTATTATCAGGCCAGAGCATGCTCCGAGAGAGAACAGAGCTATCAATGGTGCAGACAGCTTCAGCGTGACGGATATGATGCGGAGCCGTTTTTATCCTTTCACGATATTTTTGCGAAAATAACCAGACGCAGCAGCGGCAAGAAAGTTTTAGTGGTAGATGAGTTTCAGCATATTGTCAGAGCGAGCGAGCGGTTTATGAAAGAACTGGTTGCATTTGTGCACAGCCAGTGGAACCGCGATGAGGTAATGGTTATTCTTTGCAGTTCCTCGATCGGCTGGATTGAAAACAGCATGATCAACCGGATCGGGGAGGCAGCTTATGAGTTGTCCGGTTTTCTTAAGATACGCGAACTGATATTTGAAGATATTGTGCAGAAGTTTCCCAATTTCCGCATCGAAGAATGTGTGGAGGCCTATGCGATTTTAGGCGGGTTTCCGGGGCTATGGAATCAGTTTGATGACAGACTGACCATACAGCAGAACATCTGCCGGAATATTCTGAACCCCGACAGCTTCCTTTTTGAGGAAGGAGAGCGTATGCTGACGGATCAGCTGCGGGAGCCGGGGGTGTATAATACTATCATGGCGTCGATCGCGGCGGGCAGCCATAAACTGAATAATCTGTATCTTCATACGGAGTTTTCCCGGGCAAAAATCAGTGTCTATCTTAAAAATCTGATAGAACTGGAACTGGTTGAGAAAGTCTTTTCCTATGATACGGAAGGACGGGAGAACGTGCAGAAGGGTATATACAGAATCAGTCATCCGTTTGTTGATTTCTACTACACGTATATGTATCCTTATCTGAGCGATCTGCAGACGATGTCTGTGGGCGAAGTCTATAACCGGTATATCATGCCGGATTTCAGACAGTATGTGGCGGAGTATTTTAAAAAAGTATGCAGGCAGCACCTGATGAAGTTGAATCACAGAAACAAGCTGCCGATTGAACTGGATATTATCGGAGAATGGATCGGTAAGGCCGGCGAACTGGATATCATAGCGCAGGATGAAGACGGACAGACACTGATCGGTCTGTGCAGCTGGGAGAAACCTACCACTTATGAAGACTATGAGGATCTTCTGGGCTATGCGAAGAAGGCGAAAATCAATGCGGATTATGTCTATATGTACACAGCATTTCGATTTGATGAGCGTCTGAATCTGGAGGCAAAGATCAGACCGAATCTGAAACTGGTGCAGATTTCGGATCTGTAAGAAATCGAGCGTAGCCCGATTGCGAACTTCACTCGATTGCGAGCTTTGCTCAATTACGAATTTTGCTTTGCGGACTTAAACAGGCAGAGAAAATTTCCGTTATGTAAAAAAACGATGAGGAATCTATGGGGAAAAGTATTTATATAGCTGAGAAACCCAGCGTTGCAAAGGAATTTGCCAAAGCTTTAAAATATAATATGAAGAACCGCGACGGATATATGGAATCTGAAGAGGCGGTTGTGACATGGTGTGTAGGGCACCTTGTGACGATGAGTTATCCGGAGGCGTATGATGAGAAATACAAGAGGTGGTCGCTTGATACGATCCCTTTCATTCCGGAGAATTTTAAATACGAAGTGATTGAAAATGTCAGAAAGCAGTTTCAGATCGTGAGCGGACTGTTGAACCGCGAGGACGTGGATACGATCTATGTCTGTACCGATTCGGGACGCGAGGGAGAATACATATACCGCCTCGTGGAACAGCAGGCGCATGTACAGGGAAAGTCCAGAAAACGTGTCTGGATCGATTCACAGACAGAGGAAGAGATTCTGCGCGGGATCAGGGAAGCCAAAGATCTGTCGGCTTATGATAACTTGTCAGACGCGGCGTATCTGCGCGCCAAGGAAGATTATCTGATGGGAATCAACTTCTCTCGTGTGCTGACTTTGAAATACAGTAATCCGATTAAGTCTTACTTAAAGGCGGACAGAGCGGTTGTGTCCGTAGGGCGTGTGATGACCTGCGTACTCGGTATGGTGGTCAACAGGGAACGGGAGATCAGAGAATTTGTGAAGATCCCTTTTTACAGGATTCTGGCCGGAATACCCATTGCAGGGCGGGAATGCAGCTGCGAGTGGAAAGCAGTGGAGGGTTCCCGGTATTATCAGTCGCCTCTGCTCTATAAGGATAACGGTTTTCTGGAGGAAAAGGATGCGGATGCCTTCATACAGTATTTGAAAGACGATCCGGCCGGTGTGCCCGTAGTGGAGAAGGTGGAGAAGAAGAAGGAGACGAAGAACCCGCCGCTTCTTTATAATCTCGCAGAGCTGCAGAATGACTGCTCCAAGCTCTTTAAGATCAGTCCGGACGAGACGCTGCGCATCGCACAGGAACTTTATGAGAAGAAATTGACGACCTATCCCCGTACGGATGCCAGAGTGCTTTCCAGTGCGGTTGCGAAGGAAATACATAAAAATATCGGCGGTTTAAAAAACTATGAGATCGCCGCGCCATATGCGGACAGTATTCTGCAGGACGGAAGCTATAAGACGATCGCCAAGTCGAGATATGTCAATGACAAACAGATCACGGATCACTATGCGATCATCCCGACTGGACAGGGATTCGGCGCTTTAAACGGACTCCATCCTACGTCGGCAAAGGTATACGAAATTATTGTCAGACGATTCCTGAGTATCTTTTATCCGGCAGCCGTTTACCGCAAGGTTACACTCGGGATTATGCTGAAGGGAGAATTCTTCTCCACGGGCTTTAAGGTGCTTGCGCAGGAAGGCTATCTGGCTGTGATCCGGAATTCTTTTGCCGGTAAGAAAGCGGAGGGGGAGGATGGCAGTGAGAAGAAGGAAGAGGAGCAGGAAAATGCCTGTGATGACGCATTTCTGGAGACGCTGAATACATTAAAGAAGGGCATGGAACTGGAACTGACAGGTCTGGATAAAAAAGAAGGCGAGACGTCACCGCCCAAACGGTATAATTCAGGGACGATGATCCTGACGATGGAAAATGCCGGTCAGTTTATAGAGGATGAGGAACTGCGTGCGCAGATCAAGGGAAGCGGGATCGGCACCTCGGCCACGAGAGCAGAGATTCTCAAGAAACTGGTGAATATCAAATATTTGGCCTTGAATAAGAAGACACAGATCATTACGCCGACACAACTGGGAGAGATGATATACGAGGTGGTGGCGGGAGCGATCAAACCGTTACTCGATCCAAGACTGACGGCAAGCTGGGAGAAGGGATTGACGCTAGTAGCGGACGGTGAGATTACGGAGAACGAGTATATGGTGAAGCTGGACGATTTCGTTACAAGAAGAACCAATACGGTGAAGCAGATGAATAACCAGTCAATCCTTTACAACAGGTTCCGCTATGTGGAACAGTTTTATAAAAAATAAACGCATAAAAGTATTGAGAAGATGTGGTATCACAGCGGTACAGACATAGTATTTTAAAAGAAAGCAGGTGGTGTGAGATGGCATGTTTACATGATACACGGATCGAAGAACTCTATACACTGGAGGAGACGATTGCGGGAGAAATTTTTGAAGGAGTGACCTATCCGTGGGAGGTGCTTCCTAAGATCGGTGAGTTTATCGTCGCATTGGGAAACAGGCTGCCGGAGGAACGGTACGAGAAGAGAGGCGATAACGTATGGATAGCCAGATCCGCGAATGTGTATCCGAGCGCATGCATTAACGGGCCGGCAATCATAGATGAAGAGGCGGAGGTCAGACACTGTGCTTTCATCAGAGGAAACGCCATTGTAGGGAAAGGGGCGGTAGTAGGTAATTCGACGGAACTTAAGAATGTGATTCTGTTCAATAAAGTTCAGGTTCCTCATTACAATTATGTAGGAGACAGTATATTAGGATATAAGGCACATATGGGTGCAGGCTCTATCACATCTAATGTCAAGAGCGATAAGACTTTAGTCGTAGTCCGTGCCGGGGAGGACAGACTGGAGACCGGACTCAAGAAATTCGGTGCTATGGTCGGAGACCATGTGGAAGTGGGCTGCAACAGCGTGCTCAATCCCGGGACAGTGATCGGAAAAGAGACGAATATCTATCCGACTTCGATGGTGAGGGGATTCATACCGGCCGGGACAATTTATAAGAGACAGGGTGAAATTGCTGCGAAGCGGGATTAGATACGCTGTCTGATATGGGTATACCATTTATAGGAAACAGAATGAGATGTAGTTTTTGACAGGGCATATGGGGATAAAGGGATGGCTATAGATTTAAGTATGGAAAATTTCGGATCAATGATCGATAATGTGATTGCCGGAATATGTTTCTTTGAGTATGATAAGACAAGCGGGACAATGACACCTTTTTTTATCAATGAAGGAATGTTTCGTATGCTGGGATATTCCAGAGTGCAGGGCATGAAGTTATTAAAGAAGGTCGAAATGAACATTATTCCGGAGGATCTGCCGATCTACAAACAGGGAATCGCAGATGTACTTAAGGATGACGGCGCTGTAGATGTGGAATTCCGCACGGTAACGGGGAGTGGAGGACTCAGATGGCTGCATGTCAGAGGAAACCTGTATGCCAGAGAGGCAGACAAGTATACGATCGTAACTGTCATCCAGGACATTACCGAACACAAAAATGTGGAGGAGGAACTGCATTTACAGGCTGAAAGACTGCACATTCTTTCCGAGGCGGAGGGTGAACGCATCATTGATTATAATGCAAAGACGGATGTTATGGTGGTCAAGTCTTCCAACGAGTACGATCTGGCAGGCGAGCAGATCCGGAATAAATGGATGGAGGAATTTGATGCTACGATGATCTATGATGAGGATGTGGCATATTATAAGTCCATCTTCAGAGGTCTGCTGACATCCCCAAAGCATGAAACGATCGAATACCGGACGAAACGCTTTGATGACGATTATACATGGTATCAGGCAAATCTGACCTCCCTGCTGGGAGCGGAGGGATATGTGACGAGAGTCGTCGGCCGTATGATCAATATACATGAGAGAAAGCTGAAAGAACTGGAACTTTTACTGCGTGCGGAGAAGGATGCGCTGACGGGCTTATACAATAAGGGCGCGACAGTGCAGCTGATTCAGAATTTTCTCCACGACGGCAAGAATGGAACCCTCTACGGACTGATGATCATTGATCTGGATAATTTTAAGGAAGCGAATGATCTGCTGGGGCATGCGCAGGGCGACCAGATTCTTGTAGACACAGGAGCCGCGCTGAACGATATCTTCAGGGGCGGAGATATTGTCGGTCGTATCGGAGGCGATGAGTTTGTTGTATTCATGAAAGATTTGAGTTCCATTTCCGACGCGGATATTCTGGCGGCTAAGGTTGTAAAGGAAGTTGATTTCACTTTTGCGTACGAGGAGCAGCCGATTCACGTGACTTGCAGTGTGGGGGTGGCAATCTTCCCGTATCACGGCAAAAGTTATGAAGCGCTATTTGACAAAGCAGACAAAGCCGTCTATACAGCCAAGGCAAACGGCAAGTGCGGTTACCGCATCTATGATGTCGCTACGACGATGGTATACCATGCCGCCAGAAAGAATGTGGAATATAATCCGGATAAAGGCATGGAGATGAACCGAAGCATAGAAGATCTTGTGATGCAGCTTCTGTTTGAAGATAAAGTCATGGAGTCTGCGCTGAAATCGTCGATCGAGCTTATTACGGCAGAATATCGTTTTCACAGAGGATATGTGTGCGGTAACGCCGATCTTCCGATATCGAGATCAGTACAGTTTGCGGCGGCAGGTTATGAGATCGGCCGGGAGACGAAGGAGCATTATGAACTGAAACGGGTGGTAAGTGAGATTCTGTATGAGTCGTTCCGTAAAGCGACGATCATTCATGACTATGATCTGACGGCTGTGGAGATGCATGATTATTTTCAGGCTGAGGGAATCAAGAGCATGCTCTATTATCCGATCACGTCACAGGGGACGTTTCAGGGGGCGATCATCTTTGAAAACCATGAGGACGTTCAGCTTGAATTTACGGAAAGTCAGCTGGAAGAGATACGCTCGCTGATGCGTATTCTGGAAGCACATATTTTGCAGATCGGACTGATGGACAGGCTGCAGGATTTTGTGACGCAGATTGAGATCTTTGATAATATGGACAGTTTTGTATATATTGTCAATCCGGATACATATGAACTAAGCTTTATTAATAAAAAAGTGCTCATGAGTTCGCCACAGGTCAAGATCGGGGATATCTGCTATAAGGCTTTACAGCATAGGGAAGCACCTTGTGAGAACTGTATATTGAGACATTTGAAAAAGGATGATTCGCACTGCAGATGTACGGAGGAACTGTTCAATTATTCTCTGCGGTGCTGGAGCAGATGCAGTGCAAGCTGGCTGGAGTGTAAAGAGGAAAACGGGCTGGCACTCATTAACTGCATTGATATATCCGAGTACTTTTTACCATAGATCATTTCCGGTGGCACTTAGGTTCTGACCGGGGAAATTATACATGGAAAGCGAGAAAGGCAATGGTGAAAATTTTAATCTTACTGATTTATTTCGCAGTATTGATCGGTATCGGTCTATACTGCAGGAAGCATGCGACAGATGTGAACGGTTTCGTGCTGGGCGGGCGTTCCGTCGGTCCCTGGCTCACAGCATTCGCATATGGCACATCTTATTTTTCCGCGGTAGTATTTGTCGGATATGCAGGACAGTTCGGCTGGAAATACGGTATAGCCGCTACGTGGGCCGGTATCGGCAACGCGATTATCGGTTCCCTGATGGCGTGGGTGATCCTTGGAAGAAGAACCCGTATTATGAGCCAGCATCTGGACTCGGCTACTATGCCGCAGTTCTTCGGAGAACGCTTTGGCAGTCCGGCACTCAAAATCGGCGCGTCAGTGATCATTTTTATCTTCTTGATTCCCTATACGGCATCGCTCTATAACGGTCTATCCCGATTGTTCGGCATGGCATTTAATATAGATTATTCTGTCTGCATTGTACTGATGGCGGTTCTGACTGCGGTTTACGTGATTGCCGGCGGTTATATGGCGACCGCAATCAATGATTTTATACAGGGTATTATCATGCTGCTGGGCATCGTTGCTATTATTGCCGCGGTGATTAATTCCAAGGGCGGACTGATGACGGCGCTTGACGGTCTTGCAAGAATTACGGATGAGACGGTTACCACGACGCCCGGAATCTTTGCCTCTTTCTTAGGTCCAGATCCTTTGAATCTCATGTTTGTGGTGATCCTGACATCGCTCGGCACATGGGGGCTGCCGCAGATGGTGCAGAAATTCTATGCGATCAAGGACGAAGGTTCGATCAAGAAGGGTACGATTATCTCTACGGTTTTTGCCCTGGTGGTGGCAGGGGGATGTTATTTCCTCGGTGGTTTCGGCAGGCTGTTTTCCGATCAGATCGATGTGGCGGCGAACGGATATGATTCCATCATTCCGACGATGCTGTCCGGTTTAAGTCCTATGTTAATTGCGCTCGTGGTAATTCTTGTGCTTTCCGCGTCCATGTCTACGTTATCCTCACTCGTCATGGCATCCAGTTCCACGCTGACGATTGACTTTATAAAGGATAATTTTGTCAAGAACATGGAGGAGAAAAAGCAGGTATTATATATACGAGTGCTGATCGTCGTATTTATTATTATATCAGCGGTGCTCGCCCTGATTCAGTATAAGAGCAGTGTGACTTTTATCGCACAGCTTATGGGAATTTCATGGGGAGCCCTGGCGGGAGCTTTCCTTGCACCGTTTATGTATGCGCTGTATGGGAAATGGGTCTCTAAAGCGTCCTGCTGGGTATGTTTTATCTTCAGTTCGGTTCTGATGGTGGCAAATATTTTCTTCAAGAGTTCTTTTCCTGAGATTATGCAGTCGCCCATCAACTGCGGTGCAATCGCTATGCTTGCCGGACTGGTGATCGTTCCGGTTGTCAGTGTGTTTACGCCGAAACCGGACAGGACACTGGTGGATAATGCTTTTGCATGTTATGACAGGGAGACAAAAGTCTCGCAGAAAACGGCGCTTGGCAAGTAGAAAGCATTCTTCGTACAAATATGACGTTTACGAAATTCAAAAGAAAGGGTTTATGCGCAGGAATATGCATAGAAAAAGGAGTTATTTATGAAACAGTTAATGTTAGGTAATCAGGCTTTTGCAAGGGGTCTGTATGAAGCGGGATGCAGTGTTGTATCCAGTTATCCGGGGACGCCGAGCACGGAAGTCACGGAAGAAGCGGCAAAATATGATGAGATCTACTGTGAGTGGGCGCCAAATGAGAAAGTTGCCATGGAGGTGGCATTCGGTGCGTCCCTTGCCGGTAAAAGGAGTTTCTGCGGCATGAAACATGTGGGATTAAATGTGGCGGCAGATCCTCTTTTCACATGTTCCTATACAGGGGTCAATGCAGGTCTGGTAATTTGTGTTGCCGACGATCCGGGGATGCATTCTTCACAGAACGAACAGGATTCCCGGCATTATGCGAAAGCAGCTAAAATACCGATGCTGGAACCGGCGGATTCCGCGGAGGCATGTGCGTTTGTAAAGAAAGCATATGAGATTT
This sequence comes from uncultured Lachnospiraceae bacterium, assembly GCA_937920345.1. GTDB lineage: Bacteria > Bacillota > Clostridia > Lachnospirales > Lachnospiraceae > UBA3282. The sequence continues at coordinate 38,225 of CALGVA010000018.1, forward strand.
CTGAGCAGTTCGATACACCGGTGATTGTGAGGATGTGTACCAGAATCGCTCATTCACAGAGTCTTGTAGACACACAGGAGCGTGTCGTTCCCGTGGTGCCTGCATATGAGAAAAATGCGGCCAAATACGTTATGATGCCGGTGAACGCGATACGAAGACATCCTTTCGTGGAAGAGCGTACACGCAAACTGACAGAGTATGCAGAAAGCAGTGAATTAAACAGGATTGAGACGGGTGATACGAAACTGGGTGTCATCACATCATCCACGAGTTACCAGTATGTGAAAGAAGTGTTTGGCGAACAGGCAAGTATTTTGAAATTAGGCATGGTCTATCCGCTTCCGGAGAAACTGATTCTTGATTTCGCGTCTAAGGTGGAGAAGGTTGTGATCGTCGAGGAACTGGATTCCGTGATAGAAGACCACTGCAGAAAGCTCGGACTGGAAGTGACAGGCAAAGAACTGTTCCCGGTTGAGGGAGAATTTTCCCAGAATCTGATTGCGGAGAAAATGGGTGTGAAGAGCGTGAGCACAAGCGGCCTGGAGGAGACGCTTCCGAACAGACCGCCGGTTATGTGTGCAGGCTGTCCGCACAGAGGATTGTTCTATACACTGTCTAAGAATCACTGCAGAGTGCTGGGAGACATCGGCTGTTATACACTCGGTGCGGTGGCACCGCTGAATGCGATGGATATGACACTCTGTATGGGTGCGTCCGTGAGTGCGATTCATGGATTCAACAAAGCGCTCGAACAGGAGAGTGAGGGCAATACGGTGGCAGTGATCGGTGATTCCACGTTCATGCATTCCGGTATGACAGGACTTGCGAATATTGCCTATAACCAGAGTAATTCTACCGTTATTATTCTGGATAATTCCATTACAGGAATGACCGGTCATCAACAGAATCCGACGACCGGCTATAACATTAAGGGTGACCCGGCGGGTAAGATTGATCTGGAAAGTCTTTGCCGTGCCATGGGAATAGACAGAGTCGTTGTGATAGATCCTTATGATCTGGAGCAGTGTGATAAAGTAATCAAGGAGGAGCTTGCAGCGAAAGAGCCTTCCGTAATCATCAGCAGAAGACCGTGCGCGCTGCTCAAATATGTGAAGCCGAAGCCGGCTCTTCATGTGGATGAGAACAAGTGTGTCGGATGTAAGGCATGTATGCGTCTGGGATGTCCGGCAATCAGTATGAAGAACGGGAAAGCGGTAATTGATACTACATTGTGCGTAGGCTGCGGCGTGTGTAAGCAGCTGTGTAAGTGCGGCGCATTATAAACAGGACAGGGACAAGTCACGGAATGGAGGAAAGTATGACAAAGAATATTATGATCGTGGGCGTAGGCGGACAGGGGTCGCTTCTTGCCAGTAAACTTCTCGGACATCTGCTCCTGTCGGAAGGGTATGATGTGAAGGTGTCAGAGGTGCACGGGATGAGCCAGCGCGGAGGAAGTGTTGTCACGTATGTAAGATTCGGAGAGAAGGTGTATTCGCCGATTATCGACAAGGGCGAGGCGGATTTCATTATCTCTTTCGAGAAACTGGAGGCGGCAAGATATCTGGAATATTTAAAGCCGGACGGCAGAATCGTGGTAAATATACAGGAGATCGATCCGATGCCGGTCATCACGGGAGCAGCGTCGTATCCGGAGAATCTCATTGAGAAAATGCAGGAGAGAGGATTCCTGGTAGATGCGATGGATTGTCTGTCACTGGCGGAGGAAGCAGGATCGGCGAAAGCGGTGAACATTGTTCTGATGGGGCGGCTTTCACGGTACTTTGACATTACGGAAGAAAAATGGATCAAGGCGATAGAAGAGTGTGTTCCCGCAAAGTTTGCGGATATCAATCAAAAGGCTTTCCGACTCGGCAGAGCATGAAAGGAATATCTAAAATACAATGGCTAATTATTATCAACCGGAAATTGAGACAATGTCTGTGGAAGCACTGCAGGCGCTCCAGAGCGAAAGGTTAGTGAAACAGGTCCGCTATGTTTATGACAATGTGGAGTTCTATCGGAACAGGATGGATGAGGCGGGTGTGAAGCCCGAGGATGTCAAAGGGATTGAAGATTTATACAAACTGCCTTTTATCAACAAGGATGATCTGCGCGACCAGTATCCTTACGGACTCCTGGCAGTTCCGTTAAATGACTGTGTGCGCATTCAGTCTACCAGCGGTACGACAGGGCGGCGTGTAGTGGCTTTCTACACACAGGAGGATATTGATATCTGGGAGGAATGCTGTGCAAGGGCGATTATGGCGGCAGGCGGCACGGACAAGGACGTATGTCATGTGTGTTACGGCTACGGACTGTTTACGGGAGGACCCGGATTAAACGGCGGTTCCCATAAAGTCGGGTGTCTGACGCTTCCTATGTCCTCCGGTAACACGGAGAGACAGCTTCAATTCATGGAAGACCTCGGTTCAACGATTCTGTGCTGTACGCCGTCCTATGCGGCGAATCTCGGCGAGGCGGTAACCGAAAGAGGATTAAAGGATAAGATCAAACTGAAGGCAGGTATATTCGGAGCCGAGCCCTGGACGGAAGAAATGCGGCACCAGATTGAAGAAACGCTTGGGATCAGGGCATATGATATATACGGACTGACGGAGATATCAGGTCCGGGTGTTTCCTTTGAGTGTGAGGAACAGGCGGGAATGCATATTCAGGAAGACCACTTCATACCGGAAATTATCGATCCGAAGACAGGTGAGGTACTGCCGGAAGGAGAGATCGGGGAACTTGTATTTACCTGTATCACGAAGAAAGCCTTCCCGCTGCTCAGATATCGAACCAGAGACCTGTGCCGCCTGACGAGAAAGAAATGTTCCTGCGGGCGTACCCATATCAGGATGACGAAGCCCATGGGAAGAAGCGACGACATGATGGTGGTGAAAGGTGTCAATGTATGGCCGTCACAGATTGAAGCGGTTCTTTTGAAGCAGGGGTATCAGGCGAATTATCAGATTATAGTAGATCGTATCGGCAGCAAGGACACCATTGAAGTGCAGGTGGAAATGACGCCGGAGATGGCGGAGGACGCTGCGGTAGCAGTTCCCGTTCGTGAGAAGAAACTCGTTTCCGGATTAAAATCCATGCTGGGAATCGGCGTGGATGTCAGAGTGGTAGAGCCGAAGAGCATTACGCGAAGCGAGGGTAAGGCAGTCCGCGTTATTGATAAGAGACATCTGTATCAGTAATTTATATGATTTTTGCACATGAGTTTCAATTTGCGCCCTGGGACAGAGAGAACGTGAAGCTGTGGCGGGGAAAGCGGGTTTATAATGCGAGCAGTTGTCTGGCATTGGCGGAGAAGATCAGTTCCTTCTCCTGCGTGGTGAGGGGTGTGTTTTCAACCCGTGCAACATAGTCTCTTTGGGATTCCCATGGGGAATCTGTGGCGAACAGTATTTTATCAGTGCCGTGTTTTCTCACAATACGCACGAAATCGTCGTCGGATAGATTGGAAGATATATACGGCGCTTTCCCGTGAGCGGTTTTGCAGGGGGTGAGAGGACCGATGGAGAAACCGGTGTCCAGATAGACCTTAGCACCGGCAAGGTCCTGTTCCACTGCATGCCAGCATGCCCAGTTTCCCATGTGGGCAAGAACAAATTTCTGCGGCTGTATTTCGTCGATTACGGTGAGAATCTGTTCAACATCCGCGTAGTTGTGGTCATAAATACCGATGTCGATGCCGGCATGGATGAGAGTAATCAGACCAAGAGATGAAGCATAATCGATAATATGCATCATTTTCACATCGGTGAGATCTGTATGCTGGTAAGCGGGATGCAGTTTAATCCCGGAGATGCCGTTTTGTTTTAAGCGGAGCAGTTCCGATTTGTAATCGGTATAATCAGGGTGCATACCTCCGAAAGTGATGATTCCCTGGCTAAACAGGTGCTCACGGTTGGAAATCATGGAAGTGTTTACTTTTTCCACCTGGTTTTCATGGGTCATGACCGGGAGATTAACACTGTAGGATACGGAAGCTTCCTTCATCGAGGCGAGCAGTCCGGATACGGAGCCGTCCGTGAAATATTGGGTACAGGAAAGCGCACTCAGTTTTTCCAGGGTCGGTAATGCAATTTTGTCGGGAAATGTATGTACATGGAAATCAATGATCATGGTTTACCTCATTTCTGTGCCTGTGCCGCAATTTTATGCAGGCCGGTATTTTGGTGAGTTGGTGTTTGATGTCCGGGTGGTGGAGCCGGTACAATCCGGACGATTTGATAATGGAATATGTTCGGTTTATGTACGGAACATATGATAGAATAATTTGTGACAACTGTCAAGAAAAGCAGAGAGTAAGAAAAGAGAGAGAGGAATAAGTTACTATGCCTGTAACAGATTTATTGGAGAGAAATCACAAACTGTATGGTGATGAGGTCGCTTTAGTAGAACTCAACCCGTTGGTGGAAGATACGAGGAAGACAACATGGAAAGAATATGATCTGGTACAGCAGACTTCCGCGATTCCGTATCGCCGGGAAATCACGTGGAGCATTTTTGACGAGAAGGCGAACCGGGTTGCCAATATGCTGCTTGGCCGCGGCATTCGCAAAGGTGACCGGGTGGCGATTCTGATGTTCAACTGTCTGGAATGGCTTCCGATTTATTTTGGTATTCTTAAGACCGGTGCGATTGCGGTTCCGTTTAATTTTCGCTTCTCGTCGGAAGAGATTTCCTACTGTGCGAATCTGGCGGAAGTACATATCCTTTTCTTCGGACCGGAGTTTATCGGGCGTATCGAAGCGATTGAGGAAGAACTGAACAAAGGCAGACTGCTCATCTATGTGGGAGACGGCTGTCCGACCTTTGCAGAGAGCTATCCGGAGCTGGTGGCAGATTGTTCCAGCCAGCCGCCGCTTGTCAGGCTGGAGGACGAGGATGATGCCGCGATCTATTTTTCATCGGGAACGACCGGATTCCCAAAGGCAATTCTGCATAACCATGAGAGTTTGATGCAGGCGGCGCAGATGGAGCAGAAACATCATCTGACGAACAGAGACGATGTATTCCTGTGTATTCCGCCGCTCTATCATACAGGCGCCAAGTTCCACTGGATGGGCAGTCTGTGTGCGGGAAGCAAAGCAGTACTTCTGAAAGGAACAACGCCGGAGATCATACTGGATGCTGTGTCTAAAGAGCACTGCACCATCGTGTGGCTGCTGGTGCCGTGGGCACAGGATATTCTGGCAGCGCTCGACCGGGGAGATGTGAAAGTGGAAGACTATGAGCTTGGCCAGTGGCGGCTTATGCACATCGGCGCACAGCCGGTTCCGCCGTCTTTGATCAAGCACTGGAAAGAGTATTTCCCGAATCATATGTACGACACCAATTACGGGTTATCCGAATCGACGGGTCCCGGCTGTGTGCATCTCGGAATCGAGAACATTCATAAAGTAGGCGCGATCGGTGTTCCGGGATATCGCTGGGAGTGTAAGATCGTGGATGAAAACGGCGAAGAAGTTGCACAGGGCGGCGTAGGGGAACTGTGCGTCAAGGGCCCAGGCGTCATGTCCTGCTATTATAATGATCCGCAGGCTACCGCGGAAACGTTGAAAGACGGATGGTTATATACGGGCGATATGGCGAAGATGGATGAGGACGGATTCTATTTCCTCGTAGACCGGAAGAAGGATGTAATTGTCAGCGGCGGGGAGAATATCTATCCGGTTCAGATCGAGAATTTCCTGAGCGCTTATGATAAGATTATGGATGTGGCGGTGATCGGTCTTCCGGATGCGCGTCTCGGAGAGATAACAGGTGCTATTATTTCGGTAAAAGAGGGAATGGAGTGCACTGAGGAGGAGATCGAGGAGTTCTGCAGGCAGCTTCCGAGGTATAAGCGTCCCAAGAAAATTATCTTTGCGGAAGTTCCCAGAAACGCTACCGGTAAGATAGAGAAACCGGCGCTTCGCAAGAAATACGGGGCGGAACATCTGGTGGAGATGCAGAATAACGGCTAGGAAAAACGGAACCCGGCTCAATTTCGGAAGTTAATTCGCAGACGCAGTGAGTGTTGCGAATGACGGTAAATTTTAGTAAAAAGCATCTGGATTTTTCACGTGTAATGTGCGAAAATAAAGCTAGCGGTTATGACAGACTCATAAGAGTCTGTTATGAAATAATTTATACATAATCGAAAGGAGTTATCACATGATTTATTCAAAAGAAGTTGAAGAAATGTGTACAGTGGCACAGGGCGTTCATCATGGCTGTGCGCCGATCCCGGAAGAAGCAAAGTGGGTTCAGGCGAAAGAAGTAAAGGATATTTCCGGTTTAACACACGGTGTAGGCTGGTGTGCTCCTCAGCAGGGTGCATGTAAGCTGACATTGAATGTAAAAGAGGGCATCATACAGGAGGCTCTTGTGGAGACGATCGGATGTTCCGGTATGACACATTCTGCCGCTATGGCGTCCGAGATTCTGCCGGGCTTAACGGTTATGGAGGCACTCAATACAGACCTTGTATGCGATGCCATTAACACAGCAATGAGAGAGCTGTTTTTACAGATCGTGTACGGTCGTACACAGTCTGCATTCTCCGAGGACGGTCTTCCGGTAGGCGCAGGTCTGGAAGATTTAGGTAAAGGACTCAGAAGCCAGGTTGGTACAATGTACGGTACGCTTAAGAAAGGTCCTCGTTACCTTGAAATGGCTGAAGGTTATGTGACAGGGATTGCACTGGATGCCAATGATGAGATTATCGGTTACAAGTTTGTAAGTCTTGGTAAGATGACAGACTTCATCAAGAAGGGTGATGATCCGAACACTGCTTATGAGAAAGCGTGCGGACAGTATGGGCGTGTTGACGATGCTGTTAAGATCATTGACCCCAGATGCGAATAAATGAAGTAATTTGCTTCGCAAATAACTTCGCGAGATTTGCTTCGCAAACTCGAAGGTTGCCGAGTAATCTAACATATAAACAGGAGGATTAAGATAAGATGGCTTTATTTGAATCATATGAGAGAAGAATTGATAAGATCAATTCTGTATTAAACAGTTATGGTATTTCTTCTATCGAAGAAGCTGAGAAAATTACAAAAGATGCCGGCTTAGATGTATATGAGCAGGTTAAGAAAATCCAGCCGATCTGTTTCGAGAACGCTTGCTGGGCTTACACGGTCGGCGCTGCAATCGCAATCAAGAAAGACTGCAAGAAAGCGGCGGACGCTGCGGCAGCAATCGGTGAAGGACTTCAGGCATTCTGTATTCCAGGATCTGTTGCAGATACCCGTAAGGTAGGTCTTGGTCATGGTAATCTGGGCAAGATGTTATTGGAAGAGGAGACAGATTGTTTTGCATTCCTGGCAGGTCATGAATCTTTTGCAGCAGCAGAGGGCGCAATCGGTATTGCTGAGAAGGCTAACAAGGTTCGTCAGAAACCGCTTCGTGTTATTCTGAACGGTCTCGGTAAGGACGCGGCGAAAATCATTTCCAGAATTAACGGATTTACATTCGTTGAGACAGAGTATGATCCTTATACAAATGAAGTGAAAGAAGTTGACAGAATCGCTTATTCTGACGGACTTCGTTCTAAAGTAAACTGCTACGGCGCTAACTCTGTTCCCGAAGGTGTTGCAATCATGTGGAAAGAGAATGTAGACGTTTCCATCACAGGTAACTCTACAAACCCGACAAGATTCCAGCATCCGGTTGCAGGTACATATAAGAAAGAGAGAACAGAGGCAGGCAAGAAGTACTTCTCCGTTGCTTCCGGCGGCGGTACAGGACGTACCCTTCATCCGGATAATATGGCTGCGGGTCCTGCTTCCTACGGATTTACAGATACATTAGGACGTATGCACTCCGATGCACAGTTCGCAGGTTCTTCTTCCGTTCCGGCACACGTTGAGATGATGGGTCTGATCGGTATGGGTAACAACCCGATGGTCGGCGCTACCGTGGCTGTAGCCGTTAGCATCGAGGAAGCGGCGAAGGCTGGGAAGTTCTAAAGAAGTTGTCGCAAGTTCTAAGAAAATGCCATGAAATGGTTTAAAATGGGAGTCCTTCAAGTCGTGATTCGGTTTGATGGGCTCCTTTTTTATGGTATAGGAAATGCGTCCATAATATCTTATACAATGAGAAGAAAATATGATATAATGTACGCGATGGCAACCGAAAACTCCGGGAGCGTTCACTGTGGAGTTCTGATCGGACAAATAGACTGTCTGCCGGCAGAAAAGGAGATAAAACATGTACCCGACAAGACATAAAGCAGAAGAGATACTGGTAGAAGCAGTACAGTGTAACCCGGGACTATGGGAAGCACACAGCCGCGTGGCAGCGCGGTGCGCGAAGCAGATTGCTGAGGCATGTCAGGGAATGAATGCGGAAAAGGCCTATGTCTTAGGTCTTCTGCATGATATCGGAAGAAAATTTGGAGTGAAACATCTGGGGCATGTATATGATGGTTGGAAGTACATGCTTGCCTGCGGGTATGACGAAGCTGCAAAAATCTGCCTGACACATTCTTTTAATGACGGAAAACTGGAAGGGTATATCGGCAGGTTTGATATTACGGAGGAACAGACGGAAGAAATCAGACATGCACTTCAGGATACGAAACTTGACGATTATGATAAACTGATACAATTATGTGATTCTATAGCAGCTGCGGAGGGTGTGGTTGATATGGAAGTGCGTATGGAGGATGTCAAGAGGAGATACGGCTCTTATCCGCAGTCTAAATGGGATAAGAATGTAGAATTGAAAGAGTACTTTGATCGTAAGGCAGGCCGGGATATCTATGAGATCGTGAGAAAAACTGAAAGTTAGCAGAAATTACCGGACGCAAGGCAGACTGCGTTGAAGAATGTAGAGGCGGCGTCCTGCTGACAGCAAAGGAGAGAAGAGCATGAAGGAAATACGGAAGCAGATGAAACGCCTGTTATTTATTGTAACGCTGATTCTGAGCGGGATTATGCTACACCAGATTCCGGCAAAGGCGGCTGATCCGGATGAGATGACAGTGCATTATATGAATGTCGGGCAGGGCGATGCGACATTGATCACATGCGGCGGACATGCCATGCTGATTGATACAGGTGATGATACCAGTGGAACTGCAATTCAGAATTATCTGCAGAAACAGAAGATCAAGAGTCTGGATTATCTGATTTTGACGCATCCTGATGCGGATCATATCGGCGGGGCGCCGGTGATCATAACAAAGTTTGATATTCGTAAAGTTTTCATGTCCAATTACGAGAAAGATACGAAAACATATCAGAAACTGATACAGGCTTTAGATGACAAACGGCTGAAGTATGCGACGCCGGTTGTTGGTTCCGAATATGCACTCGGCACAGCAACGATCACAATATTAGCGCCGAACGGTAAGTATGATGATCCTAATGAGGCTTCAATAGCATGTGTTATACAAAATGGGGATAACCGATTTCTGTTTACCGGTGATGCCGGGGAAGAAGCTGAAAAGGATATGTTGGATAACGGGGAGAAGATTGCGGCAGATGTTTATAAAGCAGGGCATCATGGCAGTAAATATTCCTCTTCGAAAGAATTTATGAAGGCTGTAAAACCATCCTATGCGGTGATAAGCTGCGGGGAAGGTAACGAGTACGGGCATCCTCACGCGGAAGTGTTAAATAGGCTCAGAGCCGATGGGATTAAGGTATATAGAACCGATGAATCCGGCACGATCATTGCAACTTCCGATGGAAAGAAGATTTCCTTTAACGTACCGGCATCAGATACATGGAATGCCGGAGAGCCAACCAGGAGCAGTACATCTAAGACAACACAGTCCAACGGGAAAACAACAACAGCGAAGAAGACTGGGGACGCTGCACAGAAAGTCCAGGAGCCGCCAAAAGAGAGTACAGCGTCACAAACAGTAAGAATAACATATGTTCTTAATAAAAACACGAAGAAATTCCATAATCCGGATTGCAGCAGTGTGGAAACCATTAAACCTAAAAACAGGGAGGATACCATGCAAACAAGAGAAGAGATTATCGGTGCGGGCTATGTACCGTGCAAGAAATGCAATCCATAACAGTTGGTTGGAAATTTTAAAGAAATGCGTGTCATTTTAAAATAATAACGATTGTAATGAATGAAAAGGAGGAAAAATATGCGGGAAACAGTAAATGTCAAAGTAACGGTGCCACAATATACAGTGGCGGCAGGTGTTACTTTTGCGCAGGTGGATGCATGGTTCGGCCATACGGTAAGAGGATTGAAAGCGGATGTTATTTATCCGGAAGATCACGAGCAAAAATATCCCTGTATCGTATGGATATGCGGCGGTGCCTGGCTTACGATGGACAGGTCGGCGCATCTTGCCTATCTGTGTGAACTGGCGAGAAGCGGATTCGTAGTGGCGAGTGTTGAGTATCGTACAACGAATGAAGCCGTGTACCCGAAACAGCTGGAGGACATTAAAGCGGCAATACGTTATTTGCGCGCACACAGTGAGCGATATCATATTGATCCGGAACGATTCGGTGTGATGGGAGAGTCGGCGGGCGGTCATCTGACGGCCATGTCGGCGCTTGTCAATGATCCGGTCTATGATGTGGGGGATTATCTCGACTATTCCAGTTCGGTGCAGGCGGCATGTCCATGGTATCCGCCGTCGGATGCGTCAGCATTTCCTTATGAGTCACCTGTACAGGCGGGACCGGCTCCGGAATCGCTTCTGCTGGGTAAAAATGTCTTGCTCTTCCAGGAGGAGGCGCTTGCCATTAGTCCGGTATCTCATGTGACCAAAGACGCGCCGCCTTTTATGATCATCCATGGGACGGCAGATGCAACGGTGCCTTTTACACAGGGGCAGATGCTGCATGATAAGCTGGAGGAAGCGGGCTGTGATGTGAGAATGATTGCTATTGAAGGAGCAGATCATGCCGGCGTGCAGTTTTTCCAGAAGGAGATATGGGACCGCATTAGTGCGTTTTTCCATGAGAAGCTGGGATATGCAGGAACCGATATACATTAAACGGCGGACCTGGATTGGATGGATACAGAGATGATATTATACAGCGGATCTGGATTGGATGGATACAGACATGATATTATACAGCGGTAATGATATGGTGAAGTTAGGATGCGGCGAGTGTTCGGGATGCAGCTCCTGTTGTCGCGGAATGGGACAGTCAATTGTACTTGATCCTTATGATATCTATCAGCTGCAAACGGCAACGGGAATGAATTTCGCGCAGCTTATGCAGGAGAGCGTGGAGCTGCATGTGGAAGACGGGCTGATACTGCCATCCTTAAAGATGCAGGACAGGACGGAAAGCTGTGGATTTCTGAGTGCAGAGGGAAGATGCGACATTCATACACACAGACCCGGGCTGTGCAGGCTTTTTCCGCTTGGCAGACATTATGATGAGAGCGGGTTACACTATTTTCTGCTGGAGGATGCCTGCCTGGTGCAGAACCGGACGAAGGTAAAGATCAGGAAATGGCTTGGTATCAGTGCACTTCCTCAATATGAGAGATTTCTGATCGTATGGCATGATCTGCGAAAGCATATACAGGAAGAGATTGCGGAAAGACAGTCGGACGCTTACACGCAGAAAATCAATGTCAGGATACTGGAGGTTTTTTATCAGACACCATATGACACGGCAGAAGATTTTTATGCACAATTTGAGAAGCGCCAAAAAGGGTTTCAGACAGATATATAGATTGATAAGCAGATATTTGACAGTATTTTGGGGAATACTGCCTGATGAGAAGAATAAGGGAGGTATGAATTATGAAGAAGTCAATCAATAAATTAATGGTATGCAGTATATGTCTTGTTACAGCATTACTATGTGCTGCCTGCGGCGGGAAAGACAAGAGTGATCAACTGGAAGGGAGTCTTACGGATATCATGACAGGACTCTATGAGAAGGCTGATCTTTCAGAGGATTTCAGAGCCGGTATGGACAGCTTTGAGATGTTTGAACTGACAGAGGAACTGGATGTTTCTATTCTTGGAACGGATGAAATTACGTATACAGAAGGTGTGGCGTCGATACCGATGATTTCACCTAATGCATATCAGTGTGTGCTGCTTCGGGTGGAAGAGGACAGTGTAGATACTGTGAAACAGCAGCTTAAGGATAACGCCGATCTGAATAAATGGGTCTGTGTCAGTGCGGAGACGATGCTGATTGAGAGCAGAGGCAATGTGATTTTTTTCATTATGGGCGATAATGATACGGCATATGCGATGAACGATGCGTTTTTAAAATATTAGATCCGGACCGGTAAAGCAGTCAGATTGTCAGACTGCATAATTTCAGTGCGCGTAGAATGGATGATGGAACGAAATGAGTGAGCGATTAACGCATATATTAGAAATACTGCATCAAATAGAAAAGCAGAGTCAGGAAATCTTAGACGAGTGGGAACGCGGAAAGGATGCGGCGGCTTTTAGCCGCAATGCGTACGCTTTTTCTGCCGTGCTTGCAAATATCTGCAGGATCGTTCCGCAGGAAATCTATGCGGAATATCAGGATTTCTTTGACAGCTTCTGTATATTCTGCGGGCAGTGCCGGGAGACAGATTTTATACAGGCACATATGGACGATATGGTATCGTCGCTGCAGCTGGCCGCGGAGTGTATAGAAGATATATGCGATAAGTGTTCCGGCAGATTAAGGACGTGTGTTTGCTGCAGCCGGGAGGTGGTTTACCGTCCGGCATCTGAAAGCGGTGAGGAGGGGCTGGTCTGCCCGGTCTGCGGTGCGGATGCGCAGGACCGGCTGCTGATCGCCTTTCTGAAGAAGGAGCGTCTGCGGGATGCGGCGGAGGGTACGAGAGTACTGCAGATCGCTCCGGCCGAAGTGGTTGGACAGTGGATTACCCAATACTGTCCGCAGACAGTGTACGAATCTGCAGAACTGTTCCGGGATGTCAACTCTATGCCCGGGGATCTGCAAGGCATGAGCGGGATCGCGGATGAAGTCTACGATGTAATCATTTGCTCCGGCGGTTCCCGGTCTGTGTGGCGGGAGAGCAAAGCAGCTGATGCGCTGCGGAGGATTCTGAAACCGACGGGACGGGTTCTTCTGGCAATGCCGGATAGCTTAGGGGAAGAAGCAGCTGACAGGCTTAAAGAGCGGTTCTGCATACATAGTTTCGGAGAAGCATATTTCGGGCAGGCACTGATGGAGCAATGTGCAGTGCAGGGTACGGGTGTGCTGTACATGATGACGAAGTCGGCAGATATTCCGGCAGGACTGGCGGAGCAGGTAGTTGTGGATGAGACGCTGTGCCGGGAGGGACCTCTCGTCAGTGTGATTATGTCCTGCTATAATCATGAGCCGTTCGTCGCCGCAGCGATCGAAAGTGTGATTCACCAGTCTTATCAGAACATTGAGTTTATTGTGGCGGACGATGCGTCTACGGATCGTACGGCAGCGATCATGAAACAATATGCATCCCATTATGCGAAGGCAATCTATTTTGAAGATAATTATGGCGGCAGGAGCGAATATCTGCAGCAGCTTGCAACAGGCAAATACATAGCGCTCATGCATTCGGATGACGTGTGGGATGAGAATAAACTGGCGCTGCAGGTTGCTTATATGGAGCAGCATGAAGCGTGCGGGGCCTGTCTGACCTGGTGTATGTATACGGATGAGAATCTGGAGGAGACGGACGAAACGATTTTCCTGAAAACAAACAAGAGCAGTCCAGGGTGGATGAACTATTTCTGGAATCACGGCAACGCACTGTGTAATCCGTCTTCGCTGGTGCGGCGGGAAATCGTGAATAATCTGAGAAAGAACCCGTGTTCCCAGCTTCCGGACTTCTTTAAGTGGGTGGATATCATACAGCATACTACGATCCATATCATTCCCAGGGTGCTGATCCGGATGCGAAGATACTGTAAGGACGGCAGGGAGAATACCAGCGCATATTCCAAGAATAATGATATGCGTTCCATGGTGGAACAGGGAACAAACTGGCTTTACGTGATACGGGATATGGAAGCGGATTTCTTCCGCCGGGCTTTTAGAGAGATGATGATTGATCCGGCGGCGGATACGGAGGAAGAAATCAAATGTGAAAAATATTTTCTTATGCTTAAGAATCCCAATCCTTTTATGCAATACAGCGCAATGTGTTATTTTAGCGAGATATTTGATGAGGTTAAGGAGTGTTTGGAAGAAAAGTATCATTATTCCTACAAGGAATTTCGGAGAGACGCTATAGAAAAGGGATTAGCGGCTGTCTGCACGGTGGAGGATAAAGAGGAGCGGAAATGAAAAGAGATAAAATCTATGTCACGCGTTCCTCCATGCCGCCGTATGAGGAATTTACAGAGATGATCAGACCGTTGTGGGAAACCAGACGGCTGACGAATATGGGGATGTATCATGAAGAACTGGAGAAGTGTCTGCGGGATAAGCTGGACGTGCCGTATTTATCTTTGATGGTTAACGGGCACATGGCGCTGGAGCTTGCGATTCAGGCGCTCGGGCTGCCGGAAGGCGGAGAAGTAATCACGACGCCTTTTACTTTTATATCTACCACACATGCGATTGTGAGAAACCGGTTAAAGCCAGTATTTTGTGATATCAGGCCGGATGATTATACGATGGATGAGGAGAAGCTGGAAGGACTGATCACGGACCGGACGGCGGCCATATTGCCGGTGCATGTATACGGCAATATCTGTAATGTCGAACGAATCCGGGAGATTGCGGATCGTCATGGGTTGAAAGTAATCTATGACGCCTGCCATGCATTTGGAGAAACCTATAAAGGGCGTGGCGTTGGCAGCTTCGGAGACGTATCGGTTTTCAGCTTCCATGCAACGAAGGTATACCATACGATGGAGGGCGGCGCGGCTGCTTTTGCGGAAGCGAGCCTGTATGAGAAGCTTTATAATCTGAAGAATTTCGGCATACAGGGGGAGGAACTGATCACAGACGTGGGAGCGAACGCTAAAATGAATGAATTTTCGGCGATTATGGGGCTGTGCAATCTGCGGCAGATTGATCAGAATATTGCGCTGCGTAAGGAAAGAGTAGAACGTTATAATGAATTGTTAGGTGATACGGAAGGATTAAAGCTGCCGGCGTATGACAGGCAGGATATTCAATATAATTATGGATATTATCCGGTGCTGTTTGCGGACAGGGAGAGCAGGGATCGCATTTATGACCATCTGAGGAAAGAAGACATTTATGCAAGGAAGTATTTCTATCCGCTGACGGCAGAGGCAGAATGTTTTCGGGGAAAATATCTGCTGACAGAATTGCAGAACGCCAGGCAGATTGCGGACCGGGTTCTTGTACTGCCGCTCTATCCGGAACTGGAATATGATGTGATGCTGCATATTGCGGAGATCATGAAAGAGGATCTGGTCAAACGGTAGCGACGTGTACAGAACGGTGTCAATGTGTTTATAGTTTAGGTCCTCTGGACAGGGAGAAACGGAGATATATACAGGTGAAAAGGATTTTGGTGACGGCGATCGGTTCCATGTCGGCCGATATTGTGATTAAGACATTACATAGAAACGGACACTATGTGGTCGGTACGGATATTTTTCCAAAGGAATGGGTTGTGGATGCCCGCAATGTAGAGATGTTTTATAATGTTCCGCGTGTGGACGAGGAAGCGCGCTATGTGAACCGGCTGATCGAGATCTGTCTGGAACAGAAGATTGATTATGTCATACCGCTCACGGACGTGGAAATTGATGCTCTGAATGCACACAGGAGTGAATTTGAAAATGTTGCCGTACTGTGTATGGCGGGTTATGAGACTATATGCATCTGCAGGGATAAAGGAAAGACCGCAGAATGTCTGCGTCAGAAGGCAGTGTGTCATACCGTTCCGATTTACAGCGATGAAGAGATGGAAAACCGTAGTGTGGCGTTTCCGGTCGTTGCAAAACCGGTTGACGGCAGAAGCAGTCAGGGCGTGCGGATATATCAGGAACAGGAAGCAGAGGAGCTGCAGAGTTTTTTTGGCAGGATGCGCGGCGGTCGATATTTGTTTCAGCCATATATCGAGGGGTATATCATAACAGTTGACGTCGTCAGGAACCGGAATACGAATCAGTGTGTGGCGGCAGCCAGACGGGAACTGCTTCGCACATCAAACGGTGCGGGACTGAGCGTACAGGTATTCCGGGATCTGGCGCTCGAACAGACCTGTATGGATATTGCGGGCGCGCTGGATATTCATGGATGTGTTAATTTTGAATTTATAGAGACAGAGGATCAGACGAGGTATTTTCTGGAATGTAATCCGAGATTTTCGGGTGGTGTGGAGTTTTCTGTTCTGGCAGGTTATGATTTTGTGACCAGTCATCTGCGCTGTTTTGCAGGCGGCGGAATCGAGATCCCCGGCTGTATACAGGAGCATTATATCGCGCGGAAATATGAGGAATATATCATCGGATAAAAAATCCCGTCATACCTGACCGGTGATGAGGTATGGCGGGAGTGAAACTTAATTTTCATCTGCCTGTTCTGCAGGATATGCGTACAAAAACAGACGCGTGGGCATGGGAAAATCAAACCGGAGCGCCAGCTTGTATGAGACATCCAGTCCTGCGATCCATTTTACGGTTTCATAGAGGGAGAAACGATCGTCGGCGCCCACGTTTATGATCATGCGCGGACGGTTCTTGCAGATCAGTGCGGCACCGCCTTTTATCACATCTGCAAACATAAAAGGAATGCTGATCTTGATCAGGCTGACCGGTTCGTCCGCAAGCGCTTCATCCAGTGTCGTGATGATAATTGTCTCCGCTTCGGGTTCCGTAGAGGAAGCCGTCAGACATGCCGACTGGGTATTGCCGTGGCTGATGGTCAGTTTCGCGTTCTGCTCGCCTAATCCCAATTGATATAGAACGACATTTTCTTTGTCTCCATAGTTGTGCTTTAACGTCTGGAAGATCGTCGGATCCGGTTCAAACGCATGTATTTTATCGTATTTGTGAGCGGCAGAGCGGAGAAAGGAGTGTATGCTGTCTCCTTCCCAGGCACCGACATCGACGAAATTCTCCGAATCGGAAATTGCAAGTGCTTCGAATCCGTACATGCCGTCTACGCATATGTCTGCATCCAGCAGATAACGGATATCGTTAGTCAGATTGACCGCAAGATATCTTTCCAGTGCCGTCTGCGACTTCTCATCGGCAAGCTGTGAGAAAATGTATGCCAGCTTATCCTGATTGTGGTATATATATTCCAGACCGGGACCCTTATACTGCAGATAGGGCGTGGGAATCACATATACGTTATGAATACAGGGGCAGGACTTAAGTTCGTCGATTTTCTCATAATGACCATGACCTGCCACGACATTGATTTTTTCATATGTTTCTTTTATCTCATCTAAAGTAAAGACACGGTCTGCGGACGAGACAATATGTGAGCGGTCTGCGGCGGTCGTAATAAATTTGCCGCAGACGGTAATTCCGTGTTCTTTCAATCGGGAACTGACTTCCATGCTCATGGAACCGGCGCCCCAGATAAAAACAGGATATTGTGAACTGCTCAGTTCTTCGTATGTTCTTTGCAAGTGATCGATAATCAAAATGATTCCCCCTGACAATTATGTATGTATAAGTCCCCGCATACGGGAAATTTTATGACGATAGATTCTAGTATGCCTTGATTTCCTTCCACAGTTCATTATACAGCGCGTCTCCGTCCTCACCAAGATAGGAGTAGGTTTCCAGATTACTGTATTTGGATAAGTCGGGAAAAGCAATCTCGGAATTGCGGATGGCTTCATCTTCAATCAGTTCCCGTGCAGCGTCGTTGGGCGTGGAGTAGGTAATATAGTCGAAATTCTTTACGGCAATGTCACCGCGGCACATGAAATCTATGAATTTCTCTGCATTTTCCTTGTTGGGCGCATCCTTTAAGATTACCCAGGAGTCAATCCATACATTGGTGCCTTCTTCGGGGATCACGTATTCCAGATCCGGATTTTCACGCTGGGTATAGATTGCTTCGCCGGAGTAGATTACGCCGATGGCCGCTTCGCCGCCGATCATTTTATCCCGCACCTGATCGATGACATAGGCCTGTACAAGAGGCTTTTGCTCGATAAGAGCATTTTTGGCAGTTTCCAGTTCGGCGGGGTCCACGGTATTCATGGAATAGCCGTTTAACTTTTCAGCTACCATAAAAGCATCCCGCACGGAATCCTGCATCAGAATATTGTCGGCGTATTTTTCGTCCCAGAGCTGGGCCCAGCTTGTGATCGGTTCCTCTACCATGGTCTTATTGTAGAGAATGCCCACGGTTCCCCAGCAGTAGGGGATGGAATATTTATTTTCCGGATCGAAGCCTTTGGACTGTTCGAAATACTGTGCGCCGATATTGGCCCTGGCATTGGGAATATTGTCGAAGTTGATTTCGGCAAGCAGGTCATTCTCGATCATCTTGCTGATCATGTAGTCGGAAGGGCATACCACATCATAGGAAGCGGCGCCTGATTCTACCTTGGGGTACATGATTTCGTTGGTCTCAAATTCGTCGTAGACGACTTCGATGCCCGTCTCTTCCTCGAACATTTTGACTGTGTCGGGATCGATATATTCCCCCCAGTTGTAGACGATGACCTGTCCGTTTTGTCCGCCGTCCGAAGAGCCGCAGCCGGTTAGTGCCGCAGCGGAGAAGAGCGCAAGAGCGCCGGATGCAAACACTGCTTTTTTTCTGTTGAATCTTTTTCCTGTTTTCAATTGATTTCCTCCCTTTTATAAGTCTGATAAAGTTACAAAATTTTGTGGCTTTTGTATATGCACAAATGATAGGTATTGATTCCTTTTCAATTTTATTTGTTTCCCTGTAAATTCTTTTCCTTCTTCTCCGGTGAAAGATTCACCAGCAGTAACAGCACCAGCACCGTTACAAAGATAATCGTTGACAACGCATACATTTCCGGCTTAATTCCCTTTTTCACTTCGGTATAGATTTTCGTGGAAAGGGTATCCACGCCGGCGCCTTTGGTAAAGTGCGTGATGATAAAGTCATCCAGCGACATGGTGAATGCCATCAGGAAACCTGACAGGATACCGGGCAGAAGATCGGGAAACACCACCTTGAAAAAAGCCGTCAGATGGGATGCACCCAGATCAAGCGCCGCTTCATAGGTGCTGGGGTTAAGCTGTTTCATGCGGGGCATCACGCTCAGGATCACATAAGGGATATTAAAGGTTATATGTGAGAGCAGGATCGTCCCCAGCCCGAACCGGAATCCCAGACTGATAAAAAGCAGCATGAGAGAGATACCGGTCACGATCTCCGCATTCAGCATGGGAATGTTGGTGATTCCCATCATGACCGCTTTTGTCCGGCGGTTCATGCCTGCCATGGCAATGCATGCAATGGTTCCGATGACCGTTGCGATCAGAGCTGAGAGGAAGGCAATGAGGAGTGTGTTAAACAAAGCCTTCAGAATATCATCGTTGCGGAAGAGTGCGGCGTACCATTTAAAAGTAAAGCCGCCCCATTTGCTTCTTGTCTTGCTGGCGTTAAAGGACAGCACCATGAGCGTCCCGATGGGCGCATACAAAAAGAGGATGATCAGGGCGATATAGATTTTTTTTGCAGCCGTTTTCATAGCATGGAACCCTCCCCGTCTTTGTCAAAAGCGGCAGATATAATCATGTTGAGTATAATAAAGATCATCAACACGATGGAAAGTCCGCTTCCCAGATGCCAGTTGGCGGCCTGGGTAAATTCCTGTTCAATGACGTTGCCGATCAGCAGGATCTTACTGCCGCCCAGCAGCGTGCTGATCACGAAAGTCGTCAGCGCCGGAACAAAGACCATCGTAATGCCGCTGATGATACCGGGCACGGATAAGGGCAGGATGATCCGGATAAAAGTATGAATACCGTTTGCCCCAAGGTCGCGGGCAGCATTGATTACATTATCATCGATCTTAGATAACGAATTATACAGCGGCAGCACCATAAAGGGCAGGAAATTATAGACCATGCCCAGCACGATGGCCGCGGGGGTATTGATAATGTTAATATTCGGAAGATGGAAAAAAGTCAGGATATTATTAATTACGCCGCTTTTTTCCAATAATGTCTGCCACGCCAGCGTGCGGAGCAGGAAATTCATCCACATGGGCAGGATGAAGATCAGTATGATGAAGCTGTGCTGGTTTACCTTCATGTTTGCCAGAATCATCGCAAGAGGGTAGGCAAGCAGGAAACAGAACAGCGTGCTCGCTAATGAGAGCAGGATGGAAAGGCGCAATGCCTTGGCATGTTCAGCCGTAGCCATGGCCGTGATATTTTCCAGCGTGAACGCACCCGTTTTATCGGTCAGTCCGTAGTAGAAGATCATACACAGAGGTATGATGATAAATACAACGGACCAGAGTGTATAGGGGGCAGACAGCCATTTATTCTTAGATGTCAATTGCTACCGCCTCCTCGTCTTCAGATTCCGGTTTGTTCATAATCTGGATGTTGAAGGGGTCAACCTTAATACCCACTTCTTTGCCCACAGGCTGCATGACGGTGGAGTGCACCAGCCACTCGAAACCGCCGGCCATGACCTCCATCTCATAGTGGACGCCTTTAAAGATCAGATGGGTCACAACACCCTGTAAAGCGCCGTCCGAGGGGGCGGTGAGTTCCACATCCTCCGGGCGGATGACCACATCCACCGGTTTGTTATGTCCGAATCCGGTATCCACGCAGGCAAAACGGGTGTCCAGAATGCGCACCAGCTTATCTTCGATCATGACCGCAGGGATAATATTGCTGTCACCGATGAAATCCGCCACGAAAGCATTTTCCGGTTCGTTATAAATGGATTCCGGGGAGCCGATCTGCTGGACGTATCCCTGATTCATGACTACAATCGTGTCGGACATGGTAAGTGCCTCTTCCTGATCGTGGGTCACGTACACAAAAGTGATCCCCAGCTCATTCTTCATACGGATCAGTTCGTACTGCATCTCCTGGCGCAGTTTCAGATCCAGAGCGCCCAGCGGTTCGTCCAGAAGAAGTACTTTAGGCTCGTTGACGATGGCGCGGGCGATGGCGATCCGCTGCTGCTGGCCGCCGCTTAAAGAGTCCGGCATACGGTTTTCATAGCCTTCCAGATTGACAAGCTTTAGCGCATAGCGGATCTTGTCGTCTATGTAGCTTTTTGATTTTTTCCTGATCTTGAGTCCGAAAGCAATGTTTTCCGCGATGGTCATATGCGTAAACAGTGCGTATTTTTGAAAAACCGTGTTCAGGGCTCTTTTATTGGGCGGTACCTTTGTGATATCCCGTCCGTCGAAGATGACTTTACCGGTGTCCGGCTGTGCAAAGCCGCCCAGAATGCGCAGGGTAGTAGTCTTTCCGCAGCCGCTGGGTCCAAGCAGTGTCACGAATTCATTTTCATGTATTTTCAGGTTCAGTTCATCCAGTACCATCTGTCCGTCAAAGGATTTGGATATATCGCTCAAATGGATCAATTCTTTTGACATGGGTATGTTCCTCCAAAAGTATAACGAATAATTGTATTTTACGGCGGATCGATATAATATGCTGATTAAAAATTGGGCGGGGTGCTGATCCACAGGAAAACAGCGCCTGTTTTACCGTTTGCTCTGATATAATGCTCCGCGTGAGGGGTGTAGTAAAAGGCGTCTCCCTTTTTTGCCTTTATGCTGCGTTTCCCGATCACAATGGTGACAGAACCGGAAAGCACATAGCCGAATTCTTCGCCGTCATGGGGCTGGTCCGGATAAGTGGAGCCGTAGGGCTCTAGGGTGACACGGATCGGTTCCATCATATTTTTCTGTGCGTTGGGGATGATCCACTCAACTTTGTTGCTCAGTTCGGGATCTATTTTTTCAAAAAAGTCATCTTTCGTAAAAACGATCTGTTCATCCTCACCGTCATCGAAGAAATCCTTTAAGCTGGTTCCCAGACACTGCAGGATATCCACCAGGGTTGCAATGGACGGGGAAGTCAGGTCATTCTCCAACTGGCTGATAAAGCCCTTGGATAACTCGCAGCGGTCTGCCAGTTCTTCCTGTGTCAGTCCCTTTTGATTGCGCAGTTCCTTGATTTTATTGCCGATTTCCACTCGGGTTGCATTGCTGTCCATAAGTCTGCCGTCATTCCTTCCGGTTATTTGTAATGTTATTGCCGCAGGCGTCCTGCTCTGTTACGGGCAATGCATATGTCATCACCGCACTTCAGTGATAATAAACTGAAAGTTTACTAAAACTAAACAGACGCTGAATCCCATTATACAAGATAGAAGTTTTGTGTCAATGGAATTTTGAAAAATAAAAGCAATTTTTATGAAAAAGATTAACAAGGCTTATGATTTATGGTAAAATCATGCTAGTATTTAGTATTATACAGAAAGGCATGGTACGGGTATGAGTCAGGGTAAATACGTGGCATATGTTTCTACTTATACGGTGGGAAAGGAAGATAATTACGGCATCAAAATTTATGACGTGGATATAAAGAAAGGCAGAATGACTGAGAAGAACCAGGTGGAGATCACCAATTCTTCCTATATTACGATTTCCCATAACAGCAAGTTCCTGTATTCGATCACAGACTTCGGCGTGGAGGCTTATAAGATTCTGCCGGGCGGTGATCTGGAAGTGATCAACGAAGGCAGCATCAACGGTATGCGCGGCTGTTATCTGTCCACGGATTATGAAGACAGGTTTCTCTTTGTGGGCGGTTATCATGACGGTAAGATCACAGTGCTGCGCCTGCGGGAAGACGGCGGGATCGGAGAGATCACGGATGAGATTTACCATAAAGGGCTGGGCAGTATTGCAGAGCGGAATTTCAGACCGCATGTCAACTGTGTCAAGATGACGAGAGATAATCATTATCTGTGTGCGGCGGATCTCGGACTGGATCATGTGAACGTGTACCGGGTGGATCATGTGAACGGCAGACTGAAGCCCATCGACATGATCAGGAGCGAACAGGAGTCGGCGCCCCGGCATATGAAGTTTTCCAGAGACGGCAGATTTCTTTATATTGTACATGAGTTAAAGAACTATATTGATGTCTATACTTATGAGGAAGTAAACGGCAACCCTGAGTTTGAGAAGATCCAGACCATATCCACACTGAATGACTATCATGCGGGCGGTTCTGCGGCCAGTGCGCTGAATATTTCGGAAGACTTTAAATATATGGTAAGTTCTAATGCAGGCGACAACAGTACAATCATCTATAAGATTGACCAGAAGACCGGCATGCTGGAGAAGATCCTGTGTCTGCCGATCAGCGGTGATTATCCGAAGGACGCGATCCTTTTCCCGGATAACAAACACCTTGTTTCGCTGAACCATGAGTCCGATACCATGACATTCTTTAACGTGGACTTAAAGAACGGGCTGCTTGTCATGAACGGTAAGGAGATCAAGGTAAACCAGCCTAACTGTATCATTTTCCATAAAATTGCAGACTGAATAGAATAGACAGGGTTCCTCCTGCATATACATTTACCAGTATAAGCAGGAGGTTTTTTATATGGATTTTTTGCAGAACAGTACATATGACCTGTATAAAGATATACAGCTCCGCACAGGAGGGGAGATTTATCTGGGCGTGGTGGGACCGGTCAGGACGGGCAAGTCCACATTTATCAAACGCTTCATGAATCTGCTCGTGCTTCCTTTTATGGAAGATGAAAATGAGAAGGAGCGGGCGCAGGATGAGATGCCCCAGAGTGCCGGCGGGAAGACGATCACTACTACAGAGCCGAAGTTTATACCGAAAGAGGCGGCGCATATCAGGCTGGGAACGGATATTGATGTGGATGTGCGGCTGATCGACTGTGTAGGCTATATGGTGGAAGGCGCGTCAGGGCATATGGAAGAGGACATGGAGCGTATGGTGAAAACGCCCTGGTCAGTGGATGAGATTCCTTTCACGAAGGCGGCAGAGATCGGTACGAGAAAAGTCATCAAAGACCATTCTACCATCGGGATTGTGGTGACCTGTGACGGGTCCTTCGGAGAACTGGGCCGCAATCACTTCCTGGAGGCGGAGGAACGTACCATCAATGAACTGCAGTCTCTGGGCAAGCCCTTTATCGTGCTGCTCAATTCTGCAAAGCCTTATGCGGAAGAGACGCGGGCACTGGCGGATGAGATCAGCGAGAAATATCAGGTGACCGTAATGCCGGTAAACTGTGAGCAGCTCAAACGGGAAGATATTAACCATATTATGGAAAATATTCTTTACGAGTTCCCGCTTACCATGATCGAATTTTATATGCCGAAATGGGTGGAAATGCTTCCTTACGATCATAAGATGAAACAGGATATTGTGGCACAGATCAAGCAGTTGATGGCTGATTTAAGCAATATCCGTGATATCACCACAAACAATTTCATGCCCGAGAGCGAGTATATTAAGAAGTGCAAGCTGGACGGCATCAACATGTCCGACGGCAGCGTGCGGGTGATTCTGGATGTAGACGACGCTTATTACTATGAGATGATCAGTGAACTTGTGGGTGAAAATATCGGCAGTGAGTATCAGATGCTTGCCACCTTGAAGGAAATGGCGAAGATGAAGCGCGAGTATGTGAAGGTGCTGCATGCGCTGGATGCTGTGCGGTACAAAGGCTACGGTGTGGTGATGCCGGACCGTGAGGAGATCATGTTAGAGAAGCCTGAACTGATCAGACAGGGTAACAAGTTCGGCGTGAAGATCAAGGCGGAAAGCCCCAGCATTCATATGATTAAGGCAAGCATTGAGACGGAGATCGCGCCCATTGTAGGTACGGAGGAACAGGCAAGGGATCTGATCCAGTTTATTTCCGATACGGGAACGAGCGAGGAGGGAATCTGGGAGACCAACATCTTCGGCAAGACCGTGGAACAGCTTGTGAATGACGGTATTACGGGCAAGATCTCCATGATCAACGAGGAGAGCCAGGCGAAACTGCAGGAGACCATGCAGAAGATCGTCAATGACAGTAACGGCGGGATGGTTTGTATTATTATCTGAGATGTGCAGCAGGTTCCTTTTTTCATGGATATGGAGAAAAGTTTGCGTTGCGGGCAGGGTGCGTAGAATTGTTTCTATGTGCCCTGCTTTGCCTGTAATTGATACAAAGGGTGTTTATTGGTAACAGTTCAGCCCGGCATGATTCCGTGAGTTGTGCAGCAGGTGTGGAAATGCCTTGAGTTTCTGACATGGCAATGTTATGATAAGCTCGTGAGGCAATTTTGATGACCAGACATGAGAAATAAAATATAAGAAAGGCGGTATCAACACATGAACCCTGTATATGAGAAACTTTTAAAATGCTTTGAATGCTACAAATCCAAAATTGATTTTGAGCCAAAAGTGGCGATCGTACTCGGCTCCGGGCTGGGTAATTTTGCGAAGACCGTAGACGTGAAGGCGGAGCTCCCCTACAGTGAGATCGAGGGCTTCCCTGTCTCTACTGTTCCGGGACATGCCGGTAAATTTATTTTTGGATATATTAACGAAGTGCCTGTTGTTCTGATGCAGGGGCGTGTGCATTATTATGAAGGGTATCCGATCACAGATGTGGTGCTGCCTGCCCGCCTGATGAAGATGATGGGTGCAAAGATTCTGTTCCTGACCAATGCTTCGGGCGGAATCAATCCGGCATTCCACGCGGGCAGTCTGATGCTGATTCAGGATCATGTTTCGATCTATGCGCCGAATCCGCTGATCGGCCCGAACATTGACGAGCTGGGCACCAGATTTCCCGATATGTCCCATGTATATGACGAAGACCTGCAGGAGATCATCAGAGGAACGGCGAAGGATAACGATATCGAGTTGTTTGAGGGCGTTTATGCACAGCTTACCGGACCTTCTTTTGAATCGCCCGCGGAAATTCAGCTGTTACATAAGCTGGGCGTGAGTGCGGTAGGCATGAGTACAGTGGTGGAAGCGATCGCGGCGAACCATATGGGTATGAAGATCTGTGGTGTCTCCTGTGTCAGCAATCTGGCGGCAGGCATGAACAGCGCGCCGCTGACGCATGAAGAAGTGCAGGAGGCAGCCAACGCGGTGGCGCCTAAATTTGAGAAGCTTCTGACGGAATCTGTCACGAAGTTCAAGGCATATATCTGAGGCAAAAGAAATGCTTAGAGGAGCAATCACCAATATGGAATATATACAGGATCTGATCACGGCAGCGATACAGGCAAGGAGAAATGCCTATACGCCTTATTCACATTACCAGGTCGGCGCGGCGCTTCTGACCGGCGACGGGCGGATCGTTACGGGCTGCAATATCGAGAACGCGGCGTACGGACCGACGAACTGTGCCGAGCGGACGGCTTTCTTTAAGGCAGTCAGTGAGGGAATCAGAATGTTTCGGGCGATCGCCATCGTCGGCAGTCCGGAGGGAGAGGCATTGACGCAGTACGCCTACCCCTGCGGTGTATGCAGACAGGTGATGATGGAGTTCTGCAGACCGGCGGATTTTCAGATCATTGTGGCGAAGTCGGTGGAGGATTATAAAATCATGACACTGGAAGCATTATTACCGGAAGGATTCGGACCGGAGAATCTTAAATAGAAAATAAGAAACAGAAAGGCGCAAATAAACATGAATTACAGATTCTATAATGCACGCATATTAACCATGTTAAGCCCGGATGTCTTTACGGGTGAACTCTGGGTACAGAACGGCCGCATCCTCTATGTGGGCGACGGGCGTGACGTGGACGCGGTTTATCAGAAACTAAATCTTGGGAGTATCATATGGGATCGGGAGATCGACTGCGAGGGCAATCTTCTGATGCCGGGCTTTAAGAATGCCCATACCCATTCCGGTATGACCCTGCTTCGCTCTTATGCGGACGATCTGCCGCTCCACGAGTGGCTCACGAAGCAGGTTTTTCCGATCGAGGCGAAGATGGACGGGGAGATGATCTATCATCTGACGAAGCTGGCGGTTCTGGAATATCTGACCAGCGGCGTGACGGCGGTCTTCGATATGTATCTGACCCCCGAAACAACCGCGCGGGCCTGTGTGGACATGGGAATGCGCTGTGTGCAGGTGAGCGGCATGAGCGGGCAGGATCACTTTGAGGAGTCGCTTAAGAAAACGGAAGAATATTATCAGAGATTTAACCATGACGATCCACTGCTCAGTTATTTTATCGGGTTCCATGCGGAATATACGTGTTCACGGGCGTTATTGGAGAGCGTAGCGGCGCTGGCGCACAAATATCAGGCGCCGGTCTATACCCATCTGGCGGAGACGAAGGCCGAGGTGGACGGTTGTCTGGAACGTCACGGCATGACGCCTGCAAAGCTGTTTGATTCGCTGGGAATCTTTGATTATGGCGGCGGCGGTTATCACTGTGTCTGGATGAATGATGGGGACATGGAGATCTTCCGTAAACGCGGTTTGAGCGTTGTGACCAATCCGGGTTCCAACACCAAACTTGCCAGCGGGATCGCACCGGTTTCGGAATATCTGGCCAAGGGCATCAATGTGGCGATCGGAACGGACGGACCGGCCAGCAATAACTGTCTGGACATGTTCCGCGAGATGTTCCTGGTGACGGGGCTTGCCAAGCTGCGTCAGCAGGATGCGGCGGCGGTCGATGCATGGGAAGTGTTGAAGATGGCGACGGTCAACGGCTCTGCGGCAATGAATCTTCCGGATACGGATGTGCTGGCGGAGGGAAAGCTGGCTGATCTTATTATGATCGATCTGCATCAGCCAAATATGCAGCCGATCAACAATATCCCTAAGAACCTCGTCTACAGCGGCAGCAAGCAGAACGTGAAGATGACGATGATCCAGGGGAAGATTCTCTATGAAAACGGGAAATTTTCTGACGCGTACGATGTGGAAGTGATCTATAGAAAGGCAAATGAGATTATAAACAGCCTTAGATAATAGATCGGGAAATGTGCATAAAATCCAGTGACAGAAAGAAGACATTATGGAATATATAGTACTTGCAGGCGCGATTGTGCTGCTCATTGTACTGCTCATGGGAAGTGAGTACGTAAGCGGCAGAAAATACCAGAAGAATTATCTGGAGAAGATTTATCAGAGTTACGGGGCGGTTCCCGAGAGAGAATATAAAGAGGGAGAGATGGAACATATCAGGATGTACTATCTCAAACATCAATCGGAGCAGGAAATTGACGATATTACATGGAATGACCTGAATATGGATCATATTTATCGTACAATCAATGCATCCTGCAGTGCGGCGGGGGACGAATATCTTTACTACAGGCTGCGCACGCCGATTTATGACGAGGCGCAGATGCAGCATGACGAGGCGCAGATCACTTTTTTTATGGAACATGCCAAAGAACGGCATAGTGTGCAGCGAATCCTTCTCGGTTTAGGCAGGATGGGGAAATATTCGATCTACGAATATCTGGACAATCTGGATACGCTGGGTGAGCGCAGGAACATCAGATATGTATGGGGGAATCTGCTGCTCCTTGTCAGTGTGGCAGCCATGTTTGTATCGCTTCCGGTCGGTATTGTGGCGCTTATGGCAGTGCTTTGCCATAATTTTGTCGGATATTTCAGGGAATACAAGCAGATCGAACCTTATATTACAAGTTTCCGGTATATCAGCAGACTTCTGGACAGTGCGGATCAGCTGGGACGGGCGAAGATTGCCGGTATGGAGCACGAGCAGGAACGCCTGCGGGAATGTCACAGGCAGATGAAAGGGTTTATCCGGAATGCTTATCTGATCGTTTTTACAGATAAGGGGAACGGGAATCCGCTGGGCGTTGTGCTGGACTATCTGCGCATGATTTTCTATCTGGACTTGATACAGTTTAACAACGCGCTCCGCGCCGTGCGGGGACATCTGGATGAAATTGATGAGATGATTACGATCATGGGGCAGATAGAGACAGCGGTCGTGATCGGTTCCTACAGAAACAGTCTGCAGGGCGGTTACTGTATACCGGTCATACATTATGAGCAGGATGCCGACAGGCGGATGACGCTGGAGCAGATTTATCATCCACTGCTTTCTGATCCGGTGAAAAATTCAATCTCGGTGCAGAGAGGGGTGCTTTTGACCGGATCGAATGCATCCGGTAAATCCACTTTCCTGCGGGCAGTGGCAGTAAATGCGGTTCTGGCGCAGACGATCCACACCTGCCTTGCCGGGCGCTATGAGGCACCGGTGCTTCGAATCTATTCTTCCATGGCGCTTAGGGATGATCTGCTCAGCGGACAGAGCTATTATATGGTAGAAATCAAGTCCATTAAGCGTATTTTGGATCAGGTGAAACTGGCGGAACAGGAACACCGCCATGTGCTGTGTTTTGTGGACGAAGTGCTTCGGGGAACCAATACGGTGGAGCGGATTGCCGCTTCCACGCAGATTATGAGGATGCTGGCGGCGGACTATGCGTTTTGTTTTGCGGCAACACATGACCTGGAACTGACGAAACTGCTTGAGCAGACATATGACAACTACCATTTTGAGGAACGCATCGAGGAAGATGATATTTTCTTTCTGTATAAACTGCTGCAGGGACCGGCAACCACCAGAAACGCCATTGCACTGCTTAAGATGCTGAACTATGATGAGCGGATCATAGCGGAAGCAGAAGCTATGGCGGAGAGATTTCTTGAGGACGGCAGCTGGATCATATGACGGTGAAGCCGGGTTGACAGGCTGTGGAAAGGCATGGTTTTAATTATGAAAGTAACGATTTACACGGACGGCGCTGCGCGGGGAAATCCGGAAGGCCCGGGCGGTTATGGAACGGTTCTGCAATATATTGACGGGAAAGGAATGCTGCATGAGAGGGAGTATTCCGCCGGTTATAAGAAAACGACGAACAACCGCATGGAACTGATGGCGGTAATTATTGGTCTGGAGGCTCTGACGAAACCCTGTGAGGTGATTCTGGTTTCGGATTCCAAATATGTGACGGATGCGTTTAATCAGCATTGGGTGGAAGGATGGCTTAAGAAGAACTGGAAGACGGCAGGAAACAAGCCGGTCAAGAATGTAGATTTGTGGCAGCGTCTTCTGCGGGCGAAAGAACCGCATCGGGTGACGTTCCGGTGGGTGAAGGGACATGACGGACACCCGGAGAATGAGCGATGCGATAAACTGGCTACGACAGCAGCGGATGGCACAGACTTACTTGACGATAACTTCTGATTGGTGGTATCATAGGTTTAGCTGATTATGCGAAAGGATGAGGACAGATGACAAATTTGATTTTATTTGTAAATGCATTTTTATCTTACCTGTTGATTTTTGTATTGATTATCGCGCTTGTGATCGTTGCGTGTATCATCGGCGTGAAGTGGAGGAAAAGCAAAGATGCCAAGAATGCGGCAGCTGCGGAGCAGACCGAAGCGGCCGGCGGTAATACGGCGGTATAGGGATGTGATAGGCGGAGTGAGGAAGGGTGTTCATGACAGAACACCTTTTTACTGTTTCTATGCTGATATAAGGAGTCAGGATGAAAAAATATACGACAATATTCTGGGATCTGGATCAGACACTCTTGAATTTTGATCTTTCGATGGACTATGCCCTGCGGGCTGTATTCGGACAGTACGGGCTGGAGATCAATGATGAGATTGCAGCGAGGTATGAGGTAATCAACAGAGGTTATTGGAACCGGCTGGAACTGGGAGAGATTACGAAGGAAGAGTTAAAGAGTGGAAGATTCCGCACATTGTTTGAAGAATTGGGTATTAAACATATTGTACCGGAAGAGATGGCTGTGGATTACCAGAGGGAACTGGGGAGTGTTTTCTTCTATATGGACGGCGCGAAGGAGCTGGTTACAAGGCTTCGTGCGGAGGGGTACAGACAGTATGTGGTCACCAACGGCGTCAGTGCGACGCAGGAGAATAAGATGAGGCTGTCCGGACTGGATCAGATCATGGACGGCGTTTTTGTGTCCGAACTGATGGGGTATCCCAAGCCGAGGAAGGAGTACTTCGACGCATGTTTTGCACGCCTGCCGGATGTGCTGCGGGAGGAATGCATCCTGGTAGGAGATTCCCTGACCAGCGATATGCGCGGGGCGGGCAATGCCGGAATTGCGGCCTGCTGGTTTAACCCTGAAGGCAGGGAGAAGGATACGGATGTACATACGGACTATGAGATACACCGGCTGGACGAACTGTTGGCGATACTCAGACAGGAGCGTGCGTGATGCCCAAATCTCCGAATCAGAAGTTAAAACTATTATATCTGGTCAGGATACTGACGGAACAGACTGACGAAGAGCATTGCCTGAGCGCGCAGGCATTGATCGATGCCCTTGCAGCTTACGATATCAAGGCGGAGCGTAAGAGCATCTATGATGACATTGCACAGCTTACCGACTTCGGATATGATATTATATTAGTCAAGGCGAAGACGGGAGGCGGATATTATCTGGCAGGAAGAGACTTTGAACTGGCGGAGTTAAAGCTTTTGGTAGAGACCGTGCAGGCATCCAGATTCCTGACACAGAAGAAGTCAAGGGAATTGATCTCCAAGATTGAAAAGCTTGCGTCCAGGGCAGAAGCCGGACAGCTGCAGAGACAGGTGTATGTGGCTAATCGTATCAAAGCCGCCAATGAAAGTATCTATTATATTGTCGATGATATTCATCGGGCGATCCAGAATAATGAACAGATCACTTTTCAGTATCTGGAGTGGAATCTGGAGAAAGAACTTGTTCCCCGTAAGGATGGTAAGAACTATCGGGTGAGTCCGTGGGCGCTGACCTGTAAGGACGAGAATTATTACCTGATCGCACATGACAGTGAGAGCGATACGATCAAACATTTCCGTGTAGATAAGCTGGGACAGATTAAAGTACAGACGGGCGTTTCGCGGGAAGGTGCGGAGCTGTTCGAGCGGTTTGACATCGCCGCGTATGCCAATAAGACTTTCGGTATGTTCGGCGGTCGGGAAGAGATGGTTACATTGACATTCGAGAACCGGCTGGTCGGCGTTGTCATAGACCGGTTCGGTAAGGATGTCTCTGTCCGTATACGGGACGAGGATCATTTTTCCGTCAGGGTACAGGTGGCGCTCAGCGGACAGTTCTACGGCTGGATGACCGGGCTCGGCACGGGTGCAAAGATTACCGCGCCGGCAGAAGTGGTAGCGGAATACACTAAGTTTTTGCAGGAAGCTGCAGAACAATATACAGGCAGGCAATGAGACGGGAAGCGGAGGCGGGAAATAACATGAACATACAATTTGCAGACCGCATGAAGGATTATGAGGCGGGAATATTTCAGGTATTAAATGATAAGAAGGCGGAGGCGGAGAAGCAGGGGAAGAAGATATACAATCTTTCGGTAGGCACGCCGGACTTTCCGCCGGCAGAGCATGTGGTTCAGGCGGTGGTCGAAGCGGCGAAGAAGCCGGAAAACTATAAATATGCCCTGATTGACATACCGGAACTGATTACGGCAGTACAGAAGCGGTATGCAAAGCGCTACGGTGTGGCGCTGGAGGCGGATGAAATCATGTCTGTGTACGGTTCTCAGGAAGGAATCGCACATATCTGTCTGTCTTTGTGCAATGCCGGCGACGTAGTGCTGGTTCCCAATCCGGGTTATCCGATCTTCGGGATCGGTCCCTCTCTGGCGGGTGCGGAAGTGGTGACTTACGATCTGACGGAGGAGAATCATTACCTGCCTGATCTGGATCATATGGATGAGGATCTTCTGACGCGGGCGAAATGTATGATTGTATCCTACCCTTTAAATCCGGTATGCAAGACTGCGCCGGACGAGTTCTATGAGAAACTGATTCCGTGGGCGATCCGGCACAACATCGTCATTATTCACGATAATGCTTATTCTGACATCATTTATGACGGCAGAGTCGGGAAGTCGATCCTGCGGGTTCCGGATGCGAAGCTTATTGCCGTAGAGTTTTATTCCCTGTCCAAGTCCTATAACTATACGGGTGCGCGCATGAGTTTCCTGACGGGAAATAAAGAGATCGTAGCGAATTTTAAAAGACTCCGTTCCCAGATTGATTACGGGACCTATCTTCCGGTACAGTATGGCGCAGTGGCGGCGCTCACAGGATCGGACGCCATGGTGATGGAGCAGTGTGCGGAGTATCAGCGGCGTCGCGACGCGCTCTGCGGAGGGCTGCGAAACATAGGCTGGCACATGGAAGACAGCGAGGGCACGATGTTTGCGTGGGCAAAGATTCCGGAGGGGTATGCCGATGATGTTTCATTCGTGATGGAATTAGTCGAGAGGACGGGCGTGTTGTGTACACCGGGAAGCAGCTTCGGTTCGCTGGGGAGAGGACACGTAAGATTTGCGCTGACCATGCCTGTCGAAACGATCTGCGAGGCGGTCGAGGCAATCGCAAGATCCGGAATGATCAGAAAGTAATCCTGTTTTGGAATCATAATATTTGACGAAATTATCTTTGGGATATGTCACAAAAAGGCATATCCCTTTTTGGTGGTTTTTAATCATAAGAGTCATTGACATAGGATGCTTATTCCCTTATACTTAACATAAACCACAAAATATAGTAGTTTTATGTCAACCATCACTATATTTTGTAGACTTGTCCTGCGGGATATCATTTCGATACAGGTCTGCAGGGCGCAATACCATGGAGGGAAATAGATGAGCAGCAAGTTTGGGTCAGATCAGATAACTGACGAGAATTTCGGTCTGGAATTCAAACCGGACAGGGTCGTAAAGGTAATCAAAAAGGACGGCAGTCTGGAAAATTTTAATGTTCAGAAGGTTATTGACGCGGTGGGCAAAAGTGCATATCGCGCACTGACGAAATTTACGGATGAAGAGAAGAGACATATATGTCAGACCGTGATTGATAAGGTGAATGAACTGGGTGAGGAGCAGATTCCGATTCAGATCATGCATAATATTGTGGAGAGCGCATTGGAGGATGTCAAACCGATCGTTGCCAAGAGCTATCGGGATTATCGCAATTATAAACAGGATTTTGTGCGGATGATGGACGATGTTTATAAGAAGAGTCAGTCTATCATGTACATCGGGGATAAGGAGAACGCTAATACGGACAGTGCCCTTGTATCCACGAAGAGAAGCCTGATCTTTAACCAGTTTAATAAAGAACTGTATCAGAAGTTTTTCATGACCACAGAAGAGATTCAGGCGTGTCGGGACGGCTATCTGTATGTGCATGACATGTCGGCGAGAAGAGATACGATGAACTGCTGTCTCTTTAATGTGGCGGAGGTCTTAAGCGGCGGATTCGAGATGGGCAATATCTGGTACAATGAGCCGAAGACGCTGGACGTTGCGTTTGACGTGATCGGCGATATCGTATTGAGCGCGGCAAGCCAGCAGTACGGCGGGTTTACGGTGCCGGAAGTGGATAAGATCCTAGAGCCTTATGCGGAGAAGTCTTATAAGCGTAACGTAGAGAAATATGTAAAGCTGGGTGTGGATGAAGAGACCGCGCAGGCGCAGGCGCTTGCAGATGTCAAGAAAGAGTTTGAGCAGGGATTTCAGGGCTGGGAGTATAAGTTTAACACAGTGGCAAGCAGCCGCGGAGATTATCCTTTTATTACCGTGACGGCCGGAATCGGAACCGGAAGATTTGCGAAACTGGCAACGATCACAATGCTCAATGTGCGCAGGAAGGGTCAGGGCAGGAAGGAATGTAAGAAGCCGGTGCTGTTTCCCAAGATCGTATTCCTGTATGACGAGAATCTGCACGGGGCGGGCAAAGAGCTGGAAGACGTGTTTGAGGCGGGTGTGGAGTGCTCTGCCAAGACAATGTATCCGGACTGGCTGAGCCTCACAGGTAAAGGATATATTGCGAGTATGTATAAGCAGTACGGCAAAGTGATTTCTCCGATGGGGTGTCGTGCGTTTCTGTCTCCCTGGTACGAGAGAGGCGGCATGCATCCGGCGGACGAGGAGGACAGCCCGGTATTTGTGGGAAGATTTAATATCGGTGTGGTATCGCTGCATCTGCCTATGATTCTGGCGAAATCCCGTCAGGAGAATAAAGATTTCTACGAGGTGCTGGATTATTATCTGAATCTGATCAGACAGCTTCACATCAGAACGTATGCGTATCTGGGTGAAATGCGTGCTTCGACCAATCCGCTGGCATATTGCGAAGGCGGTTTCCTGGGCGGACATCTGCAGCTGCATGATAAGATCAAGCCCATCCTTAAGACGGCGACCGCAAGTTTCGGTATCACTGCGTTCAATGAACTGCAGGAATTATATAACGGTAAATCTCTTGTAGAAGACGGCGCTTTTGCGCTGGAGGTACTGGAGCATATCAATAATAAGATCACGGAATACAAGGAAGAGGACAGAAACCTCTATGCGATCTATGGTACGCCGGCAGAGAATCTGTGCGGTCTGCAGGTAAAACAGTTCCGTGCAAAATACGGTATTATCGAAGGCGTGTCCGATAAGGAGTATGTTTCTAACAGCTTTCACTGTCATGTGACGGAGGATATTACACCGATTCAAAAGCAGGATCTGGAATATCGTTTCTGGGAACTGGCTAACGGCGGTAAGATACAGTATGTGAAGTATCCTATCGATTATAATATGGAGGCGATCAAGACACTGATTCGCCGGGCGATGGAGATGGGTTTTTATGAAGGTGTCAATTTGTCCCTGGCTTACTGTGATGACTGCGGACATCAGGAACTGGAGATGGATGTATGTCCGGTGTGCGGCAGCCGTAATCTGACGAAGATCGACCGTATGAACGGGTATCTTGCTTATTCCCGCGTGCACGGGGACACGAGACTCAGTGACGCGAAGATGGCAGAGATCGCAGAAAGGAAAAGTATGTAATGAGATACCACAATATAACGAAAGATGATATGCTCAACGGTGACGGTCTGCGCGTGGTGCTTTGGGTTGCGGGATGTACGCACTGCTGTAAGGAATGCCACAATCCTGTCACCTGGGACCCTGACGGTGGTATCTTATTTGACGAAAGCGCTAAAAGAGAGCTTTTTGACCAGCTGGACAAACCGTATATCAGCGGAATCACTTTTTCGGGCGGCGATCCTCTGCATTCAGCCAACCGGCTGGACATAAGAGAACTGATGGAGGAGATCAAAGAGAAGTATCCGGATAAAACGATTTGGCTCTATACGGGAGACAGCTGGGAGGACGTTCTGCATTATCCTATGATGAGGTATGTGGATATTCTGGTAGACGGGGAATTTAAGATTGCGTTAAAAGATACGAAGCAGCACTGGAGAGGAAGCAGCAACCAGCGTGTAATCGACGTGCAGGAGAGTCTGCGTCAGACAGATCCCTCGAATCCTGTACTGTATTGTACTGACTAATGATGAGGAGAGGAACAGAGATTGGAAACGATCAAAATCAAATATTTTACGGATAAAATAGAGAAACTGACCTATATAGACGGCAAATCGGACTGGATCGATCTTCGTGCGGCGGAGGATGTCGATCTCAGAAAGGGAGAATTTAAGCTGATTCCTCTGGGGGTTGCCATGGAGCTGCCGGCAGGATATGAGGCGCATGTGGTACCGAGAAGTTCAACATTTAAGAATTTCGGCATCATTCAGACGAATCACCAGGGTGTGATAGACGGTTCTTATTGCGGCGATAACGACCAGTGGTTCATGCCGGTATACGCCGTGCGGGATACGCAGATTCATGTGAATGACAGAATCTGTCAGTTTCGGATTATGGAGAATCAGCCGAAGCTTGTTTTTGACGAGGTGGCGCATCTGGACCATGACGACCGCGGCGGTCACGGCAGTACGGGGAAACAATAGCTGGAATATGATTGTCTGGGAAATGCAATTATTTTCTTGAAAAGCACATATGCAGCGCATAAGATAACTCCTTCCAAGACATACTATGGAAAACGATGGTAGAGTCCTGGAAGGAGTTTTTGACAGTGCAGAAAAAAGAACAAGAGCAGAACAGCAAAATGACTACATCCCTGCAGCAGACGATGACATATATGAATGAACGCATGGCGCCTGATACCAGTTTCGATATTGTGTACCGTGTGATTGAAGTGGGCGGAAGACAGGCCTGTATATACTTCATAGACGGATTCTGTAAAGATGAACTGATGATGAAGATTCTGCAGTATTTCATAGATCTGAAACCGGCGGATATGCCGGAGAATGTCCATGAGATGGCGAAAAAGGCGACGCCCTATGTGGAGGTAGACTTAAAGGATCAGTGGACCGATATTCTCTACAGCATTCTGTCAGGGGTGTTTGCACTCTTTATTGACGGCTATGACAGATGTATCCTGATCGATTCCAGAACTTATCCCGCGAGAGGTGTGGAAGAACCGGATAAGGATAAGACACTGCGAGGGTCTAAGGATGGATTTGTCGAGACGATCGTCTTTAATACGGCGCTGATCAGACGGCGGATCAGAAGTACCGAGCTTCGTATGGAAATGATGAACGCAGGTAAAAGTTCCCGTACGGATATTGTGCTGTGTTACATGGATAACAGAGTAGATCATGGTTTCCTGGATCGGGTGAAAAGAAGAATTGAGGAGATCCAGGTAGACGCGCTGACGATGAATCAGGAGAGTCTGGCGGAATGCCTTTACCAGCGTAAATGGTTTAATCCCTTTCCGAAATTTAAGTTTACGGAGCGGCCCGATGTGGCGGCGGCGCAAGTGCTGGAGGGAGATATTGTGATTCTGGTGGATAATTCACCCTCCGCAATGATCGTGCCTACCTCTATTTTTGATATTGTGGAGGAAGCGGATGATTACTATTTTCCGCCGGTTACGGGAACCTATCTGCGGCTGTCCAGATTTATTATTTCGATTCTGACATATATTATGACGCCTACATTCCTGCTCCTCATGCATAACCCGGAGTGGGTACCGGAGTCTTTTCAGTTTATCATGCTGCAGGAAAATCCGAATATTCCGCTGATTGCCCAGTTCCTGATCCTGGAACTTGCCATTGACGGGCTAAAGCTGGCGGCGGTTAATACGCCGAATATGCTCAGTACGCCGCTCAGTGTAATGGCAGCGCTGGTACTCGGCGAATTTTCTGTCAACAGCGGCTGGTTCAATTCCGAGGTGATGCTCTACATGGCTTTCGTAGCGATTGCGAATTATACCCAGCAGAATTATGAACTTGGATATGCGCTGAAATTTATGCGGATCATCAATCTGATTCTGACAGCGATTTTCGGACTATACGGCTACATTGCCGCAATTCTGATTTTTGTGTTCTCTATCGTGTGCAATAAGACGCTGTCGGATAAGAGCTATATTTATCCGGTACTGCCTTTTAACCCGCGACAGCTTGCCAAGAGGCTGCTGCGCCTGCGTCTGCCGGAGGCGAAGAAGTAGTTATCAGGACAGCGGGCAGAGGAACGCGCAGCGGAATGAGAAAACAGAACACAGTAAATTTCTTTAATATTTATAATGGCATGAAGGGCAGATTAAATTAAGCAATAATTTAGCTGAAAAATCAATCTGTCTTTTGTGCGTTATTCATAAAAATGGAAAAAAATTTCTGTCCTGCTTGTTATTTTTATACGTTAATAGTAGAATGAAGAAAAGATACGGCAGAAAAACCACTTTATATTTGAGGGAAAATGAGCCTGTTATTTAAGCTTAAAAAGTTTCTGATAAGAGTAAAATTAGTTTCTGGTGGTTGCGAAAGAACCGTTCTATGGAATCATTTATCAGCGACAGGGAGGATATGATATGGGGTACGAGGTACATGCTGAAAACGGATGGGTCAGCCGGGGCAGTCTTTACCGGTTGAAAGAACTTATGAAAAGGGCGGAACGGGGAGACCGGCTGACACTGGCATTCCTGGGCGGATCGATCACACAGGGATCTGTGTCTACGCAGTACACGAACTGTTATGCCTATCGGGTGTATGAATGGTTTGTAAGAAGATTTCCGAAAACTGCGTTTACCTATATCAATGCGGGAGTCGGCGGGACGA
Organism: uncultured Lachnospiraceae bacterium; assembly: GCA_937920345.1. Classification (GTDB taxonomy): domain Bacteria; phylum Bacillota; class Clostridia; order Lachnospirales; family Lachnospiraceae; genus UBA3282. The sequence goes on from CALGVA010000018.1 coordinate 77,130, forward strand.
CTTCGCAGTTTGGTGTGGCCAGAGCAGACGAGGATGTACTCGCGTATAAACCTGATTTTGTGATCATAGAGTTTTCGGTGAATGATGACAATACGGATTTTTATCAGGAGACTTATGAAGGGCTGGTGCGCAAAGTGTACGGCAATGTCTATGAGCCCGCAGTGCTGCTGGTACATAATATGTACTACGATACGGGGAACAGTGCGGAAGAGAAGCATCGTGTAATCGGCACACATTATAAACTGCCGAGCGTCAGCATGAAGACAACGATCTATCCGGAAGTGGCTTCGGGGGTTATTCCCAATCGGGAAATCACGCCGGATGATCTGCATCCGAATACAAACGGACACGAGCTGGTGGCGGAGGTAATCACAGATTGTCTGGACCGGATCTATATGCAGAGACGGGAAGAAGAGGCACCGGCGGCGATGCCGGAACCTGTGACAGCTAATGCATATGCGCAGGCAAGACGGTACCAGAACCATAACAGCAATCCGGTATGTGATGGTTTTACGGCGGATAACACTTTAAAGAAATACGTGAATGACATGTTCCGGTGCGGATGGACGGCATCGGAGGCAGGTGCCTCCATCGTGTTTGAAACAGAGGGAACCGAGATCGCGGTACAGTACCGCAAGTCGGTGAACAGACCGGCGCCGGTCGCGATTGCTGTTGTAGACGGAGACGAGGCAGGTGCGGTTACGCTGGATGCTAATTTTGAAGAGGACTGGGGCGACTGTCTGTACATAGACACGGTGTTATATCATGGCAGACCCGGTAAACACAAAGTAGAGATCAGATTGGCTGAGACACATGAAGACGATGCGGTGCCGTTTTACCTGGTATCGGTGATTGGTGCTTAGCAGAAAGGATATATAGATGTTTAGAGATGATTTTGTATGGGGTGTTGCAAGCAGCGCCTACCAGATAGAGGGCAGAGATCCGCAGGACGGAGCGGGAAAGATGATCTGGGATACGTTTACGGAAGAAGGGCGTATTCTGGACGGGAAGGATGCGTCTACGGCCTGTGATCACATCCATCGCTATCGGGAGGACTATCAGCTCATGCGTCTGCTGGGCGTGAAGGCATATCGGTTCTCTGTCAGCTGGAGCAGGATTATGCCGGAAGGGACAGGCAGAGTCAACGAGAAAGCAATTACATTGTACAGGGATATGATCATGACGATGCGGGAGAACGGTATTACCCCGTATCTGACCATGTATCATTGGGAGCTTCCGCAGACACTGCAGGATCGCGGCGGATGGCTGAATGAAGAGATCATTGAGTGGTTCGGTGAGTACGCAAGAGTGATCGCGGAGAATTTCTCTGACCTGTGTGAGTATTTTATCACCCTGAACGAGCCGGAATGTTTCGTCGGCCTCGGGCATTTAAGCGGGGTACATGCGCCAGGCATGAAACTGCATTACCGTGAAACTTTTCAGATCGCACATAACGCATTACGGGCACATGGGCAGGCGGTGATCAATCTCAGAAAATATGCGAAGCGGCCGGTTAAGATCGGATATGCGCCGACCTGCGGCATGGCATATCCGGCGAGCAACAGACCGGAAGATATTGAGGCTGCAAGAAAGGTACTGTTTTCTTTCTATAATCCGATGGATAACTGGACGTGGAATGTGGCATGGTTCAACGATCCTGTATTCCTGGGGAAATATCCGCAGCACGGATTGGAACAGTTCAGAGAATATCTGCCTGAAATCACGGAGGCGGATATGGCGCTGATCGCCCAGCCGCTTGATTTTATGGGGCAGAACATTTATAACGGTTATATAGTGCGTGCAGGCGCGGATGGTGAGCCGGAGTTTGCCGGCAGAGCGGCGGGCTATCCTAAGACGGCGGCTGGCTGGCCTGTGACACCGGAGTGTCTGTACTGGGGTGTGAAATTCCTGTATGAGAGGTATCATATGCCCTTATATATCACGGAAAACGGCATGTCCTGCCACGATATCATATCCCGTGACGGACAGGTACACGATCCCAACAGGATTACTTTTCTGGATCAATATCTGTCAGCCCTGCAGTGCGCAAGCGACGAGGGAGCGGATGTAAGAGGATATTTCCTGTGGACATTTTTAGACAATTTCGAGTGGGATAAAGGCTATACGGAGCGATTTGGTATTGTATATGTGGACTTTAAGACACAGAAGCGTATCGTAAAAGATTCTGCTTACTGGTATCAGAAAATTATGGAGGAAAATGGTAAAATGTTATCAATCAATCAACCCGCGAAACCGGTTCTGTTTCTGAATCCTGTCTTCAAGCAGATGATCTGGGGAGGCGACCGTCTGGGTAAAGACTGGCCATATGAGATCCCCGGTAGTGATACAGGGGAATGCTGGGCAGTCAGCGCGCATCCGAATGGAGACTGCACCGTCAGGGAAGGAATTTATGAGGGCAAAACGCTGTCACAGTTATGGGAGGAGCATCCGGAACTGTTCGGCAGCACGGGACTGGACAGATTCCCGCTTCTGGTGAAAATCATCGATGCGAAGACGGATTTAAGCATTCAGGTGCATCCGGACGATTCATACGCCAAAGTGAACGAGAACGGTTCCTTAGGAAAAACGGAGTGCTGGTATGTGCTGGACTGTGATGAGGATTCCAGTCTTGTCATCGGACACAATGCAGGCAGTAAGGAAGAACTTGCCGATATGATACATAATGGTAAATGGGACGGACTGATCAGAGAGATTCCCGTAAAGAAAGGGGATTTCATACAGATTGATCCCGGAACCGTACATGCGATCAAGGGCGGGCTGATGATCCTGGAGACACAGCAGAACAGCGATATTACTTATCGTGTATACGATTACGGAAGGCTGACGAACGGCAAGCCGAGAGAACTGCATATTGACAAGAGCATTGATGTGATTACCGTGCCGGCGAAACCTGTGGAACAAAGTGTAATACCGGTCGGAAATCTGCCGGCGGGGCAGATGAACCTGTTGATCTCCTGCGACTATTATAAGGTGTGGAAGCTGGATGTGACAGAGGCTGTCACAGTTGAGCAGATATATCCGTTCCTGATCATGAGCGTGATTGAGGGCGATGGACTGATCAACGGGCAGATGATACGCAAAGGGGATCATTTTATTCTGCCGGACGGTTACGGGGAGGTAAAACTGCAGGGGAACATGCAGTTGATCATCTCGACGATATCGGATTCTATGGCCGGGATCTGAATGACGTGATTTGGGGTATCGGTTGACTTTTGCTCACGGGATTGATATGATTAATTATATAATTAGAAGCGTGATACATAACAGGGGAAGAGCGCTATGGGGAAAAGCATCAGTCTTGATATTGCGGCACTGGTTTTACTGACTATACTTTTGGCTTCATGTATAATCCGCAAGATGACGAAGGACTTATCAAACCGAATATTTCTGATCATTATAGTATGTGCAATTGCCGCGGCGTTATTTGATATCGCCGCGGTTACGATGGATAATGTGCAGAGTGACCAGGAATCCTGGCTGTATACCATGCATGCGGGATACTTGATTACGCATTTTTTAAGTGCGCCGCTGCACCTGTTGTTTGTCATCAGTCTTACAGATACATGGAATAAACTCCGGAAAAATATCGGACTGCAGATACTGCTTATTATGCCGCTTGTTATTATGATGGTCATGTTTGTGGTCAACGCGAACAACGGGATTCTTTTTTCGGTGGATCACGGTTATACAAGAGGTCCGCTGTTTAGCATAATGTATGTGATGACGATTCTGTATGTGTCTTATGATATTGTCTATATTATCCGCTATCGCAGACTGTTCAATTACGGTAAGATTCTGGCGATCAGCGCGGTCATTCCGATCAGTATGGTGGCTATGCTGATACAGCTGCTAGTGCCGACGGCGCTGGTGGAAATGTTCGGCGGGGCAGTCAGCCTGCTGATCGTCAGTATTGGTATCCAGAGACCGGAGGATTATATCGATTCTTTTACGCTGCTCATGAAACACAGTGCTTATGCGAACGACATGAAGCGGGCGTTTTATAATGATAAGCATATGAAAATTATTATGCTGAATATCGGTAATTTTCGCACGATACAATCTATGATGGGATTTGATTCCGCTACGCTGGTGCTTAAGAATGTGGCGGACAGGATACGGGATGTCAACAGAAAGATGCACGGGTATGCCGATTTGTATTATCTTGATAACGGCAGGTTCCGTATGGTTTTCTACGGCAAAAATATTGATAATGCAGAGCCTGTGGCAGAGGCGCTGAACCGTGAGTTGAAAGAAAAGAAAAACTATAACGGACTGGATATTGATCTGACACCGTTTATTGTACTGGCCAGATGTCCGGAAGAAATTGTGGATTTTAAGATGCTTATGATCTTCGGTGCTGATTTCCATGAAAAGAACCACTATACGGGACAAGTTATGAAGGCAGGGGAACTGTATGATAAGAATCAGCTCACCATACAGAATAATATTGACGCAATCATAGACCGGGCGCTGGAAGAGGGAAGTTTTCAAGTGTATTATCAGCCGATTTACTCCATTCCACACGGTAAATTTATTTCCGCGGAGGCGTTGATCAGGCTGTTTGATTCCCAGTATGGTTTTATATCTCCGGAGCTTTTGATTACTGCCGCGGAGCGTAACGGCGCTATTCACAGGATCGGAGCATATGTATTTGAGCAGGTATGCCAGTTCATTGCAAGCGATGAATTCAGACGGCTCGGACTGGACTATATTGAGGTCAATCTGTCAGTCGCACAGTGCATGAACAGTGATCTGCCGGAAACACTGTTTGCAATTATGGAGAAGTACCATGTTCCGTCTGATAAGATCAATCTGGAGATCACAGAGACGGCGGCAGCTTATGCGCAAAGAGTTCTGGCGGAGAATCTGGATAAACTTACGAAGGCAGGAATCAGTTTCTCGCTGGATGACTACGGAACGGGATATTCCAACATGAAGCGCGTGATTCAGATGCCCCTTAAGATCATTAAGCTGGACAAATCCTTTGTGGATGAGAACAATAATCCTAAAATGTGGATATTCCTGGAGAATACGGTTAAGATGATCAAGGATATGAACATGGAAATCGTGGTTGAAGGGGTGGAAACACAGGAAATGCTGGATGCGTTTTCAAGACTGCAATGCGATTTCATTCAAGGCTATTTCTTCTCGAAACCGATTCCGAGGAAGGACTTTGTGGCATTTATAGCGCAGGCTAACAGTGCGTCTTGAAGCATGTAATACATGAAGGATACACCTCCTGATCTTGAAGAGGATGCCTGGGATCTGGAAAACAGCATGAGAGAAAATTCTTTCTTTGTCTGAGAAGGCATGGCATGTGCGGTCAGGCAATGCGGAAGCGGGGGAACATAATGGGAGAACAGGGATTTTGGCATGAGAATGAGAGCTATATCGATACGATAATGAATAAGATAAACAGGCTGGCGGAGGACACCTATATCTATGTGCTGCAGTTAGAGCAGGAAAAAGCATGGTTTTCCGAGACGGCAAAAGCCTATTTCGGGATTCGGGATACATATGTGGCAGATCACTATGAAGTCATGCAGGAATTAATTCATCCGAATGATCTATGGGAATATGAAGATATAATTCCGCAAAGAAAACTGGGAGAGAAGCTGGACTGGGAATTGTGTGTGCGCATGAAAGGTGCATCCGGAGAATATCATATGTTCAGCGTCCATACGGATATTGTGACCGACGAGAAGACCGGGGAAGGATATCTGCTTGTTTTGCTGCATAATGAAAATGTCCTGCCGAGGATAGATGCTTTGACGGATCTGTATTCCCAGGCAAGATATGCGGCGGATCTTGATGCGGCAATCGCAAGGCGGGATCCCTTTGCCGTGCTGATGGTGAAACTGGAGCGGTTTAATAATCTCAATATTATATACGGCAATGAATTTACGAATCAGATTCTCAAAGAAACGGCGCTGCAGTTTATATACATGATGGATGAGAACAGTGCCGTCTACCGGCTGGACGGACCGAAATTCGGATTTATCCTGAAAAAATGCGACAGAGAGAAGCTGCTTGCCTTTGAGCAGGAGCTTCGGGATAAACTGGCACTGGGTATCTGTGTCGATAATCGGCAGATCCCGATAAAAATATGTGCGGGCGGGATTTTAATTGACCGGTATGAGGGTAAGGTGGATGCCATCAGCTCTAAAGCGGCCTATGCGCTTGGGCATTCGGAGATGGAACATCAGGGCAGGCTGATCATTTTTAATGATGAAGTGTGTGTTGCAAAGAACGTGGATCTGGACCTGATGAAAGTGATCCATCAGTCTGTCAGGGACGGGTGCGAAGGGTTTTATGTAGAATATCAGCCGATTGTTGTTTCCGGATCAGGGCGCATTATTGGCGCGGAAGCTCTGGTCAGATGGCGCAGGGAGCCTTATGGAACCGTTCCGCCAGGCATGTTCATTGAATGGATGGAAACCGATCCGGCAATGTATGAACTCGGCAATTATGTGCTGCGGACGGCTTTGCGGGAGACTGTGGAACTGCTGTCGATTCTGCCGGAATTTGTGCTGAATGTTAATATCTCGGCGAGACAGATGGAGCGGGAGGAGTTCCGGGAAGAGGTGCTGCGCATTTTGGAACAGACGGCATTTCCGGCCGATCATTTGTGTCTGGAACTGACGGAACGCTGCAGAGACATGCCGCTTGATATGATCAAGCGGGAAGTAGAATTTTTCCAGGGGCATGGGATTCGTATGGCAATGGATGATTACGGGACAGGCAGCGCTTCTTCCGGAATCGTACTGTATGCGCCGATGGACGAGATCAAGCTGGACATGAGTTTCATCCGGGGCATCACCGAGGATATCAAGAAACAGGCTATGGTCAGGTCGATTGTGGAGTTTGCCAACAGCTGCGGCATGAGTACCTGCCTGGAAGGTGTGGAGACAGAAGAATTACAGAATTATCTGCGGCTTTATCAGGCAACGTGGTTTCAGGGATATTACTATTCGAAACCGCTTGAGATTCGAAAATTGCGGGAACTGGTACAGGCATAGAGAAAGCAGGATGAGCCGGTTGCCGGCTGCTTTATATGAAAATATTATGGGGTGCTTACAGATACATTCATGTAGGTATCCCGATTTTTATGTTATCGGAAATCCCTTGGCGAAATTGAGAAAAACTCAATTTTTTGTAACCTTTTCGATATGCGGGTTGTATTATTAGTGAAGGACCTTCAAGTAACCGGCAAAAGGAGCACTCATGAGATACGCAATGCAGGAACTGTTTGAAAAATATCAGGACAATCTTTACATAATTGCTTTTAACGTATGTAAGAATGCGGAAGACGCGAAAGACGTTGTACAGGATACTTTCATACAGTACTATTCACTAAAAAAAGAATTTGAAAGCGAGCAGCATATTCGCGCATGGCTGATTCGGGTAGCGATTAATAAAGCAAAAAATATGAATCATACATTCTGGCGGAGAAATAAAGTGCCTCTGGAAGATTATATGAAGACGCTGGTGTTTCAGACACCGGAATCGGAAGAACTGTTTGAAACAGTTATGAATCTGCCGGAGAAATACCGCATCGTGATTCATCTGTTCTATTACGAAGACTACAGTGTACGTGAAATTGCAGGTATTTTGAAATTATCAGAAAGTAACGTCAAGGTGCGGCTGTCGCGCGGACGTATGCTGCTCAGGGAACAATTACAGGAGGGATGGGAAAATGACAAATAAAGAAAAATATAAACAGGCATTTTCAGTATTGCATTCCCCCGGCGAAATGGCTACGGAGGTGGAAAATATGGTTAATCGTAAGAAGAGCAGAAGTTTTAGAGGCGCGGCAGCAGCTGTGATTGCCTGTCTGCTGATTGCAGGCGGGAGCGGCATTGTATATGCGGCGGACATCGGAGGTATACAGCGAACGATTCAAGTATGGATTGAAGGAGACCGGACGGATGCAACGTTTGAGTATAATGCAGACGGAACTTACAGTATGTCATATCAGACAGCGGAGGGCGATGAAAAAGAACGGGGCGGCGGAGGCGTTGCCTATGAACGTGACGGAAGCGAGAGACCTTTGACAGAAGACGAACTGCTGGAAGAGTTAAACAGGCCTGAGGTGGAATACAAGGAAGACGGTACGGTCTGGGTATATTATTATGATCAGAAAATAGATATAACAGACCGGTTTCAGGATGGTGTGTGTTATGTGAAGGTTTCAAACGGAGATGAGACACTGTATATGACAGTTCAATATCAAAACGGCTGGAGTGCGAGTCCGCATAAGTATGTAGAACCTGCGAAGCGTTTGTCAGAAGAGGATCATGAGGAATAGAATACTTTATATGAAGATTGAATTTTGAATTACAAGAAAGCATCAGTCAACACGGGCTGATGCTTTCTTGTGGAAAAATCGTAACAGTTCAGCCTTGCACTATTCCGCGAGTAAAATCTCTCTGTATGCGATTTTATGAGTTGTGAAAGCGCCAAAATGCGACTTTGGAGCATTTTGTGTGCATCAGGAGTGACGGTGAAGCCGAAGGCTGAACTGTTACGAAAAATCAGATCAATACGGCAGTTTCAGGATGCGGTTTGAGCGTTTGTATGATATAATATTTATGTTTTATAAATATAAATCAGGGAGACGATACAATGCATGGGAAATGGATACCTTCTGTGATCGGTGTATGCGTTCTGCTATCTGCCTGCGGATCAAATGACAGTGGAAAAACTATGATTGGCGTAGCAGAGACGGCAAAAAAGTACGAAACACTATCCTATGAGCAATTTAAGGAGAGAACGGGAAATGAAGCGGAGTTTTATCATGCAACCCTGTTTAGCGGGGAGATTCCTGATTCCTCATTGTGTGTGATTTACGGTGGAGAATATGACGAAGATATCGAAGGACCGGTGCTGTCGGATGACGCTATGCCGATTCGTATACAGGGAGCTCTCGGTGCACTGATGGATGGAGTCGAAGAAGAAATTTCTCTGGCGGCGTTTGCAGAGGCATTGTCTGCGAAGAGGGCTGCAGAAGCGGATTTTGAACTATTGGAGGGCGGCGGCACTGCCTACTACGTGGGAGATCAATATGCATACATCGAATTTGACAGCGATCAGAACGGAGAATACGACAGTCGGCTTTTGATTTCACTGGATGAATCCGCAGGAGAAACTGTCGATCCGGAGAGTATGGCGTGGTTGGAAATGAACGGAGATTAAGTTTTCCGAACTGTTTTTGTATTAGGATTGATGGTAAAATAGATGCAGTCTGCAAGGAATGACAACTTATGATATAAAATAAGACTCCGTTCAAACTGTGCAGGCGGATTATATAAAGAGACGAGGTATAAAAACGTGAAAAAAAAGGGAAGTTCTCTGAAACAGAGTATTGGTTTATTGTGTGCGGCCAGTATACTTTTAGTTGGTTGCAGCGGGAAAGAGACTGGGTCAGAACAGCCCAATATCGAGCCAATAGAACAGACTGGTGGAGAGAGCGGGAACACGTTTGTTGAAGGAACAGAAGCTCCCGAATTGGAGGGAACAGGTGTACCTGACAGCGAAGATACGGGAAATGATGACGAAGCAGCTGCAGAGAATGCACAGGTCCTGTATGCGGCGCAGGTCAGACATTATTACGGCGGCATTCTTTCTCAGATTACGGCGGCATGGCAGCTTCCGGATGGAGAGTTAGACACTTCTTCTCTGGAAAACGGGTTTGGGCAGATGAGCGACAATCGTTTTGCAGTGGCAGATATTGATGGGGACGGCAGGGAGGAACTGATCGTCTGTTATGCCAATGCCAGTACGGCAGGCATGATGGAAATTATCTATGACTACGATCCGATTCTCGGTGAATTAAAACGCGAGTTTACGGAATGGCCCATGCTTACCTATTATGACAACGGTATGATTAAAGCGGAGGCTTCCCACAATCATACGCATGGAGAGTTCTGGCCCTTTGCGCTTTATCAATATGAAACGGAGCGCGATTCCTATAAGCAGATTGCCTATGTGCATACCTGGGATAAGGAAATTTCCGATGAGTACGAGGGTCAGCCTTTCCCGGGAGAATTGGATGTGGATGGGGACGGGACTTTGTTCAGCATTTCGGAGGGTGCGGAACCATCCTACGAATACGAAAGCTACAAATATAATCAGGCGGACTATGAAAAATGGTACAATGAAATAATGGATGGCGCACAAGAAATTATGATTCCCTATCAGCCTTTGGAATATGAATCCTATGCGGATTTTGCGCCGGGCTATCTGAAACTGAAAGCGGAAGAGGCGGGCAGGGAACGAACCGATACGGCGGACGATCTGGGATTGTTGATTTTAAGTGAGGATCGTTTTCTCAACGTGGCACAGACCCTTCTTTCAGAAAAATACGGTGTAGAATTGGAACAGCCAGAATCGAATTTTGAGGAATATACGGTTGGGTTGATTGACGAAAGAGAGGTCTTTTCCTTCACGGCGCTTGATGCGGGAGATCTTTCCTATTCCGGAGAGAAAGTGGGGGATGTAACGATTTTCGGCATTTATCCCGGTATCAGCGTAGACGATGCGTGGAAAAAGTTAAGCGCCTATGGGTTTTACGCGTCCCCCTACGGAGAAGTGGAGAACTGTCTCATTACGGGGGAGGGCTTCGGCAATATCAGTATCTGGTTTTCGGCGGAGGACAACAAGGTGACGCAGATTACAGTTATGCCTTTCTGCGCTTTTGCGGGGTAGTCGGATTCGGTATGGAAAGGAAGCCGTTGGTGATTGAAAAGATAACCGAATTAGGGGAAAGCGAGTGTGTGAAGAAAACTCTGTAAATAATTAAATCTTCTATGATAATGAATAGG
>CALGVA010000019.1 GCA_937920345.1 uncultured Lachnospiraceae bacterium
CATACCCTCCTGCGTCAATATAGGTGTTGCTTACAGTTAAGATTATGCACCCCACTTTGCTCATCCCGAAATACAGTCATTCATTTGTTCTGTCAACAATGCTTTCCCGATGCCATTGTTTTTCCGTAAATCCTGCACTATTCTTTCCATCACTCCATTTATTTCCCGTGCATCGCTTTTTCCCATTTCCCACTATGATACCGGAGTTCATAGCAGATCCCCCGAAAGATCCAGTCAATCGTCATGGCGATCCAGATCCCGATCAACCCAAGATGGAACACATTGCTGAAAAAGTATGCCGTACCGATTCGAAACACCCACATGGAAACAATCGCGATAACCATCGTCCACATAACGTCTCCCGCCGCACGCAGCGTATTGGGCAGAGAGAAGGACGGCACCCAGGCGACCATGCACATACACGCATGAAAACAAATCACCTGTACAGCCAGTTCCTCTGTCTCGGGTGTCAGATGATAGAGCAAAAGCATTTTTCTCCCAAAGAGGAGCATCATCACAGATACCGCAATCATACAGATACTGGTCAGCCGCATCAGCTTCCGCGTATAATATCTGGCCTGTCCGTAATCTCCCGCGCCTACACAGTAAGAAACCACCGACAGGATTGCCATATTGATCGCCATGCCCGGCAGAATGTTGAAGTTTGCCACCGTACCGCAAACCGCGTTGGCAGCAATCGCAGATGTACCGAACGTAGATACCAGACTTAAGAGCAGGATTTTGCCCAGCTGAAAAAGGCTGTTTTCCAGACCATTCGGAATACCGATATACAGAATCTTCTTAATCTGTCCAAGATTCATCTTCGCCGTAATACGATGCCTGAAATGAATTACCTTGTTTTCCCGAAACAAAAGCCCGAAAATAATGACCGCCGCAACGGTTCTCGACACGGTAGTCGAGATTGCCGCGCCCGCCACACCCAGCTTAAACCCGAAAATCAGCATCGCATTTCCGACCAGATTGAGCAGATTCATCAAAAGCGATATGTACATCGTCGTTCTGGAATCACCCATCGCACGGAAAAGTGCTGCGCACCCGTTATAAAGCGCCAGCGGACAGATCGAGAGTCCCGTGATGATCAGATACGTCGTGGCACTCGCCATGACCTCCTCCTCCACCTGCCCGAAAATCGCCCGCAGAACCGCTTTATGGCCGCCGAGCAGCACGACTGTGGTCACCACCGAAGCATACAGCAGAAAAAGGACCATCTGCCACGCAGACCGTCCCGCCGCTTCTTCATTATGCTGTCCAAGCGCATGTCCCGCCACGACGGCTCCGCCGGTGGCGAGCGCCGCAAAGACCTGAATAATTAAAATATTGATATTATCCACCAGCGAAACGCCCGACACCGCCGCCTCTCCCACACCGGAAATCATGACAGTATCCAGCATACCGACTAAGATAGCCAGAAGCTGTTCCATAATTAAAGGCAGAATCAGTTTCTTAAGATCAGCATTACTATAGATTGTTCCTTTTACTTCTTCCCGTTCCTTCGCGTGCATTGTCTCCTACTGTCCTCACATTGATTCTGAATGCACTCTTCCGCATTTTGAGCATACGAATCCCCATTCCGGAGCAGTTTACTGCGATCAAGGCTTCTCCCTGTATTTGCTTTCATGCATTCTCGTCATTCTGAACCTTATTCTATGCCTATTCATCCTTGATGTAAAGCATGAGCTTAATGCGGCAAAAATATTTTAACATAAACCGCCGCCATCTGATTTTCCGAAACAAACACGCGTATGCGATCCTGCCGAAGGCTTTATCCTCTATTTTCCCATAGTATCAGCACACGTGCTGGTGCAGATATTTCTCTCTGGTTGCCAGTCCTCCGCGGATATGCCGCTCTGATTTATTGACGTCAAGCACTTTCCTTGCTTCCGCCGCAAGCGACGGGTTTAACTGTGCCAGACGATCGGTTACGTCCTTATGTACCGTACTCTTACTAATTCCAAATTCCTTCGCAGTCTGTCGCACCGTAGCGTTATTCTCAATAATATAATTGGCAATCTGGATTGCACGCTCCTCAATATAATCTTTCAAAAGGAAACCCCTCAGAACACTTTTTTACATTGTATGAAGTGTTGTGAGGGGTTATGACTACATAAAAATAGTATATGATATTTACTTTTTATACAGCAGCGCTTCCATATTTTGCTTTAACATCGGAATATCCTCCCGTAAAGTATTCCAGACGATTTCCATATCAACATTTTCGTAATCATGCGCATGCAAATTTCTCATTCCCCTGATTGCCCGCCATGGAATGTTTGAGCTGCTTTCTTTAATTTCATCCGACAATCTGTTGGCAAGCTCTCCAATCTGTATGATACACATATTGCACGAATACTGAAAAGAAATATCCGTTTTATATCTTTCAAAATCTGTATTGAATCTTGCCATAAGCGTGTCAATATCACCACAATACTTAATCATTTTCTTAATAATATGAATATCCTCATTCTTCATACAAAAGTACCCCTTCCTTCATAATTTTAGAAAGAAATGTTTTATCTTCAATCCCTGTCGTGACAACATCTACATGGCAATCCAAAGCATTTTCAAGTTCATCAACAAATGCAAAATACTGTAGTAAACTTTTCAATCTACCGCGCTCAATATATAAATCAACATCACTATCATCTTTCGCCTCACCTCTGGCATAAGATCCAAACAAGCTCATTCGTCCAATTCCATATGCTTTTGCTATGGGATTGGTCTTGTCCTTTATTTCATTTATAGTATATCGCATACGTAGCCACTTCCTCCTCATTTCATGACTAACTTTTTAATAGGACGAAATCTTAAGAAATAATTTTATAAACAGTTTACCCTAAATTCAAATGCTCCACAATCATAAAATATTTAAACTATTTCTTCGACATACCTCTCCACAACAATCATTTTTTCATTTAACTCTGTTCCTATTTTTATAATATCCAACTTAATGTTTCTTTTCATTTTTATTAAGTCCTGTTCTGTACACTTCCAATAATTTCTTACTTTTTTCTTGAAATTTCTATAAAAACATAATATTATTTACGAGTCTAAAATATTTTCAAGCTTACACAATGTGTTTGTAAATCCATTCAAAATCATATTGTTTCCCGCCTCAACCTCTGTACGAACAGCATTCAGTATTTGCGCCTTTTTATCTTCTTTTGGATTTAGCCGCAATACTCTGTCTTGTATCTGCAATTTAAAAGCAATACCTTCAATTATATCTTTAATTGTCCTGTCATAAGAAAGTACTTTTGAGTAAACTTGTTGCAATTCACTCATAGGTTTTGTCAAACACCAGTCATTATTTTCTATCCTCTTCCAAAAATCGTCTGATAATAAATGTTCTATTTCAAAAAATACAGTATTATTTATTTTGGCCATAACTTTTTTCATATCATCTGTTGGCTGCAAAGGAATCACATCTAACCGAAATTTCTTCTTCTCATATTGTTTTTTAGCTTCTTTTACTTTTTTTATTGCATTATTTCCAGCTTGGTCATTATCAAATAAAAAAACTGCTCTACTATGATAATTTAAATGCATCCATGCAATTGCCCAGTCAACCAATAAACTGGTTCCGCACCCATTTTCCTCCCGCGTAACAATATTGATCTCTCCATTAGAATATTTATCTTGTAATTTCATTGACATATTTTTAAATGCTATTTCTAAATATTCTTTATCTGTAATTCCCTCTACAAATATTGTATCGACATCCTTAAAGGGAAAATGTTCTATACTATGCTTTAGTTCATCTATCTCTGCCTGTTTCTTTTGAATAACTGGTGCAACAATTGGCATAATGCCAATTTTATCATCTATATATAAAGTACCTATATTTTCACTAAATACGCTACTAAAGTTCCCTTGTTCTTTATACACATAAAATATTTTTGCCCCACAGTTTTTCTCCAGCTTATAAAATCCTGGCGAATGAGTCGTAATAAATTCTTGAATTTGATTTGAAAAATCATATAAATCCTCAGCTAAGTCAAAACACTTTTTCATTTCCACACCATTTTCTGGTTCTTCATATCCCCATATAGGTGTATATGGAACAGCAGAATGAGCTAAAATCTTATTATCTTGCTCCGCAATATACTTTAATATTGCAGGTATATGCATTGCTTTTATTCCATCACCTCTATATGAAAGTCCAATGCTTTCTCCACTGCTATCATTTGTCATAAAAATGAGTTCTTTAAAAATATCTGTTTGATTCGTAGGCATCATCAAATTACTGTTTATATTAACATTTTTCTTTACAATTTGCCCTATGCGCTGAGTAAATGCTTTCAATGAGTCTGAATATTCTTGTGCCTTTACTGATAATTCCCCATTTATTTCACCAGCAATTGATACATATAAATCTGCTAATAAAAGTTTAAAATAATCATCACTTTTTACTGCTGGAACGTATTTATAATGAACCCTATTTAATAATGTAGGAACTTTAGAATATGGAGAAAAATCCCACTTTTTACTACTATCATAATTCAACCCGGTTTTACGCCATTTTTTTGTCCAAACCACATCCTCATGATACTTATAGTGCTCCGGTATACTAAAAGTAACTGTAATTATAATTTCTTTAGCCTGCTTCTGTCCGCTTACTGCAAATTTTGAGTAATCATTTTCAAAATTTAATTGCTTGCCCGGCTCGGTTTCATTATTGAAAAAAAGATTTAAAGCTTTAAGTACATTAGATTTTCCCACATCATTTAGCCCAACAAAAATATTCATCTTTTCAACATTCAATGTTACATTAACAATAGATCGAAAATTTTTAATATGTATCTGTTTTATCCTAAGCATTTAATTTCCTTTCCATTTCTTAAAAACGTTCCTTTTCTTTCTCTATCAGAATGTTAAATATGTCTTTCCTATTCTTTTGATACTTCTCAATACCCAATTCTCTAAACTTATCATTGAGAAATTTAATATACTCAGATCTATGATTGTTTGAAGTATAGTAAGCAAAATGCAAGACAAACCAGAACTCAACACACTCATTGCTCCACGCAGCATGATATTGTAATTCTGGATTCTCCAGATTCAGCCTGTCCACCCGTTCTGATACGCCATTAAAATCTTTTGCCGGAAAACTGTCCTTATCATACACACACCAAATCTGTCCTCTGTCAATCCCATTTTTATGGACATATCGTTCCGCCATACCAATGACCCGCATGGTCTCCGCGGTGCAAGGTTCAATTTCAATCAAAACCATATCCTTATAAATCGGATTATCCTCTATCAAACGTTTAAATCCTTCAAAATAAAGAGGTTCCGTTTGTTCACCCTCGCAGAAAATATAATAGCGGTATTCCTTTTTCTGCAGATATTCTTTGCGCCGCTGTTTCCTCCATCGAGTCGTTCCGACTTTTTTAGGCATTGACATCACTCCAATCTATAATCTTTTTCAGATATGGATCAGCGCCATACTTGCCCTCTAAATATTGCTTGTCATATTTCGCATCCATGCGGACGGATTCCCCTTTTGTATTTTTAAACTCAACCAGCGAATAAAGTTTAGAATTTTGATTCTTTCCCTTTGCCACAAACCAAATCTCATCACGACGAAATACATCGTTATTCATGGTGGACAAATCATGTGAAGTAAAAATCAATTGTGCGCCGTTCTTGTTAACCTCCATATTATTATACAGCATGACTACATATCGTAGCAATACTGGGTGAACTTTTGCATCTAACTCATCAATAACCAATGTTGTTCCTGCAACAAGGCTTTTAGCAATAAAAGGCAATAATCCAAACAGTTTTTTTGTTCCACTGGATTCCTCAGACAAAGTTAATTCCGTACTGTATCCGTTTACAATATGCCTAGTATAAACTTCTATATGATTTTCATCTTTTTCCTCAATGCGAAAATCCTCAATGTCTAAATCCATCTCATGGATCATATCCAGCACAAGTTTTTTTACCTCGTCTGTCTTCGCTATCGCTGTTCGCAACTCCTGTCTCAGATTTCCATAATTCAAAAAATCAATGGATTCCTCAAACCACTCAATCACGTCGGAAATTACCTCATTCTTTTTATAAGTTATCCCAAGATAAGACAGCAACGGCAAATTCTCGGAGATTTCTTCACTAATCTTGATTTTTCCAAAAATACCTTTTAAATCCACCTCACTGCCATTTCTAACAAAAAGCGCTGACCGCCTCCCGGTGTCTAACTTGATTCGATCCAGACTCTCATGCATCACAAAACCTTGTCTCATATGGAGAATATAACGGTATTCTGCCGCATCAGTTCTAAAGAACACTTCAAACTGTGTCGGCTCTTTTCTTGTCTCTTCCGAAAAAGCAAATGGTTCCACAGGAATCTTCCTTGCCTTGTATTCACACTCCGTCTTATCGCAAGTTGCGCACAGCGGCCCTAACACTTTTGCATCCAATGTATGCAAAGCCTCTAGCACATTCGATTTACCGCCGCCATTTGGTCCGTAGATAACGGATACCGGCAAAAACTTTTCTCCGTCTTTTGTTTCAATGATTCTATCCTTATGCTCCATGATTGCCGCGGCCTGCATATCAAAGGTCATTTCTTCACGAATACTTTTATAATTTTTTACGGTAAATTGGCATAACATAGTCTTTTACCTCCATCTTATTTCTATATTATACATATTATTATTGTTTGTAAACAATATTTGAGATTTTTTCTCATATTTTTATCCAAAATAATCATTCTGACTCGTCTATATTTGTCGATAAGTTAGTGTTTTTATTTTCCATTAATAAGTTAGAATGATAGCATAAAAAGAAAAGGAGATTTTACATGACAACATTAGACTATAAGCAACTACAAGAAAACTTCAAACCAGCAAAATTGATTAATGAAGTTCTAAAGATACATAATGACATTTCAGAAATCACTTGGGTATTATCCTCAATTCCTTTTAATATGGAAACTGCCCGTCAAAAAATAGCAGCTATTAACGGAGAACACCCAGAAAATCATTTGTTTTTCTTTTTGGTAAATTCTCCTATCGGTAATTCTATACCTGTTTACAATGCTTCTTCAGAAAATTTGCGACAAGATTTAGTTTGGAAAAAGTCCTATCTGGAAATGAAAGCCAAAGCAAAAACCTTGGATGAAGTAATTCACCAGTTAGAATCCCAGTACAACCGCAGTCTGTAAAAAGCGGGGTCTCTGAAATCCTATGATTCCAACGACCTCTATCAATATTTTATATTACTCAAAGTTCGTTTGGTAGAAATTGCTTCAATGATCTGATTTTTAAGCACCTATACCACTAAAACATTACTTACAAATATTCTATTTCCTATTTCACTTCCCACACCAACCGTTCTATTTTGTTGTCACCTTATGTAAGACAATATTCCACAAGTGCCCCTCCACATGCACAATATCCCTGATGCAGGCCTGCCGCAGCACATTTCTGTTCGTTCCATATATTACAATGTAAAAGAACTTTGACCCTCGTTTTCCTCTTATGCAAAAGACTTTTGATAGAAAAATATTTCCTGATTTGCTAAACTCATAGTCGAAGGAGGCTAGCCATGAATATCGGAGATAAAATTAAAACTGCCCGTGAAGAGAATAAACTTACACAGGCACAGGCAGCAGAAAGTCTGATGGTTTCCAGACAAACTGTTTCAAACTGGGAAAACGGGAAATCATTGCCGGATATTATAAGTGTGATTCGAATGAGCGAACTCTACAGAATAAGTCTGGATGAATTGCTGAAAGGAGACAGCGCTATGATAGAAAAAATTGAAAAGGATACCCAAACACGCAGAACCGAGAAGAAAATTATACTATATGCATGGATTTCCATAGCGGCAGGTGCCGTCATACTTGCACTTGCCAATATTTTTGAAGGCAATCCCATAATTGAATTTCTTAACGGGGCAATCCCCTGGATCTTATTGGGATTAACATTTCTGTTCTGGATAATGTCCCTGAATAAACAGAATCCAAAATCATAACGATACGCATTTTCTTTCCACCGGCGTATAAAGTGATATCCCAAAACACATCCTATAAATAACTGCATGTAATCTTATGAAATCTGTTATCAAAAAGGAGGTACTTTCAATGGAAAGAAAGATACGCATCGCACAATACGGATGCGGCAAAATGAGCGTATATCTGATGCGGTATGTATTGGAAAAAGGCGCTGAACTGGTCGCGGCATTTGATGTAAATCCGGCAGTAATCGGCAGGGACATCGGAGATATTATGAGAACCGGCACCGTCGGCATCAAAGTTTCCAATGCCACAGAGGCCGACACAATCCTGCGTGAATTAAAACCGGACGTCTGCATCATCGCCACACGCTCCACCATGATTGACGTAAAAGAAGCATTTACTGTCTGTGCGAAGAACGGCGTAAATGCGATTTCCACCTGTGAAGAATCCCTGTATCCTTGGAACTCATCCTACGAAATTACGAAAGAACTGGATGCGCTTGCCAGGGCAAACGACTGCACGCTCTGCGGCAGCGGCTATCCGGATATGTTCTGGGGTTCTCTCATCACGACGCTCGCCGGTTCCATCCATACCTTAAAGAAGATTACGGGCAGCAGCAGCTATAACGTAGAAGACTATGGCATCGCGCTGGCGGAGGGACACGGCGCCGGACTTTCAATTGATGAATTTGATAAACAGATTGGTAAATATAATGACCTTTCCTGCGAGGAAACAGCCGGACTGATTGCGGACGGCGTGATCGAGCCTTCTTATATGTGGAACCAGAACGGCTGGCTCTGCAGTCAGCTTGATCTGCATATCGTTTCACAGACACAGAAGTGTATTCCGATCACCCATAAGGACGACTTGAAATCAGACACTCTCGGCATGACGATCAAAGCGGGAAATGCCACCGGAATGTCCGCAGTCGTGACGACACAAACCAGGGAAGGCATCACATTGGAAACCAGGTGTCTTGGTTATGTATACGGTCCGGAAGATATGGACCGTAATGAGTGGACGCTGGAAGGCGAACCGGATACGACATTAGTGGTCAACCGCCCGGCAACAGTGGAACTGACCTGTGCGACACTGACCAACCGCATACCGATGTTGATCGACGCACCGCCCGGATATATTACCACCGAGAAAATGCCGGTAAACCATTATCTCGTAAAACCGCTGCATGAATATGTGAAAAGCAAATGAAGCACCGGAAACCGGTGATAACGATGCCGGGGAAATCCTGCACTCTGCTGCTCACGGTTCCTGCTCTCCATGCTGACAGCCGCAGTCCGACCTTTCCTGACAGCAGATCTGGTAATACTCCCCCGGCGTCATCTGAAATTCTTTCTTAAAGGCACGGAAGAAATGATTGTATCCGCCAAAACCGGCTTTGGTATAAACGTGGCTTATCGGCATCCCCTCTGCAATATATCTAGCGCAGAGTGCAAGCTTCGTTTTGATGATATAACTGTGCACGGTCTGGCCTGTCCCTTTCTTAAACTCTCGCAGGATATGCCTCCGGCTGATATTAAATTCCCGCTCCAGCCGTGCCAGCGGGATTTCTTCCGTAATGTGCTCTTTGATGTAGAACATAAGCGAATCTAACAGCATTTCCTTCATCTCCGGCTCTTTTTTCCTGTCTTTCCCCGTCTTCCGGAAAGCCCGTGCAAGAAAAACAGCAATCAGAGAAAGCAGTCCGAATCTGTAGATGGAATCACCGAGTTCCGACACCTTTTCCTGTTTTGCCAGATCCGCAATCAGATTCCTGGTGATCATCATCAGACTGTTTTCGGCAGTAACAGATATACATTCCGACGACAGCGCCGCAAAATGTTCCATAAAGTTCATTTCCTCACTGGAAAGCTCCTGTAAGAGCCTGTCGGAAAGCTGTATGGAAAGCAGTTCCAGCGGAAAAGTACCCGACGTGCTGCTCAGTACCAGTGAAGTTCCCGGCTTGAGCATCAGAAACTCGTGAACACCGCAGCGGAGTTGCTCCCCTTTATGGCTGCATACAAAGCTGCCTGTTTTTGTGAGAATAAACCGGTAATATCCCCCGGAGGAAACCGTAACCTTTTCAGATCCTTCACAAATGATTTCTGAAATGAGATATGCATTTTTCTCCATGCCCGTCTCCTTTGATTCTAAACATTCAATACTACTATTATGAAAAATTCTCCTTAAAAAATTTATCGTCATTATATATTTTATTTGTATCGTGATCAACAGCACAGACGGGATGATGTCGCTTTTTGTCTGCATGATGTCCGAATATGTATATGAGCCTCTTGATCAATTGTCTATAATCATTCTTACAAAGGAGGTATTTTATTATGGAAGCAAAAAAACAAAGGAGGGTCACCCCTCAAAAAGCACTTGTGTTTTCTCTGATCTTTACCCTGTTCTTTACCACATTATCCGGTGTCATTCTTTGCGACTTTGGAAAAATCAGTATTTCTACGGTAAGCTTAACTACCCAAAGCGGAAACCGGATAGCGGCACGGATTTTTAAACCGAATTCCGCTACGGCACAGAATCCGGCTCCTGCAGTGATTCTTACCCATGGACTGACCGTCAACAAAGAGAGCTATTCCCAGTACGGGCTGGAACTCGCGCGCAGAGGTTTCGTCGTTATCCTGCCCGATATGCTCAATCACGGAGATTCCGACGTCACGGGACCTGAGATCTACTTTGCGCCAGCCGAGGTAAACGAAGCATATGGTTCCTATGCGGCAGTGAGATACGCCGGAACTTTAGATTATGTGGACAAGTCCCAGATCGGTGTCGCGGGGCATTCCGCGGGCGGACAGGCGGCGAACAACTGCGTCAGAATAGACAACCAGGCAGACAGTCAGATGATTTCCGCGATTTATCTGATCTCTTCCGATCCTGTATATATGGATGAAACAGGAGCGTGGACAGATATTTACGGTTCCAGAGACTTCGGAGTTTATTACACCGTATATGATCATGTCTACTTCCGGGGGATCGATGCCGAAGGACAGACAATGAATGTACAAAAATGGCTGAGCTCCGACAGCGCCAAATCTCTGTTTGCCTTCGGACAGGCTCCTTCTGCTTTTGAGGGTGACCGTGTGGTTCCCGGACACAGTTACGTTGCTGATATAGAAGGTGTCCAGGCTCTGCGCCGGGTCAATTCCGCCGAGGAAATACACGCAAAACCCCAGGGCGGCTCCAATGCCCTTGCCGCGGTATGTGACTTTTTCCAGGACTGTTTCAAAGCGCCCAACTACATCGTCGGTCAGAATCAGCGCTTTGCACTTCTGACGATCAGCAATCTGCTCGGACTCTCAGGCGTTCTTATGTGCTGTGTATTCGTTCTGGGATGTCTTGCGCGCATCCGGTTTTTCGCCTGTCTGCAGGAAGGTGAGACGGCAGTGCTGCGTCCGGCTCCCGATAAGGCCGGCAGGCGATGGTTCTGGGTGCTGACAGTCGCGAACTGCGCATTTGCCTTCTGCAGTATCAGCATGATCTTCAGGCTGGGATTCGGCTATTGCTGCTCCACTGTTTTCGCCCAGCAGCCCTCGAATATTTATGCCCTCTGGGCACTGCTTAACGGTACTTTTATGTTGATCACTTCTTTTGTATCTTATGCACTGTACGGAAAGAAGAACGGGGATTCCATGACAAGCTGGGGCCTGAAGATTCCGGTCGGCAGACTTTTGAAAAGCATACTGGTTTCTTTGATCGCCTGCGCGTCGGTATTCCTGCTCGTGGCGGCTGCAAACAATATATTTGACGTGGATTACCATTATTATCTGTGGGGGCTCAAAAACATTCCGGTGAAAAATCTGGGTGTGTTCTTTGCCTATCTTCCCGCCTACCTGCTCTTTGGCATTGCCGTATCCATCGCGCTTAACAGCGCTTATCACTGTAAGATCGCCAGAGAACCGGAGTGGGTCAATGATCTGTTTTTTGCAGTCATGAATATGCTGCCGGCTCTTGTGATCACCCTTGCCGGCTACTATCTCTATGCGAAAAGCGGCGTGAAGCCTTTTGTTTTCGGCTCTACCTACACATATACCTATACGATCAATGCCATTCCGGTATTTCCGGTGGCTGTCATCCTGATCCGCCGGTTGTTTAAACGCTGCAATAACCCGTATATTCCCGGTATCATAGCCGGTATCCTTTTATGCTGGCTGCAGGTATCCTGTTCCTTCACCTTCCATGCGAATATGTACTATGGACCGATGGCGGCATATCTGCCCTGACAGGTTATCCGGTTTTAAAACTGCTCCATCTTTTTCTTTCTTTATATAGAAAAGGTGACTGCTCCGTTAAACGGACAGTCACCTTTTTTACAGCGGGAGGCTGCCTTACTTCGGCCGGAATCCATCCTCGATCCGGTCCCCGATCAGCGTGCTCCTCTCCAGCATCGGCTTGTAGCACGTCCCCGGGCAGACATGATAGCTGTTAATCTCCTCTCCCTTCGAAAAATATATCATGTTTCCGTTGATCTCACAACTGTCCATACTGCCTCTATCATAGTCCTGCTGCATGATATAATAAGGTTCCCGCAGACCTTGTTTCACAAAGACGCCTGCATCCGTCACATACTGATCCCAGTACGGGCTGACAGACACAACGATACAAAACACCATGCTGCCCGTCGCAATACTGACCAGTCCCTTCTTTTCCTCACTCAGGTATTCTCCTGTCGCAATCATAATCACGGCAATCAGAAATGCCAGTCCGTATCTGATAAAGGGCGCCATGCAAAACCATACGGCTATATTGGCCCATATGGCAAGATAAAGTACGGCAAACGACGGTCGAAGCCTGTGCTTACGCCATACTCTCATGCAGAGCAGCATGCATTGCAGCACGCCGCTGAGTGCAACTGCGCCGAGAAACATCTTCTCATAGCGGAACTGATGCTCCCACCAGACCGGCAGCCACCCTCGTATGGGCATATCCACTTTCTCCACATCATACAGACAGCGCCCCCAGACTTTAATCTGATCGGCGTCGTGAATCAGATATTCCTTCGGAATCTTCCACACTGTCTGAAAAAGATCGATTTTATCAAAAGGATAGAGCAGCCACCCGGAAATATAATAATTTCGGATTAGAAAAGGGCTGAGAATCACACAACCGCAGAGTAAATACGCACCGGTCTCCCTCCATCTTTTATCCCTGATCAGACAGCAGGCCGGATAAACCGCAATGATCATCAGCAGGCAGGAAGAAAACTTTAGGGTCGCCGTATAGACCGCCGCAACGGATAAGAGGGAATATACCGTGAGATCATTCTGCCTCTCAAACAGATTCTCACACCAGGCCGTTATAATAAATAATGCAAAGTACATCGTCGCATAGTCCGTGGCCGGAGACATGCTGCGCGTCACATTCACCAGCGTGTACAGCAGTATGCCGGCTCTCATCATATCCGTGACATGATTTTTATGTTGTATAAAATCCCTGAGTCCATGAAAGGCATAGAGACACATGATCGTTTCCAGAAATCCGGTGGTTGTATGCAGAGACTGTCCGATCAGCCATTTAAAGCTGAAGATCGATGCAAACGCCAGATAGGAACTGTTATATGCATAATGAAGCTGCAGATTGCCGATGCCTTTCACCAGACCGTACTCCTCATAGATCCGGATTGCCGCCGCATGGTAGATATTTGTGTCCGTGTGAAATTCTCCCCGGGAAGTAAAGAACGCGATCAGCAGGATAAAGCATACATAGAAAAACCCCTCCCAGAAATACAGACGCGCGCAGTATGTCCGCCACAGCAGCCGGATTCTGTGTCTTTGCAGATACCCGGCCGCAAGAGCCGCCGCCAGCAGTATTCCGTGTGCACATGCTCCGATCCCGGCAAATATACTGAAAAACTCCACATAAACGGTAATCACGACGATACCCGCGACCAGGTAGTGAATCCATGAAAAACTCCTGTTCCTGAACAGACTAAGCGTCCCGATCCCGACTAACATGCAGACTCCGAAAATGTATATCCAACTTAAGATGACTGATAACACCAGGCTTTACTCCTTTACCTTTTTCTCCGCACAGCAATAGATTCTGCTATTGGAATCCTTTTTATTCCAGAATAGCACCCAAACCTTACGGGAAACTTACGAAAAAATTACAATTTAGTAATAAAAAAATTAATTTTTTCGAAATTATTTTACCCCCCCCCCGGTATAATTTTGTCAATTCCTTCATGCAAATATAGGCAATATTTTCTGTCCGGACGCGCGCATCATAAAAGTGCAGGCACGGATCACTCCGTATACCTGCACTTCACATGTCTCATAAACAATATCTTTATGCTTCTGTTGTCATTTCAAACGTCTCTGTTTCACCTTCCTCAAATCCTTACACATCGAACTTCCCGATAATATCGTCAAGCTGCTTCACAACACCGTCCAGTTCATGCATTGCCTGCCCGATATTTCTCATTTCCGTATTCTGGTCCTCAACTCTGCTGTTGACCTCCTGACTCGCCGCGGACAACTCCTGTGTCTCACTGGAAATACCTGAGAAGGTATCCACGATCTCATTCTTGTTTATGTTCAGATTTTCAACCGCATTCTCCAGCTCATTGATATCGGTGCCCATACTGGAAATATCATCGCTGATCTGCTGGAAGACGCCCTGCGTATCTTCCATCGCGGACATGCTCTCTGTGGTCGTTCCCTGCAATTCTCCGATCTGTGCGCTGACATTCTTGATCTCGTTCTGTATTTCCGTAATGATCTGGTTAATATTCTGCGTCGCCGAGGTTGTCTGTCCGGCAAGCTGACCGATCTCTTCCGCAACGACCGCGAAACCTCTGCCTGCCTCGCCTGCCCTGGCAGCCTCTATGGAAGCGTTCAGTGCCAGCAGGGAAGTCTGCGTTGCGATCTCGCCGATGGTCTTACTGATCCCGTCAATGGAAACCGACTTCTGAGACAGACTGTTGGCTGTCTCATATGTAACGTTCTGTATCTCACGACTCTGGTTGATCTTCTCAGATAATGTTCCGACCGTCTGCATGCCTTCATCACACCGGCTGACCGCCGCACTGGCAACTTCGTTCATCTTCTCCATACGATCGGCCACCTGCGCCAGCTTATCCGCAAAGTCAGCCAGATTCTCATTGGCGTGCTGTGTCTGCTGCGCCACATCGTCAATCGCCAGCACGATCTGCTCTACCGTATCCTTCACGGAGGCATTGTTCGCAACCGTACTCTCGACAGACCCCTCCACATTCTCAAACTGCGTGCGCAATACGCCGGACGCATCCATCATCTGCTGCACGATTTCGTGAAGCGAAGAGCGCATTGCCTGAATGGCCCGGTCCATGACGGCCATCTCGTCTTTCCGCTTCGGATTGAGCGCGCTCTCCTTAAGTTTCAGTTTCAGATCACGCAGTTCCGTCACTTCATCCTGCATAATAAGAATCGGCTTCGTAAAGGTTCCGCTGTAAATCGCAACGATAATTGCCGCTACAAATGCGGCTACGATCATAACCACAACCGCAAACTTCAGAATCTGTCCTACCACCTGATTATAGACCGAAGCCGGCGTCACGACAACAATATTCCATCCGATCGTGCCGACAGGCCATGCTTTCAGGTATTTACTCTCACCGTCATAGTCTACCACCTGACTGCCGTCACTGATCGCGGCAACATATCCGCCGTCCAGAACATCTTTCATTCTGCGCGGGTCCGCTTCCGTCGATATAAATTCCTCATTCTTATGCATCAGAATGGAACCCGAGTTATTCACCAGAAATGCATAGCTGCCGTCCGTCGTATCCACCACTTCATCCAAAAGACTGAATAGAATCGGAAGCTGCAGATCCATGCTGATGACGCCGGTGCTGCCATCCTTGAGCGTAAATTTCCGTCCAATCGGAACTACCATATTACCTGTGGCTGAATCTAAGAAAGGATCACTGCACACCTTTTGCTCCGACTCAATTGCACCTTTATACCATGAGCGATCCGCAAAGGACCACCCTTCCTCCGGAATCCATCCCGCTCCATCATAGAATTCTCCATCAGAAAAAGCCACATAAATATCTGTTGTGTTCTCGTTTGCCTCTGTCAGTGCCTGTAAAAACTCCCATAATTGCTCTTTGTCAACCTGCTCCTGACTCTCCATGTACACATTAATGGTATCAACCACTGCCGAATTTTCTTCTACCCATTCGTTGACATTCGACGCATAATACTCAGCCTGCGTCTTGTATTGGGCATCGTTCATCTCCGCAATCCGGTGTTTCACAACCGTCACCACGCATAGAATCGCAGTCAGCATGCAGCCGATACAGATCACCGAGAAAAACGTTGTCAATTTTGCCCTGATCTTCATATTCCTACCTCCATAAACTTCTAGTACCCTTCCAACAGATTCGAGTGCCCTTCTCCCCTTTTGTTATAATTGTACTAAAAAATTTTGTTAATAGCAAGAATATTATACAATTCTTCTAACGGTAATAATGCTCCTGTAAGTCGCTGCCGTAATCTTGATTCCCGTCCGCTCCGTGCTGGCATGAACGATTTGCCCGTTTCCTATGTATATACCCACGTGACCGCCGTAATATATAATGTCTCCCGGCTGTGCCTCAGAATAAGATACGGCTTTGCCGGCTGAGGACTGTGCATAAGAACTTCTCGGAAGCGAATAACCGAACGCCTGATAGACCGCCATCACGAATCCGGAACAATCCGCCCCGTTGGTCAGGCTCGTGCCGCCCGCCACATAGGGACAGCCGATATACTTACACGCAAACTTCGCGATCTCCTGCCCTTTGCCGCTGCCGGAAACCGTCGGCTTCGGCGCCTCCTCTTTTTGTTCCGTTCCGCTTCCGGAATCCGAGTCCCCGTCCTCTTGTGCAAGCAGCGCCTCCTGCTCCTTGCGTTTACGTTCCTCCTCTTCCTTACGCTTCCGTTCTTCCTCTTCTTTCCGCCTGCGTTCCTCTTCCTCCAGCTTCCTGATCTTAGCCGTTTCCTGTTTGATCCTGGTCGTATAGACCGCAGCCTCCTGCTTTGCCCTGGCTAATACAACATTATAGTTCTCGTATTCCTCCTGCTTCTGTGCCAGCACTTCCTCTACATAACGCTCTTCCTCTTCCAGCTCGGTTCTGGAGGTTTCCAGTTCTGACTTCTCCTCTTCCAGGGTATCCTGCAGTTCTGCCACCTGCCGTACAACCCCCTCGTACTCTTCCAGCAGTCTTCTGTCGTATTCGTACAGTTCTTCCACATAGCTCGCCTTGTTCATGATCTCGCCCATGCTCTTCGCGCCGAAGAACATCTGCAGATAGGAGACCTCTCCCTTTTCATACATGAACCGGATACGGACCTTCATGGCTTCGTACTGTTCGTCCTTCTCCGCAAGCGCCGCATCGTACTCAATCTGCGTCTGCGCAATATCCGCCTCTTTATCCGTAATGGCCTCCTTAATCAGGTTGATATCCGTCAGAAGGGCCACCATCTCCGCATCCAGCGCATCGATCTCCTGCCCGATATCCGCCTGCGCACCTTTATAATCGGAAATCTGCTGATTGACATCCTCAAGCTGCGATTTATCCCTCTCGAGATCTTCCTTCAGATCGGAAATTGTGGTCGCAGATACCGTATCCGCTGCCAGTATAAGCAATATGAAGGATATCACAATACATATTGTACGGGTAAATCTTCTCTTCATCCGCCGTTCCTCTTCTCTCCATTCATCCCCATCTGCCGTGCCGCCGCCATTTGCACGCCGCCGTACTCAGGGTCTGCGCCGCGCTGTAAACCTCATATTCTATAATTCGCAGTTATTTACCGTTCTCGGGAAAGGAATAACATCCCTGATGTTGCCCATACCGGTCAGATACATGACGCATCGCTCAAATCCGAGACCAAATCCCGCATGGCGCGCGGAACCGTACTTTCGAAGGTCCAGATAGAACTGGTAATCCTCCTTGTGCAGTCCCAGTTCATCCATCCGCTTCTCCAGCAGTTCAAGATTGTCCTCTCTCTGGCTGCCGCCGATGATCTCGCCGATTCCCGGTACAAG
This sequence comes from uncultured Lachnospiraceae bacterium, assembly GCA_937920345.1. Lineage (GTDB taxonomy): Bacteria > Bacillota > Clostridia > Lachnospirales > Lachnospiraceae > UBA3282. The sequence goes on from CALGVA010000019.1 coordinate 18,014, forward strand.
ACAGTCCATCGCTGCGACAGTCCTGCCGTCCTCGTTCAGCTTCATGTAGAACGCCTTGATCTCCTTCGGATAATCCGTCACAAAGACAGGCCGCTTAAATTCCTGCTCTGTCAGATACCGCTCATGCTCGGTCTGCAGGTCACATCCCCACGATACCTTGTACTCAAACTCATCATTGTGTTTCTCCAGAATGCCGATCGCATCCGTATAAGTCACATGTGCAAAATCAGAATGCAGCACATGGTTCAGCCGCTCGATCAGTCCTTTATCTACAAACTGATTAAAGAAATTCATCTCCTCCGGCGCATTCTCCAGCACATAGCGGATCACGTGCTTAAGCATCGCCTCAGCCAGTTCCATATCGTCCGTCAGGTCTGCAAAAGCAATCTCCGGCTCGATCATCCAGAACTCCGCCGCATGTCTGGTTGTGTTGGAATTCTCCGCACGGAAAGTCGGTCCGAAAGTATATACATTTTTAAATGCAAAAGCATATGTCTCCACATTCAACTGTCCGCTGACGGTCAGATTCGTCGCCTTACCGAAGAAGTCCTGACTGTAATCCACCTGCCCGTCCTCTGTCACCGGCAGATTGTTCAGGTCCATCGTCGTCACCTGGAACATCTCTCCTGCACCCTCACAATCGCTCCCCGTAATGATGGGCGTGTGTACATACACAAATCCTCTCTCCTGGAAAAATGTATGAATCGCATATGCGATCAGGGAACGCACACGGAATGTTGCCTGAAACGTGTTGGTTCTCGGTCTTAAGTGTGAGATCGTCCGCAGATACTCGAAGCTGTGTCTCTTTTTCTGTAACGGATAATCCGCGGTGGACTCTCCCTCCACCATAATCTCAGCCGCCTGCATCTCAAATGCCTGCTTCGCCTGCGGCGTTGCCACAATCTTTCCCTTCGCCACGATCGCCGATCCCACATTCAGCTTCGAAATCGCCTCGAAATTATCCAGCGTATCGGCGTATACCACCTGCAGCGTCTCGAAGAAAGTACCATCGTTTACGACAATAAATCCGAATGTCTTAGAGTCTCTTATGCTTCTCACCCATCCGCCGATCGTCACTTCCCTGTCGATATAGTCCTGCGTGTTGCGATACAGATCCTTAATGTCTGTCAGATTCATGCTGCTCATAATGTAATCTCTCCTTCTTCATCCCTTATAGTTTGTCTCATATTGTATTCATTCTGAAAACACATCTTAAAAATGCGAAGCCGCATTAATCTTCTATTGTAGATATCATCTCAATCTTTCCGTTCTCCTTCAGGTAATCCATGACATTTCTTCGCATTACCTGTTCCTTCAGCATTTCCATGTCCGTGCTCTCTCTGAACTTCTCCTCGGATTCATAATTGTAGACTTCCACTCTACTGTTAATCTCATCCTGTATCTGTTCTTCGGTAGGATTTAATCCCTCCGTATCAGCGATCGCCTGAAACATGATATACTGCTGTGCCGCCGTAAGCGCCTCTGTCCTGAACTTCTCCGCATACCCGTCCGGGTCCAGTCCGTAATAATTCTGCATATAATCTTTCAGAGTCATTCCCATGGACTGTGCGTTGGCATTCATTACATCTTTCAGGTTCTGTTCGAAGCGTTCCACCATCTTAGCCGGCGGTTCCCTGAAAGAGCATTCCGACATGACCGCATTGGTTATGGTCGTCTCAATCGTATTCTGATAAGTCTGAACCTCCGTCTCATAGAAATAATTATACACGTAATCCCTCAAGTCCTTCTCGGTTTTACAGTTTTCTATCCCCAGTCCCTGTACAAACTCATCTGTCAACTCCGGCATCACTTTCCTGCCGATGCTGTTGACCGTGACTTCAAATACAACCGGAACGCCCGAAAGATCAGGATTCCGTTCATAGGGATCGGGAAACTTCAGATTCAGGGACACCGTGTCGCCGATATCCGCGCCGATCAGTCCCTCCTCGAAACCGTCTATAAACTGATGGGCACCGATCGTCAAGTCATAGCCCGCCGCGGTTCCGCCCTCAAAAGCTTCTCCGTCAACATAGCCTGCGAAATCAATATTCACCGTATCTCCGTTTTCCACGGCTCTTCCGGTCACTGCCTCCGTCGTGGTATAGTTCGGCAGAATATAATACTGAATATACATATCCACGAGTCCGTCTTCCACCACCGGTTCCGGTGCGGCTGCCTCTATGCCGACATAATTTCCCAGCGTCACGTAATCCGCCGCTTTTATATCTTTCAGATATACCTTGTCTCCGCAGGCAGTCAGAAACAGCGCCAGGATGCAGGCGGTCACAGGTATCATCCGTTTCTTTCCAGTGCGTTCCCTGCCCTGCGCACTTTTCCGCTTCTCACCGCCGCCTGCAATATCTTTCCTCATATTAATCATAATAGTCTCCATTCCTATCCACGTATTCCGTGATCCGCACCGCCATGGCGGTCTGCAGCATGCTGCTCACAGGAACCCATACTTATTTATATTAACATACATCGGGCTTACTTAAAAGAGGGTTCTTCCGACTTTTCGGATTATGGAAATCTCTTGAATTTTTCTTGCTTAAAGCTTCGATCAATGTTAAAATATTTTGTACATGTAATCATGTAAATCAGTATGTCCGGAGGTAGTTCCATGAATACGTTAACCATTGTTTTATTAGTCATTCTGGCAGTGTTGATCGTTGCCGTCGTCGTATTATATTTCCTTGGCAGGAAAGCACAGAAAAAACAGAGCGAACAGCAGGCGCAGATCGATGCCATGAAGCAGACGGTCTCTATGCTGATCATAGATAAGAAACGCATGAAACTGCGGGATGCCGGGCTTCCGCAGGCTGTACTCGAACAGACACCGAAGTGGCTGCGCGGTTCTAAACTGCCCATTGTCAAGGCTAAAGTAGGTCCTCAGGTCATGTCCCTGATCTGCGAGGAGAAAATTTTTGATTCCGTGCCTGTCAAAAAAGAAGTGAAAGCCGTAGTCAGCGGTATCTACATCACGGACGTGAAGGGACTGCACGGTAAACCCGTTGTCACCGAGAAGAAGAAAAAGAGCAAGTTCAAACAGCTTGTGGAGCGCGCGCAGGAGAAAGCAGGTGCGAAGCCTGTCAAGTAACTGCAGTAAATTTGCTTCGCAAATTAACTGCGCGAGATTCGCTTCGCGAACTCGAATAAGCGGTTGCTTTAACATAACGCTTCGCAAATTAACTGCGCGAGATTCGCTTCGCGAACTCGAATAAGCATAAGATATGATCAGAACAGCAGCTTTATCTTAAGAGTATATCTCAACTCAAGGTAAAACTGCTGTTTTCTTTGGAGCAGATGTCGATTCTGATATGGCAGTCGGACAGGAACTCATAGTTCACATCCAGAGAATAGTCCACATCCACCACGATATTATCCTCGTGTTCTTCAATCTGTATTCTTTTTGTATCAATCCCGAACAGGATCTGCCCGAACGGCGTATTGTAATTCGTCAGATTCTTCTTATTCTCCTGAAAGATCATGTGTACATTAACCAGCCCGTTTCTGGACAGTTCCAGCATATGCTCGCTGAACTTCAGTCTGTTCTTGGTCGGTCGGGCAAATCCTTCCGTGATCTCCTCATAAACAACATAATGCTTATCGTTCTTCTTAAAGTAATCACCTACCGTCACCATCTCAACTTTATCAGCATCCGCCTCGCGCTGGTCAAACTGCAGCCCGCGAAGTGTCAGTAATACTTCCCGTGTCATATGTATCCTCATTTCCGTGCAGACATTTTCTGCACAATCTAATACTCATCTATGTTGATCACTTTAGCGGACAAGATCCCGTAAGTCAGGATCGAATTGGCAAATTTCTGGAATTTATCCGCTGCATCGCTGACAAAGAACCGGTACAGTTCCGTGCCCAGTTCCGGTCTGTGGCCGCTCTCCAGCCCCTGTTTTCGCAAAAGTTCTCTCAACTCTCTCGCAGTCTCGTAAGCGGGATTAACCAGTGTTACCCCGTCCCCCATAATTCTTCCGATGGTGGAGCGGATCATCGGATAATGTGTACAGCCCAGAATCAGCGTATCAATTCCGACGTCGATCAGCTCTGTCAGATATCGCTTGGCAATCTCATCCGTCACAGGGTCTTCCCAGAGCCCTTCCTCCACTAATGGAACGAACAGTGGACACGCTTTACCGAGCACGGTCGCACGCGCATCGTTCTCTTTTATGTACCGGCTGTATATGCCGCTCCCGGTCGTCGCCTCCGTCGCGATCACACCAATCTTACCGTTCTTCGTCGCCTTGATCGCCGCCTTGGCTCCGGGCTTTACCACGCCGATGACGGGGATATCCGTCTCCTGTTCTAACACGTCCAGAGCATATGCGCTTGCAGTATTACAGGCAACCACGATCGCCTTGACCTCCTGCGTCTGCAGAAACCTGACGATCTGTCTCGAAAATTTCGTAATCGTATCCTGTGACTTACTGCCATATGGTACTCTCGCCGTATCTCCGAAATACACGATCCGCTCATTGGGAAGCTGACGCATGATCTCTCTGGCCACCGTCAGCCCGCCCACCCCTGAATCAAAGACACCGATGGGTCTGTTACACACCTCTTCACGTTCGCTCATTATAATCCCCCATTCCCGCGCAGTGTGAAAACCTCTGCAAGACGGATTTCAATTCTATTTTTTATGGAATTTCTCTTCCAGCCATTCTAACAGTCTGCTCTTAACGACGACCTCATCCCCTGCCGCGTGTAAGATATCCCTGCAGTCTGTCTCTTCCAGAACAATCTCTTCTCCATCCACGATAATGACCTGCTCGTAGGTGCTTTCCGTAAAACACAGTTCCGGATACAAAGCGCCCCACCACATAAGTGCAAATAAAGCGGCTGCCGCCGTACGGATGCGCACATCCCGATATATTCTGATCAGCAGCTGTCTCACGTACTGTCTGTTACACATGTTGTTACACTCCCTTTCTTTCATGCGGACACGCGGCGTATATTCGTGCCGGCGCGGCCGGTTATGCTCTGTCTATATAAGAAGTGTAACCTTGATTCTGCTCTCTATACATCAGGCTTTCTTATGATGTATGTCCTGTTTCTGTTCCAGACGGATCTGTCTGATAATCGACCTTTCCTGATTGTCAATATGAAGCTTTGCAGCTGCAGCCGCCTGCTCCTTATCACGCCTGATAATGCTTTCGTATATCATTCTATGCTCATTAATCAGATTATCATGACGGTTTTCATCTTTAATATATTCAAAACGGTAGCGATACATCTGCTCCGACAGATTATTGATCAGCTGAATCAGGCGTTTATTGCCTGTCGCCTGCACAATAATATCGTGGAGCGCCACGTCCGCCGCTGCAATCGTCGTCGCATCCCTGGTCTGCGTTGCGCGTTCAAAAGCCTCACATGCCCGCTTCAGCCGTTCTTCTTCCTCGGTCGTGATCCGGTCACAAGCCAGTTCTACGCAAAGCGCATCCAGCGCACGCCGCACCTCCAGCACGTCTTTCAGGCTTTTCTCCGTAATCTGTGCCACCTCCGCACCGCGGCGCGGTATCATGATCACCAGCCCTTCCAGTTCCAGCTTGCGAATCGCCTCCCTGATCGGCGTCCTGCTGACACCCAGACGATTCGCCAGATGGATCTCCAGCAGACGCTCTCCTGGCTTCAGTTCCCCTGTAAGAATCGCTTTGCGCAGCGTATTAAACACCACATCCCGCAAGGGAAGGAACTCATCCATTGTCATTTCCAAATGGTCTCCCATCCAAACCCGCCTTTCTGACATCTTCTGCCACACGCCGCCAATGATTAACCTGCATGAAACGCCGTCACATGGATCTGTGCGGCAAGCCCGCTCCTCTTCACAGCTTCAGCCGCCCTCTGTGCCGTCTCACACCGCCTGTATATACCGAACACCGTAGGCCCGCTGCCGCTCATCAGCGCATTCTCCGCACCCTCAAGACGCATCAGCTCTTTCAGTTTCTCTATGACAGGATACTCCCTGGCCGTGACCGTCTCCAGTACATTGCCGAGCCGGTCGGTGATTCCTTTCAGATCATGCGCCCGGAGCGCACGGATCATACCGTCTATATCAGGATGATACGTCAGTGTCTCGACGTGCAGATTCCCGTATACAAACGCAGTGGATACGTTGATATCCGGTTTCGCCACCACAAGAAAACACGCTGGCGGCGCCGGCAGCGGTGACAGAATCTCGCCGATTCCCTCCGACAGCATCGTGCCGCCTGCCAGACAGTAAGGAATATCCGCCCCCAGCTTCACGCCCAGCCTCTGCAGTTCGCTTATAGAGTATCTCATTCCAAACAGTTCATTCAACCCGTGCATGGCTGCCGCCGCATCGGCGCTGCCGCCCGCCATCCCCGCAGCGACAGGGATTCTCTTGGTCAGCGTGATCTGTGCACCCTCCCGTATCCCCTTTTCCCGGAAAAGCAGATCTGCCGCCTTACAGATCAGATTGTCGGCGCCTGTCGGAAGCTCCGCGCTGTCTGTCAGCAGTCTGATCCCCGGCTCCGCCATTCTCTCTATAACCAAGTCATCACACAGATCAACCGTCTGCATGATCATTCTGACTTCATGATAACCATCCGCCCTGCGCCGCAGGACGTCCAGTCCGATATTGACCTTCGCATATGCTTTTCTGGTGATATGATCCATCTGTCCGCCTCGTCCTCCGTCATGATGTTCTCATGAACCTGTATCCTGGTCTGATTCTGCAGTCCTGTCCGCATCTTCCCCGGTTACAGATTGCATTTTGTATACAATAATTGTATTTTATTATATACAATACATCTCCGTTTCGTCAAGATACGCCCTGTTTTTCCGATGTAGGACGGATTTTGCGGACATTCAAAATAAAAAAGAATGTGGAGGTAACAGACAATGGCAAAATCATTATTTGAGGAACTGGGTGGCAGATACGAGCGGCAAGGCGATTACTTAATACCGTGCTTGGCTGTACCCGCCGAAGAAGAACAACCCATAGGTATATGGGGACAGCGGCACTTGGACTATCTGAAGCAGTACCGAAAGGTTACATACACCAATCTTTTCACAAGCGGCAGGCTCAATACTTATCTTGCCGACATCGACTGGCAGGCGCGGGAACGCTTTGAAAGGCTCATAGAGGGCATGAAACAGGCGCAGGGCATAACGGAACGCCTAAAGGAGGAAAATGCCTTAGAATGGACGGGACGGCTCAACAACATAAGGGCGTGTGCGAGGGAGATTGTGAATGAGGAAATTATTTACACATAGGCAATACAGCGACAGAGGGTTAAATTTCTGTCGCTTTTTTCTGGAATCTTAGTGTCTGTATTCGTACCTTTCATATTAAAATCTTGAGAAAGGCAGCATAAGTGTCTATAATTGTGAGGCGTTAAATGGCTATTCAGACTATTGAACATAAAAAAGAAATGTTACAGGTGATTATTAATGCCGACAGATAAATAATGAAATTATGCGGTTAAAATATCATGTTGAAATGTTTGATAAAAAACTGTAGGCGAAAAAAGATAACGGATAGCTAGCATTAACTATTCGATGTAGCAGTCAACTGATGGTTGAATTAGAGAATCAACCAATAGTTCCTTTCAAAAAAATGCTTATTATGTATGATAAAACTAGGAGGTAAGAAATGAATCAAGAAAAAATTGGAAAATTTATTGCTGAATGTCGTAAAGAAAAAAATCTTACTCAGTTACAGCTGGCAGAAAAGCTTAACATTAGTAATAGGGCTGTTTCAAAATGGGAAACAGGAAAAAGCTGTCCAGATGTATCAATAATGATGGAGCTATGTGACATTCTTGGAATAAATGTAAACGAATTGTTATCGGGAGAAAGGATTATAATGGAAAATTATCAAAAAAAAGCAGAACAAAATTTGGTGGAATTACAGAAACAAAAAGAGCAAGCAAACAAGATGAAAAGAAAATTGGAAATTTTATGGGGAGTGATTGCAATTATTCTATGTCCAGTTCATTTAGCTATAAATTATTTTTATCCTGAAAATCAAGGAACATATATTGGTTGGGTGATTTTGATAGTAGGGGCTCTTTTGTTTGTGCCATATTTTTTGAAATATTACAAAGTGGAAATTAAATTGAAATAAGTTACTAGCTGATATATTTGAACTTTTTTGTAAAGAAAAAGCTAAATTCCTATCTATCGGGCAGGTAAATATATCATTAAAGAGCCAAACGCATAGATGCAGAGCCGATAAACATGTGGAATAAAAATCACAGTTTATCCGAGAACAGCGTAAGAAATATTTTAAGAAGCCCTATCTACGCGGGAAACCTTGCAGGCTACAAGCAGATTTCCGCCAATATGAAAAGCAAGAAACGCCCCTCTAAGCTGCCCGAAGAATGGGAAGTGATACCCGATACCCATGAGGGGATAGTCACGCAGGAGGAGTTTGACACCGTACAGCAGCTTATCACAAGCCGCAGACTGCCCGAAAACAAGGGCGGCTTTGAGAACATTTTTGCAGGCGTTATCAAGTGTGCGGACTGCGGCTACGCTCTTCGGGCTATGAGTGCCAACAGAAGAAAACGCCCCGACATCATCGACTGCATACAATACACCTGCAATAATTATGGCAGGTATGGCAACGTCATGTGTACCGCACACGCCATTGAAGCGAGGGATTTATTCAATGCCGTCCTTGCCGACATCAACCGTTTTGCGGATATGGCGGTGAATGACGAGCGGGCGGTGAGGGCGATTGAGAAGCGGCTCACGGAAACAGACCAGAGCAAGGCAAAGGCAATGGAGAAAGAACGGAAGAAGCTGAACAAACGCCTTGCGGAGCTTGACAGGCTGTTTTCCTCTCTCTATGAGGATAAGGTCATGGAGCGTATCACCGAGCGGAATTTTGAGATGATGTCGGGGAAATACCAGAAAGAACAGCTTGAAATCGAAGCACGCTTAAAAGAGCTGGACGCAACAGTGATAAATGCACTGATAGACAAGATACTTGCTTCGGAGCGTGAAAAATCGGCAGACGGAACAGTGAAGCAGGAAATCAAGATTTACTATAAATTCATCGGCTTTGTCGGTGAATTACATATCACACCCACAAAGCGGTGGACAGCATTAAAGCCTAAGAATTGTACAGTGTGCGGTGTTGAATACGTCCCCCGCTCCGCAATATCGAAGTATTGTCCAGAGTGCTGAGGAAAGATAAGAAAGGCTCAAGGGACAGAAACGAAACGTAGGAGCAGAGAACGAAATAGACAGGCATGTATTGAACTGTCCGCAAAAAATGACCGACTGAAGTAGAACGCAACCGGAAGCACGCTGATTCTCGACATGTCCTGAACGGGCGGATTATTGTCGTAAAATTTCTGAAAAAAATAGGCTCTACTCCTAATTTTTCCAGAGGTATGGTACGATATAGATAATAGAAGACGGGGATAATCCCCTGCATGTAACCGAAAACCGAACAACATAACAACAAATTCCAAGGAGGGATACCAATGAGCGTAAATGGAGTTACCGGTGCTGCGAATACTTATGATGTCTATCAGGCAAATCAGACAGCCGCGAAGACAGCCGAAGAGAAAACTTCCGAAGCCAAGGCTTCCGAAGACAAAAAAAATACAGGTGTTGTCTATGAAGCATCCAAGGACGCAGACACCAATACTGCCAAAACTTACACACAGAACACTGCTTTAGTTAACAAAATGAAAGCCGATGCGGAAGCTCATGCACAGCAGCTGCAGAATATCGTTCAGCAGTTGATGGGCAAACAGGGTGAGACTTTCAATACCGCAAACGGCATCTGGTCCGTTCTTGCCGGCGGCAATTTCACAGTAGACGCCGCTACGAAGGCACAGGCTGAGAAAGATATCGCTGAAGACGGTTACTGGGGCGTTCAGCAGACATCGGACAGAATTATTGATTTTGCAAACGCGCTGACAGGCGGCGATCCGAGCAAGATCGAAGAGATGCGCGAAGCTTTCAAGAAGGGCTACAAACAGGCTGAGAAGACATGGGGCGGTCAGCTTCCTGACATTTCCCAGAGAACTTACGATGCTGTAATGGAAAAGTTTGACAAGATGGCTGAAGAAGCAGGACTTACAACGTCAAACTAATCTGTGTTATCATATTTACTTCCCAAAGTTAAAAGAAGTCAGGTTTCCCAACCTGACTTCCTTTAGTTATGTCATAAAATATTCTTCTATCCAAATATGTCAGTCATCCAGCGCGGAAAATAATACATTGCGCAGCCTGCGGGTATACGCGGTGGTTCCCGAATCCGTCTGCTGCTGCATAATCAGCAGCGTCAGATCATGCGCCGGATCATTCATCATATAAGTGCCGAGCCAGCCGTCCCAGCCGTACTCTCCTCTGCTGCCGAGTCCGGCCGCCTCCTCCGGTGCGTCCATGATACGCATAAGACTGCCGTATGTATAACCTTTCAGGGACTCCCATGTCTCCAATCCCGCTCTCTGCGCCGGCAGTATATGTGCCGTGGTCATATACGCCACCGTACCGGATGACAGAACTCTCGTACCGCGATAAGTCCCGCCGCCCAGCAGCATTTGCGTAAATTTCGCATAATCATCTATCGTGGAACACAGTCCCGCACCGCCCGACTCATATGCCGGACGTGTTTTCATCCGGTTCTGTATACCGAGATGGCACTGTGTCTCCTCCACCAGCCTGCCTTCCGCCTTCCGGTAGACTTTCGCAAGCCGCCCCTGTTTCTCCGCCGGCACGTAGAAGTCCGTATCCGTCATTCCCAATGGTTCGAAAATCCTTTCTTTCAGGAACTGTCCGAAGCGCATACCGGACACCACTTCCACAATAGCGCCTAACACATCCGCTGACAGCCCGTACTGCCATGTCGTACCCGGAATAAAAGCGAGCGGCAGCTTTCCGATACGATTGGCAACCTCCACTGTCGTATGCGCCTGCTGCGTCATCAGCTTATCCTTGATCTCCTCGATCAGCCTGTCACTGCGGATTTCTGCCGGTGATCCCTCGCCCGGATAGGCAAGTCCGGAAGTCATATTAAGCAGGTTCTGTATGGTAATCGGACGTTTCACCGGCACGATCACGCCCTGTTCCACCACATACTGGTTACGGAATCCCTGGAGATAATCAGATGCCTGATCTAACAGATCCATTCTGCCTTCCTCCAGCAGAATCATAACGGCAGCCGCTGTAACCGGCTTCGTCATGGAGTACAGTCTGTGTATCGTATCCCTGGTCATCCTGCGCTCCGCGGCAATATCGCTGTATCCCGTCTCATAATAACACTGTTCTTCCCCGTGCCGGATGACCATGCAGCTTACTCCCGCCGCGAATCCCCGCTCCGTCATCTCCCGCATGATATCCTGTAATCTACCCAATTTCTTCAGATTCATATTTTATCACCCGCTTCCCCATATACCGCTATTTATTCGCGCTCGAAAAACAAATGTCTGCTTCGCAGCCGCTTGTTTTTCTTCTGCTCCTGTTTATACTCGCAAACCCGCGCTTTCGCGCTCTCTGTCCGATTCCATCGGACGTTTGCTCGTTATTCGTGCCCGAAAAACAAATGTCTGCTTCGCAGCCGCTTGTTTTTCTTCTGCACGAGAATATTTTATCACACAATCTGTCTTCTGTAATGACTCCGGGAAAAATTTGCTAAAAATAAATGCAATAAATCAGCAATTTAGTAAGTATCTTCCAGACCGCAAATACGTTATACTGTTCCCATACACCGCATGTTCCGCACGCGGATAAAACCGGCTGTTCATCATGTACCGGATACATAACGTGCGGGCGCGGCACAATCAATACGACTACACAGAAAGGATTCCTACCAGCTATGATTGAGAATAACAATGTACACAAAATCCTGTACGGCGGCGACTACAACCCGGAGCAGTGGCCGGAAGACACCTGGGACGAAGACATGCGTCTGATGAAACTGGCGCACATTGACGTCGTTACCCTGAACGTATTCAGCTGGGCAGCCCTGCAGCCCTCTGAGGACACCTACTGCTTCGACAAACTTGACCGGATCATGGAGAAAGTTACGAGCAACGGTCTGAAAGTCTGTCTCGCCACTTCCACGAGCGCGCACCCCGCGTGGATGGCCAGACGGTATCCTGATATCCTGAGAACAGAATTTAACGGCATGAAACGTAAATTCGGCGGCCGTCACAATTCCTGCCCCAACAGCCCGACCTATCGCAGATACGCGCAGGCTCTGGCCGGAAAACTGGCAGAGCGGTATCAGTCTTATGACAATATCGTAGCCTGGCACATCTCCAACGAGTACGGCGGGGAGTGTTACTGTGAAAACTGCGAACGCGCATTCCGCAAATGGCTGCAGAAGAAATACCAGACCATCGACGCCGTCAATGAAGCATGGGATACTGCTTTCTGGGGACATACTTTCTATGATTTCGAGGATATCGTACTGCCGAACATGCTCTCGGAGCATTTCGCCGTTAACCGGACCACTTTTCAGGGAATCTCTCTGGATTACCGGCGTTTTAACTCAGAGAGTATTCTGGAATGTTACCGGCTGGAATATGACACGATCCATGCCATCACGCCGCATATTCCGATCACGACGAACCTGATGGGAAATTATCAGCCGTTAGATTATCAGATGTGGGCAAAGTACATGGATTTCGTCTCCTGGGACAACTATCCCGCCTACAATGACACTTTGGAGGTCACTTCCTTCAAGCACGATCTCATGCGCGGCTTGAAACAGGGCAAACCTTTCGCCCTGATGGAGCAGACGCCCAGCGTCACCAACTGGCACCCCTACAACGCGTTGAAACGCCCCGGCGTCATGCGGCTGTGGAGCTATCAGGCCGTGGCGCACGGTTCGGATACCATCATGTTTTTCCAGATCAAAAGAAGCATCGGCGCCTGTGAAAAATACCACGGCGCAGTCATCGATCACGCTGGTCACGAAAATACAAGAATTTTCCGTGAAATATCCGCGCTGGGCGCAGAGCTTGACAAGATCGGCTCCCTCACCCTCGGCGCAAGAACAGACGCGAAGGCGGCTATTGTCTTTGACTGGGACAACTGGTGGGCCACGGACTATTCTGCCGGCCCCAGTGTCAATCTGCACTACTGTGACGAGATACTGAACTATTACAAGTCTTTCAACAACCTGAATATTTCCGTGGATCTGATCAGCGTAGAGGACGACCTGTCCGCCTACCGCCTTGTAGCGGCTCCTGTTCTGTATATGGTGAAACCGGACTATGACGAGAAGATCCGTCGCTTCGTGCAGGACGGCGGCACCTTCCTGACCACATTTTTCAGCGGCTACGTGGACGATCACGATCTGGTCACGATCGGCGGCTATCCGGGTAAGCTGCGGGACATCCTCGGTATCTGGGTGGAGGAGGAAGACGCGCTTCCCGAGGAAGCACATAACAGTTTTGTATACAAGGGCACGACTTACCCGGCTTCTCTGCTCTGCGACCTGCTACACACCGAAGGCGCGCAGCCGCTTGCAGCTTACGAACAGGATTTCTATGCCGGAATGCCGGTTCTGACCCGCAACACCTACGGTAAGGGAACCGCCTACTATGTCGCCACCCGCTCCAATGCCGCTTTCTACCGCACGCTGATCGCTGAGATCTGTGCGGACACTGATATCCGGCCGATCATCGACACACCGGACTGCATCGAGGTGACAAAGCGCGCCAATGATAACGGTACGTTCCTGTTCTTCTTAAACCATGATGATGAGAGTCATAACATTACGCTTAACTGCGCCGGCAAAGATATCCTTACGGATGCGGCGTATAAGAGCGGCGACACACTGACATTAGCGGCTAAGGACGTGGCAATCCTGCTGGTATTATAATAAGGAGTGAGAATACCCCATGAAAATAACAGACAAATCACAATATCTGGCACACATCAACGACGTGACCGCCCAGGGACCCTACCACGATGACTGGGCATCGCTGACGGATTTCGACATGCCGCTCTGGTATACAAAAGCCAAGTTCGGCATTTTCGTCCACTGGGGACTCTACAGCGTGCCTGCATTCGCCAATGAGTGGTATTCCCGCAACATGTACATACAGGGGACGCCGGAATATGAGCACCATGTCAGGACCTACGGACCGCATAAAGATTTCGGCTATAAGGACTTCATTCCTCTTTTCACCGCCGAAAAATTCGACTCCGACTGCTGGGCGGAAACCTTTGCCGCCGCCGGCGCCCGATATGTCGTCCCTGTGGCGGAGCACCACGACGGCTTTCAGATGTATCAGAGCGATCTGTCCGTATATAACGCTGCGCAAATGGGCCCGAAGCGGGACATCCTGGGCGAACTGAAATCCTCTTTTGAGAAAAATGGGCTGGTATTCTGCACCTCTACCCACCGCGCGGAGCACCACTGGTTCATGGGCTGCGGCAAAGATTTTGAAAGCGATATTAAGGAACCGCTGCACTGCGGCGATTTCTACTGGCCATCAGAACAGACGCAGCCTGATTATCAGGACCTGTTCGCCAGACCCTATCCGGACCGGGAATTTCTCGAGGACTGGCTGTGCCGTACCTGCGAGATCATCGACCGCTATCAGCCGCGCATCCTCTATTTCGATTGGTGGATTCAGCATGAAGCATATAAACCGTACCTGCGTAAGATCGCAGCATACTATTATAACCGCGGCGTCTCGTGGGGCACTCCCACTGCCATCTGCTACAAGCACGACGCTATGGCTTTCGGCAGCGGTATCGTAGACGTGGAACGCGGTAAATTCGCAGACGCCAGGCCCTATCACTGGCAGACTGACACTGCGATCGCCCGCAACTCCTGGTGTTACACCACTTCACTGGACTATAAGAGCGCCTGTGAACTGATCTGTTATCTCATAGACGTTGTCAGCAAGAACGGCAATCTTCTGCTGAATGTGGGACCCATGGCCGACGGCTCCTTCGCCAAAGAGGACGCTGCCATCTTAACGCAGATCGGCAAGTGGCTGGCTGTAAACGGAGAAGCGGTCTATAACACCAAACCATGGCGCTATGCCGCGGAGGGACCGACCGCCGAGACGGAAGGACAGTTCAGCGACGCCTCCGCTCCTGTCTACACCAGCCGGGACTTCCGCTTTACCGCCGGCTGCGGCTGCATCTATGCGACCTGCCTGCGCTGTCCGGATGACGGCCATATCACGATCCGCGCCCTCGCGAAGACACCGGATGCCAACAAACCGAATTTCCACGGCATAATCCGCAGCGTGGAAATCCTCGGTTTTTCCGAGGCGCCTGTTTACGCCGTTGACGAGGATGGACTGCACATCACGGCGAAGCATGTTCACAGTGATTTTCCCATTGTAATCAAAGTATCCGTAACGTAACAGCACCGCTGTTCTTGCACCTTTTATGCTTACATGCTACTATATTCATATACGTGAGGCAGGATGAAATGAATCAAAATTATGATACTTTACTGATAGCTGACGATGAATCCTCTATTCGTGAGGGTTTAAAATGTATTGTAGACTGGGACGAACTGGGCTTTACCATATGCGGTGAAGCCTCCAATGGCGAAGAAGCGCTCTCGCGCATTCTCGCGCTGAATCCCGGTCTTGTTTTGTTGGATGTTAAAATGCCTAAAATGCTTGGTACAGAAGTGATCCGCCGCGCCAGAGAAGCCGGTTTTCAGGGTAAATGCATCATATTAAGCGGCTATTCTGATTTCGGGTATGCGCAGGAAGCCATTAAAAGCGGCGTCAGATTCTATCCCACCAAACCGATCGACGAGGACGAACTCTATCAGACTGTCTCCGAGATCAAACAGGAACTGGCACAGGAGAAACGTCACTCCACCCATTTCACGGAATTACAGAAGAAGGCAAAAAGTGTCGTGCTGCAGGAACTTCTGACCGGTATTCTGAGCACACCGCTGTCCGATCAGGATCTCGATCACTTCTGTCTGACCGCAGAGGTCTATCAGGTCGTGATCTGCGAGGACTTTCATACGCAGGCTGCCGCCGCGCCTTACACATTCGCGGAGCTTCTCAAAGTAATCAACCGCGATAATAACATCTTTGAACATCTGGAAATAAATCATAAAGATGTTGTCCTGTTAAAGGGTTCCCACGGCCTCAACAGGCTCTCCGACTTTCTGGAACGCTTTGACAATAATACGGCACAGGCGGGAAGCCCGCTGGAATCCATGTTCTTAGCTTACGGCAGGCCTGTATCCGTGCCGGAGGATATCCATCTTTCTTATGCAGATGCCACCGCGCTTTTAACACGCCGCTTCTTCTGCAAGCGGGAGCTGCATGCAATGGGCTATGAGTTGCTGCCGGAGCTCTCCGCAAATGCTTCTTCCTCTCTGGCGGACCCGGACCGGCTCGTTTTTACTCTGAGTGAATCCGCCTTGACAGAATATGCGGACCGCTTCGCGGATTATATACAATCCTACAACCGCAGGATGACTGTTGCCGTGCTCTCCGAACTGGAAGAGCAGCTCCTGTATGTACCCTGTGAAGCGCGCGATATTAAATTGTTTCTGACAGATCTCTATCTGCAGATCAAGGAAAAGATGAACCGTACCTACGCATCGGCGAAGATTCCTTTTTCTTCAAATTCGTCTGTGCTGGAGTTCATGAATAACTGCAAATATCTCTATGAAATCATCCAGTTCCTTTCGAAACAGTTTGAAATGATTATGGACGCCACAGGCAACCCGTCCAGAGATACGATTTTAGATGATGTGCTCTACTATATTGACCACCATTTCCGGGAAAATATTAAACTCGAGACGATCGCCCCTCTGTTCGGCTACAACAGCGCCTATCTCGGCAAGATCTTCAGCAAGAGTGTCGGGGAGAATTTCAATTCCTACGTGGATCACCGTAGAATCGAACATTCCAAGCAACTGCTTCTGGAAAATCAGCTGAAAGTGTATGAGATTGCCGAACAGGTAGGCTATAAGAATGTAGATTATTTTCATAAGAAATTCAAAAAATACGTGGGCGAAAGTCCTGCGGAATTCCGCAAAGGACAGGGACTCGATACGGAAACCGGAAAATACCCCCCCCCACAAAAAAATGCCCCTAAAGCGTGATATTTCCTATGGTTTGCGCATCATACACCCCCTTATATCAATACAAGACCTGCCGCATCATAGTCTGATACGGCAGGCCTTGTCATTTATATCATTATATTTTTCACACTCTGTATTTCATCTGTTTCCTGTATCCGGAAGTTTCTGCTTACTGAACGATTGCAACCTTCTCGGCAATAATGTCAGTCATCATCTCTTCCGCCTCGCTCATGCCGGTTGCCTCTAACTCAGCGATCATCGCGTCATAGTTTGCGTCAAACTCCGCCTCGGTGCCGGTTACGCACTTGATCAGCGCGGACCATGCAACTTCGTCCAGTTTATCTACGATCTCCGAGAACTCAAGCGGCATAGCGTATGCCCAGAGCGGAGAATAGTCAGGTGTCTCGAACTCATCCGGCTGCGGGAACATATCTACGATCAGCTCTACGCCCCATGCCTCAACTGCCGCTTTCTCTTCTACGTTATACTCGTTGATTACGGCGTCCTTACTTGTCGTTGTATAAGTGCTGCCTGTAGGATCCAGAATACCATCACCATAAGACGGGAACGGGTAATTGTGGAAGCCGACACCTGTCTTCTTGGAATAATCTGCATCTTCCTGGGAATACTTGATCTCTTCTTCTGTTCTGTAACGGTGTCCCTCATCGTCGATGAAGTAGTTCACGCCTTCAATACCCCATTTGTTGAGTACCTGGCCTTCGTCAGAGCAAAGGAAATCGATGAACTTGATTGCTGCAACAGGATCTTTACAGGAAGTTGTGATACCTACGCCGGTTCCTGTTGTCAGACCCTGATACATAAGGGACGGACATTTTGTGTTCGCATCGATACATGTCGGAAGACCTGCATAAGTGAGCTCATATTTACCGTCTGCCTTCAGTACCTTCTCGCCATCCTGATAATCCCAGTCCTTATCAAATAAGGTAACTACACGACCGGATGCGATCTTTGCAATATAATCTTCGTGTGTCTGTGTTGCAAATTCAGGGTCAAGAATGCCTTCGTTGTACATACGGCATAACCATTTGAAATATTCTCTTTCCTTATCGGAACGGAACTTATACATACCCTTGTTGTCCGATGTTACGATCCACTGTCCGTTATCCGGAGCGCCGTCTGCAATGAAACCTGCCGGATTACCAAGTGTGATCAGCCAGTGCCAGTCGGAAGTGGATAAGCTGATACCAATCATATCCAGTCCCTCATCAGTCGTAGGATGCTCGGCAATATAATCTTTAATCATGGTCTCCAATTCTTCCAGAGACTGCGGAATCTTATAGTCCTTCGCTTTCAGCGCTGCCCACTGAACCTGAAGATTTCCTGCATCCTTAAATTTCGTACCGCCAACATTATAAGCGGATAACTGATAAATGGACGGGTCATCTGCGGACTGTTTTAACTTCTCAAACTCGTCGCCGTAGAGCTTCTTGATATTGGGACCATACTGCTCGATCAGGTCTGTCATATCCATCATCGCGCCTGCGTCAATCATATTTCCTGCGGAACCTTTCGCAAAGATGATATCCGGATAGTTCTGCTCCGCAATCATCAGCGCAACCGCTTCACTCTCGTCGTTACCGCCCACAGGACGTGTCGTCTTTAACTTAACGCCGGTTGCTGCCGTAATTGCCTCTGCCACGGGATCTGTCCAAGGATCATCCTGGTTTGCATCCGCGTTGAAGAATGTCAACTCGATCACTTCTCCGGACGCTGCGCTTCCGCCGTCATCTGTCGCAGCCGCGCCGTCATCGGTAGTTGTCGTACTGCCTGTATCTGCAGCAGGTGCATCCCCGCCTCCACAACCGGCAAGTGTGCCGGCTACCATCGTTACTGCCAGTAACAATGCACAAATCTTCTTACTTTTCATACTTTTTCTCCCTTCTGTTGCTTCACATTGCATCATTTATATTTGTATGTTGTACGTAACTGTACATCCATATAAATACCATAACTTGATAACCTGCAGATCTTTCCTGCGGTATCAGTCCTTGACCGCGCCTACCGTCATGCCGCCTACGAAATACTTCTGCAGGAACGGATATACGATCAGGATCGGCACTGTCGCTACAATCGTTACCGCCATACGCACGGACAGCGGTGAGACGGCATTCTTAACCTGCTCCGCCGAATGCGGATCAATCTTGACCGTCGCCTTCTCCATAATCTCATACAACACATACTGCAGCGTCGGCAGTTCCTTGGCATACAGGTAAGTATCCATGAAAGAGTTCCACTGTCCTACCGCGTAGAACAACGCTACCGTCGCCAGCACCGGTTTACACAGGGGCAGTACGATTCGCGCCCAGATGATAAAGTCATTGGCCCCGTCCACTCTCGCCGCCTCCTGTAATGCCATCGGCAGTCCTTCAATAAAAGAACGCACCAGAATCATATTGTAGACCCAGATCAGCCCCGGTATGATGTACACGAGGAAGTTATTACCCAGCTTTAAGTCTCTCATAAGCAGCAGATACTCCGGAATCAGTCCGCCGCTGACATACATGGTAATAACAAACAATGTGGTAAATACCTTGTTAAAATAGAAGTCTTTCCTGCTCAGCACATAGGCCAGCATAGCGGTACAGATCACGCCCGCGCCCGCGCCGATCACCGTTCTTAATACCGAGAGGATAAATGCCTGCCCCAGATTGTTCTCCCGGAATACATAAGCGTAATTGCTCCACGTAAACTCTCTCGGTATGATGAAATTGATGTTTCGCATCGTGTCGATCGGATCATTGAAGGATATCGCCAGAACATTTAAAAACGGATATACCGTAACAATGACCAGAAATATGAACACAACCAACAATATGTAATCTAAAATATTATCCCGACTCTTGATCCTGTTGCTTTTCACATTTGCCATGGTGTCCCCTCCTTATATCAGTCTGCTCTCGCCGAGTAAACCTGCAACTTTATTCGCAATGAACAGAAGCGCTATGCCGACCAGTGACTGGAACATACCGATCGCAGTACCCAGACCGTAATTGCTGTTGCCGATACCTCTGACATAAGAGAACCAGGAAAGCACCATTGCGTGATCCTGCACAATACCGTTGCTTAAGAGCATCTGACGCTCCATGCCTACATTCAGCGCACCGCCGATGCTCATGATCAGCAGCACCACTACCGTAGGCTTAATGCCCGGCAGCGTAATGTGCCAGATTCTCTGCAGACGGTTCGCACCGTCCACCTTCGCCGCCTCATATAAGCCCGAATCGATACCCGCCATAGCGGACAGGTATACGATGGCATCCCATCCCACTTCTTTCCATGTATTGATCAGAACGACCGTAAACCAAAAGAGCGGCGTATTCGTACTCATCAGTCCCAGTTTCGTATGCAGCGCCGTGTCCAGCATACCGCCATCGTTTAATACCATCTTGGCGATACTGGCAATAACCACCCACGACACGAAATGCGGCAGATAAGAGATGGTCTGCGTGATCTTCTTGAATTTCACGAATCGTATTTCATTTAACATCAGGGCAAACAGGATTGCCATAAGCGTTCCAACCGTGATACCCAGAATGCTCAGCCCGACCGTGTTAAGCATAACCTGCCCGAAGATACGATCCTGAAATGCCTTAACGAAATTAGATACCCCGACAAAAGGTCTCTGCCAGAAAGGCTGCGCCAGTGTCTTCGGACGCACATCCTGAAACGCCATCGTCCATCCCCACAGGGGTATGTACTTGAAAACGATCAGCCAGATCAGGAAAGGAACCGACATCAATAACAGATATCTCTGTTTCCACATTAGCTGCATGCTGAATTTCTGCTTGATCACTTTTTCTTTCTGCCTTCTCTCTACACTCATATCCGCTCACCCTTTCTATAGCATCCATATCCGTTTACATGACATATTCTGCATGATCGGGATACCTTTCTACATAATTCCCGTTTCTGCAAAATGAAAATGCATCGCAGGAGACCGGTCTGATCAATATATCTCCTGCAATGCATTTATTATAAAAAATTTATAAAAATAAAAATACCGAAAAAATTTGATAAAAATACCGTCACTTTTTTAGTTTCGTTTCGCTATGTTTCGATACCGCACTTGTCCACCGGAATAATCATCCGTATTCTGGTTCCCTTTCCCGGTTCCGAGTAGATATGGATACGGTATCCGTCCCCGTAATGCAGCTTCATGCGCTGATTAATGTTATAGAGTCCGATGCTCTTGCTCCGGCTCATATCCCGCACCTCGATGTCCCTGCGCAGCCTGCCGAGCGTCACCTCATCCATGCCGCAGCCGTTATCATCCACATCGATCATAAGAAGCCGCTTTTCCCCCATTTGTCTGGTATATACGGACAGGACGATCTTACCGCCCTCCGCCACTTCCTCCATACCGTGTATGATCGCGTTCTCCACCATCGGCTGCAGCAGCAGCGGCAGAATATTGTACCGCGAAAGCTCCAGTCCGTCCTCTACATTTCTGCTAAACTGCACCCTGTCGCCGAACCGCAGCTGCTGGATCTCTATGTACGCATCCAGATGATTCAGTTCTTTTTCCAGTGTGGTGTAGGAAGTCCCCGTATTCTCCAGCACGTAACGCATGGACTTCCCAAGCAGCTTCGTAGCCGTCGCCGCCTCTTTATCCCCCGCCGTCAATGCTTTCATCCGTATGGTTTCCAGCGTATTATAGAGGAAATGCGGATTGATCTGACTGGCCAGCATCTTGAACTCCATCTCCTGCTGTCTGATCAGCATCTCCTGCTCCTTAATCTGCACCTCGTAAGTCTTCGCCTCCTGCTCCTTGATATTCTGCACCATAACCTGCAGGTCCTCAAAAGCCTCCGACAGTTCGTCACGCCCGCGGAAGCTGTCGATCAGTTCATAATCCTGCGTGCTCGCCTTGTGCATCTGCTGTCTGAGCAGACTCACCCGGTTCGTGAAATACCGCGTAAAAATATGTATCATTATTGCCGGAATAATCAGTGCCGTAAAGATAATGGCACCGCACATATACAGAATGCTCCGGACCGTGTAATATCCTTTCGGATTCAGCGTACACAGATAGATTCTGGAACTGGACTGATACGCGCGGAACATGGAGATGTCAATAAAGCACTGCTTCCCCTCCGTCTCAGTCATTCCTGTATAGCGGAAGTAGGGCGCATCATAGTCCACTGGTCCGGGCTGCGCTTTGCCGACCAGATTCCGCTCGGAACTGTAGAATACCGGTCCTCTGTCAACAGATATGACGCTGATATATTCGTTGCTGTCCGCCCACATGCGCAGATAGTTTTCGTCGATATGAATAACCAGAACCGCATGGTACGGAGAGTTGATCAGCTGAATCCTTTTGATCAGGCACAATTCCCACTTGCTGTCCCGATACCCGTCTTCCCACGGAATCTCCATCCAGAATACCCCCGTCTTCGACATCGCCTGCTGATACCATTCCATATTTACGGTTTCTTCACTCATCCGTTTAAACAATTTATAATCCGTAAGATATGGATTATCCGTATAGATCTCGATCTTGCTGACTTCCGCATACGTCTCCGCATACTGGCTCAGCACCGCATTGCGGTCCACAGCATTGATATACTCCTGCCGTCTGTCAAATTCCTCCGCCAGAATCGTGCGGACGCCGTCATCAAATGAAATATCCTTGGAGATGCCGTAAACTTCCATTGTAATGTCAAACAGAACCGTCCGCACCCGGTAATTATCGGATTTCAACAGGTCCATATAATAATTGATCATCATATGACGGGTATACATCATCAGAAACACACCCAGCAGCAAGATCGGCACCACAACGACAGCTGTATAGATCGTATACAACTGCCGTTTAATCGTGGCGTTATGAAAAAATGTGGAAATCCATCGTCCGTTACGTCTCTTAGTCATAAATATCGTACTGTTTTCCTTCTTGTTTATAAAGGCCGGTTTCTCCCTGACATGACACCTTTACCGTTATTTTAGCACTGGTTCCGACCGCCTGTACACCCTTTTGATGATCCTGCATCTGTTATACCATCTTACCATTTGGCAGGCCGGCATTATATAGCAAAAATTTGATGTATTATACATCAAAAAATTACACTTTTATTTTGTGCTCTGTTCTTATATATTGAGAAAATAAGAATTGCATCTGTTCACACCAAAAACATATAAAAAGTAATTGCAGGACCGATGCCGGTGTGAACGGCAGCAGAGCAGGACATGAACCTTAACATTTATCAAACTAAATACAAGATAAGGAGGATTTTTATTATGAAATTTAACAACGGCTGCTGGCTATTCAAGGAAAGATGCGCATGTTTCTCTCCGAGCGAAGTCTACTACACAACCGTCAAAGACACCGAGGTAACGCTGTGCGCACCGACGCATCCGATACGCGGACGCGGAGACACCCTCGGCGGGATCAATCTCACCATCCGCATTACCTCTCCCATGCCCGACGTCCTTCGGGTGCAGACCTGCCATCACATGGGAACGGTACAGAAGGCACCCGCGTTTGAACTGCATCTGGATCATCCGCAGACTCTGCAGGTCGAAGATACAGATGACACACTCACGATCACAAGCGGAAGCCTGTCGCTCGTGATCACCAAAAACCCCTGGTCCATGACATACATGAGAGACGGCAAAGCGCTCACGAAGAGCAGCCGGAATGATCTTGCCCTGATGAAGACGGATTATAAAGGCGACTATTATGAAGTAAACGGCGATCTCGAAAACACATACATGCGTGAACAGCTTAGCATCGGCGTCGGTGAACATCTCTACGGTACGGGCGAACGCTTTACGCCCTTTGTCAAAAACGGACAGACTGTGGAAATATACAATGAAGACGGCGGCACAAGTACCGAGCAGGCATATAAGAATATTCCTTTCTTCCTGTCCGACAAAGGTTACGGCGTTCTGGTCAACCATCCGGAGCGTGTCTCTTTTGAGTTCGGCACGGAAAATGTGACCAGGACTTCCTTCTGCGTGGAAGGCGGAAGTCTGGATTATTTCTTCTTTAACGGTCCTGCCATGAAAGATGTGCTGACACGCTACACCGATCTGTCCGGCAAACCTGCGCTGCCTGCGCCCTGGACCTTCGGCTTATGGCTGTCTACCTCTTTTACGACCAGTTACGACGAAGATACGGTTATGAGTTTCATCGACGGTATGTTAGACCGCGGTATTCCGCTCCGCACCTTCCACTTCGACTGTTTCTGGATGAAAGGCTTCCACTGGACCGACTTTGTGTGGGATGAGAAAGTATTCCCCGATCCTGCCGGAATGCTTTCCAGAATCAAGGCAAAGGGCTTGCATATCTGCGTATGGATCAACCCCTATATCGGTCAGGAATCTATTCTTTTTGCCGAAGGCATGGAGAAAGGTTACTTCGTCAAACGGCAAAACGGCGACGTGTGGCAGTGGGATATGTGGCAGCCGGGCATGGCTCTGGTAGACTTCACCAACCCGGATGCCTGCAAATGGTATCAGGATAAGCTGGCGGGTCTGCTCAATATGGGTGTTGACTGCTTCAAGACAGATTTCGGCGAGAGAATCCCCGTCAACTGCGTCTACCATGACGGTTCCGATCCGAAGAAGATGCATAACTTCTACACTTATCTGTATAATAAAACGGTATTTGATCTTCTGGAGGAAAAGCGCGGCAAAGGCGAGGCTGTACTGTTCGCCCGCTCCGCAACGGTAGGCGGTCAGAAGTTCCCCGTACACTGGGGCGGCGACTGCTGGTCCGACTATGAGTCTATGGAAGAGAGCCTGCGCGGCGGTCTGTCACTGCTCATGTCCGGATTCGGCTTCTGGGCGCACGATATCGGCGGATTCGAGCACACTTCTACTGCGGACGTATATAAGCGCTGGGTTGCATTCGGTCTTCTGTCCTCCCACAGCCGTCTGCACGGAAGCAGTTCCTACCGCGTGCCGTGGCTGTATGATGAGGAAGCGGTTGATGTTGTCAGAACCTTCACCCGTCTGAAAGCAAAGCTTATGCCGTACCTGTATAAAACGTCCATTGACACCTCCCGCTCCGGCGTGCCGACCATGCGGAGTATGGTGCTGGAATATACGGAAGATAAGAACTGCAGCTATCTGGATAAACAGTATATGCTGGGTGATAACCTGCTGGTCGCTCCCGTCTTCAATGAGGAAAGCATCGGCTCCTTCTATCTGCCGAAAGGCACATGGACGGACTTCTTCACCGGGGAAACCGCAGAGGGCGGCACATGGATGGAGAAAGAATACGACTATCTGCACCTGCCGCTGATGGCACGTGCTAATTCCATCATAGCAGTCGGCGCATGTGATGAGAGACCGGATTATGATTACGCCGACGGCGTAGAACTTCGTGTGTATGCTCTTTCGGACGACATCGAGGCTCAGACGACCGTCTACGGCATGGCACAGGATGCGGAGTTACATGTCTCTGTTATTAAATCCGGTGCAAGGATCACGGTGCAGGCTGAGCATATCTCCGGGAAGCCGTACACCGTAAGGCTTGTGGGCGTACAGGCACAATCCGCGGACGGCGCTTCTATGGAGATTGCCGGAAAAGATACCGTACTGACACCGAATGCCGGGACGGTGGTTGTAACATTGTAATACACAGTCCTTCACATAAAAAAGTAATTTGCTCCGCAAATAACTTTGCGAGATTCGCTTCGCGAACTCGAATAAGCGTAGAAATTTCCTATACCATAAAAACAGCGCATGAATACAATTCACATTCATGCGCTGCCTTTGTATGTTCATTTATCTTTCCAGCCGGAAAGCCGTCAGCCGATCCTGGAATATCCGAACGCATTGGCAAATGCGTCAATCGGTTTCTGTTCTTTACACATAGCACATCCGTCCGGTTTAAATGTCTTATAGTCCGGAATATCTGCCGTGGTAAACAATGCATTGACGGGAATCCCCATAACGCTGTTCGCCGCACTGAACACTGCACTGATCCCGCTGATGGTTGCACCGTAATACGTGAGCGTCTGGATCGTCTTCGTGACGGTCTTACCCGTTGTCGCGCTTGCCAGAAGAACCAGCACGTTCTTATCTTTAATCATCGGCAGATAATTATCCCTGAATAACATCTGTCCTGTCGGAGAAAATTCCGGTGTAATGATATAAATGGTCTGGTGCGCATTCCTGGAATAAATGCCGGCTCTCGTCAGTTCTTCCGCCAGAAATGCCCCGATTATCTCACAGCCGTCTATGCACACGATCGTATCTACTATCATCGATGCCAGAATCTGTCTGCCCAGCTCCCTCGCCGTCAGGGACGCCTCGCTCAGCCGCGTCTTTAAGGTTGTCATATCCAAAAAGTAATTGATGTGGGAACTTGGTGTTACAAAATGTCCGGGGATTGCTTTCAATTCAATGTTAGGGTGAGCCTTAGAACTAATCTTAATCATTTCCTGCATGTGCATACCTCCTTCTTGTGACACGTTATGTCAGCTTCAAAATCATTTTTGTAACTTCGATATGAATAAATCTATTATACCGCCAACAACCGCTTAAATCAAGTGATTAACCGATGCTTCGGACTGTCTCCCGGTAACAGTTCAGCCATGCCATTCATAAGTCACCAGGCTGTACGCTTTGGCTACTCCATTAGCGCCCGCAGCATTTCTTCCATACTCATCTTTCCGGCGATAAATTCATATTCGCCTGCATCATAAGCAGCATACTGCTCATTCGTAATCTCCACCCCATCTACATAGCTTACACTGTAATATCCAATAGAATCCTCTTCGTCGGCATCCGGATATCCGTCCCCATTGGCATCGTCAAAATTATAAGTCACAACTTCCGTAACAGTCTTAAGTGAATATTGATCGTTCATCGACATATAGGTGCTATAACGAATCGCTCCCGCGTAGTCACTGTTATAATTCCTCACTCTGTTTCCTCCGGGAATATACTCGTATCCTGCATTTCCCATAACGCCGTATCCCCATTGTTCCATGAGCATATGAACCATTCCGTCATGATAAGTATACAGGCTGACCCAGAATCCGTTATCCGCGACCACCAGCTCCGGAATATCGTCTTCATCTAAATAAATCAAATCGCAAGTCAGTTCCGATTCGTATGATAACTCACACAGCCTGAGCACCGACGTATAGGCTTCTTTATAATTTGCAAATTCGCCGTTTTTCTTTTCGCCCAGCAGATCTCTGATCCCGGCAATCGTCACAGGATTCGCCCTGTCCGATATGATTTCGGACAAAGTCCATTGTACGTTAAAATATCTGTAATCCTCCTTCTCATCGTGGGCAAATCCATAATAGACTGCAGCAAAAGTGGTATTGCCATAAGTCTCAATCAATACAATATCCGTACAGTTATCATAGTTGATGTCGAAAAAAGTCACGGCGTCAAGGCTGGTAAAGGACTGCCCTTCCAGATGATCCGGAACATACGGCTGAAGTGTCGTAAGGACCGCCCCGTCCTGCACAATCTGTATAACAGGTTCCTGTCCCTCCTCAGCGGGCGCATAAGGCACAAACCACACTTTGCCGTCATACTCACTCAGTTCCACCTCGAATGTCTGCTCGCTGATACAGTTCTCGCCAAACCGGTTTAGCAATTCATCTGCCTGCTGATGATCTGCAGTACTTTCCGCACTGCCTGCAGGCTCCGCCTCCTCTTCACTGCCATTGGCAGTCAGATCCCCGTCATCGATGACCTGTTCATATTCGCCGCCTCCTGAAACCGGCTGCGGCAAATCCGCCCCGTTTCCTTCCGCCTGTACAGTCTGCTCCTGCTCTGTTTCCGCCTGCTGTGCCCCGCACGCTGTAAGCAGTCCCGCAGTGAGCAGTAACAAAGCGGATGTACTTCTTCTGTTTCCCCGCTTTACAATGTTATCAAGTATCATTTGTATCTCCCCTCTTTCTTACTTTCCGTTATAGCACAAAGCAGCTTATGCCGCAACAGCCTGTCTACGGAACCGGCGGCTTCCGGGTTTTGTGAAGTGTTCGACCTTTCATTGACAACTTTTCAGCAATCCGATATCATAGATTAGAATCTGTATATAGGAGCCTCACATGAAGACAGCAGTAAACAGACTTATCATTATTAATATCGTCGAAAGCTTTTTCACCGCATGGGCGTTTATGAAAGCGGGCAGAATGGAACCCGGCAATATTTTAGCCGGCGTTTTCTTTCTGCTTGCCTTTTTTCTTTACCGCAATATCAACAGCAGGCTTTTTGTGAAGCAGTTCGCATATGAAAAAAGAGTGCGAAGGACGGCCGCGGTACTGGCTGTTCTGTTCACACTCTTCTATATGTTAGTGGATTATCCGCATTACATTGAAACATTGACGAACAGATTCTTTCAAGCGATTGTATTGACTGCTGTTTTTACAGGGTTCTGTGTCTGCTACTATAAACTGCTTCTATTTCTGTTTTCCTACAGCGGAGATAAAGATGTTTTGAAGAGACTGCTGTACCGGCAGGAAGGAAGACGCGAAATCAAGCGGATGCCCCTGTACTGTTTCCTGGGATGTGTGCTCTGCTGGCTGCCTTATTTTCTGTATCAGTATCCGGGGATCATGACACCGGACAGCATCAACCAGTTTGAACAGGTCCTGGGGCTGACCGGATACAGCAATCATCACCCGTTTGTTCATACCATGCTTTTTTCGCTGTTATATCATATCGGGTATGCGATAACTTCTGATATGGTGGCCGCGGTTTCCTTTTATACCTTTTTCCAGATGTGTTTTCTCGCATTCAGCGTTTACTATTTTATTAAGACTCTGGAATTGTTCCAGATCCGGCAGGGAATCCAGGCGGGAATCACCCTGTTCTATGCACTGGTGCCCTATCATGCCGTATTTTCCGTTACGATCTGGAAGGATATCCCTTTTGCGGCGGTTGTACTCCTTTTGAGCTGTTCCATGCTTCGCATGGCACGGGAAATTCGCCTGCGTGAACTGGCAATGTTTGTCTTTGCAGGCATAATGATCTGTCTCATGCGTTCGAACGGCTGGTACGGATTCCTGTTCTGTGTGCCTTTTCTGCTGTTCTTTTACCGCAGGCAGGCCAAAATCATGGCGCCGGCCATCCTGGGGATTCTGTTTGCGGCAGTCATTGTCAAATATCCGGTCATGAATGCCCTGCATGTGACACAGCCCGACCTGGTCGAATCGCTTTCCATTCCTGTTCAGCAGATTGCGGCGGTTCTGTGTCATGACAGAGAACTGACTCCGGATCAACAGGCGCTGATCGATCAGGTGATTGATACCACCTATATCAAGGACTTGTATAATCCGACATTTGCGGATAATATGAAGGAACTGGTACGCGCGGGAAATCCTGCATATCTGGCGGAGCATAAACGGGAATATCTGAAGCTGTGGGCTTCGTTGGGCTATACATATCCGGGAGATTACCTGCAGGCTTATATCAATCAGACCTATGGCTACTGGTATCCGGACTCTTTCTATCCTGTGGCGGAAGGAGAGGGGATCAGCGCTACAAGGCTGGGTGTATCACACACGCCGCTGATCGGCGGTCCGGTCGTCATTAAGATCAAGGAAATATCCCTGAAGCTCGGCAGTATGCTTCCGGTTTACGGACTGCTGTGGAGTATGGGGTTTGCTTTTCATGTGCTTCTATTCTGCATCGGCAACGCTTTCGCAAGGGATGAGAAAAAGAAGCTGGTCTGTTATCTGCCGGGTTTTGCACTATATCTGACGGTTATGATTGCCACGCCCGTGGCCACCGATTTCAGATACGTATATTTTATGGTATTTGCGCTGCCCTTCTATCTGATAACGGCAGTGATGGAACCGGCATCCTGACCTTGATCCCTGGTGCAAAAGCCGTTTACTGCAGGCAGGGAGATATCCGATGCTTCGGCTCATAATTGCCGCCTGCACAATGTCCGGGCACAGCGGATAAGACCAGCATCCTATCTCACCTTCACAAACATCCTTCTGATCAGTAAAAGTGCCGCGGCACCAATCACCGTATACACGATCACCACCATTGCCGTATACGAAATCACCACATTCCCCGCCGCATAGCTCACATACGATCCCATGACATCTTCAAGATTAAACGCCCTGACCGGAAAAAGATAATTGATATGGTTCCACAGCCCGCTCTGCTTACTCATCGGGAAGAACGCCGGCGCGATGATAACCGCCATGCCGATAACCAGCGTTGCCAGCGATGAGCGCAGCCCCGCTGAGCAGCACAGAAGTGCGAGCGCAATTGCAGACCCGATCAGCAGAAGAAGCCCGAACATCCCCAGACATGTCTGTCCTATGGTCATATTATACGGTATCACCGGATTCCACAGCTGTACCGGCAGATCCGCCCCCGGCAGTCCCAGAAGCAGCGCAGCAGGCACGACCGCGAGCAGCGCTCCGCCCGTCAGATATCCCACTGTAAAGAGTGCGGCAACCCCGATTTTCGACCGCACCAGCCTGTCCTTGCCGTATTTCGTCGTAAGCAGCAGATACGCCGCACCGGACTCATATTCCGAGGAGAAAACAGAACTTACACATATGACAACGACAAACCACAGATAAAATCCCGCGAACATCATTTCTCCCACTTGATTCATCACGCTCTTACTGCCCCAGCGAAACGGCACGTTCGTCCGGCCGGCTTTCGCGATCCAGTATGCTTTCTCTGCCTCCGTATAGTTGCCGTATGAGAAATCCATATTAAGATAATCCGTGATCTTCTCCATGCGGTGCTCATAAAAATGCGCGCCTTCACTCACGTCAACCTTATCCAGCGCATCCATATCCGTATTTTTACTCCGCATATCCGTATAATTCTTAGACACAAAATAGAACATGTCGCCCAGCGGTCTGATGATTTCCGTATATGCGTCATCACTCTCAAGATCTATACCGCGGCTCTGGATGTCCCTGATCAGATCCGTCACATACGCTTCCGTGATGACATCCGTCTGCGACTGCGCCAGTTCTTCCTGCATCCGGTATGCCGCGACTCCCTCTATGTAACTGTCCGTCGCGGCATCATAGCAGATTTCCTGTGTAATATAGTTGTACACACAGATGCCGATCAAAAGATACCCCAAAAGCATTGCAGCCAAATTCAGTCTTCTCTCAAATATTTTCTTCCACTCATATCGCATCATAGTTTTCTCCATTTCTACGCTGCTTTTGTCTCAACTATGTTGAGACGTCGCATTAACAAATAAGTTTATAAGCAAGAAAAACCGTTTCTCCCGCCCCGTTCACCGATTGTACACTTCACATCCGTCTGTTCATCATTCACTGAAATAAAACAGATAAAGCTTCTCCAGATTAAACTTCTCCGGTTCTTCAGTTCCCGCAACTTCCATATAATGCTCCTTTAAATCTTCCAGCGTTCCCTGTGCAATAAACTGTCCCTGTTTCATCAGAAAGATCCAGTCTGCGATCTCTTCCACATCTGATACGATATGCGTAGAGAGAATGACGATCCGATCCCTGCCGAGTTCCGCAATCATGTTGCGGAAACGCACCCGCTCTTTCGGATCGAGGCCCGCTGTCGGTTCGTCCAGAATCAGAATCTTCGGATCGTTTAACAATGCCTGTGCGATCCCCAGCCGCTGCCGCATACCGCCCGAAAAAGTCTTGATCTTATGCCGCATTTCAGCTTCCAGCCCCACCTTCTGCAGCAGGAGCCTGCTCTGCTTCCCGGCATAGCTTCGATCCAGTCCTTTCAAAGACGCGATATACAGCATAAACTCCATAGCGGTAAAGTTAGGATAATAGCCGAAATCCTGCGGCAGATACCCCAGCAGATCCCGATACCTTCCTCCCATAGCGCCGACATCCTCCCCGTCCAGACGAATCTCCCCGCTACTGATCTCTGCAATGCCGCAGATCATGCGCATCAAAGTTGTTTTGCCCGCACCGTTGGCACCGAGCAGACCATATACGCCTTCTTTCAGTACAACATTTAGACGATCCACCGCGATTTTATTTTTATATTGTTTGGTCACTCTGTCTAATATCAGTTCCATTGTTTTCATCCTTTCCACAAGTTCTGTCATCAATACCCCGTCAACTCTGTTAAGTATCTATTGTATACTGCACAATCGCCTCATAGTTTGACAGTTTTCCGTTCAGGCGAATCAGCTGACGCATGCCAACTGCAGCCGCAATGCCGCATATGATACACCACACCCTGAAATAAGCCGGCTGATACCATCCAAAGTACCCCGTATTTCCGACGACTGCCAGTCCTGCCGTCAGCGCGTACACTCCCATTACCGCACTCCGCAGCAAGTCTCCCTCAAAACGCTGCATCAAACAGAACAACGCTGCCGTCACAATGATCATAGGCGTAAATCCGTACACAAGAAGCTGCCCTGCCTCTGCCTCTATGCGGGAATGCAGACAGAGAACACATATCACCAGAATAATTGCATGCATGACGCAGAGCACCGACATGCGGATCATCACCGCACTTCGCAGAGAATACTTCGTCACATACTCTATTTCCAGCATGCTTTTCTGGTACACTTTTGTAACCTGCTCCACGGTCAGAAGCACCAGCAGCGGTGTCAGAATCGAGACCGTCACAAGAATCCCGCTGCTGCTGTCTTTACCCCCTAAATGCGACACCCCGTACCGCACCATATACCAGAAAACCACAATCCACAGCGCCTGCCAGATCAGGCAGTACCTGCCGAGATATCCGATCTGCTCCCATATAAAATTCCACACATTCCCCCGGATGCGCACTATACCGGTCTGCATGAGTTCCCGGATTCTGCGTTCTTTATTTTCCGGCACAATCTTCTCGCATGCCGCCGCATACTGCTGCAGCCTTTTCTCAATCTCCCTTTGTCCCATAAGCGCCTCCTTCCATTGCGGCCAACATTTCCAGCCCTTTTTTCACCCGGTATTTCGTCAGAGACAGCCCGATTCCCAGAACTTCCGCAATATCACGGTACCGCATATTCTGGAAATATCGCAGCACAACCGCCTCCCTGAACTCTTCCGGCAGACTCATAACCATCTGCTTTATAACTACCGTCTCCTCTATACCCTGTCCTGTTTCCTGTTCCGGGATTTCCGCCATGAAGAGAGGGGTATTTTTCCTGTAGTAGTCGCGGCATTTATTCCCGGCAATCGTGTAGAGATAGTTTCCGGTCTTACCCATGTGGCGGTATTCCTGATAGTGCTCTATGAAGCTTACAAAAGTATCCTGGCATAAGTCCTCCGCTGCAGCACGGCTTTCCACATGATGATAGCAATAGCGGAATATCTCGTCATAATACTTTCGTATGATTTTCTCAAGCACAGATTCACCTCCCTCACACATACAAAACTTCCTCTCTGTCTTATATAACGATTAACACACATAAAAAGTCAAACAAATTATTTAAACAAGAAACAAAAAAAGTATAGCAGGAGCCGCTTCCATGCAGTCCTGCCATACTTTTTATAGAATATACTCTTAACTTAAAGGGAGAAAATATCGTCCTGTCTGTACGAATCCCTAATCGGAAATCTTGTTCAGTGTGAAATCGTCTACAGTTCCCCAGCTCTTCTTGTTACACTTCATGCGCACACCGATCGTAAGTTTGCCGTCCGTAACCTTGATCTCCGGAATCGTAGGCTCCTGCCATGCCACCCATGTCGTTACCATGAAGGGCTCTGTCATCTCTTCGCCGCCGGCAATCGCATATAATTCCATCTCACAGTCGTCCGACACGTCGCCGCCCTGCGCATAAGCAGTCAGCTGATAAGTGCCCGGCTCTAAATCCGTCAGTTCCTGCTCAATCGAGAAATCCATATCAGAGTCTTCCGACCAGAAGTGGAATGCCATTTCTCCTGTATGTGCATCGTCCGCCTTCTGCTGGAAGTCGGTCGGATTATCATCCCCTTCGTACGTCACCTTCCACATGGAAGTATCCGCATCCTCGAAGCTCGGATTCTGCACGTAGTTGAGCATGACAACCTCTATATATGCGGTTACAGTCGTGCCGTCCGCCAATGTACCGGTCACTTCATACTCGCCGCCGACACTCGTATCGATTGCGGCAACCTGCGCTTCATCCCACGTAACAGTCTCCTGTTTATTCGCCGAGCGGTCATTATAGATTACGTCAATTGTCTCGGGAAGTTCCAGTTCACTGCCCACACCGCACGAAACACTGACATCCGGAACAGAATCCACAGCAAGAGGCGCTGTCGAACCATGTTTTAAATACTTAAATACATTCAGGGAAGCCAGCGGATGTCCCTCAAAATCGAACATCGCCTGATTATCCCACGAGCAGCCGCCGTAATAGAGTCCTGCATCATCCGGATCATAATCCGACGCATAGCTGCTTGCCCAGCCGCTTCCGTATTTCTCCCAGATCGGAGAATTATCTTCCGTCGCTTTGCCTACCGGAATCCAGGTTCCTTCCCAGTAGAAAATGCCGAGTACATTCGCTTCATGCGCCGCCTCGCAGACATCACGGATCATAGTCGCCTGGCTCTGCACGGTAGCGGCGTATCCCTCAACCGCACCGTCAATACCGTCGAAGCTGTTCGCAGTACCGTCGCCGTCCTCCGTCGTGTAAGCATAAGATGTCTCTGCAATTACCACCTGCTTACCGTATGTATCCTGAATATGTCTGGCAACCGCCTGCATATTCTCATTCGTACCGTCCCAGAACGGATAGTAGGATAAACCGAGAATATCATAATCCACTTCCATGTTTTTCAGGTTGGAAACAAGCCCGTCGATCTGTCCGTTATCCTCGATATTGGTGTAATGTACCACGATCTGAATATCCTTGCCGTAAGCTTCCGCTGTTTCACGGACGCCGCGGCTCCCGGCACTTAAGAGAGTCGAAACATTCGGAAGGAACGATTCGCCGGACATGCCGTTATTGATCTCATTGCCGATCTGCACCATGCCTACGTCCACACCGGCATCGAGTATCTGTGTCAGACTGTCTTTCGTAAATTCATAGAGTGCGTCGCTCTTTTCCTCAACGCTCATGCCTTCCCACGCCTTGGGCGCATGCTGTCTCTTCGGGTCCGCCCAGAAATCAGAGTAGTGGAAGTCAATGCATACCTTCATACCGTACTTCGTCGCGCGTTTGCCAAGTTCAATGGCCGTCGGCACGTCATTGTTACCGCCGCCGTATCCGTTGCCGTTCTCGTCGTAAGGATCATTCCAGACCCGGATACGGATATAATTTACGCCGGACTGTGCCAGTGTCATGAAGACATCCTGCTCCTCGCCTTCATAATTATAGTATTTCACGCCGCTGTTCTCTTCCACGAGTACGGCGGATGCGTCCATACCGCGGATAAAATCATCGGAAATATCCGGAATCGGCTCTATATAGATCTCGGACTCTTCCGGTCCGTCCGGCAGCGGAAATGATGTTGCTTCTATAACCGCCGGCTCCTTGGGCGTCTGCGCCGTTTCCGTCTCCTCTGTCTCTTCCGGCTCCTGCGTTTCCGGTGTTTCCTGCACTTCCTCCGCCTCCGCAGCAGGCGCAGCCTTGTCGGCATCATCTGCTCCGCAGCCTGTCAATGCTGAGACGCTGAGACTGACACTGAGACACAGAGCCAGTAATTTCATGTAACGTCTTTTCATAGTAATAGTCCTCCCATCTTATAAGTAATATATCTGTCAGCACCCTTACTCCACTCCCGCCATGCCGCCGCACGCTTACCGCATGGCGTCGGAACAGGCGCCGAATTACAAAGTTCACGCCGCCGAAATACACTTTCCTATTCCGTCCCAGATCCTGTCACCTGCTGTCGGCATAAGCGCTCATCGCTTTCGTAAACCGCAGCCGGTTCTCTCCTGCCGTCACCGCAGCGCCCAGAATATAATGATCCGGCAGCAGGTCGGCTCCCACCTCAGGCTCCCAGTAGAAAAGTCCGAGTCCCTGTCCATCCGGTACCGCCTTGACCGCGCGCACCACGCTGCGCAGAAGCTGATATGTTTCCTCCGCCTCGTTCTCCGGTCCGCCGATCTCACTCAACAGTACAGGCTTACGATACTTCCCCGCAAGTCCGGTCAGTGTCTCCTGCAGTTTCTGCTCATCATGTTCGACCTTCGTCCAATACGGATAATAGGAAAGTCCTATCAGATCCGTCTGTCCCCCGTATGCGAAGAATGTGTCATAGAACCGCTCACATCGGCAATAATCCGTTCCGCAGTTGACATGCGTTACGACAAGACACGACGGACAGCATGCCTTAACCGCCCTGTACCCCTCGTTTAGTAAGGTCACAAGCTGTTCCGGCTGTTCCGCAAAGCTTCCTGCCGGAAGCAGGATCCCTGACTCAACCTCATTTCCTACCTGCACCCAGTCCGGACAGATGTCATGTGCTTTCATAAGCTGCAATACCTCTTCGGTATGCTGTGCCACCCGCTTGCACATCTTCTCGAAGTCATCGTTCTCCCACGCCGCAGGAATATCCTGAAATACCGGGTCTGCAAAATGATCGCTGTAATGGAAATCCAGCATAAGCTTCATATTCTGCTGCTTTACTCTGGCCGCCATCGTAAGTACACTCTCTTTATCACAGAAGCCGAGCATACATTCCTCGCCGCCGGTCATCCCGCCTGCAAGCTCTCTCTCCGGCTTCCGCCAGAAAGCCTCCTTCGGCGGATTTACAAAAACCCGCAGCCGCACAGCATTGGCTCCCATGTCCCTCAGCGCTGCGACCGGATCTGTCTGGCTGCCGTTTTCATCAATCCAGCTGACACCCCGTGATTCTAACTGGCTTACCCAGCCGAGATCCGCGCCATATATAAAATCCCGTGACATAGCGCCTCCTTCCGATACAACACCCGCACAATCTCTGATACCATTATCCAGCATCCGGCATAAGTGCGGATACACATTTCTACTGACTTTACTTTTACACTGTTCTTCCCTATAATTAAAATTGGCTTTAGTCATTATTCATTATAGGAAACCTGTACTGGTCTGCACAATATCGCAAACCGATTTTCAAGCACATGTTTGTATCATATTCGGGAATATACAACATTACCGCGGGCAGACCTGTCAGGAACCGTCCGGTACGACGGAAACGGAGAATCTTACTCTTATGGAAAAATATACCACCCCCGACATGCGGGAATCTTTAGACAGCCGCAACTCCTCTATTAACATCCAGAACGGTGAGAGCGACTTCGGCCGCTTTTACAGTATGAACGTCCCCTTTCAGGTCACGCTGGAATGCTGCGATGCCTCCGGACCGGAGGGGTATGTGAATGTAGTCACACTGTCCTTTGAGAAAGCTGTCCTGTATCAGGAGTCTCTCGCCGTAAAGAATTATTCCTACGCAAAAAATGCGCCCCACTACCATGACTTCTTTGAATTTGTAGTCGTGCTGGAAGGAAGTCTTATCCAGAGAATAGAGGGAAAAGACTATCTGTATACGGCAGGTTCCTGCTGCCTGATCAACAGGAGCCTGCGCCATCTGGAACATTATCAGTCCGATTGTAAGATTCTGTATATCGGTCTGTCTCCGGAGTTTATGGCAGGACTGTTTGAATCTGTTCAGGGTTCTCCTTTTCCGGGTGAAAAAACAATCTGTGAAAGCCCGGTCTACCATTTCATCACCGACGATCTGAAAACCCCGGGCAAGCGTGCATATCTTGACTTTATTCCATCCTACCAGAATCACCGGTTCACGCAGCACCTGCATACCCTGAGTGAAGAAATCGTGCACACGCTTCTGTATCCGAAATTCGGCGCGTACTATCAGATCCGCGGACTGCTCTGCGCTCTGCTGGCTGACCTGTCCTCGTCACAGTTCTATCACTGTACCGATATCCGTCTGGACACGAACAGCGACTTCCTGCTCTTCTCCCGCATCACGCGGCTCTTCGAAGAAAGCGACGGGCGCATGACGCGTACCGAGTTAGAGCAGTACCTCAATTACAGCGGCGATTACTTGAACCGCATCGTGCACAGATACACCGGTCTGTGTCTCTACGACTACGGCATGACATTCTGTCTGAAAAAGGTGGCGCAGTGCCTGACAGAAACCGACGAATCCGTCAGCGCCATCGCGGCACGGCTCAAATTTACGAACCGCACGCACTTCTATGCGCTGTTCAAAGAAAAGTACGGCGTTACACCAAAAGAGTACCGGAAGCTGCGCGGGTGAGCACCCCGGACGGATTCACAAGATCCCCCTTGCTCCCCGCCTGTAACATACTGTTCCTGTGATATCTGCTGAAAGGATAATCCATGAAAATCGACCGCCTGTACGCCATCACCCTGTATCTTTTAAACCACGGAAAAACATCCGCAAGCGAACTCGCCAACCATTTCGAAGTATCCCTGCGGACCATACAGCGGGACATAGACTCTCTGTGTCTGGCGGGAATCCCGGTCATCGCAACAGCGGGCGCTGCAGGCGGCTATGAAATATCTGAACGTTACAGGCTGGAGAAAGGTTTTGCCACCCCGGACGATTATTCTAATATCCGTACCGCACTTCAAGGCCTGATCTCGGCGACCGCTGACCCCGGCGCCAGACATACATTAGAAAAAATCGTCCATGCCCAGCGTCCGGACGATAACGGAATTATCTTGGATTTTTCGGTTTTACAGGAAACCGTACCGCACACTTTACAGCTGCTGCAGACCGCCGTAAGAGAAAAACGTGCCGTGGAGTTTACTTATACGAATAATAGTCAGGAGACCCGTTCCCATACCGTGGAACCGATCGCCGTCATCTACCGGTGGTACGCGTGGTATCTGCTGGCCTGTTCCAAAGTCAGAAATGACTACCGCACCTACAAGCTTGTGCGGATGAGCCATGTGAGCATAACCGATATCCCCTTTACCAGAGACCACGAATCCGCAGATGCGATTCTGCACAGGATCGATCAGACTGATACCCGCCAGTACACTGAAATACTCCTCAAATGCAGCGCAGCTGCGAAAGCACGGGTCATCGAATATCTGAAGGGAACTGTAACAGAAGAACGAGAAGACGGCGGCGCGCTGATCAGAGCAACGATCGTCGAAAACGAGCAGTTCTGGATCGGAACGCTGTTATCGCTGGGCGGCAGCGTTGAAGTAATCTCTCCTGAGAACATAAGAAAGCGGCTGCTTACGGCCGCAGAAGAAGTTGTTGCAGTATACAAATTTTCTTATTTATGACACGCTGTTGTCGTATATCGGGTGCTATTCTATAGCAGGATGATGAACCTGAAAACACAACAGCGCAGAAAGGAGCTACCCATGAACCCATACGAAACATGCCCTGTATTTGAAAACGAAAACTATCTGCTCAGACTGATCGAACCTGCGGATACACAGGATCTTCTTCTCGTGTATTCTGACGAGAAGGCTGTCCCCTTCTTCAACGGAGATAACTGCAACGGTGACGATTTCCACTACACTACTTTAGAGCGTATGCAGAGCGCCGTGGATTTCTGGTGTCAGGCACACCGCGAAGGATGGTTTGTCCGCTGGGTGATCCTTGACAAACATGGAAGGCGACCGGACACCACGTCAGGTTCCGTGGATTCGGAAACCCGACGGGAAAACAGCACACCGGACTCTATGGATTCGGAAACCCGAAGCACAGGAAACACTGCAATCGGGACGATCGAATTATTCAACCGTGAGGCAGCCGACTATTTCAACAGCTGCGCACTTCTGCGGCTCGACTTAAGAAGCGATTATGAGCGCGCCGACAGTATCTATGAAATACTGTCTCTGATCGTGCCGCAGACTTATGAAATGTTCGGCAGCCGGATGACGGCGACCAAGGTACTGCCCTTTGCCGCAGAGCGCAAAGCCGCAGTCGAAAAGCTGGGCTTTACGCTGTCAGAAGAGGTTCTCACCGGCGGCGATGACGGAAAAGAATATAAGGATTATTATGTCCTGTCAAAATCTTCCGATTGACTTCATACCCATCTTTGTACTTATCCTGCTCTGAAAACCATGCCGTTGCCAGAAACCGGTTTGACAAACCACTCAGGGAACGGCATTCTTTTCACGACGCTTAAATGCCATGCGCTCTCCCCGATGAACCGAAAATTATTCTGATACACTTTCGACCGGCGGCCTATTTACCGCTTCGCCAGCAATGTATAGGTTGCTCCCCATTTCTTCATGGTGCACACGTCTGAAAAACCCGCCTGCAGTAACACCTCCCGCTCATGATCGACCGTCAGCGGCGTATCGTAATGATAAAATTCATCGTCTGCCAATCCCTGTTCCTGCTTCAGTTTTTTCAGATTGTCAAAGTATTCCAGTTCCAATGCCTCAGACTCCGCGAAGTAATCTGTCAGAACAAAGTATCCGTCCTCCATAAGCGCCGCACGCAGTCTGCAGTACAACACTTCTTTCTGCACCGCCGGAAAATGGTGAAGCGATTCTACAGATACGGCAGCATGATACTTCTCTACCCCTAACGGCTCATCAAAATACGAGCCGTGTATCAGTGTAAGTTCCTTATCGGCAAATTTCCTTCTGAGTTCCTGCAGCATATCGGCTGACAGATCAATTCCGGTTATAGCGGCGCCATGGTTCAGCAAAAAAATTTCTTCTAATTCCAGACCGGTTCCGCACCCGAGGTCAAGAATCCTGGCGCCTTGCTGCCGGGGTAATAAAGAAGCCGTATAACAATAGAACTCCTTCGCCCCCTCTATTTCAGTTTTCATGTGCTCATCATACCCTTGCAGACGAGCCGCAAAAAAGTTCTCCATCGTTTCAAGCATATGTATGCTCCTCTCTTTTCAATTCTTAGCCTCCTGCCTGTGGCTATAGCGATATCCTTAATCCGTCATACGCAAACCGT
This sequence comes from uncultured Lachnospiraceae bacterium, assembly GCA_937920345.1. Taxonomy (GTDB): domain Bacteria; phylum Bacillota; class Clostridia; order Lachnospirales; family Lachnospiraceae; genus UBA3282. The sequence goes on from CALGVA010000019.1 coordinate 58,817, forward strand.
ATACAGTCCCGTTCTTTTTCCAGTTCTCTGTAATCGTCATACGTTTTACCCCAATCTTCCTCCAAATGTGTAATGATGACTTCCGGGATCGCATACTGTTTTCTGATATCCTCAACTTCATCCAGCGTAAACAGTTCCTTTCGCAGCGGATTATCGTCCTCTAAAACAAATCCGTCCTTCAAGACATCGCCGACGATCGTATTGCCGATGATCAGAACATCCGCGCCAGAAATTTTTTCAGATTCCGGAAAAGGTTTCACATCACAGGGCGCATAAATTACTTTTTTCCCATTGGAGGAAATAACGAATATGGCCACGTGCTCCTGTTCATCTACCGGAACCATCTCAATCCGAATACCGCCGGCTTCAAAAGTGTACGTTCCTGTTGTATATACAAGACCTTTTGCCTCATAATATGCAAGCATTGATCCGTACTTCGTACCTTGTTGTCTAATATCTTCGAGCACCGCAGGCAGTGAGACAACTTGGATCGGATGATCCGGTTTCTTTCCCACTGATCCGGCAAGCCAGTCCATATTCAACTGTTCGATCACACGCATTCCCATGGTATGATCGGGATCACAATGACTGTATAGAATATGTTCCACTTTCTGTATGCCGGCATAATTCAGCGAAGCATTGATGTCCTCCGGCGTGTCGATCAGTATATTTGCCTCTTCTATAAAAAGGCTGCAGCCCGTCCGCGCGTAAGGAATCCCCTTCAGGCGCGCCTGTGTACATACACAGCAGCTACAACATGCCCGGGGCGTACTGACACAGCCGCCAGAGCCGGTTATCATGATGTTCATATCTTCCTCCATTCCGAAGCATTTTGCACTGATGAAATCAATTGCGCATCAGTAATTGCACGTCAAAAAAGTGATTTAACACTCTCCATGCCTCTTATTTGTCATAAAATACCAGTGTCAGTCTTTCATTAATGACTTCTGTCCTGCCTGTCTGCCGATATCCCATTTTCTCATAGAGATGACAGTTTTCAGGCTCCTGCAGAATCGTGTCGAGTTCCCAGTTTTCTTTGCCGTGTATCTCTTCACACAGCCGGATCGCCTCCTGCGCAATGCCCCTCCCTCTAAATGCCGGCAATATAAACAGCGGGGAAATCCGCTTGCCTGCTCCGGGTTCTTTTCTGTCTACTATACGAATCGCACCGGCTTTCTGCTGTCCGATACAGATAAAATAGTAAAAAGTAAATTCCTGTTTCAAACGCGCCTCGACTTTTTCCACGGTTTCACTGCCCGGATTGGTATCAAAATCCTGATATTTCTCTAACAATTCCCTGAAGGCTTCTATCTGCATGGCATGTATTTCCGCTGCGTCGCAGACATGCGCCCTTAATAACTTCGTTTCCATAGATTCTTGTGCAGGCACTCTGCATTTTTCCAGCCGATAGTGCTGTTCCTCATCCAGCTCCTTAACACCGTTTTTATGATCGTACCCTTTTTTCCGGTAAAATTCCACTGCGGTAATGGACGCCGGAATCTCTATTCTTTCTGCTCTGAGAAACAGCGGATCGGTTTCAAGTGTATCAACGATATAGCTGCCGATCCCCTGCCCGTGTAATTCCGGCAGCACGAAGATCGTGAGCAGTATGCTTTCCGTCGGGCTTCCCCAGAAACTGGATATGGAGCCGACGCCCGCAATCCTGTCCTCATTCCAGAACACATACACGTGCGCGTATCCCGCCACACCCTGAAACCACTTGACATCGTGCGTGGCAGCTATTGCCTCTATCGCTTCCTCTCCGTAATCTTTCACATTTACCTCTCTGAAATTTCTGATGATCAGATTGACGATTTCTTCCGCATTGTTCTCCTCATAGGGTTTGACAATGACTTCTGTTCCGTTTGTTAATTTCATAAATATCCCCTTTCTAAACACAAAAAAACACCAAACATACGATATGTCTGGTGCATTTCTAAAAATTCGGCGCTTCAACAGCATTCTATATGATTCTGACTCACATTTACCGATTCCCGTGCACAGACATATCAGACCTACCTGCGTAACTGTGCACCCGACCGGTTCACAATCACTTTAAGTACGTCTGTCATACATGTACATATAGTGCATGGTAAAATGTAAGTTCTTCATTTTCATGTTCTCCTGAATTTTCTTAATAAACTATCACAATTCTTTGCATGTGTCAAGGAGGTATGGTTGAAAATCACCTGAAAATTCATACCGAAAGATGATCTTCCAGTTGATCGGACTTTGGTCTGTCACCTCACCCTTGCACCACTTCGCTGAGTTTCTCCACACTGCAGCCCTTGCCTGCATAATATTGCAGCATTTCTGCAATCTTCCGTTTGTCATAGCTGGTAATACAATCTGACAGCACATGCACGGTGTAGCCTGCCTTAGCCATATTATAGCAGGTGGATTTTACACATGCTATGGCGTCGGCACCGGCAATATAGAATTCATTGATTTCGTTCCTGCATATGAAATCGGCAAACGCTTCGCTTGTCAACGCATTTCCTTTGGTTTTCGTGAAAATGTTCCCGGATACAATCTGCATCTCCGCCACCAGTTCTTCACCACGAGTGCCCGGCTTAAAGGTTCTTGTTCCGGCTGACAGATTATTATGCCTGATATAAACCACATGAATATTGTGGGCCGCCGCCCATTCAATGGCAGTGTTAATATTGCCGATGATTTCCTTGTAATTTTTTGTAATATCGTTTTGAATGTCAATGACGACAAGTGCCTTGTTTTGCATGGTCTTCCTCCATTTTCTTTCGTTGATTTGCCTGCTCATTTATTGTAATATATAATTGTTGACAGCAATATGGCAATAATCCAAAGTTTTTTCTGTAACAGTTCAACCTTGCACTATTCCGCGAGTAAAATCGCTCTGTATGCGATTTTATGAGTTGTGAAAGCGCCAAAATGCGACTTTGGAGCATTTTGTGTGCATCAGGAGTGACAGTGAAGCCGAAGGCTGAACTGTTACATTTTTCTGAAAGACGGCTGCATAATGAAAATAGACAGACTTGTTAGTATTATTATGATACTTCTTAACAGAGAACGAATCGGTGCGCAGGCATTGGCAGATCTGTTTGAAGTATCGCCCCGCACAATCTACCGGGACATAGACGCCATTAATATGGCAGGCATTCCTGTCCGCTCGACATCAGGTGTCGGCGGCGGCTTTGAAATCATGCAGGAATATAAACTTGATAAAAAGTTTTTTTCGGCGGATGAACTTTCTGCTATTTTAATGGGGCTTACCAGCCTGTCCGACCTGGTAAGGGGCGACGAACTGATTCATGCACTTGCAAAAGTCAAGAGTTTTATTCCCGCCGACAGAGCGGAAGAAATTGAATTAAAGGCTAATCAGATACGCATAGATTTAAGTGCATGGATGGGTAACAGAAACATACAGGTATATTTAGAAATGATTAAAACGGCTTTACAGGAGCGCCGGCTGCTCTCATTTGAATATGTAGCGCACCATGGAAATAAAACCGCACGGACAGTCGAGCCGTATCAGCTTGTGCTGAAAAACAGTCACTGGTATTTCCAGGGCTACTGCTGTAAAAGAAATGATTTTCGTTTATTCAGACTGTCCCGCATATCAAACCTGCAGATAGAAAAAGAAACTTTTCTGCCGCGGGATTTTCAAAAAACAAGTTTAAAATTCGAGGAAATCTTCGAAACCGTACCAATAAGAATAAAACTCCGCATTCATAAATCTGTTATGGACAGGGTACTCGATTATTGTTCCTATGAACATTTTTCGCCTGCTGACGACGGATATTACATTGTTGATTTTCCATTTATCGAGAATGATTACAACTATGATCTTCTTCTTGGTTTCGGGTCAAAATGTGAGTGTTTAGAGCCGCTGCATATCCGTACGGAGATGAAACGCAGAATACATGAATTGGCTGCCATATATAGAAATCAGAGTTAAAAGGGAGCGCCGCTCCCTTACAACGCATCGATCACGCCCCGGACACCCTGTTCCTCATAGATCGCCTTATAATATGCCACCTCGTCCCTGATCAGCTCATCGATCACCTGCATACCCAAAAGTTCCACCGGCGCTTTGTCATCAGTCATGATATAATTTCCCGCCTCATAGGCCGTCAGATTCTCCGCCACCGCCGCCATCATTGCGGACAGATTCTCGTCCGTAAGCTGCTCCCTGTGAACCGCCAGATGATCGAGCATACGCGGATTGTCGGAGGCAAACAGTTCCCTGTTGGTGGAGCCCTTCACATCCACGGTGTAAACTTCTCCGAACACACTGCTGATGGTATCTGCAAGATGTTCGTTGATGCTGCCCGCGCCGCTGCCCCGCATATTCATATTGACCACCATCACGCCGTCTTCTGTCAGGTGATCCTTTACCAGTGTAAAAAATTCCACGGAAGACATCTGGAACGGAATGGTGATATCCTGATAGGCGTCCACCATGATCACATCATATTTCCCGTCGATGGCATTCAGATACGCCCTGCCGTCATAAGTCGTCACATTCACATCTTCGGGCAGTTCAAAATATTCCCGCGCCAGATCCGTGATCTTCTCGTCGATCTCCACACCTTCGATTTCCATATCACCGTAATAATTGCGGCACTGATGGGCATATGTCCCCGTCCCCATACCAAGGATCAGCACATTGCAGTCGCCGGGCTCATCCTGTCCGGTCATTAACGGCGCCGCCATGGCATAATCATAATACATTCCCGTCAGACCTTCATTTTTCATCAGAATAGACTGTACCCCGAACAGGACATTTGTGGATAATATGACACTTCTGTCGGTTTCTTTCACCTGCAGATAATTGTAGACAGACTCTCCTTCGAATGTCAGGCCGCTCTCCCAGAAAGCAAAGCTGTTCGAATGCCCCAGGATACAGCACAGCAGAAATATGCCTGCCGAGACCGCACTCTTTACCGCACCTCTTTTACCGCTGATAAAATAGGTTAGGGCAAGCGCCAGCAGGATACCCGCAAAAATCAGAAATGTAACGGAAGTTCCCACCGCCGGAATGGAGATGAAGGTAGGCACAAAGGTTCCAATAATACTGCCGATGGTGTTAAAAGCGCCCAGCGTTCCCACAACCTTACCGCTGTCTTCCAGACTCTCCACCGAATATTTCGCCAGAGAGGGCGTCACCGTCCCCAGCAGGAACAGCGGAAACACGAAGATCACCATACACGCCGCAAATGCCGCCCAGATCAGGAAGTTCGTATTGACCGCAAAAATCAGCAGCGCGGAGATTCCCAGAATCACATATTTGCCCGCCACCGGAATTGCAGCGATCCAGATTGCGGCGATCAGAATCCTGCCGTAGAGCCTGTCCGGATTGGGGTTCCTGTCCGCACTGCGGCCGCCGTATATATTCCCCAGCGCCATGGCGATCATGATCGTTCCTATGATAATCGTCCACACGATCTGGGAAGAACTGAAATAAGGCGCCAACAGCCTGCTGGCGCCCAGTTCCACTGCCATCACCGACATACCCGCGAAGAACTCCGTCAGATAGAGAAACAGTTTATTTTTTAGAATTGGTGCTGTATTGATTGTACTCATGACATTTTCCCTTCTTTGTCTTATGTCTCTTCCAGTACACCAGACGTACCTGTAACCGGAACGTGATACACTGGCTCTTTTATTAACCTTATTTCCAAGTATATACAAATTTTCATGTATTTACCACGAAAATATTTGCAGAGAAGTAAATTTGCTTCGCAAGATCAGCAAAACAGGAAAAGCATGTTCGCGAAATCTTCTTTCCGGCCTCGTAAATCCGCACAGTTTCCTATACCATAATTTACAGGCTCCCCTTCACCACCAGAATCTTATCGCCCGCATTGATCTCCTCGGTCACCAGTTCATTCACTTCCTTAAGCTGCGCGATCGGCACATAGTACCGCTTGCCGATATCCCACAGCGTATCACCCTGTCCAGCGATATAAATCACCATGCCCGGCAGTTCGCTCAGCTTGTTCATATCCAGTTCTTCCACCTTGATATCCGTGATCAGATTGCTCTTTTGCACGGCAAACACGATTACCTTGAACTGCAGCGCAGCTTTGACATCCAGTTCATCATTATCCAGCATTGTTACCGTCAGCTGCTCTATGCTGTAATGCAGCTTGAAAATACTGGTCGGCGTGATGTTCTCAGCCTCAATCACGTATTGGAACGGAAGCACATTTCTCGTAGAATAAATTGATTTTGTACCGTTACTGCACAGATACAGCGTGATAACCGTCAACGTTCCCGTAACGGCAATGCCGTTCTCCACGATCGCCTGCTCTTCGATCTGGATCTCGCCCTCGGAATGGATCAACTGGTACATGGGCATTTCCGGATTCTGTATCCTGGCATGTTCCGCGATTTTACACTTACCGCTTCCGCTCATCAGAAGACTCTTAAGCTGTACCTCTGTCGTCAGCGCCTCGATTTCCTTATCTACTCCATAGATGTCGGACAGCACCTCCCTGTTTTCTTCCTCATACAGATGAATGTCCAGATCCAGTACCGGCTCCACACAGAAAACCCGCTCCTCGCCGTCGAAGTCCTGGCGCACTTCCACATTGCACTGCCCCAGACCGTAACGGATGTCCGGAATCATGTTTTCCCTGCAGCCGTGGCACTCGATAATGCCGCTGAAAGGCACCGTATTCTCATACCACAGTGTCCTGTCATTATCCCCTTCTCCTTCATACAGGAAAAAGGCTCTCATCTCACCCTGGATCGAAATTTTCTCTTCCAGCGCTTTAAATTCCACATGGTCAAAGGTAATATGGTGCCATATGGTCTGGAACACATTCGGCAGATTCCCCGACAGCTCCATCTCTTCTTTTAACCGGAAAATATCTTTCTTCTGCAGTACAAGCTGTACCACAGGATAAGTACGTTTACGGTACTCTAACGGCTCCTCATGATAAATATCAACCGCAGTGTCCTGCTCCATATGCTCCTCCAGTTCCAGGCCGAAGGAAGCCACCGCCTGCACACTCAGTTTTCTTGAATTAATAAGTCCCACCGTCAGATCTTCTATGGTCCAGTCGGTCAATATCACGTCCCCGTTCGACACGCCTTCCATATTGACTCTCTCTTCAAAAGGAATCATCGCTTCCATACTGGCGCAGGTTCCTTCCATGTCTGTCAGATACAGTACGGACACAACCAGTCTGCCCCTTAAATTCACCACATTTTCACCGGCGCGTATCTCCTCCATGATGATCTCGCCCTTACTGTTTAACAGATAGCTGGCATCGGGCTTGTTATCTGATATATTTACATCTTCTTCCAATACGACTTGCGTGCCGGCTCTGCTGCTGATCCGATCCATATGTATCTTCTTTTTTACTAATTCCACAAAAATAAACCTCCATGCGTATACTTAATATAAGTGTATGCCGCATAGAGGTTGTATATGATTTATAATTTCATCCCGTATGATCTCATATCTATTCCATCCATTTGAAATCTTCCGGCTCCGCGTTTTTCTTCCTGTCACTAACCAGCGTAAGGTCATCCGTATATTGCCCCGTTTTATAATCGAAAATAAGAATCCGGTACGGCTCCTCCAGCGAGATCCAGATATTCAGATCCAGCAGCGCAAAATCTCCGTGCATGGCAAGCTGGTCGTTGAACCACCAGTAATACGAATCCTCCCCGATCATCGTGGTTACATCATATGCAACGCCTTCCTGACCATCCACGGTCTCCATTCCCTTGCAATAACCGAGCGCGTCCTTCTCCTGATCCAGTCCGGGCACACGACTGTAGATTTCCGCCTCCAGTTCCGCAAGCTTCTCGTTATGGTCGTGCTTCCAATGATATACCTGTGTCCGGTTATACCCCGGCCCGGCCTGATAGACCACACAGCCCTTCGCGTCAGGAACAGTCACGGAGAACTCCGCCTGCTCCTGTCTGTCTGGCAAAAACGGTAAAGTTTCTGCCACATAGACGAACATATTCACCACAAACGGTTCGTCCTCACTTTCTTTGCAGACCACTCTGCTGACACGAAAACCGGACATGTTCAGCCTGCCGTTCAATTCCAGACTTCCGTTCTCCTCGTCATAGACATAGTCTGTGATCTCCACAGGTCCGGAAGATATAACGCTCCCTGTCACATAAACCTTTCCCAGAACCGCCGCCAGACATACCATCAGCAGACCCGCGGCAATTCCTGCCGCCAGCTTCAGCTTCTTTGTGCGCCGGCGCAGCTTTTTAAACCCGTCGAGCGCTCTCTGCTCCCGCTGTATCATTCCGACCTGCGTTTCTTCCTGCAGTTTCTCTGTCATTGTCCCGCAGGTTAAGCGACAGTCTTCACATCTCTCCAAATGTTCTTTTATCACGTTAGTGCCCGCCTCACTCAAGATCCCGTCTATATATCCCGGCAGCAGATCTTTGATAATATCACAAGGATACTCTCTATCCATATGCACTCATCTCCTTTTCCATTTTTATCCATACCTGCTTCTGAAGCATACACCGCTGTCCTTTTTGTCAATCGGATTCTATCCTTCGTCCGCTTCCTGCTTCCATGTGTTTCACCTCACCGTCCGCACACTGCTCATATCATGTCTGACAGATATGCCTTCAGCTTTTGTTTGGCCCGGTAGAAAACCGTCCGGCACCAGTTCTCACTTTTTCCCATGATCTCACCAATCTCCCGAAACGAAAGATCTCCGGTCATGCGGTACAGCACCACCTCACGTTCCGGTTCCGCCAGATGGTGGATTGCCTGATAAAGTTCCTTTCTGTCCTCCTGCTGTAATACATCGCACTCGCCGTCCCGCGCCTTCTGATCGGGTATATACTCCGTCAGTTCCACCGTCTCCATGCGCTTCTTTTTACGCAGTTCCTGATACAGAATATGTCTGGCGATCTGGCAGAGCCAGACTGATAATTTGCAGGAGCCGTCATAGCGGTGAATGGAAGTGACCGCCCGCAGGAAAGTTTCCTGCATAAGTTCCTCAGACCATTGCGCATCATGGGTATAGGAATACAGGAAACGGTACACCAGACTGGCATATTCCTGATAGACGGAATCCATATCTATGCTGTTTTCATCCGGTTTCCGCATGCTGTCACCTCCTCCCTTGTGTGCATATGATTCTGTCATCGCGCAGTCCCTGCTGATCTTCCGCATACCAATATATCCCGTACCATTATTGTTCTCTACCTCATATATCCCATCTGAAAGACATTCGTTACAAATAATTTTACAGTAAAAATGCTGTGTGTACGAATTGCCACATTTCTGTGGAAAAACAGGCGATTATGTGATAATATATAAAAATAAAGATAAAAACCAGACACAAGACACCCCCTGACAAGCTTTACAGTTGAAATGCTGAACTTGCTGCGTAGCATAAGTATTGAAGCTGCTTCCTTTGGGGATATTCATCAGAGATAATTATACTATAAAGGCTGAAGGGAGAACAATATTTTGATAAAAAGTATTACATTAAAAAACTGGAAAAGCTATGGGCAAAGCACTCTATATATAGATCCATTGACAATTATGATCGGTACTAATTCAAGCGGCAAATCAAATGCAATAGATGCATTGATTTTTTTAAGCAGAATAGCAGCTGGCGTGGGTATTTTTCAAGCCATCTGCGGGGATATAACGTTAAATGCTTTGCGAGGCGGAATGGATTGGGTTTGTAAAAAAAATACTAATTTGTTTACATTAGAGGTTGTAATGGAATATGAGAATGCTGAGTATGAATATTCCATTACTGTAGAAATCGGAACAGCCAAGGCATTAATAACACAGGAAACATTAGTTCAAAGTGGATTGAAAAAGCAGCGATTGTTTTATACAAATTTACGCGATAATAAATTGCTGAATATTCCAACGTATTTTTCAACCGGCAAGCAAGGAAAAGGTCAAAATTTTGAATTAAATCGAAATACATCGATACTATATCAAAGCAAAACATTACAATTAAAGAAAAAAGAAATTATTGAAATAACAACCGCCTTAGTAAAACAATTAAGTGGAATTTTTGTACTGGATCCGATACCTAATCATATGCGTGATTATTCACCACTGGCTGAAAAGTTATCGACTGACGGATCAAATATTGCAGGCGTATTAGCCGCATTAGATGATGAAATAAGAAAACAGATTCAGGAAAAATTAACATCATATTTAAAGAAAATCCCTGAAAAAGATATTGAAAGTGTATGGACAGAACGGGTAGGAAAGTTTAATACAGACGCCATGCTTTATTGCAAAGAGGCATGGAATGAAGGTGAATGTATCGTTGATGCAAGAGGAATGTCCGATGGTACTTTAAGATTTCTTTCAATTATGGTTGCAATGCTTACAAATGAAGCTAATAAACTTATTGTTGTCGAAGAAGTTGACAACGGTTTGCACCCATCAAGAGCCAGGATTCTAATAGATATGTTGAAAGAATTGGGAAATGAAAGAGGCCTGGATGTATTAATTACAACACATAATCCAGCTTTATTAGACGCTGCCGGAACTTCAATGATTCCGTTTATTACAGTTGCTCATAGAGACGAAAAAGGTCAAAGCCAATTAACCTTACTGGAAGATATAAAGGATTTGCCTAAAATGATATCCACAGGAAATATTGGAGAATTAGCCACAAGCGGTAAGATAGAATCAGCTCTCGTAAGGGTGGAAAAAGGTTAAAAGCAAGTTTGATTACTTTTTTATGGAAAAAAATTGTACAAAAGTGTTCGGCTGAAGAATAGAGGAAAATAATGCAAAAGATATTAATTCTTGATACAAGTATTTTATGTGTATATCTTAAAGTTCCCTATATGGATGATTGCGGTTCTGACGATAATAAATGGGATTACAAAAGAGTGACGGAGAAAAATGACACCGAAATAAGTAAGAAAAGTCTTCTGGTACTGCCATTAGCAACTTTAATTGAAACAGGAAATCATATTGCTCAGGCCAATGGAGAACGTTATAAGCCGGCAGTTGCATTATCTAATATTATAAAAAAAGTCGCTAATGAAGAGGAACCCTGGGCAGCTTTTACCTTTCAAAGAAAACTATGGGATGAAGAAAATCTGATTAAACTTGCAAATAATTGGCCAGCTTTAGCAGCCAGCGGATTATCAATAGGCGATGCAACAATAAAAGATGTGGCAGAATATTATACAGAAGCAGGATGTCTGGTCAAAATATTTACCGGTGATGAAGGGTTAAAGGCATATGAACCCAAACATACAAACACCCCCAGAAGACGCAGGTAAAATTGAGCTTCCTACATTACAGAGAAGCCAGAGTCTGAACGGTTCCCCTTCCATTCCCCCAGAATAGCCGGGATTAACAAATTCTTGGTTGAATAAATTGCTCCTCAGAGAATTTATTCAACCTTCTACCGCCCCGATCAATTCCGTCACATTCCCGACTCCGTAACGCTCCATATATGCCTCGATCCCTTCCACGATCTCCACCGTGGCATAAGGATTCACGAAGTTCATCGCTCCCACCGCCACCGCACTTGCCCCGGCCAGCAGGAACTCTATGGCGTCTTCTGCATTTGCAATGCCGCCCATGCCAATGATCGGAATCTGCACGGCGCGTGCCGCCTGATAGACCATGCGCACCGCCACCGGTTTAATGGCCGGACCGGAAAGTCCGCCCGTCTTGTTGGCAAGCGCAAATTTTCTTCTGTGTATATCAATCTTCATACCCGTGATCGTATTGATCATGGACAGCGCGTCGGCTCCCGCCGCCTCCGCCGCCTTCGCCATCTCCGTAATATCCGTCACATTCGGGCTCAGTTTCATAATAACAGGCTGTTTTGCTTTTTCTTTAATCCGGGACGTAATATCATACAGACTGTCCGGTCTCTGTCCGAAAGCGATCGCGCCCTCTTTCACATTGGGACAGGATACATTGATTTCCAGCAGATCCACCGGCTCATCCGCCAGCCGTTCCACCACTTCCAGATAGTCCTCCACGGTCTTCCCGCAAACATTGACGATGATTTTCGTGTTATATTTTTTCAAAAAAGGGATATCCCGCTCCACGAAGACGTCGATTCCCGGATTCTGCAGACCAATGGCATTGAGCATACCACCGTAGGTCTCCGCCACCCGGGGCGTGGGATTCCCCGGCCAGGGCATGTTCGCCACACCCTTGGTCACCACCGCACCCAGCCTGTTTAAATCTACGAAATCGCTGTATTCCATGCCGGAGCCGAAGGTGCCGGACGCCGTCATTACGGGATTCTTAAATGTCACTCCTGCAATCGTTATCTCTGTGTTCATAACATGCTCCATTCCGCCGCCACGGTGACGGCACAAATTCAGAGGTACTTCCCCCGCTGTTTATATTTCCACCTCACGCGCTTCAAACACCGGACCGTCGGTACAGATGCGGGCATTATGTACATGGGAATGATGGTCTGTCTCCCTGGTTTTACACACACAGCCCAGACACGCCCCCACACCGCATGCCATCCGCTCCTCTAAAGAGATATAAGCGTCTATCCCCTGTTCCAGGGCGTATTTCTTGATCGCTCGCAGCATCGGCATGGGGCCGCATGCCATGATCATATCCGCCTGCAGTTCATTTACCCTGATGATGTCCATCACATTGCCCTGCACACCCACACTGCCATCCTCGGTAGCAATGTAGACCTGCCCGTTCTCGCCCAGATCATCCTGCAGAAAAAGATCCTGATTCCGATACCCCAGCAGAATATATTTCTCGGCGTCGAGTTCCTTCGCCAGTTCCAGCATAGGTGGTATGCCGATTCCACCGCCCATCAGAAATACGCGTCTGCCTTTTGCCGCCTCCGTCGGGAAGCCATTGCCCAGCACGCCCAGAAGTTCCAGCATATCCCCTGTATTATAATTGGAAAACTCCGCCGTACCCTTGCCGGCAACGCGGTAAACCAGACGCAGTCTGTCCTGCTCCCTGTCCACCTCGCAGATACTGATCGGTCTTGGCAGCAGCGTTGCGGCATTATGCGGATACACCGCCACAAACTGCCCCGCACGGGCATCCTGCGCCAGTTCTGTTTCCAGCCACAGATCATAGATCTGTTCCGCGATCTGCTTCTGTGACACAATCACTGCTTTTACTTTCTTTTTTCGAACCATTTGTCCGTCCATTCTCTCGTTATCCTCTTTCTATATTTCCGCCGCCAGTACATCATATGTCAATGATATACTGTAGCGCCGCCGTTTCCCTACCATTATATCCGTTTTCCCCTTTACCTACAAGTCCCTAAGCAGTATACCGGAACAGCCCAAGCCTGTTTGCGGAACCTGCTTCGCATCCCGAATTCATGTTGCTCGTCATCAGTCTTATATACAAACATGACGCTTGATAACCAGTCCTTCTGACTTTGCTTATTTGCAAACCAAAAATGAGAGCGCACGGTCTGATCACCATGCGCCCTGTCATACTGCTGTCTGTTTTCCGAAAACGCTTCTATGCTACTGCAGCAAAGACAGCGCTCCCTGATTGCTCTGATTCGCCTGCGCAAGCATGGATTGTCCTGCCTGTGCAAGAATATTGTTGTTGGCATACCGTACCATCTCCGTGGCAATATCCGTATCCCTGACGGACGACTCGGCCGATGTGGTATTTTCAATAATATTATCCAGATTACTGATCGTATGCTCCAGCCGGTTCTGTATAGCGCCCAGCTTGGATCTTTCCTCCGACACATCACTGATCGCGCTTTTGGCAAAAACATTTAATGCCTGAAAATAGCGGATATCCGGCGCCTTTTCGGATAGCGCTTCTTCCGTTCCCCCCGTAGGTCCCCAAAGAGAACTGTAATCTGTCGTGAGCCTGTCTTTCACATTTTCATCCGTAATGGCACTATAAGAAAAGCTGTGAAAAACAGTCAAATCGTGCGCCGCCAAAAGGTGTGAATGACCCGGCACCTGCCATTGCCCGATCGTATCCAGATTGACATGCCCGATTTTGGCATGGGTGGTAAGACCGGGAAACGGTGCCTGATAATAATATCCGTCAGGCCGTTCATTCCCTGTCGGCTTTAAATCCTGTGCATTACACAACGGCGTACCGTCGTTGGTCTGATAGCAGATTCCTTTCGCCAGCGCACTGGCGATCAGATCGTTGGTGCACATATTGCGGATCGTAATACCGATATGCTGCCCGGATTCCGCACCTACCTGCAGTCCTTTATTTGAAAAAGAACCGTCCAGCAGCTTTTGCTCGTTAAAAGTCGTGGTAGACTGTACCCTGTCGATCTCACTCATCAACTGTCTGACTTCCATCTTAATGTAGTCTCTGTCCACTGTTGTCAGTGTACCATTGGCTCCCTTGACCGCCAGTTCGCCCATACGCTGCAGCATGTCATGAACTTCATTCAGTGCGCCCTCCGCTGTCTGCACACAGGAGATGCCGTCCGCCGCATTGGCCGACGCCTGCGTGAGTCCTCTCATCTGCCTGCGCATTTTCTCCGATATGGATAACCCCGCCGCATCGTCTGAAGCACGGTTGATCTTATATCCCGAAGACAATTTCTCTGTAGATTTTGCCTGACTTGCGTTTGTCAAATTGAACATGCGATTTGCGTTCATCGCTGTTAGATTGTGTTTAATAACCATAGGCTTCCCTTCCTTTCGTAACGCTTCCCTGCATCCGTCCTAAGCAGTATTTTGGATTTTCTTAATCCTACTGTAACAACGACAGTGCTCCCTGATTGCTCTGGTTCGCCTGCGCAAGCATGGATTGTCCTGCCTGTGCAAGAATATTGTTGTTGGCATAGCGCACCATCTCAGTCGCAATATCCGTGTCCCTGACGGCGGACTCTGCTGCCGTGGTGTTCTCAACAATATTATCCAGATTACTGATCGTATGCTCCAGCCGGTTCTGTATGGCTCCCAGATCGGAACGCACCTCTGACACGTCGAAGATCGCACTCTTGGCAAAAGCGTTCAGCGCCTGGAAATAGCGAACATCCGCAGTCTTCTCAGACAGCGCTTCCTCGGTCCCGCCCGTAGTTCCCAGCATATAATCTGTTGTCAGTTTGTCTTTCACATTTTCATCCGTAATCGCACTATAGGAAAAACTGTGAAAGATTGTCAGATCCTCCGCTCCCAGAAGGTGCGAATGCCCCGGTGATCCCCATGGCTGCACCATGCTCTTATCCCAGTATTGCTGCTTTGCATAAGTACTTTTATTCGGTACCCAATAAGCAACCACTCCTTGCGGATAACCCGCGTGTGACGGGTTCGGATTGTCTATGTTGTTACATACCTCACTGTCATTATTCGTCTGGAAAAAAATTCCTTTGGCGAGTGCACTGGCAATCAGATCATTGGTGCACATATTGCGGATGGTGATGCCGATATGCTGTCCGGATTCCGCCCCTACCTGCAGTCCTTTATTCGAAAAAGAACCGTCCAGCAGCTTTTGCTCATTAAAAGTCGTGGTGGACTGTATCCGGTCAATTTCGCTCATCAACTGTCTGACTTCCATCTTGATATAATCCCTGTCTACAGAAGTCAGTGTGCCGTTCGCCCCTTTGACGGCCAGTTCACCCATTCGCTGCAGCATGTCATGAACTTCATTCAATGCGCCCTCCGCCGTCTGCACACAGGAGATGCCGTCCGCCGCATTGGCAGATGCCTGCGTAAGCCCTCTTACCTGCCGACGCATTTTCTCTGATATAGATAAACCTGCCGCGTCGTCTGAGGCGCGGTTGATCTTATATCCTGAGGACAATTTTTCCGTAGATTTTGCCTGACTTGCGTTTGTCAAATTAAACATGCGATTTGCATTCATCGCTGTCAGATTGTGTTTGATAACCATAGGCTTCCTTTCCTTTCGTATCGCTTCCCTGCGTCCGAATAAGTATAGATATTGTTATCTATATATCGGCTTGTTCCTGATAAACCCTTATAGCATTCTTAAAATATTTTTCTTGACTTTAGTACTATATGGTACTATTCTATATAGTATACAGATATCTGAAAACAAAGCACCCTTTTCCGGAAAAGGTCTGCAGACTGATACCGCCAGGAGGTGATCATATGGCCTGCAATACAAACGGTGGTTTTCTCATCACAAAGATCAAGCAGCTTCAGGGCAGAATTTTTGAAAAACTGCTGGCGAAACACAATATCAGCGGATTCAACGGCGCACAGGGCAGAATCCTGTTTGTCCTGTGGGCAGAAGACGACATTCCGATCAGCGAGCTTGCCAGGAAAACCGGACTTGCCAAAACGACTCTGACAAGTATGCTCGACCGCATGGAGAAACAGGCGCTGGTCGAACGGGTCTGTTCTCCTGCCGACCGCAGAACCGTCAGAATCCGGCTGACAGATACCGCCAGACAGTTTCGTGACCGGTATGAACAGGTGTCCGAAGAAATGAATCAGATTTTTTATAAAGGATTTAGCGATGAAGAGATACTCACTTTGGAAGCAGGTCTTGGGAAGGTGCTTGAAAATCTTACAGAACGGGAAAATCAGATCAGGAATGGAGGTTATCATGAATAACGCAATAAAATCAGGGATACGCGCACTCCGCGAAAATGCACAGGTTGCCTATGTGGCTTCTGTCAATGAGGAAGGCTTTCCCCAGATCAAGGGAATGCTCGTAGTCGAACATGAGAGTATGAAAACACATTATTTTTCCACCAACACCAGCTCCAGGCGGGTAGGACAGTTTCTTAAAAATCCCAAGGCTTCCGTATACTATGTGGATGATACAAAAGATCAGTATAAGGGTGCCCTGTTTACCGGAACCATGGAAGTGTGCACCGATC
Organism: uncultured Lachnospiraceae bacterium; assembly: GCA_937920345.1. Lineage (GTDB taxonomy): Bacteria > Bacillota > Clostridia > Lachnospirales > Lachnospiraceae > UBA3282. Next base: position 75,574 of record CALGVA010000019.1, read on the forward strand.
ACGACACGAAGGCATTTCTATGGAGGGACGGAGACGAAATGTATTATCCCCAGGGCGTGGATGACGAGGATTACTGTGTCTATAAATTTACCGCCGAGACTGTCAATTACTACTATGGACTGAGCAATGTGACAATGCCCGTTGACGAGCTTTGATCCCGCATTGATCATCTTATTTCTCATCTACACCAGAAGACGCCATTTGCCTTTCTATGCACAAATGGCGCTTTTTTTGTTGCCGGACCTCTTTTTCCGATCCGTGTCCGGCATTTTCATCGGCTTCTCTACCCTGTATATACCACCTTTCCACCGCAGATCGTATAATGAACAACGCCCGGCAGATTCTCTCCGGTAAAAGGAGAATTCGCCGCTTTTGATACAAAACTTTCCACCTTCCACTCCTGCGCCGGATCAAATATTACCAGATCGGCCGGACCGCCCTCCGCCAGATAACCGGCGTCCAGATGATACAGCTTCGCAGGCGCACAACTCATTCTGTCAATCAGTTCCGGCATGGACAGATATCCTTTGTTCACCAGTTCCCGGATTCCCAGCGATAATGCGGTCTCCAGCCCGATGATGCCGCTGGGCGCTTCCGTGAGCGGTTTCGCTTTCTCCTCTGCACTGTGGGGTGCATGATCCGTAGCAATCATGTCGATCGTGCCGTCCTTTAATCCTTCTATGACTGCAAGGCGGTCCGCCTCCTCTCTGAGCGGCGGATTCATCTTCGCCAGCGTGCCGTGTTTAATCACGGCTTCATCCGTCAGTGTAAAATGATGGGGCGCTGCCTCCGCATAGATATGACTGCTCTTTTTCTTAGCCTGCCGCACCAGATCGACCGCTTCCTTCGTGCTGATATGCTGAATAGACAGATCGGCTTCCGCCTCCACGGCAATCCGCAGATCCCGTTCTACCATAGAGATTTCCGCCTCTCTGGGAGAACCGCCTATCCCGTACTGTTCAGCCGCCTTCCCGGCATTGATGCCATTGTTGGCAATCAGTGACGGATTTTCCTCATGAAGACTGACCGGCTTCCCGCACTTTGCCGCCTCGTGCAGCGCAGCACGCAGCAGTTCCTCATCCATAAGCGGTATGCCATCGTCCGTGAATCCCGCAGCACCCAGCTTGCTCAAAGTCTCCATATCCGTCAGTTCTTTGCCCTGAAGCCCTTTGGTCACATTGGCGCATGTGTGGATATGAATCCCGGTCTCTCTGCCCTTGTTCAACACATATGCAAGCGTCTCCGGATTATCCACGGCAGGCTTCGTATTCGCCATCAGCACCACCGATGTGAATCCGCCCCGTGCCGCCGCACGGGCACCTGTCTCAATATCTTCTTTGTAGGTGAAACCGGGGTCTCTGAAATGCACATGCACATCCACAAGCCCCGGCGCAACGCACTGACCATATAAGTCAATAGTTTTGACTGCTTCTCCACCAGACTCTATCTTCCCATCAGCAGTACCCACATTCCGATCCTCAGGTCCCGCCGCCCCGCTCTGCATAAGCCCGATTTCTTTCTCCATGGCTCCCCGCGGCGCTATGCGGACAATCTTATCCCCTTTCATCAGAATATCCCTGTACCCTTCCGTCCCCGATGCGGGGTCGATCATATATCCGTTTTTTAAATATATCATGCTTGTGCCTTTCCATTCGGTTTCGTATTATATTTTAATCAAACACAACCGGCTTATCAATAAACTCTATCTTGATCACTATGTAGGGATAGCTTTCAACCACATTTCCTTTCTCCTCGGGCGCAGGACCGATCAGATTCGTGTCCACGTAGATCGCATTCGTCGTTTCATACAGGTCGTTTACTGTGATGCTGTAGCCGCCTGTCATCTGTGTCCCGTATCCCACGCAGATATAAAGAAAACCTTTATCCTCAAAGGTGATTTTGAACGCTTCCTTCTTCTTTTGCTCAATCATATTAAACAACTCTTCCGGAAGGTTATCCTCCGGAATCACCGTGCATTCCAGATCTTTGATCTTTTCCATTGTATTCTGCTGCTTTCCGCATGCAAACACCCCCATGCACATAAGGCAGACCAGACAAACACTAAGCAGTCTCTTCTGATATTCATATAATCCGTTCATACATTTTCTACTCCGACCATAAACTCTTATTAACTAATTTATTATGAATAGTTTGAGTCTATTCCTGTTAATAGATTTCTATTGATTATTGAAAGATCAGCTTATATAATAAAAGTAAATTTGCTTCGCAAATTAACTTTACGAGTTTGCTTTGCAAACTCGGTATAACCGGAAGAATTTATATATTTGCTTCGCAAATTCGATATAACCGGAAGAATTTATATATTTGCTTCGCAAGCTCGATATAACCGGAAGAAAATGTACAGGATGGTTACGAAAATATGATACGATTAATTCTAGTCGCACTCTTTGTTGTTATATTTCTGATCGTGAGTCTGCCGATCCAGCTCGCGGAACTTATCATCGGTAAATTTAATCCTGATGTCAAGGACCGCAGTTCTCTTGCAATCGTCAACTGGGCTTTTCGTGTAGTACTCTGGATTTCCGGCACTTCCGTAACCGTACTTGGTGAGGAAAACGTTCCGAAAGATGAAGCGGTACTGTACGTCGGCAATCACAGAAGCTATTTCGACATTCTCCTGACCTATGTACGCGTGCCCAGACCTACCGGCTATATGGCTAAAGTCGAGATGCTGCGCTACCCGTCCTTAAACACATGGATGAAGTATCTGCACTGCATCTTTTTGGACCGGTCCGATATCAAGGCCGGACTCAAATCCATTCTGAATGCCATCGACAAGATCAAAGCCGGTATCTCCATCTGCATTTTCCCGGAAGGAACACGCAATAAAACCGACCAGATGTTTCTGGAATTTCATGACGGCAGTTTAAAAATCGCCGAAAAATCCGGCTGCCCGATCGTACCTGTCAGCATCAATAATGCGGGTGCAATCTTCGAAGACCACATGCCTAAGATCAAGAAAGCGCACGTAGTCATCGAATACGGCAAACCGATCTATACAAGGGATCTGAGTAAGGAAGATAAACGCCGTCTCAGCGCCATGGTCCAGGAAGTGATCAAGGCGAATTATCTGAAGAATGCGCCTCTGGTATAAGTTCCTCCATGATCGCACTCATCATTAGTACCAGTTCGGCGTTCAGTTCCACCTGATTCATGATGCCGAGCTTCTCGTCAATCTCTTTATAATTGCGGCTTCCGGCGCCATCCAGATAACTGATGGACTGCAGGTTGCGCCCCAGCATGTAGTGCAGATGATTCTCCAGCACTGTGGCATATTCATGGTTGGTGATGATATGATCCACCACCACGAGCCGCGTAATATCTCTTAACAGTTCCGCACTGCCGCTGGATTTCTCATCCATAATCGCCAGGAACTTAGAGTTCTTCGCCGCATACGATACTCTCTCGCCCTCCTGCATCAGTACTTTGATCAAATCCCTGCACAGGCTTGTGTCTACCCGTTGTTTCGTGGACAGATAAGTTACGCTTCCCCAGAAAATAAAATCGTTCTTCATATCCTTCACCGGATTTTCCGACAGATATTTTTTGATCACATTATGATATCCGTAACTGCCGGTAGCACGGTATAACTCTGTTGCCGCATAGAAATACTCCTCCGGGGACACATCCGTCAGATACTTGCCAGCATAACGGTAAGCCCTGTCCGCCGCTTTCAGACAGCGGTTCGCATACTCCCAGTCATAGTTCTGATACAGATAGCTGAATTTCGCCATGGTTGCCGCATACTGAATCGTCGCATCCATCGTGATTCCCTCAATGTAAAGCAAATATCCCAGCGCCGCGTTGTCCACGCTGCTGACCGCGGAATATACCGCTCCGCTCTTGGCATCCTGCATTTTCATAAGCCAGTCGATCTCATATCTGACCTCATCCAACACATCCGGTATCTCATTGCCGCTCTCGGGAATCCCCACATCATCGCCAAACACTTCCGGATACAGTTCATATGCCAGTAGCAGATGATTGACCGTGCGGCAGCCTGTTCCCACATCCCGGTTTGCCGCTCCGTCCACATGCCAGCCGCCCGATACATCCAGCTTGATTGACGCCTCGTCTTTCATCTGCGCCTCTCTGGCATGACATGCATTATGCGCTGCATCGCCCGCCATCTCCAGAGACAAGGTAAGGCCGCAGCGATTAAAATAGTACTGTTTCAGCGCCACGTTGTACAGCTCCTCATAAGGATTATCCGCTATCCCGAAGGAGTAGGACTGCCCTATAACCGCCGCTTCTATATAATATGTACCGGCAGTCTGCAGTGCCGTAAAATCACCGTAACTGACATATACGCCGGTATTCTCATCGTATCCGCGCTGTTCGATCTGCCCCGTATATACGCTCTGACCGCTTCCCGCATCGATAACCGCAAACGTATCCGGAAGTACCTCTCCCTGAAAAACCGCAATCTTATTGCCGTAAGTGTCGTACCCTACCTGATCCACCAGAATACTCGGAAGACTCTCGGGAACTTCATAATCAAATTTTGGTTCAAGTCCCAGAGTCGTCAGTTCACTGTCGCCGTCTCCCTTTATGTGCGTATCAAAAGTAAGTTCCGGCGTATAGGCGCAGCCCGTCAGTAAAGATAGCAGAATCAGTATGCAGATTAATGATCTATCATGTCTTTTTTTCATCAATGCCAGCTCTTTCGTTGTCATATGCGTCCGGCGTAACGGTTTCGCCCGCGTCGAACTCCGTGCCGAAATGACGCTATATTATTCTAACACAAAAGTCCGCATTCTTCATCATAATATACAATTTTTCCTTCCACGATCGTACAAAGCGTTTTCGTGAACACTTCCATAGGGTTGCCGTCATAAATCACCACGTCCCCGTCTTTACCCGGTTTAAGACTGCCCACCCGCTCGTCTACCCCGCAGATCTTTGCGGCATTGATAGTGATCGCGCGCAGACCCTCTTCCATAGACATGCCCTCTTTGACCGCCAGTCCTGCGCAAATTGGCAGAAACTGTATTTTAGACACGGGATGATCCGTAGTGATAGCCGTCAGGATACCGTTCTTGCTGAGTTCTCCCGCTGTCTTAAAAGCCATATTTCCTACCTCGATCTTATTGCGGCTGGCCATATCCGGACCAACGATAGCCGGAAATCCTGCCTCATGAAGCTCCTCTATAATCAAATGCCCTTCACTGCAATGATCCAGAGTCATCTTAAGTCCAAACTCCTTAGCAATACGCACCGCTGTCAGAATATCGTCCGCTCTGTGCACATGTGCTTTCAGCGGAATCTCGCCCTCTAATACCGGCAGCCAGCACTCATAATGAAAATCCGGTGCTGTCGCCGGATTTTCATTGATATGCCGCTGATACTCTCTCGCTTTTGTCAGCTCCTGCCTGAGCATGGATGCAATCGCCATGCGGGTGGCGGGGGAAGTATTCTGTCCCGAATAGTTCACCTTCGGGTTCTCCCCAAACGCCACCTTCATTGCCGCAGGTGCCTTTACAATCATCTGATCAATGCATCTGCCATGCGTCTTAAGAAAGGCGAATTGTCCGCCTACCACATTAGCGCTCCCAGGTCCGATCATCGCCGACGTGATTCCCGCTTTTAGTGCGTCATGAAAAGCATCATCCATCGGGTTAATGGCATCGATAGCCCGCAGGTAGGGTGTTATGGGATTTACCGTCTCGTTACAGTCATCCCCCTCCATTCCCTTCTTTTCCTCCGTGATGCCCATGTGGCAGTGCGCCTCTATAATGCCGGGTAAAACTGTGTTTCCCTTTGCATCCAGCACCTGTACATCGTGGTTATCCCGAAGTGCCTGCACGTCACATTCTTCCATGTCACCAATGGAGACGATCCTGCCATGCTCGATCTGCAGATAGCCGTCGGCGTAATCTTTTTCCTCCATGGTTCTGATATTTCCGTGTATAATTGCCAGCATATTTGTCCTCACTTCTGCGCATGTTGTTTATGCCTGCAGCAAGTCCGTCCTGCGGACGATTCTTCTGCGTGAATGCTTTTGCACGCTGCTACTGCAGACGGCTCATGGGATTCACCGGCTCCCCGTCTTTCGTCAGTTTAAAGTATACATTTGACCCCTCCACGCTATAGTACTTGGTGGGAGATGCCACCGTACCAATGCCGTCGCCGACATTGATATAACTTCCCTCAGACACGGTGATATTCTCCAGCTGTCCGTATGTCAGCTCATAGCCGTTACCCAGGTCTGTCACGATTATATTGCCGATTATGGGATCATATCCCACAGAAGTTACGCGCCCGTTTGCCGCCGCCGAAATGCTGGTTCCCTGAGGCGCTGCAATGACGATTGCCGGATTGTATTTATACTGCTGCAGTGTCGGAAAATAAATGGTCTTATCCATACTGTAATTGATCAGCACGTCACCGACGATCGGCCATACCAGCCCGTCTTCTTCCTGGAAATCCAGCGTTGGCTGTACTGTCGTGGAAATCGCTTCAGCCGTCTCCGTCTCTTCGAGGTTCTTCGCCGTGTCTACCGATTCATCGAACATGCCCGCCTCTTCCTCTTCATCGGCCTTCTTTTTTGTCTTATCGGTCTTTTCCGCCTTATCTTCCTTCTTCTGGTCTTTCTGATCTGTCGCTTCACTCACCTCGGCATTCTTCGAGCCGCTCTCGTCCGATTCGCCATCCGCCGGCTTATTACCCGCCGCAGCGCCGGTCTGTCCACGCTTGTCAGTTCCCGTGCCGTCCGTCTTCTTCCCTGCGGTCAGCTTGTCCTCCGTATTCTCAACTTTCTGGGAATTTGCCTCCTGAAAGCTGGGATCATAATCCAGATCATCGGTTCCCACCTCTGCAAACAGAGTGTCCAGTTCCTCACCGGTCAACATATTCTCCGCGCTCGTATCCGCTCCCTTCTCGATCGCCTCGAAATCTACCACATAATTCTCACGCTCCGCATTGTTACTTCTTTTTACAAAAATACCCGTCACCGTCAGTGCCGTTAAAACAAGTACGGATGACGCTAACATCACGATTCTCTCTTTCCTAACACCATTTCTATTTCTTCTTGCCATGAAACCATGCCTCCTGTTTTCACCTTTGCCTGATCAGGAACTGTTTAAGGAATCATCGTTACAGCTCCCAGGCAGTTATAAAAGTTTACATGGTGTTAGTCTTACCCATTTTTGACAGGTTATTCAATTTTTGCTAATTCTGTTCCCGTAAAAAAATATTTTAAAATCTGATCATAAGTCTCACCGTTGACAGCCCGACTGTTTGCCCCGTACTGGCTCATGCCGAAACCGTGCCCAACGCCGCTTACACGGAAGATAATCTGCCTCTCATCGTGCTCTGCCTCAAAGGCTGCCGATGCAAGCCCGAACTGATAGCGAAATTCCTCTCCGTCGATCTGCCCGATCTCCTGCTCATCCGCATAAAACGACACTTTTGTCACATATCCGGCATCGTCATAAGTTAGCTGCATGCCATCCCACAGCTCCTGCGGATCGCATTTCTCTTCGATACAAGACTGCACACCGTACAGATAATCTTCTTTCGAAACGCTCACTTCACTGTAATAGTCCGCCGCCGCTCTATCCTGTTCGCACGGCACACCGGTCAGATAAGGACACTGTTTCGTGCCCCATACCTCGCCGGCATCCCTTGTCCGTCCGGTACTGATCTTGAAATAAGACCCTTGAACCGGTTCTCCGGCATAGCACAAGTACAGTCCGGCAGTCTCTTCCACCGCCTGACTGTATGGCCGCAGTTCTTCCGACTCCTGCGCGGCTGCCTCATACCATTTTTCCAGACCGGAGCCTTGCACCTGCAATGCTGTACTTTCCTGTTCCCGCATCACCTGGATCACTTCCGTGCGCAGCAATACTGCCTGCGCTTTTAATGCCTCCGGCTCATACGTATCAGGCATAACTGCCGATAACCGGTAAACCAGATATTCTTCCATGGGAATCTCCCATATCCCCCAGTCCATACGTGCCCGTATTCGAAGTGCCTCCGTACTGTCCTGTTCCTGCACCGGTTCACGGCTCCGTCGAAGGGCTTCTGTTTCTTCCCCCACATGCCCCCACAGACAGGCACACACATACGGCAGCAAAAAAACAAACAAAAGAAAGCATCCTGCTTCTCTTTTGTTTGTTTTTTTTAAGACGATTCTGTTATCATTCATGAAACACCCCACATGGCTGCAGTTTGACCTGGCAGTTTTACCGCAGCCCCACATGTACTATTACTATGTGTGTGTTCCTTATTATATGTCGCATGACATCTCAAACCTTGTAAAAGACTTCGAAGAATGCCTGCTTGTGGGTATTCTCCAGCGTGAAATTTACCACTTCTCACACTATTACCGTACCAGATCCAAATGCTGCACTGTAGATACATTGCCGTTCTCATAGAGGAAAATTCCCGTATTTCGGATCATGGCATTATGCTGGTTGTTCTGCTCGGAATTTAGCGCAAACTGTGTCGATACATTTCCCAGTCCGATGGCGCCCACGCCCAGATCCGACAAGTGGTACAGCTTGTCATTGCCGTCCTCATCCTTCGTCCAGATGAGCAGCTTCTCCCAGATCTCATCCGCCTCGTCGATCCATCCGTTACCGTCCTCATCATACTTCGCCAGATCCGCAAATCCGTTACCCGACTGTGTCCCGAACAATTCTCCGCCGTCGTTAATCACGCCGTCGCCATTTAAGTCAAGCGCCAGAAATCCGCTGCCTGACTGCAAAGAAGATATCTCTTCCTCCTCACCGTCCTGATCCAGATCAAAGAAAAACTTCTGATCCGACACCTGTGCGATATTCGTATCCAGATTGATGACAAGCGGATCACAGTAAGTCACCATGCCGGTACTGTATGTTTCCTCATAGTATTCTTCGAAACTGCGGCTCATGGCAACTTCCAGATTAAAGGACAGTTCTCTGCCGTCCGCCGTCTTCACCATGCCGGTCGTAGAAAATGCAGTATGTTCCTCTTCCCTGTGATAATACTGGTTCGTAAGCATATTAACCTGATAAACCGGCTGTGCCGAACCCGCACCGTCAAGCGAAGCCGCCGGTCTGTCCCAATGATCGGCACCGTATCTTTCTCCCCGGAACTGGAAGAAAAGTTCCATCAGAAACTGTATACACTGCTGCCTGATTGTAATCATCGCATTTTCCGGTGTCTGTCGCTCTTTTACCTTCGAAGTATTAGACAGATTCTTAAAATGTGTGGAGATATCCTCCAGATTCGCAGCATTCTCCTCAAGTTTTCCGTTCGTATCAGACTTCTCACTCTGATCTGTATGGTCCCCGGAATTAACCAGATTACCGAACAGACTTCCCAACCCGCCGTATGCCTGGTACTGGGCTGCACCAAGCCGCATACTGGACCCTCTCACTGATTTGGTTGTCACAGAAGAATATCTTCTGGAAGATTCCATTCCCACTACACTGGAATCAATTCTCACTTTTCCCTCCTTTTTGTAAAGACCCGCTTCCTGCCTGTCTGTGCCACCGACTGCACCTTCCCTGATGCATGGCAATAGAAAGGACGGTATCCCGCGGGAAAATCCTTTTCCCTCAAAAATACCGTCCATGGTCTGTACATCTCTCAGATTCAAGAAGCAATCGTCCGGCCAAGATCAACCACCCCTCGTACTTTATATATCGGACGCCTGCTCAGATTAATTTAGCAGTTATATCCAGTGATTTATATTTTCATGAATCTGTTTATGTTTCATATGCTTCCGAAGAATCACCTGCTGCCATTCATGCCGCCTGCAGTTCTGTCAGGCATCGACTCTGTTATAATTGATCAGGCAGCCCTTCAGGATGATCTGTCTTTCCTCATCCGTCAGTTCTCCCAGGCGCAGCGCGAACTCTGTCATCTGTCCTTCTTCTGCGGACACCCTGTATGCCTTGATCACATCCGCCTTCTCTTCCACTGCCTGTCTGATGTCCGGGAAGAACAGATAGTCCAGATTCCGGAAAGGAAGCTCGCCCTCTTCGATCAGGAACGGAAGCATGCCCCAGTTGATCAGGTTGGAGCGGTAACGTTTCGTCGCATACTCGTTCGCAATATTCGCCCAGCCGCCTAATACCTTCTGACAACTTGCCGCCTGCTCTCTCGCGGAACCGTCACCCGGCTTCACCGCGAAAATCGTGGACCCAAATCCCGTGTTCTCATGTGATGCACCCGCATAAGTCTTCTTAATCACGTCCATCACCGGTTTCACGTCCGGATGTGCCTGGCACGGATGTTCACCCTCCATTCTCGCCTTCTCGGCGCGCTGGATATCCTTCGCCCGTCCTACATACTCCGGATCTTTTCTGGACAGGGTAAACTCCGCCAGTCCGAGCGGGTTGGAACGATAGGACGATGTCTCTCCGGAAGGAATCAGCTCATCTGTGGTCGTCACCGGATCATGGATCTCGGATACCACGCGCAGCACCAGATTCTCCGGCAGTGCACCCATGGCAGGCCAGTCTTTGATATTGGGACCGAACTGAATCTCCACACTCTCGTCCGCCACACCTTTAGAATCAAACACACGATTCTTGTAGATGTTAGCATCAAAATGATATTTATACTTATTCAATTCTGCATCAAACTCTGTCGCCGGTGTAAGCATACCCCGATTCGCCGCCGTAGCAGCAATCGAGCGGGCGTCCATCAGCGCCACGGAAGAGATCTGTCCGTTCTGCAGCTTAGAGCCTTCCCTGTTCGGGAAGTTTCTCGTGGAATGACGGATGCTGAATGCATTGTTGGCCGGTGTATCTCCAGCACCGAAACAGGGCCCGCAGAACGCAGTCTTGAGCACCGCGCCGGTCTCCAGAATCGCCGCCGCACAGCCGTTCTTAATCAACTCCATATATACGGGCATCGAAGCCGGATATACGCTTAAGGTAAAGCCGTCCGCACCAATGTAGGAACCGCGCAGAATATCCGCCGCCGCACAGATATTCTCGAAGCCGCCGCCCGCACATCCTGCAATGATACCCTGATCTACCATAAATCTGCCGTCCACAACCTTATCCTGCAGAGAATAAGGTACTGCGCCATCCAGACTCACCTTCGCCCGTTCCTCCACGTCGTGGAGCACATCCTTCAGGTTCGCATTGACCTCGTCAATGGTATAAGTGTTACTGGGATGGAACGGCATAGCAATCATCGGTCTGATCTTAGATAAGTCAACGGTGATCATACCGTCATAGTATGCCACATCGCCCGGCTGCAGCTCTTTATATTCCTCCGCTCTGCCGTGAATATCATAAAATTCCTGAATCCGGTCATCCGTCTGCCAGATCGAAGATAAGCATGTCGTCTCCGTGGTCATGACATCGATGCCGATCCTGAAATCAGCGCTTAATCCCGCGACACCGGGACCGACAAATTCCATCACTTTATTCTTCACATAGCCGTTCGCGAACACCGCACCGATAATGGCAAGCGCCACGTCCTGCGGCCCGACACCCTTCACCGGTTCCCCGGTCAGGTATACGCCCACAACGCCCGGCATATTGATATCATAGGTCTGGGACAATAACTGCTTTACCAGTTCCGGACCGCCCTCGCCCATCGCCATCGTGCCGAGCGCGCCATAGCGGGTATGAGAATCGGATCCTAAGATCATCTTACCGCCGCCGGCCAACATCTCTCTGGCATACTGGTGAATAACCGCCTGATGTGGAGGCACATAGACACCGCCGTATTTCTTCGCGCATGTCAGCCCGAACATGTGGTCATCCTCATTGATCGTGCCGCCCACCGCACACAAAGAATTATGACAGTTGGTCAGCACATAAGGAATCGGGAACTTCTGAAGCCCCGAAGCTCTCGCCGTCTGAATAATACCTACAAATGTGATGTCATGGGATGTCAGTTTATCAAATTTAATCTTTAATTTCTCCATGCTGCCGGAGGTGTTGTGCGCCTTAAGAATACCGTATGCCATTGTATTCTGCGCCGCTTCCGCCTTCGGCACCTCCCGGCCTGTCCTGCTCTTAATCTGTGCCGCCGCCTCTGCACCCTCCGGAACAATCTCTGTTCCATGAAGCAGATATGCACCGCCCTCTGATAATTTGATCATAGTAACTCCTCTCTGTGTAACTTTCGTGTAACTTTGAGAATGCGTCCTTTGCGTTCTCTCGGACATGACTTAGTTATGCTTGACATCGTTCTTTGATGTCTTAGGATAACTTCATGTCTTGGTATAACTCCATGTCTTGATGCAGAGAATGCGCTCTTTGCATTCTCTTGGACATGGTATAGTTATACTTAGGCTGC
>CALGVA010000020.1 GCA_937920345.1 uncultured Lachnospiraceae bacterium
AAAAGGTGCTTTCCTATTTCTTCTATTCTTTTTCCTACAAAAACTTTACCCTAGCCCCTTTTTATTGCTTTTTCATAAAACCTCAGCTATAATGCAATTATTAAATAATTACATTTTGTAATAATTTTGCTTTTCAAGGGCATATTGTTAATATACAAAAGAGAACATCTGCTAAATACCTTGTTTCAACAACCAGCTTTAGTTTGGAGGGTCATATGAACGCCGATATCTATTTATTAAACGTGCGCATTTCCGGCATTAAAAATATTCAGGAAGAAGTGTGCCTGCATTTTTATAAAAAAACCATTGATAAAAACTTTAACCCGGAAAAGTACAGAATTAAAGCTATTTACGGCGAAAACGGTTCCGGAAAATCAGCTGTCGTAACAGCCGTTAAAATTTTTCAGGATTTAATCCTACAGGACAACTACATGAGCGAATCAAAGACACAGAACTTTTTGGATGAAATAATTAATAAAAAAACGCGCTGTTTCCGCTTTAGCTGTGAATTTCTTACTTGTTTTGATAAAGAAAAGATTGTCTATCAGTATGCAATGCAAATTGAAAAAGGAAAAAATAATTTATATGAAATAAAACATGAAATTCTGCAAACAAAACCCGGCCAATATACAAATAATCAATACAGCACCATTTTTGAGGCCGAAAATGGTGAACTGGTATATATTCATTGTTCACCGCAGACCAGAGAAACTGTAGAAAAGAAAATGATCAATCTGCTGTCCAAACATTCCTTTATCTATTTATATATTATGAATTTAGATAGTATCGCCGCCCCGGAAGGCGATCCGAACAATGTGAATTTACCCATACAATTAATAACATTCATCATTTGCTTATCGCAGATAACAGTATACCTCGGCGAAGAGGACCAGCACGAATTGTATTTTCTTCAAAAAAAGCTAAAAGAAAGCGATTCAGGCCAGCAAGCGCTGATCGAGGAACTTCTCGGACAAGGAGACAGTCAGAATTTATTTTCAAATATCAATGAAAAGTTTATAAACAAACAATATTTTGAAAAATACAAGGAAAAAGTAAACCGCCTGACTCAATTTATCAGACTCTTCAAAAGCGACCTGGTATCTATCGACATTGATGCCAAAGAAAACGGTGATTATTATGTGTGCGAGTTAAATCTCAACTACGGTGATTATATCATCAATAAAGAATTTGAAAGTACCGGAATCAAAAAACTGATCCGGCTGTTTGATTGTTTTGTCTCTGTAAGCAACGGCGGCATCGTTTTTGTTGACGAAATGGATTCCAATCTGAACGATGTTTATCTTTGCAAATTAATTGAATATTTCATGTATTACGGCAAGGGGCAGCTTTGTTTTACAACGCACAATCTTGACCCGATGAGTATTTTAAAGAAAAATCGCAATTCCATAGATTTCTTATCAAGTGACAACCACTTAGTATCATGGACAGCCCGTGGAAATGCAACACCTGAAAACTGTTATAAGAACGGGATGATAGAGGACTCACCGTTTAATATCGAAGCAAGCGACTTCGTAGGGATTCTGGGGGAATAAGATACTATGGCAATTCAATTGATATTATGTATGGAGACTAACAAGAAATCGTCTACCGACGACGTTTATATATTAGAATTGATACGTCATATATATCAGCTCAATAACCAGACTAAAATCAGCCGAATTTATATGGGTACAAAGACAAAATATAAAGCAAAAAATGTTTTGCAGGAAATCAAGGCAAAAACAAAGACCTATATATCCGGAGAGACAAAGGTCATTTACTGCATTGATACCGACGACCATGAGAAAAATGCGGAACACAAAAGAGAACTGATTGAGATCAGCCGGTTTTGTCAGCAAAACGGCTATGATCTGGTATGGTTCTGCCATGATGTTGAAGATGTATTCCTTGGCGAAAGAATTGCAGATTCCCGCAAAGTATCGGAAGCAGGCGCCTTCAAACGAAAGGGCCTGATCAAAGAAATTCCCCTGGATAGATTATCCGGCAGTGTTGAAATAGTACATACGAGCAATATATTGAATATACTTGACAAATATTTATCAAGAAAATAGGACATCCTGCACCGCCAAGTTGCAGGTTCTGCTTCACGGGCTCACATAAGTGTATGGATTTCTTATACCATAAAAGCGGCGCAAAGTACATCTCCCGATCTACCTGCACCGCTTTCCATTATTTATCTCATTAATATTCCGTCAGTTCATCCATACGACCTGCCGCCTACGCCGTCATAAACATGCCGTAAGCATTTAACGCCTGCTGCATCTGATAGTTGATATTACTTCCGCTGCCTGCATCCGCCATATCTGCCGCGCCCTGACCTGCTGTAGCATCGAGTGTGGTTACGGACTGTGCTGCCGTCTGTTCAAACTGCGCTGCCGCCGCCCCGGAAGCCGTCTCCTGCGTCGTCTCATCCTCTGTCGCCTGCGACTCCTGTGCCGGTCTCATGATTCTCGCAGCATTGTTCTGTCCACGCTGCATCTGCATCTCAAGCATACTCTGAAAATCAAGTGTCTGCCCCTTCTTGAGCGGATTCACATTCCTGCTCTCATCGGCAAGTTCACTGTAATCGATCTTCTTATCCAGCACATCGTCCGATATCTTAGACAGTTTATTCATGCTGGCCGAACTTACATTATTCGGATTATACACATACGCCTGTGCACCGTATGCACTTAACGCGCCGATCATCATATTTTATTCCCTCTTTCCGTGCTATAAACCAGTCAACTCTTTCTGCCACTATTTTATTACTTCTCTTAAAAATATACAACCCTGTTTTCAAAAAATCTTCGAGGCAAATCTCCTTGGCGCGTTATTCAACCTCTTCCGCCTCCACGTCCAGCGCCTCCGCCTCCTGCTTCATCGCCTTGGCAGTCCGGTAGACCCTTGATACGATCCAGATGTCCGACAGTCCGTCATAGATCAGGAACGTTCCGATCAGCATGACCACCGTGTCAAGCGCTGCAAATGGCTTACAGATCAACAGTATGCCAAATCCTGCCGTAAGCAGCCCCAGAATCAGCGCCACCCACCATTTATCGTACTGTCCTTTATACAGCGTGACCGCCTGCTGCAAGTCATTGACTCCATGCAGTACGATCACGATGCCGACAATGATCGGAATAATCGCCAGCACCTTATCCGGTTTCATCAGAATCCAGATGCCCACCACAGCCAGCACGATCCCCATGATCAGATTCATCTGTGCATACATACTTCCGTCCCTCTGTGCAAAAAACACAGCCAGACGCACGCCGCCGCCGATCAGCAGCGCCGCCCCGACAGCGATACACACGATCTTCATGGACAGATCCGGCCACACGACCAGTACAATCCCCAGCACAACACACAACAGTGCGGAAATCATAATGTTCGTCTTCAGTCTTTTTAATAAGTTTCCCATACAAATCCCCCTCCCGTCTTTCAGGATACTTTTTACTGCCTCCATTGTTTGTACGTCATCTTATTTCATTGATACCGCTTACTTCCGGAATCCCCTCCACGATACAGTCCGCTTCCCGCATTCCGTCTTCTAAGCAGCGTCTGGCGCGCCATGCGCACGCCGCCTTATAGCAGCCGTAACCCAGCGCGGCTCCCAGACAATTCAGCATAATATCATCCACATCAAAAGCGCCGAATGCACTGAACAACTGAAATGTCTCTATGCCGAGCACGAATACAAAAGCATTCAGCATGACCGCTGGAAAGCTTCGCATTCTGTCAGACACAAGCGGAAGCAGGAATCCAAGCGGCACAAAAACCAGAACATTGCCCGCCAGATTCTCCACGCTGTTGAGCTTATAGGCATAGTCTATATACATTTTAATGGTTCGAAACGGCGTAAAATTAGCCGTCCCCAGTCCCTCCAGTATCACGCTCTTCTGCCATGTATCCACGATAGCCCGGAGTTGTTCAATCGGATACTTAAATATGATAACTTTAATAACAAACAAGATGTAGACAGCAAAAAAGAGTTTCATCCATGCCTTCCACGGGGTTCCTTTTTGCATCACATATTCTCCTTAACACTCATTCTCATATACGGTCACCTGCGCTTCATGATTCCGCTTCGCGGAATCTCAAATGATCGGGAAGAATGCTGCTTGCAGCAAGTCTGCTTTGCAGACGGTTCTTCCGCGTGAATGGTACTTTCATTCACGCAATCCCCCACGGGTTCTCCTGCCCCTCCATGTAACGCTTACAGCTCATGAGTGAATCCTTCACCACGGTCTCCACATAATTTTTCGTATAAAAGGCCATGTGGTGGGAGACTGTCACGTTCGGAAAACTTCTTAAGAGAGCAAGTTCCCTATTCTTTAATATATCCGATTTGTGGTCATAATAGTATAGTCCGAACTCATTTTCTACAACATCTAATCCGGCGGCACCGATCTTACCGTCTTCGATCGCCTCGATAAAGGCATCCGAATCAATTAACGCGCCTCTCGCCGTATTGACAATCACCACGCCGTCCTTCATCTGCGCAATCGTATCGGCACAGATCAGATGATGGTTTTCCTCCGTCAGCGGCGTATGCAGCGTGATCACGTCCGCTTCCTTCCAGATCTGCGCAAGCGGCACATAATCGGCATACTGCTTAACCTCTTCTTTTTCATATAAATCATAAGCCAGAATACGGCATCCGAAGCCCGACAGACTCTGTACCACAGTAGCGCCGATCCTTCCCGTGCCAATGACTCCTACAGTCAAATCCTTTAATTCCCTGCCGTTCAAGCCTGCCAGCGTATAGTCCTGCAATGCTGTTCTGCCCAGTATAGCGCCCATCTTACGAATCGACATCAAGATCAGCATAACCGTATAGTCCGCGACTCCATGCGGTCCGTAAGGCGCGTTCCCCACTTTGATCCCGCACGCTTTCGCCGCTTCTAGGTCAATATGATCGTAGCCGATGGTTCTGGTCGTGATATATTCCACGCCATTCTCATGAAAAGCGCGAACCAGATCCGCGTCAATCTTCGATGTGATCACATCCACGCAACGGCTGCCCCTGCACAGCGATACATTGTCCATGTCGGGGGCATCCGCGCACAGCACCAGATCTATGCCAAGTTCCTCTGCATATTCCATAAAAAGTGCCTTCTCGTCAAAAGCTCTGCAATTATAAACCGTAACCTGCATGTTTGTTCCTTCTTTCCCGGTGTTATCCTTAATCTATGTTATCAGTTCTTCCTGCCTTTGATCTTCTTAAGGATCGCCGGCTCCTCCAGCTTGATTCTTGCAGCATCCTCCAGTTCGCGCTCCTGCTCCTCGGCCGACTGCATTTCCTGCTGATACGTCTTCGCCACTTCTCGCTCATAAGCCTCGACGATCGCCGTATCCTCCGGACGAATCCTGCGGAATTTATTAAAGCCTGCGGCCAATATCTCTATGCTCTGTTTCGTAGTGTCGAACACGCCCTCCTCGTACAGATTGACGACGATGATTCCGATCGGCACCGCAAAGATCATACCCGCTACGCCCGCCAGCTTATATCCTATAAACAGCAGAAACAATGTCGGAATCGCATCCATCCCCATGGAATCCCCGACGATCTTGGGCTGGATCATCTGCCGGACAAGCTGACCGACGCACCAGATGATAAGCAGTCCCACCGCCATCTTGTAATCTTTATTCAGTATCTCAATGACCGCCCACGGAATCATGACCGTACCGGTTCCAAACACCGGCAGGAAATCCAGAAAAGCAATTCCGAGCGCCACCAGGAATGCGTAGCGCACGTGCAGCGCCAGGAGTCCGATCACCAGCAGCACATACACCCAGCACTCGATCTTGAACTGCGCCTTGAAATAACCGCCCACCGCGTTACGGAGGCTCCTGCGAATCAGATTAAAGCGGTATCTTATGGAATCCGGCACATATTTCTTCACCATATCCGACATATAACTCTTATCCGCCACGAAAAAGTATGCTGACAGAACGCACATAACCACGCCCAGGAAAATATCCGGAAGCTGCTTCGCCACATTTCCCACCGCCTGGAAAGTCGGCGTTCCCGCACCTTCCATGAAACCGCCGAAGTATTCTCCCAGACTGTCGCCCAGGTTATCCAGCGTACTTTGCACATCTGCCGGCAGTCTGCTGTATACGCCCTGCAGATTCCTGCCTACCTGATCAAATTCCGCCATAATGCTCTCCCACATCGCCGGCAGTTCATTGACGAAATTGATGCCCTCCCGCACCAGCTTGGAGCCAACGGCGTAGACTAACAGAATCACGCCTGCCAGTACCGCGACAATCACAATTACCGATGCACCTTTACGCCTTACCTTCAGCTTTTCCTCGAAAAACCGGACCACCGGCGAGGCGATCAGCGAGATGATCCAGCCGATGATAAAAGGCATAAAGAAAATAATACATCTCGGCAGTAAAAAAATGCACAGCAGAAGTATGACCAGTGCAGTCAACAAGTTTAAAATTACTTTAATATAGGTTTTCAGCGATTGCTTCATATATTTTCCTCACCCAATATTCTGTCCAACAATTCATAGATTTCCTCTCTGCCCTGTTTCGACAGTGCGGAATATGGTATGACAATTGTGTCATCTGCTACGCCAAGCGTGTCACATATAAGTTTCGTCTGTTTTGCCACCTGACTCCGCTTGATCTTATCCAGTTTCGTCGCAATAATAATCGGTTTATACCCTCTGTCCGATATCCAGTCATACATGATCCTGTCGTTCTCCGACGGCGCATGTCTGATATCAACCAGTAAGAATACCGCCCGGATCTGCTTCGACTTATGCAGGTAATCTTCAATCATTTTACCCCACTGCGCCTTCACCTTCTCGTTCGCGGTCGCATACCCGTATCCCGGAAGATCGACGAAATACAGCTGATCATTGATATTATAATAGTTGATCGTCTGGGTCTTGCCAGGCTGAGAGCTGGTACGCGCCAGAGACTTCCGGTTCATCAGCCCGTTGATCAGCGAGGATTTCCCCACGTTGCTCTTGCCTGCAAAGGCGATCTCCGGCAGTTTATTGTCCGGCAGCCTGCTTGTGATGCCGCACACCGTCTCCAAATTAACATTCTTGATAATCATATTACTCTCCATTCCGGAGCGTTTACGCGACGGGGCGACGCAAATATCAAATTTGCGTCTGCCATCAAACAAATTTGTGGCGCTCCGGCACAAATTTGCGTGTGAGAAATCAGCACATCAGTGTGATTTTTCACACTACTCTCCATTCCGGAGCGCATACTCCGCAACCTGCTCCATATGTCCCACCATATGGATCTCCAGACCGTCCGTGATCTCCGCATCCAGTTCTGCGATATCTTTGGCATTCTCCTCCGGCACCAGAACCGTCCTGACTTCCGCCATCCTGGCCGCCAGGATCTTCTCTTTCAATCCGCCGATCGGCAGCACCCGTCCCCTTAGAGTGACTTCACCGGTCATCGCCACATCCGCGCGCACCGGAATCCCTGTCACCGCTGAGAGAATCGCCGTTGCCATGGTGATGCCGGCGGACGGTCCGTCCTTGGGCACGGCGCCTTCCGGGATATGAATATGGAAATCATTTTCTGTATACATCGTCTCGGGAACCTGATAACGCCTGCTGACCGACCGCACATAACTCATGGCGATCCGGGCCGATTCCTTCATGACATCACCCATCTGACCGGTATAGTCAACTTCTCCCTCACCCGGCATGATATTGACTTCTATCTGCAAAGTGTCGCCGCCCGCACTGGTCCATGCGAGTCCGCGCACGATTCCGACCTCGTCCCTGTCCGCGATCTTATCCTGCATATACTTAGGCTTTCCCAGATACCGTTCCAGATCACTTCCGGTAACAGTTATACATTCTCCTGCAGCAGCCTGCGCTTCCACGCACCGGGCATCTTCTGTCATCCCGGCACTCTCCTGCACCGCCTTCTGCCTTGCTTCCAGTATCTGTCTTGCCGCTTTACGGCATACCGTCGCAATCTGACGCTCCAGACCGCGCACGCCCGCCTCCCTCGTATATAAACGTATCATATCATGCAGCGCGTCATCCGTAAACTCAAGTTTTTCTGCCTCAAGTCCGTTCTTCTCAAGCTGTTTGCGCACAAGATGTTCTCTGGCAATGTGAAACTTCTCATTTGCCGTATAACTGTTTACTTCAATCAGTTCCATACGGTCCAGAAGCGGCTTCGGAATCGTATCGGTACTGTTCGCCGTCGCAATAAACAGGACTTCCGACAGGTCGATCGGAATCTCCACATAATGATCCCGGAACGCATTGTTCTGCTCACCGTCCAGAACTTCCAGCAGTGCCGCCGCCGGATCTCCCTTATAGTCATTGCTCACTTTATCGATCTCATCCAGCAGCAACAGGGGATTCTTAACGCCCGCCTGCCTGACGGCGTTCGTGATCCGTCCCGCCATGGCGCCCACATAAGTCTTGCGATGTCCCCGGATCTCCGCCTCGTCACGGACACCGCCCAGACAGATACGAACATACTTCTTGTCAAGCGCCTCCGCGACGCTCCTCGCCACGGACGTCTTGCCGGTTCCCGGCGGTCCTACCAGACAGACGATCGGACTGCGTCCCTTTCCCGTCAGAATCCGTACCGCCAGATACTCCAGTATACGCTCTTTCACCTTCTGCAGTCCGTAGTGCTGTGCATCCAGAATCTCCCCGGCGCGCGACAGGTCTTCGCTGTCCTGCGACGCCTTATCCCACGGCAGTTCCAGCAGTGTTTCAATATATGCCCGCTCTACCGCCGCCTCCGAATGACTGCCCGCCACATTCTTATACCGCATGATCTCCTTGCGGATCTTCTCTTTGACTTCCTCCGATGCAACCAGTTCAGCCGCCGCTTTCTCAAACTGCTCTACATCGGAATCTACCGTGTTCTCACCCAGTTCTTCCTTAATATACTGCATCTGCTCCCGCAGGATATAGTCCTTCTGGTTCTTGTCAATACGGCCTCTGATCTTCTTCCCCAGTTCGTTTCTGATATGAACGATCTCCACCTCACGCGTAAGTATCCCCGTCAATGCCTCGAAACGTTTCCGCACTGACAGCGACGCCAGAATCTCCTGCTTATCCGCCACGGAAAGCGGTATATTGATCGCAATACAGTCTAAGAGACTGCCAAGCGGCATTCCGTCCTCGATCTGATCCGCCACCGCCTTTCCTACCTTAGGAAAACATGTATAATATGCCGAAAGAGACTCATTGACCATTCTGGTCATTGTTTCTTCCTCAACCTCCGATATATCTGTCATATCATCTTCTTCATACGACACTTCCGTCATAAGGTAGCCGCTCTCCCGCGTAAACCGGTGCAGAACGACTCTCGACTTCCCTTCTACCAGTACGCGCAGCGTGTGCTCCGGCAGTTTCGTCACCTGTCTGATGACTGATACGGTTCCCACGTCATACATATCCGCAAATGCCGGTTCTTCCTCCCCGGCATTCTTCTGTGTCACGACTAACAGTCTCTGGTCACCAAGCATCGCCTGCTCCACCGCCGTAATCGACTTCTCCCGGTTCAGGTCAAAATGGATCACCATCCCCGGCAGAATCGTCAACCCGCGCAATGCCACCGTCGGAAGCGTATTCTGCGATGTCATGCCGGCATATATACCTGCTTCTATGTTATGTTTTTCTTCATTGCTCTGTGTTTTTCTGTTTATGAAACCCATATGTTTTATCCCTACAACATACGCCGCCGAGATACTCCGGCGGCGTTCTTAACATTCCTGTATAACAGTTCAGCTTTCTGTTTTCCTGTCACATTATACTTCTATTCTGCCTGCAGCAGTCGGTTCCGGTAGGTAACGCGCGGCTTTTCCCTGCCGTCCACCGCTTCTTTCGTCAATACGCACTCCGCTATATTATCGTCCGACGGGATCTCATACATGACATCCATCATGACACTCTCCATAATAGAGCGGAGTCCTCTGGCGCCTGTCTTACGCTCGTAAGCAAGTCTCGCAATCTCCCTGATTGCATCCTCTTCCACGCTCAGCCTGACTTCATCGAACTCAAACAGCTTCTGATACTGCTTGATCAGCGCGTTCTTCGGCTCTCTTAAGATGCGGATCAACGCTTCCTGATCCAGACCATCCAGCGTAATCGTAATCGGCACACGCCCGATAAACTCCGGAATAAGGCCGAACTTCATCAGATCCTGCGGAGCCACTTCCTTAAGCACCGCACCGATATCCTTGCTGCTCTTCTCCTTGATCTGCGCGTTAAAGCCGATAGAATTGCGATCCAGACGCTCCTCCACGATCTTCTCCAGCCCGTCGAAGGCTCCGCCGCAGATAAAGAGAATGTTAGAGGTATCGATCTGAATCAATTCCTGATGCGGGTGTTTCCTGCCGCCCTGTGGCGGAACACTTGCCACCGTGCCCTCTATGATCTTCAGGAGTGCCTGCTGCACACCCTCACCGGACACGTCTCTGGTAATCGATACATTTTCACTTTTCTTCGTAATCTTGTCGATCTCATCAATATATATGATGCCGTACTGCGCCCGGTCAATGTCATAATCCGCCGCCTGAATCAGTTTCAGCAGAATATTCTCCACGTCCTCGCCCACATAACCGGCCTCGGTAAGTGTGGTTGCGTCAGCAATCGCAAACGGTACGTTAATGATCTTCGCCAGTGTCTGCGCAAGATAGGTTTTACCGGAGCCTGTAGGTCCGACCATAATAATATTGCTCTTCTGCAGCTCCACACCGTCTTCATCCTCCTGCGGAGCCATAACGCGCTTATAATGATTATACACGGAAACAGCCAGAACCTTCTTGGCCTCCTCCTGTCCGATCACATAATCATCAAGGAATTTCTTGATTTCCACCGGTTTTAAGAGATTGATCTCCATCTCCTCTACATCCGGCTCATCCTCATATTCTTCCTCAATAATGTCTGCGCAGATATCCACACATTCATCGCAGATATACACGCCTGCGGGACCGGCAATAAGCTTGCGCACCTGATCCTGCGTTTTATTGCAAAAAGAACACCTCACTTTGTCATCAGAACTCTTTCCAGCCATTTTAATGTTCCATGCCTTTCTTTTCCTCATACTAAAAAACACATGAAGAATCGTCAAAGACGATTCTTCAGGAGATGACATAGATATTCTTAGACGGCGCCTTCCCGACGCCTTAGAATATCTTCATCTCCACCTACATGGCACTGGCATGATTGGTGATAATACGGTCAATCAGACCATATGCAAGTGCTTCTTCGGCAGATTTCCAGTTATCTCTCTCCGTATCGGCCATAATCACCTCGAAGTCCTGTCCGGTATTTTCCGCCATGATCCTTGCCATCTTCTCTTTCGTCGCAAGGATGTGCTTCGCCGTGATCTCGATCTCCGTAGCCTGTCCCTGTGCGCCGCCCGCCGGCTGATGAATCATGATCTCCGCATTGGGAAGCGCCATCCGCTTACCCTTCGCGCCGCCTGCCAGGAGGAATGCGCCCATGCTTGCCGCCATACCGATACATACAGTCGATACATCGCATTTAATAAAATTCATCGTGTCATAAATCGCCATTCCTGCAGTGATCACGCCGCCCGGGCTGTTAATATACAGGTGAATGTCCTTCTCCGGGTCCTCAGACTCTAAGAATAACATCTGCGCCACGATCACACTGGCGGAAGCGTCGTTGACTTCCTCCCCCAGAAAAATGATTCTCTCTTTTAACAGTCTTGAATAAATGTCGTAGGAGCGTTCTCCCTTGGAAGTCTGTTCAATCACATAAGGTATTAATGCCATACTGATTCCTCCGTTTCTGTTTCGAGTATACCCTGATTGCCCCTCATATAAAATGCGTTATTGTCTTCTGTACTGCCTTTTTATTTCTCTTTCGCATTCTCTGCTACGAACTCGGCCGCTTTTCTGACCGCCAGATCCTGCATCATATTCTTCTTCTCTCTCTCGCCCATGAGTTCTTTAACCTTGGACACTTCCATCTGATAGACTTCAGCCATGGTTTCCAGTTCTTTCTCGTAGTCTTCCTCGGTTGCCTCAATCTTCTCAGCCGCCGCGATCGCCTCGAGTACCAGACGGGATTTGATCCGTTCTAACGCCTGCGGCTTCACCTGCTCTACCATCTTCTGATAATTTGTGCCTGTAAACTGGAAATACTGCTCCATGGAAAGGCCCTGCATCGTGATCCGCTGTGCAAACTCGTCTACCATCTGTCTTTGCTGTGTCTCTAACATCGCATCCGGGATCTCCATCTCGGCAACTTCTACCGCCGCTTTGATCGCCGCATCCTCTCTGGCATTCTTCGCGTCTTTTTGTTTCTTTTCGGTCAGGTTCTTCTTCACATCCTCGCGATACTCAGCAAGCGTGTCAAACTCAGACACTTCACTTGCAAACTCATCATCCAGCTCCGGAAGTTCTTTTTCTCTGATCTCCTTGACCGTACATTTGAATACGGCAGCCTTGCCTTTTAATTCCGCCGCCTGATAATCTTCAGGGAATGTGACGTTCACTTCCACTTCCTTGCCGACCTCGGCGCCTACAAGCTGCTCCTCAAAGCCGGGAATAAAGGCGCCGGAACCGATCGTCAGCGGATAGTTCTCACCCTTGCCGCCTTCGAACGGCACGCCGTCCACAAAGCCCTCAAAATCAATCGTCGTCATATCGCCGTCCTTGACCGGCCTGTCCTCAACGGTAATGTTTCTCGCATTGTTCTCGCGCTCTTTATTGATCTCTGCGTCGATCTCTTCCTCTGTCACTTCCGCATCGATCTTGTCGATCTTAAGTCCTTTATACTTGCCAAGCTTCACTTCCGGCTTCAGCGCAACCGTAGCCGTGAATATGAAAGGCTTGCCCGCCTCGATCTGTGTCACTTCGATCTTCGGAGAAGATACAATATCCTCCTCGCACTCTGACAGCGCTTTATCATATGCATCCGGAATCAGTTCATTTGCCGCATCCTCATAAAACACTTCTTTGCCGTACATCTTCTCAACCATCTGTCTGGGCACTTTGCCCTTGCGGAAGCCCGGGATGCTGATCTGCTTCTTTTGCTTCTGGTATGCCTTCTCGATCGCCTTCTCCAGTTCGTCCGCGCCGACTTCAACAGTTAGCTTCGCCATGTTCTTTTCTAATTTTTCCACCTGTAAACTCATTGTATGGGTTCCTCCTTCAACTATATCTGTAGCATGTGTTATCACGCTCATTCGTTCGTATCAAACCACTGCTTCCGTTTCCAGTCACAGTCATCTAAGCATTATATCACATACTTACATAAAATGCTAGTAAAACGTTTACAAACTATAATTTACGTTTATACGCGATAACCAGCTATGTAAGCGGCACCCTGATCCCCTGTAACAACACCGCGTCTTCCTCCTGATGCGTCGTGACAAGCAGTGTCCGTCCGTTAAGCCGGTCAAGCAGATATGCCGCCGTGCGGGCACGGTTTTCCCCGTCCAGACCTGCGAAAGGTTCGTCCAGGATAAGCAGTTCCGCGTCTGAGAGCACCGCCCGCAGCAGTGCAACCCGTCTGCGCATACCGCCGCTCAACTCTCTGACCGGCTGATCCAGACAGGATTCCGGCAGGATCGCGGCAGCCTCACGCCTGACCTGCCTGTCATCCGCGCCGGCAGTCCCCAGCATGATGTTACAGACCGCATCGTATTCCCCGCACAGCCTGTCCTCCTGAAAAACCATGCCGGCGCGCTCCGGCATACCCGTGATATGTCCGGCATCTGCATGATCCAGTCCGGCCAGTATCCGCAGCAGCGTTGTTTTCCCGGCTCCGGACGGCGCCATCAGCACATAGCGCTGTCCCGCTGCCATCGTCAGACTGTAGTCCCGCAGAACCGGACGGCCGTCATAAGACTTGCAGAGTCCGGATATTGTGACCGTCCCGGGCTCATCGCCTCTTCCGGCACATGCCGTCCGGACGCTTCCCGCCGCCTGGCCCGTCGGATAAGGCTTCCACGCGCCATATGCCCTGACCAGCCGCAGCACCGCCTTTTCAAACAGGAAACTGATCAGAATGATCGTCAGTGTCCAGGCAAACAGGCCTGCCGTATCCAGATAGATTTTCGCCATGTACAGCCGCTCTCCCAGCGAATGGTCCGGCAGCCCGATCACCTCCGCCGCCACACCGGATTTCCAGCTCATGCCGAGCGAAATCTTCAGACAGCTGTCGAGATACGGCATAAGCGCCGGCCTATATATATAGAAGAAACGGTTCCGCCTGCTCATGCCAAACACCTGTGCCATCTCCAGCAGTCCGGCGTCCGCGCTTTTGAGTCCGGCTATGGTGTTCACATAGACATTCGGAAATACAATCAGGAAACTGATGCAGAAAGACAGCCTGCCGGAACCGAACCAGATAAGCAGCAATACGACAAAAGATGCCACCGGAACAGACTTGAGTACACAAATCAAAGGCTCCAGCACTTCCCGAACGATCCGGAAGCAGTACCCCAGCGCACCGAGTAACAGCCCGATCCCGAACGCCGCGAAGAAACCCGCCCCGATCCTTGCAAAAGTAGACCCGACCGTCCTTAGAAACCCCGGCTGCATAATGTTCTGTGCGAAAGCGTAAAGCACCTGAACCGGTCCCACGAGAAGAATCCTGTTATCCACCGCCGCTGCCGCCGCCTGCCAGACGAGCAGCCAGAATATTATGATCACTACTTTTCTTGTACTTCTATGCCTCACGTCCGCTTCCCCATGTTATGTCAACCAACAACCATCATGCCCCAAATCACCTTTTTCCTGCCGGATATCATGGAAATCTTCACGGCAGCCTCTCCTTACGGATATAATAAGAATCTTCCCGACAATCTTTCCTTACCGGATATAATAGAAATCCTCCCCCGGCAGTCCGCCGCCCACAGACGCCGCATCCTGCCCGTACAGCACATACAGATACCCCGACAGAGCCTCCTGCATATTCCTGCCGTCAATATAAGTGATATTGCACGCGGGAATCGCCCTTGCCGCCACCGGCGCTTTCTCGATAATACCTGCCGCGGCGACTAACTCCGCGGTCTCTTCCACATGCTCGTTGGCATAGGCCGCACTGGCTTCATGCTCCTCCAGGAATCTGTCCACGGATTCCTTATTTTCCTCCAGAAATCCGTTGCGCACCACCGTCACGCCGGTCACAAGCCGGCTCCTTATGCCATCCTGCGTGCTTCCGTATTTTTCCTGAACGGCATCCCACTGTTTCGTCAGATCCATCACCACCGACAACTCTTCATTCTGCGCACACGCCGCCGTCACGAAGGGCTGCGGCAGCACGCCGATCGTCTCCGGCGCCTCCGCCAGCACGGCAGCCACCTCAACCGCCTCAGTTTTATATTCCAGCTTCACATCATCCGTAGTCAGACCGTTTTCCTGCAAAAGATATTGCAGCACATAATCCGGCGTCGTTCCCTTGCCGGTCAGACAGATCGTCCTGCCCCGCAGGTCCTCCATCTCCTCTATGGCAGTATCCCCGGACACCATATATAAAACACCCAATGTATTAATATCAATTACAGAAATACCGCCCTCTGTCTTCATATATAATATGCTCGCCACGTTCGCGGGAATCAGCAGGATGTCCAGTTCCCCTGCTACGACCTGCGCCAGCAGTTCGTCCGCCGCAGCCGCCATCGTAAATGTATATGAGTCCGCTGTCTCCTGCTTCGCTGCCCGGTCCATCAGATGCATAAGCCCGATGGAAGTGGGACCCTTCAAAGAACCGACTCTGACGGCGGTCGCGGCAGACTGCTCTTCTGCCGGTTCCCCGGTCCCCGCACCACAGCCCGCCAGAAGCGCCGCCGTCATCGCCAGACTCACAACCCATGTAATTATTCTTCTTTTTATCATATATGCTCCATTTCTTTTATCGGTTTAAAATTAGTATTTATGCCGGAATCCGCAGTGTCACATAAGTCCAAATGACCATACCCGCACAGTATACTGTATTTTACAGCAAAAAACAACCCGCCTGAAATTTCAGACGGGTCATTCTTTTTAACTGTTCTTAGCTTATTTCATCTGCTCTTCCTGGCTCTTGATCATTCTACGAACCATCTCGCCACCGATAGAACCGGCCTCTTTGGATGTGAGGTCACCGTTGTAACCTTCCTTCAGGTTCACACCTAACTCAGATGCAACCTCAGTCTTGAAACGATCCATTGCTGCCTTAGCTTCAGGAACTTCTACTCTATTCGTCTTGTTGCTTGCCATTTCTTTCACCTCCGAAATACGTTTGAATGATTCATTTACATGATCTCATTCTGTTATCTATATTATTGAGATAAGCGCTGCCGTTATGCGCTTATCTCAGAGGAGGCTGCCTGATGTCAGAACTGTGTTCTTACAAGCCGGCAATCCGTAAACGGATCCTGTCGTCTGTGAAAGCGCTCACTTTATCGCTTATCTTGATGTTAGTATGTTCGGATAAAATGAAAATATTATGGTAAGTTTTTCCACTGTTTTTATATATTTTGTTGCTTTTATTTCCAAAATAATTAAGGTGTCAAAAGGTGCTTCGTACAAATTGAAAAGACCACTTCTGACACCTTAATCCTACAAAGTATAAACGATCGTCTCCGCCATCTTCTCTGCTGCTTCCCTGCCCTGCAGCTTCTCCAGGATCGCCAGTCCGAACGGGATCGAAGCACCCATGCCGCGGCCCGTGATAATGTTGCCGTCGATCACTGCGGACTGTTTAAGCACCTGCGCGCCAGTGAGCTGATCCTCCATGGTCGGATACGCGCAAGCCCTCTTTCCTTTCAGATGTCCTCTGTGTCCCAAGATACTCGGCGCCGCACAGATCGCCGCCACAAGCTTGCCCTTTGCTATAAAATCATCCACCTGCGCCATCAGCTCCTCACATGCCTCCAGATTCTTCGTGCCCTGCGTACCGCCCGGCAGCACGATCACGTCAACCTGCTCGAAATCCACCTCTCTGACTAACATCTCCATCTCTACCATAATATTATGAGAGCCTTCCACATGGCGCTGGTCCATGGCTGACACCATAAGCGTCTCGATCCCCGCCCTGCGCAGAATATCCACAACTGTCAGTGCTTCGATCTCCTCATATCCTGTTCCGAAAAAAACTGCCGCTTTACTCATGATCTTTCCCCTTTCCTTTGTTTCGTCCATAATTCTGCAGCTGCAGACTGATTACCGCGCGATAAAGTTTCACCAGTCAGCAACGCGCTTATTCGCTTTATCACACTAAATTTTATCATACACCGAATTGCATAGCAATCCCTTCTTAACTAGTTCAAATCACAACAATTAAATCTGTTTGAGCACTTTAAAACAGAAAATCGCGAGGCTTTTGTAATTTAAAAATGAGGAAACTCAAAGAAATTATATAAAAAATATTCCTCCTTTTTTACTAAATCGAAAGGAAGAATATTTTTCATTCAATAACATATTACGTAATAAATAACACCGCAACGAAAATCAGGAAAAAAATGATAACCGTCATCAGAATATATGCGGCTTTGCGCTTCCCTGCGGAAGGTGCGGCTTCATCTCTTTTGTTCTCATGATCCAGCATTTGTGCTGCCAATCCCGCATTGCGCAACAGATCCGAAGAAGTGCCATTTGCTCCTCTCATAATCCACCTCCTATTATGATGCACATTAATATGTTGCGCCAATATTCTTAATAATATTAATATATGATAATATTGTCACACAGTCAATTAAATATTTTGAATAGGTGAAAATGAGGGCATTTTCAAGTTAAATGCAACACCCTGTTACACTTACTTTGAAAAACCAGTCTGTTGCAGTAACCCTGACAAATATTCTCCAGATTAATGCCGCCATTACATGTCGGCTATTGCTTTCCCGTCCATTTCCCCTACACCAAGAATTGAATACATAAAAACGGAGAAACTCAAATTTGTTATCAATCAAAATAAACTCTGACACAATAATAAAAATAGGTTTTCTTTTTCTTTTCCTTCAATATGGCAAGAAACTGCTTCTCTTCACATTCTGCCTCCTTCACATCCGCCTCGTCCACACTCTTTTCTCCGTATATAAGCGCCTCATACGTTTCCAGGAACGCCGGCTGATTTTCCGAAAGGACTAACTCTTGTGCAATGCGCCTCCCAAATTCCTGTAAAGTCTCCGCTTCCCCTCTGCGCAGGCCAAGCCAGGCCAGAATCCGCAGGTTGTCCCTGACTTTCTTATTGAATTTCTCTGTCAGGTTCATTTTTTGATAACGTTTCTTTCTGATCACCAGCTCAAACATGGCAAACAGCAGTCCGGCCGCCGCAAATACCAGCGCGGCGCTTACCGCTTTTTTCAAGCCGCCTCGGACACTGCGCGCTCTCTCCGCCATATTTTCTTCCGCTGCCTCGAACGAGAGATCAGAATCATCCGCCGCCCCGTATTCTGCATGATCATCCTCCGGCACAGCATACGACGGTTCATATTTCCACCCTGTCTCCCATGAAGTATATCGCAGTCTGCCGTATCCCGGCGTCGGCTCGAACGGAATCCATCCTATGCCGTCTATATAGACTTCCGGCCACGAATGCGCCATATCGCTGTAAACCACCGTTTCTTTTCCCGGCTCTACCGGAACACAGAAACCCTGTACATATCTCGACGGCAACCCTTCGGCTCTCGCAAGCAATGCAAACGCCGTCGCGAAATGGGTACAATATCCTTCCCGGCTCTCCAGCAGAAAATAATCCAGAAAACCGCCCGGATCTTCCACACTGTCCGGCAGTCTCCCCGGGGATCTGGTATAAGTGTACGCATTCAGCCCGGCTTCTATCGCGCGCAGTTTTTCTATATCATTCTGCGAAAAGCCGGTTATTTCATCAATATACGCCCTCGCTTCATCTGACAGGACCACATCTCCTGCATAAATCTCCCTCACCTGCCGGGTATAGCCGCGCAGATCCGCTTCCGTCAGGGCGATTCCCGTCCCGTTAGGGCATGCCTGCAGGATCGTTTTCAGAACAGTATCCGACTGCACGTCCTCATCATCCATCGATATCAGAAAATTCTCAAACGCTTCAGATCCGGCGTTCAACTGATAGAAAGCCACCCCGTACTCCGTACCATAACCCCTCTTATGCGGTTTCTGGTGATCTGCATCCGCAAAAAAGAGGCTTCCTCCCGCCGGGATAAAAGACAGATCCCTGTTGTGCTCCGTGAGTCTCTGCGTCTTAAGCGGCACAAATACATACGCGGAATTAAAATATTGATATCGGATGCGCAGCGTCGTCAGCGCCATACAGTCTTGCAGATATCTTCCCTCGAATAACTCAGCCGCATAGCGTGTCCGGATCGTGTCAAGAAAGACTTCCTGCGTCGTACCCTCATCCCTCCGGTACCACTGCCTGCCGTCAAAGGCATCATAGGCTTTGCCCGCCAGATAGACATTCCCCGCAAGATCCTTTTCCCCCTGTACGATCATAACCGGGCGGTGATCGTCTTCCAGACTGCCCCGGATACCTCCGTCTTCGGAGAAACCACTGAGTGCCGTATCAAAATTCTCCGCCCCGCCGCGCACGATATTCTGCGTCAGTACAATAACCGATTCCTTTACCTGCCGGAAAGCGTTTCTGGCAAACTGCCATCTAAACGGTTGCGCAGGCGCAGGCAGCCACAGCATCACAAGCAGATAAACCGCTACAAACGGCATAAGCCAGAACATATATGCCTTCCGGTCCTTCTTCCGGTCCTTCTCCCAGCACCACTCGATCCATTCGCCGCCGGTCACCATAATATAGGACAGACTGCAGACCACCGCCGTATGCGCTGCCGGTCTTTCCGTTATCATACAATATGTCAGCGCACACACCACCACACACAGCGCTGCGATTTTCAGCACAAAATATTTTTCCAGAATACACTGCACAAGATAGCAGCAGATGGAGACGGCTATGATCTGCATCGTCTCATAGCCCGCCGTCCATGCAGGCTCCCACGTATCCGCACCTGTCAGCCAGCCGGCATAAGACCGCATAAACAGGACACAATTCCTGATCCCGAATACCATACACGCAGTAACGACCGGACACAAAATCACAGCGATGCGGACTCTTCCCTTCATCCTCTGCATACCGGACATCACGGCAAGCACTGCGAGCGCAATCAGATAATGTACCGCTTTCCTGTCTCTGACGCCGATCACTTCCCCTGCGTCCGGAAGCACAATGCATATCAGAAGCGCCGCCTGCACGAACCGATAGATGTCCTGTGCCCTGATCTGCAGTATCCTCTCCTTCATAAGATTCCCTCCAGCTCCCCTTCTATGGGCACGGCAATAATCCTCCGGCGCAGACTGCTCTGCTTTACATGCTCCTGCACGTCTTTCCCCGTAACGAGATAAACCACCACGATCATCCCGCCAGCCGCCAGTTCCTCCGTCATCCGGGCAACGCTTTCCTCCCATCTGTGCAATATGACAAAGACAACTTTACTGTTCCGGATCGCCCCTTTTGCCATAGCCTCAGCCAGAGTTTCCCCGACCTCTTCCTCCCTGTCAAAAATGATTTCCGAGGTCTTTAAATAAAATTCTTCAAAATCCCCTATATTGTCCACATGACTCTGCATCACGCCTCTCTGCCCGTAATACGCCGTAAAAGAAGTGTTTTTCCCGGCAAAGAAAACACCGAGCGCAATCAGGGTTTCCAGCATCTTGTTCTCCAGCGGCAGATATACTCTGTTATCGCTGCTGTAACGCTTCGTATCGCAAATCACGGCAATGCCTTGTTTCTGTTCCCCGATCCGGGTTCTGACTTTCAATTTCTGCTCCTGTGCCGTCGCTTTCCAGTGAATGAGGCGCAGGTCATCCCCCTGCACGTACTCCCTGACCGGAACGTCCATCTCCGTCTGCAGGTTCTGTGCCTGATTTTGCAGAAGGGCCGTTATGTCCATAATGCTGCGCAGTTCTTCCACTCGCACGATTTTCGGTTTGACCAAAGCCTTGATCGGAGACGCCGGCGTGTAAGAGAGCTGAAAAAGGCGCAGGAAATCGGTGATGACAATTTTCTTGACACCGATCTCATACTCACCCCGGTATTTACAGATAAGCCGGGTCCTGTAGGTAAGTTTATCCCCCGGCAGCAGTTCATACTCAATACCGTCCGGTATCTGTTCCACATAGGAAAAAGAAGAAAACACTCTGACGCTGACACTGGAAAAAGCAAAGAAATCATCATTCTGCAGTACAAAATAATACGGAACAGCATTGCCGCATACCATATTTCTGCTTTCTGTTTCCTGATAGATTCTGAACCTGCAATAGACCAAAAATAAATAGATCCATGATAGAAACGGCAGCATCGTCACCCCGAAAAAGAAACCGTAGCTGACCGTGCCGCCATAGTAACTGATCGCCGCCAATGAAAGAACCCACAACGCAAACAAAACCCACCTGCGCATCTTCATCTCTATACCCCTTGTACGCTTTCGTGCACATACCAGTCAAATTTTGAAAGTTTACTTTCAAACCTGCCGCATTTCCCCCTAAACCGGAATCCTTGTCTTCAGTATAATACCCTTTAAAATAGATGCCGCATCTTCTTTTCGTATTCTCGCATCCGAAGAAAGCACCAGCCTGTGTAAAAGCACATGCATGGCAACATCCCTGACATCATCCGGCTTTACATAATCCCTGCCTTTCATAAACGCTTTCCCTTGCGAGGCACGCACAAGCGCCAGCATGGCACGTGTGCTCGCCCCAAGGACAAAGCGCTCTTCCTGCCTGCTCATCTCAATCATGTCTTCTATATAACCAAGAATCGGTCTGCCGACAGTGATCTGCAGCATGGCTTCCTTCAAGCGAAGAATATCTTCCGCCGTGCATACCGCCTCTGCATGCTCCGGCGCTTTCCCGCCCAGAACCTGCGCCGCCAGTTCGATCTCCTGCTCTCTTGCCGGATAGCCAATGGAAAGCCGCATCATAAAACGGTCCATCTGCGCCTCCGGCAGCGGATAGGTTCCTAAAAATTCCACCGGGTTCTGCGTGGCGATTACCATGAACGGCTTCGGCAGCACATGCACGGTCCCGTCCACGGTCACCTGCTCTTCCGCCATTGCCTCCAGCAGACTCGCCTGTGTCTTGGGCGAAGTTCTGTTGATCTCATCCGCCAGCAGGATCTGGTGCATCGCCGCACCTTCCCGATATTCAAATTCACCCGTTTTCATATTATATACCGAAACGCCGGCGATATCACCCGGCAGTGTGTCCGGCGTAAACTGGATTCTGCCGAAGCTGCAGGCGATACTCCTCGCCAGCAGAGCCGCGAGCGTCGTCTTCCCGACTCCCGGAACATCTTCCAGCAGCACGTGTCCTCCTGCCAGCAGACAGACTAACAGATTCTCTACAACTTCTTCTTTTCCGATAAAAAAGGCATTGATATTGTCTTTTAATTTTATGATGGTTTCGTAATCGTTCATCCGTCTTCTCCACTTTCCACCACGGCGGACAGGCTCCTGCCGCACTTAAGATCATTCTACCACACCGCCTTTGTTTCAACAAGAATCTCGCAGCAGGCACAAACCGGCACAACATCATCTTTCATTACCTCTTTTATGTCTGCTCTGTGCGGCTTGTGAAAGTCATATCCGCCGCATCCGTTTGCTGTAAAATCCAACGTGACGTTTTATCGTATTTTCTTATATTATTTGGCAGCAAAGCAAGGCTTTACACCGCCGCAAAATCCCTTTATAATAGAAGTATGCAACATAACTGACCGCTTTACACCTTCCACAATAAGGAGGCACTATGGAAATCGAACGCAAATTCACAGTAAAGAAACTTCCTGACTCTCTGAGTCAATACCCTTGTCGCATCATTGAGCAGGCCTATTTAAACACTGACCCTGTTGTCAGAATTCGCAGACAGGACAACGACTACTATCTCACTTATAAGGGACAGGGACTGATGGCACGGGAAGAATATAATCTCCCGCTGAATGAACTTTCTTATTATCATCTGCGTGATAAAGCCGACGGAAATATAATTTCCAAGAAACGGTATGTCATACCGATTGAACATCCGACATTTGTGTCAGACTACAAAGAAAATGTTAACCAGATCAGTCTATGCGTAGAATTGGATATTTTTGACGAACCTTTTGCACCTTTAGTAATTGCCGAGGTAGAGTTTCCTTCAGAGGAGACGGCAAATGCATTCGTTCCTCTTGACTGGTTTGATCAGGACGTGACCCATGATCCGTCCTACCATAATTCCAACCTGAGCCGGCGGACATTCTGACTCTACACGTCCTTCACCGCCGCCGTAGACTCTCTCACCACCAGCTCCGCGGGGAATATGATCTGCTGATGCTCCTGCCGCCCGCCGATCACGTCCAGCAGCAGACGGATCGTCTTTTTCGCCATCTCCTCCACGGGCTGTTTGATCGTAGTCAGCTTCGGGTTATAATATTCCCCTAACGCAATGCCGTCGTATCCTGCTACGGAGATATCTTCCGGAATCCGCTTGCCCGCCTCCAGAACGGCTCTGCAGGCGCCGATTGCCAGCGAGTCCGACGCCGCATAGACCGCTGTCACTTCCGTTTCGGATTCCAGCAGCTTTCTCGCCGTCACATAACCGTTTTCCATGGAAAAATGGTCAATCTCTTCCTGTACATAACAGATTAATTCCTCCTGCACCGCTATACCACGCTCTGCATAGGCCTCCCGATAGCCATTGATACGGCGCTGCCCGATCGCCTCTTCCGGACGCTCGGTGATAAACGCGATTCTCCTGTGTCCCAGACTAAGCAGATACTCTGTCATTCTCTTACTTTCCAGTTCATCGTCCACCGTAATGTTCGAGAACGTAACCCGGCCGATCCGGTCAGAGAGATCTACGCCGATCGTACTGAAGATGAAAGGCACATTCAGCTTCCCGAGTTTTTCTTCCGAGTGGATAAACCGGCCTCCCAGAAATACAATCCCGCGGAGTCTCTTTTCCTTCTCCAGTTCCAGCGCCACATCCACCTCATCCTCGTGTGCCTCTACATGCCGCAGTACCAGTGCGTACCGGTTCCGCTGCGTCTCTTCTTCTATAATCTGGATCATACTGCTGAAAAAAGGGTTCGTGATACCTTTGACGAGTACGGCGATACATTTTGCATCCGTTCTTTTCAGATTTCTTGCACTGTTATTCGGAATAAATCCGGTCTCTTCTATCACCTGCATGATCATCTTGCGGGTTGCCGGGTTAATATCCGGATGATTATTGATCGCCCGCGACACTGTACTGATCCCCACGCCGCACTGCTTCGCAATATCCTTAATTGTTGTCTCTGCCATATCCGTTCCCTTCTGTCTCCATATACGTTACAGCGTACAGCCCGCACCATTCGCAAAGGCACATACAGACGCTGACAGCTTGATAACAAGACTGCCAGCGTTTACGTCAGATTTTCCTGCTGATTGTCATTCTTATTTTCGTACTCTGCCGTACAACTTCGTCATATCAAGAATCCGCTCCGCCAGTTCATCCGTGAACTGTCCCGGCAGCATTCTCCATTTCCAGTTCGTCCCCAGTGTAGACGGAATGTTGATCCTTGCCTCCGCGCCAAGTCCCAGATAGTCCTGCATCGGAATGATACATGTATCGGACACGCTTGCCATTGCTGCTCTGATGAACTCCCACTGAACATCTTTGCCGGACCGCACGTTCAGATATTTCTTGGCAAACGCCTTATCCCTGCGGTTAAGCTGTCCATACCAGCCCAGCGTCGTATCGTTATCATGCGTTCCCGTATATACAATACTGTTCGCCGTATAATTATGCGGCAGATAATCACTCTCTTCTCTGGAGTCGAAAGCAAACTGTAAAATCTTCATGCCCGGATAGCCTGTTTTCTTCACCAATTTAATGACTGATTTGGTCAAAAACCCGAGATCCTCTGCAATCACGGCTTTTTCACCCAATTCGGCTTTCATTGTCTTAAAGATCTCATAGCCGGGACCCTTCTCCCAGTGTCCGAACTCTGCCGTCGCATCTCCGTACGGAATCGAATAATACTCGTCGAACCCGCGGAAATGATCTATGCGCACCACGTCATAGAGTTCATAACAGTAAGCGATCCGCTTCATCCACCATGCATATCCCGTCTCTTTGTGGTAATCCCAGCGGTACAGCGGATTCCCCCACAACTGTCCCGTTGCCGAGAAAGCATCCGGCGGACATCCGGCCACCGCCAGCGGCGTCAGCGTATCATCCAGTTGGAATAACTCCGGATTCGCCCACGTGTCTGCGCTGTCAAAAGCCACATAAATCGGAATATCGCCGATGATCTGTATATTTCTTTCGTTCGCATATTCTTTTAACGCGAACCACTGCTTCGCAAACAGGTATTGCTGGAACTGATAAAATACAACTTCTTCTGCATATTTCTCACGGTAACGCTCCATCGCCGCGCTCTTGCGCAGTTTGATATCCTCGTCCCACTCGCTCCAGCTCTTTCCGTCAAAAGAGTTCTTCACAGCCATATAGAGTGCATAGTCATCCAGCCAGTAACTGTTGTCCTGCACATATTTCACAAAGTCCGCATCCTCTTCGATCCGGCTGTTGAGAAAGGCGGTCTTAAGCACCTCAAATCTGGAAAGAAATATCTTCTCATAATCAATATATTCAGCATTATCTCCGAAATCGCACTGGTCACAGTCCTCTTCGGTCAGATAGCCGTCCGCAATCAATGCCTCCAGATCAATATAGTAAGGATTCCCCGCAAAAGTCGAAAAAGACTGGTACGGAGAATCTCCGTAACCTGTCGGTCCAAGCGGCAGGATCTGCCAGTACGACTGCCCTGCTTTCTCTAATGAATCGATAAATGTATATGCCTGTTTAGAAAAAGTACCGATTCCGTACTTCGACGGAATAGAAGATACAGGCAATAAAATCCCGCTTTTTCTCATATTTCCAAAATCCTTTCGCCCATATTTGTTTACATAATGTTTTAATTGTATAATTTGGTAATTTACTCTTTTATTTTACACTTTGCCTTACGATCAGGCAAGAACTTTTCAGACAACTTGATTGTAACAATTCAGCCATAGCTGATAAGATGGACGAACCATGCCTGCATGAATGTGTACATCTGCTCAGCTATGAGCGGAGCGCCTTTTTAAGTGCAAAGTCAGCTGCGAATGGCGCTGGATGAACTGTTACAATTAATTAGCGTAACAGCCCGGCCGTCACGCTAATCATCCGTGGAATCATCGAACCCCTCTCGCTTTCTAGCCTTTTACCGCTCCTGCAAGCACACCTTCGATGATATACTTCTGGCATGCAATATAGAAGACCACGATCGGCAGGATCGCCAGTACGAGTACCGCCATCATAGCGCCCCAGTCGATCTGTCCGTGGCTCTGCTTCAGATACTGCACCGCGATCGGAATGGTTTTATATCTGTTAATGTTAAGTACCAGGCTGGGCAGCAGATAGTCGTTCCAGATCCACATTGCCTGTAAGATCGCAACCGTAACGACCGTGGGTTTCAGAATCGGAAACACCACCAGGAAGAATGTCTGGATCGGATTGCACCCGTCGATCATGGCCGCTTCTTCTATTTCTATGGAAATCCCTTTTACAAATCCCGTAAACATAAATACCGCCAGTCCCGCGCCGAATCCCAGATAGACAATAATAATGCCGGCCGGATTGGACAGGTGCAGCATGTTCGCGAACTTAGACAGCGTAAACATAACCATCTGGAACGGTACGATCATGGAGAACAGACACATCGTGTACATAAATTTGGAAAAAACGGAATGTACTCTGACAATATACCATGCACACATGGAACAGCACAGGATGATCGCCATCACCGAAAATACCGTGATAAACAACGAATTGCCAAAACAGGAGAAAAATTTCGTCGTCTTCAGACCGTTCTTGTAATTGAGCATTCCGCAGAAGATCTGCTTCGCACCCGCCATAAACTTATCCCATCCGTCCGAGAGGGGCTTGGAACTGAAACCGAACGGATAACGGAAAATAAATGCTTTTCTCTTAAAAGAGTTCAGAAATACGATCAGCATCGGAGATATCCACAGAATACTGATTACGGCAAACAAAACGGAAAGAATACCGCCGTGCCTTGCTCTTCTGACTGCACTGACCTGCTCTTTGTCCTTAGCCATTAGTCCACAACCTCCTTACTCGTCGTTAATTTATTCTGTACAAGTGCGATAATTGCCACCAGAATGAAGAAGATAACCGCCTTGGCCTGACCAACGCCCTGCCATCCTGTCGTACCGTACATCGTATCGTATATGTTAAGTGCCAGCAGCTGTGACATTTTGCCCGGATTACCGCCGGTCAGCGCCAGGTTCTGGTCAAACAGCTTGAAACCGTTCGTCAAAGTCAAGAAAGTACAGATCGTGATCGTAGGCATTAACATAGGAAGCGTTACATTGCGAAGCATCTGCCATGCGTTCGCACCATCGATCTTGGCCGCCTCGATCAGTTCTCCCGGTATGTTCTGAATGCCGGCGATATATATGATCATCATATAACCGATCTGCTGCCAGCATACGACAATAACCAGTCCCCAGAACGCATACCACTGGGAATACACGATCGTCTTGGAAAAATTCTGCAATACCGCATTGAAAATCATCAGCCAGATATAACTGAGCACGATACCGCCGATTAAGTTCGGCAGGAAAAATGCCGTACGGAACAGATTGGTTCCCTTGATTCCCTTTGTGAGCATCATACCGATCCCAAATGCAACCACATTGATCACGAGTACCGATACGACCGTAAACAGCGCCGTATACCATATGGAATGCAGGAAAGATGTATCCAGCTTACCATTCACCATAAATATTCTTGTATAATTCTGAATCCCGACCCATTTCCAGTCCACAACTGTTGTGAATTTACAGAAAGATAAGAAGATTCCGTATGCAAACGGAACAATAAACCCGATCATAAAAGCAATGAGGGTCGGCAGTGCAAATAATGGGAAGTATCGTTTAATTGCTTTCTCCATAATATCAACCTTTCTCTATGTATTACTTTTGAACAACATTCGCAGAAATTCCACCGCATATTCGATTGCGGCACAAATTTACTTTTTATAAAAGGGGCAAGTACTGTTTACTTACCCCTCTATAATACTGCATATTACATTTTATGTACAGCCTCCCGCACGATATTTATTATGCGGAAGCGCCTGTCTATCGCAGGATTTATTCTTCGTGAGACAGATCCCAGTAATATTTCCACTGATCAACGAATGCTGTCTTCACATCATCCCATGAGCCGCCTCTCGCTGTGTACTCTGTAAGAGGTGCTACGAAGTCTGCTCTCCAGTCGTCTACGGAAGGAGTTGCGTTGAAGCTCCATGCTACGGATGTCTTACCCTGTGCAGCGTACTCGTTAGCCATTGCCGCAAAACCGTTGTTGGAAGTATACTCATCTGTAAATGTGTCAAACGGAGCTGTCAGACCCATCTTATTGGTGATCGCGTCACGACCTTCGTCGGAGGTGATAACCCACTCTAAGAATGCAAGTGTTGCGTCGATGTTAGCCTGAGAAGCCTGTGCGTTTACTGCCCAGTGGTTCTCGGTACCAACTGCAAGACCTTCGTTTGCGTCGTCAACACCGAAGTAGATCGGCATCATGGACAGATCGTCTGTCGTAACTGTGTAACCGTTCTCATTGTCAGGTGCGAATGCTGCGTACTCCCAGTCACCGTTCTGATAGAATACCGCCTCACCTAAGCCGAGTTCCTGCTCTGCGTTGTAAGAACCGGAATCCAGAGTAGCCTTGTCCGCGGAAGATGTATTTACGTACATATCCCAGACATTCTTGAAGTTGTCAAGATACTTGCCGGTTACTGTTCCCTGACCTGCTGTCAGATCGCAGCCTGCATCCTTGAACTCATAGTACAGTGCAACACCTGCAAGGTGGCCGGAGAATCTCCAGTTAGAACCGCTGTCTAAGCCTGCGGAAGCAAAAGCGCCTGTCAGATTTGTTCCCAGCGCGTCGTTGATCTCGTCTACACGGCTGTTAATATCTGTTGCTACAGCGTTCAGTGTTTCGAAGTTGTTGATCTCGTCTACGGAAGCAACAACTGCACCTTCCATACCGCAGTAGCCTTCCAGGATCGTCTTGTTGTAGATGATACCGTAGCACTCATAGCAGTTAGCGATCGCTGCAACCATGTCGTTGTACTCGATTGCCAGGGACTTGTCTGTCAGGTGGCTGTACAGCGCGCTGTCCTTCAGATCGTAAATATAGCTCTCATACTCTGCACAGTCAGAAGCGCTGCCGATGTTGAAGATCGTAGGTGCCTCGGACTTCGCAAGTTCGGACTGCAGTGTTGTCTTATACTGTCCGTCTGCTGCCGTCACAACCATAACCTCTACGCCTGTCTGGCTTGTATATGCTGCTGCAAGATCCTGCCATGCAGTGTCTGTCTCGGGTTTAAAGTTCAGTAAGTATACGGAACCGTCTCCGCTTGCTGCAGGTGCTGCCTCTTCCTCAGCTGCTCCGTCATCCGCAGGTGCTGCCTCGTCAGTTGCCGTCGTTGTGCTGCTGTCCGTCGTTGTCGTGCTGCCGTCGTCGGAACCACAGCCTGCCAGCATCGTGGAAACCATTGCTACACAAAGTAATGCGCTTACAAGTTTCTTTTTCATATTTTCCTCTCCCTTTCAAATAAATGAATTAATTTGTAACTGTTTTCCTACTCTGCCCGGAAAAAATGTCCCGATACATTTCGGACAACGGTTATTGTGCTAATCGAAACTATTTCGGTAACGGTTTCGGCAACGATGTCGGTATCGTTATCGGTAACGTTTCCATTAACTTGGGTTAAGTATATAACCTATTTCTTTTTTTGGCAATAGGGTATTTGCATTTTTGCTGTTTTAGATATATTATCACGGCTGATTTTGTGGAAAATAGACAAAAGATCTGCTGACATGCTCTGCTTCCGCTTCATCTTTCCGGGTGCCGGCGGCTCTATGAGCCGCCGGTCCGGATACGATGTGAAAGCACGCCGGATACATCCAGGGGTAATAGGGAGAGATGTCCCCGGTATGTCTTTCGTGGTTTATTGTCGCATATATATCTTCAAAAAAGAAGTGGTCTGGTACAGATTGCAGATTAATCGGTATA
Organism: uncultured Lachnospiraceae bacterium; assembly: GCA_937920345.1. Taxonomy (GTDB): domain Bacteria; phylum Bacillota; class Clostridia; order Lachnospirales; family Lachnospiraceae; genus UBA3282. The sequence goes on from CALGVA010000020.1 coordinate 30,101, forward strand.
AATTGCACACATTTCTCCCTCACGCACCGATTGCATTCCCCGTATACAACTGGTAATACTTCCCTTTCTCCTCGATCAGCTGGTCATGCGTGCCTCTCTCGATAATCCTTCCCTGTTCCAATACCATGATGCAGTCGGAATTCTTGACAGTGGAGAGTCTGTGGGCGATCACGAAAGTCGTCCTGCCCTTCATCAGTTTATCCATGCCGTCCTGTACGATCCGCTCTGTACGGGTATCGATGGAACTGGTCGCCTCGTCCAGAATGAGTACCGGCGGATCGGCAATCGCCGCACGGGCGATGGCAAGGAGCTGCCTCTGTCCCTGGCTTAAGTTCGCACCGTCACCGGTCAGCACCGTATCGTACCCTTCCGGAAGATTCCTGATAAATCCGTCCGCATTTGCCAGCTTCGCCGCCGCAATGACCTCCTGATCCGTAGCATCCAGCTTACCGTAACGAATATTATCCATAACTGTTCCGGTAAAAAGGTGCGTATCCTGCAGTACGATTCCGAGAGAGCGACGCAAGTCCGCTTTCTTGATCTTATTGACGTTGATACCGTCGTACCGGATCTTGCCGTCCTGTATGTCATAGAAGCGGTTGATCAGATTCGTGATCGTCGTCTTGCCCGCGCCGGTCGAACCGACGAACGCGATCTTCTGTCCCGGCTCCGCATACAGCTTCACATCGTGCAGTACGATCTTGTCATCGTTATAGCCGAAATCCACACCGTCGAATACCACATCGCCCTTTAACTCCACGTAGTCCACGGCATGATTGGCCTGGTGCTCGTGCCGCCACGCCCAGCGTCCTGTACGCTCTGCGCTCTCCACGAGTCTGCCGCCTTCTTCTTTCACATTGACAAGCGTTACATATCCTGCATCCGTCTCCGGTACTTCGTCCATCATCTTGAAGATACGCTCCGCACCCGCCATCGCCATAACAATGGAGTTAAACTGTTGACTCACCTGGTTAATGGGCATATTAAAGCTCTTATTAAATGTCAGGAAGCTGGCGAGCGCCCCCAGCGACAATCCGGAGATACCCGAAATCGCCAGTATCCCGCCGACAATCGCGCATACCACATAGCTCACATTACCGAGCTGCATATTGACCGGACCGACAATATTGACCAGGTAGTTGGCACGATCCGCACTGTGATAAAGATTATCGTTCAGTTCCCTGAACCGTTTTACATTCTCTTCTTCATGACAGAAGACTTTGACCACCTTCTGTCCTTCCATCATCTCTTCGATGAATCCGTTCACCTTACCCAGATCTTTCTGCTGCTGCAGGAAATAGCGTCCGCTTAGACCCGCGGTCTTCTTGGTGATCACCAGCATAACCGCCACCATGCCGAGCGTCAGGAGCGTCAGCGGCACGCTTAGGATGATCATGCTGACCAGCACACTGACAATCGTGATCGCGCTGTTGAATACCTGCGGCATACTCTGGCTGACCATCTGTCTGATCGTATCCGTATCGTTTGTGTACACGGACATGATATCTCCGTGGGCATGTGTATCGAAGTATTTGATCGGAAGCGTCTCCATATGGGAAAACAGATCGTTGCGCAGATTCCTGAGAACTCCCTGTGTCACATTAATCATCAATCTGTTGTATGTGTATGCGGCTGCCACGCCGACTGCGTAGAAACACGCTACCCTGAGAATCGCCATCGCGAGCGGATGGAAATCCTGCACATCAGTTGTCAGCATAGGCGTGATATAATCGTCGATCAGGCTCTGGATAAACATCGTTCCCTGTACATTCGCCAGCACGCTGACCAGAATCAGCACTGCCACGATAATCAGATGGGGCGCGTAGCTCTTCGCCACATAACCCATCAGTCTCTTAAACACTTTCCCCGGATTTTCTATTTTCTTTCCCTTCGGCATTTTGCCATGCATTGGTCCCGGCATCTCATACCACCTCAACTTTCTCGTCGAAGTCCCCGCCGCCGCTGGTCTGGGACTCATATACTTCACGGTAGATCTCGTTCGTCTCGATCAACTCCTCATGGGTTCCATAACCGTTGATCCTGCCCTCTTCCATCACGATAATATGATCGGCATGCTGCACACTGGATACGCGCTGCGCAATAATCAGCTTCGTGGTATCCGGAATCTCCTGCGCGAGCGCCTGCCGTATCTTAGCGTCCGTAGCCGTATCCACGGCGCTTGTGCTGTCGTCCAGAATCAGTATCTTCGGTTTCTTGAGCAGTGCCCGGGCGATACACAAACGCTGTTTCTGTCCGCCGGATACATTAGAACCGCCCTGTTCTATGTATGTGTTGTAGCCTTCCGGCATCTTCTCGATAAACTCGTCGGCACATGCAAGCCTGCATACCCGCCGGCACGCTTCCTCCGTCGCATTCTCATCTCCCCATCTTAAGTTGTCTAAGACAGTACCGGAGAAAAGCACATTCTTCTGCAGTACTACCGCCACCTGATTGCGCAGGCTGTCCATATCATACTCCCGCACATCATGACCGCCCAACATGACAGAACCCTTCGTGACATCGTACAGACGGCTGATCAGATTCACCAGAGTCGTCTTGGAGCTGCCCGTACCGCCTATGATTCCCACCGTCTCACCGGCCTTGATCTTCAGGTTGATCTCCTGCAGCACGTTCTTGTTTTCATCTTTATAATAAGAAAAGTCCACATTCCGGAATTCGATCTCTCCATCGGGCACGTCATAGACCGGATTCTCCGGGTTCGTCAGATCACTCTTTTCATCCAAAACTTCACTGATACGTCTCGCGCTGGCAATACTCATACTCATCATCACAAAGATCATGGCAACCATCATCAGACTCATCAGAATATTCATACAGTACGCCATCAGGCTCATCAGTTCACCGGTCGTCAGTTCCCTCTGTACGATCATCTTCGCACCCATCCAGCTGATCAGCAGGATGCAGGAATATACCGTAAACTGCATAACCGGCATATTCAGAACCACGTTTTTCTCCGCTTTTAAGAAAATATCATAGATCGCCTGACTGGCTTTCTTTAATTTGGACGTCTCATAGTCCTCTCTGACATATGCCTTCACCACACGGATCGCGCTGACGTTCTCCTGTACGGAAGCGTTGAGCTCGTCGTATTTCGGAAACGCCATCTGGAAATACTTCATCGCCCTGCTGATGATAAAGAACAGTACGATTGCCAGCAGCACAAGTGCCACCATATAGATAGAGGCAAGTCGCGCATTGATGAAAAATGCCATCGACATGGCGCAGACCATACTGATCGGCGCACGGAAGCAGATACGCAGAAGCATCTGATATGCCATCTGGATGTTCGTCACATCCGTAGTCATTCTGGTCACCAGTCCCGCCGTGCTGAACTTATCCAGATTGGAAAAGGAAAACGTCTGAATATTGTCAAACATCGCCTGCCGCAGATTACGCGCAAAGCCGGTTGACGCCCGCGCGCCAAACTTGCCTCCCATGATGCCGCAGAACAGTCCGCCAAGCGCTGATGCGACCATACATGCGCCTACCAGATAAATATGCCGCATATCTCCCGCTTCCACGCCGTCATCTATAATCGATGCCATCATGAGCGGAATCAGCGTCTCGAATACCACCTCTAAGACCATAAAAATCGGTGTCAAAACAGATTCTTTCTTAAACTCTTTGATCTGTGCCGCTAAAGTTTTGATCATATTGACAGTAATACTCCCTTCCTTTATTTACCTATATATCATTATTCAAATAAATTTTAATGTCAAGAAAGAACACAAAAAATTCATAAGAGTTTTATATTTTTATTATGTTTTTCCTGCATTTTTTAGCAAAAATAGGAGTTGTTTTTATCCGTTACCAATGCTAATATTATAGAATATTACAGCATGTTCCTGTTGTAGACAGCGGGAAAATACCTTTTTCTTCCTATTATAATAGGACATGCCACATAAGAGAGGAGAATATTTATGAAAAAGAAAGTATTAGCACTGATTCTTTCTTCCGTTATGGCTCTGTCCCTTGTCGGCTGCGGCAATGACAATGCCCAGTCTTCCACAAACGAGCCTGCAACAGAAGATACCGCCACAGATGATGCTGCTGCTACAGAAGCAGAGCCTGAAGTGACAGACGACGCACAGGCAGAGGCCGCAGACGATGCTGCTCCGGCAGAAACAGACGGCGCGGCACTCAAGATCGCGATCGTCAGCAGCCCTTCCGGCGTAGATGACGGTTCTTTCAATGAAGACAACTACAATGGTATCCTGACATTTATCGAGAGCCACCCTGACTGCACCGTAACACCGGTACAGGAGACAACGGGTGACGTTACGGCAGCCGTACAGGCAGTCGCTGACGTTGTTGCAGATTACGACGTGATCGTATGCTGCGGTTTCCAGTTCGCTGGTATCGCAACGATCGCAGAGGAGAATCCTGATGTGAAGTTTGTGCTGGTAGACTCTTTCCCGTCTGATGCAGAGGGCAACGAGGTTACGGTAGACAACATCTACGCTATACAGTTCGCTGAGCAGGAGTCCGGCTTCTTCGCAGGTATGGCTGCCGCTCTTGAGACAACCACCGGCAAGGTAGCTGTTGTCAACGGTATTGCATATCCTTCCAACGTAAACTACCAGTACGGTTTCGAGTGCGGTGTCAAATACGCTAACGCAACGGAAGGCACTACCGCAGAGATCGTAGAGCTTCCTTCCTACGCCGGCACAGACGTAACGGGCGCTAACGTAGGTGGTAACTACGTAGGTTCTTTCGCTGACGAGGCAACCGGTAAGGTTGTAGGTAACGCACTGATCGCCGAAGGCGCAGACATCATCTTCGTTGCTGCAGGCGCTTCCGGTAACGGCGTGCTGACCGCAGTCAAAGAGGCTGAGGGTGTTAAATTCATCGGCTGTGACGTAGACCAGTATGATGACGGTGCAAACGGAGACGCTAACGTAGTACTTACTTCCGCGCTGAAAGTTATGCACTTGAATGTAGAGCGTGCGCTGAACGCAGTTGTAGACGGTTCCTTCAAGGGTGCTAACGTAACGCTGCAGGCTGACACAGACTCCACAGGCTATGTAAACGCAGAAGGCAGATGTCAGTTATCCGCAGAAACCATTTCCAAGATCGATGCCGCTTACGAGCAGGTGAAATCCGGTGCAATTGTTCCCGCCGCTAACTTCAACGGCGTAACACCCGACGATTTCACATGGGAATAAAGTAAATTTGCTTCGCAAATTAACTTTGCGAGTTCCGCTTCGCGGACTCGAAATACGCCATTGAATAAATTATACGAAATTTGCTTCGCACATTTAGGGCTGTAAGGGAAATTCCCCTTGCAGCCTTTTTTATTTTGTCTTATTCTATAAATATAGAGTGTACGACTATACAGCAATGATTCAAGAACAAGCGCAGCTTCGTAGATATTATCTTTTCTCTAAGCGGACTTCTTCAATATTGATTCATGACAGCTCTATATTTACAGAACACACTTCCAGCAAAGCGAGGTCAACGCATGTCAGATTACATTATCGAGATGAATCATATCACGAAGCGTTTTCCCGGTATCGTGGCAAATGACGACGTATCCATTCAGGTAAAAAAAGGCGAGATCTACGCGCTTCTCGGTGAAAACGGCGCCGGCAAATCCACTCTGATGAGTATGCTGTTCGGCATGTACGAGCCGGATGAAGGCGAGATCATCATCCGCGGCGAGAAAGTCAAGATTCAGTCTCCCAACCACGCAACCAAACTGAATATCGGTATGGTGCACCAACACTTTAAACTGGTGAGCAACTATACGATTGCCGAGAATATCATTATGGGCATGGAGCCGGTCAAGAAGACACTCGGTCTCTTCCGGTCTGTAGACTTGAAGAAAGCAAATGAGGATATTCTTGCATTATCACGCAAGTTCGGACTCGAAGTTGACCCGACCAGGGTGATTGAACAGGTCAATGTCTCCATGCAGCAGCGCGTCGAGATTCTCAAGATGCTCTACCGTGAAGCGGAAATATTGATTTTCGATGAGCCTACCGCCGTGCTGACGCCGCAGGAAATCGAGTTTCTGTTAGAAATCATCAGAAGCCTGCGGGACGACGGCAAGACCATTATCCTGATCACACATAAATTAGAAGAAATCAAGAAAATCGCAGACCGCTGCGCGATCCTATGCCGCGGCAGGCTGATCGACGTGCTGGACGTAGCCTCCACGGATACGAAGACCATGGCGAATCTGATGGTCGGCCGTGAAGTCAGCTTCACCGTGGACAAGCCTGCGCCGAAATACGGCAGGGAAGTCCTGCGGGTCGAACATCTGACTGTACGCAATGAAGATAAATATGAAGTTGTCAAGGACGTCTCTTTCTCGATCAGAGAGGGAGAGATCTTCGTCGTTGCCGGCGTCTCCGGCAACGGTCAGATCGAGCTGGCGGATGCCATCGCCGGACTGGTGAAACCGGCAGGCGGAACCGTCACGTTAAACGGCACAGATATCACCTCATACTCCATACGAAAACGCAATCTGGCGGGTATCTCCTACATTCCGGAAGACCGCCACAACGTAGGGCTGGTGATGGATTATACGCTTGCGGACAACCTGGCGCTCAAAAGTTATTTCAAGGAACCTTTTTCCCGTAAAGGCGTCATGCACGGCGAGGAATTTACGGCATACGGCGACAGGCTGATCGATAAGTATGACATACGAAGCAGTCAGGGCAACGACACGATCGTCCGTTCCATGAGCGGCGGTAATCAGCAGAAAGCGATTATTGCCAGAGAAATCGAGCTCGGCTCTTCTCTGACCATCTTCGTCCAGCCCACGCGCGGACTCGATATCGGTGCCATCGAGAATATCCACAAGCAGATCATCGGGGAACGCAGCAAAGGCAAAGCCATCCTTCTGATCTCACTGGAACTGGATGAAGTCATGAATCTGGCGGATACGATCGGCGTCATCTACAACGGCGAAATCCAGAAGATAGCCGACGCCGGAGAACTCACGTCATCGCAGGTCGGCGAGTTTATGATGGGAGTAGGAGGACGACATGAAGAAAAATAGCAACCGTATTATACATAAACTGATCTTCCAGACGATCGGACACGAGAAACGGCAGCACTATATGATTCCTGTCTTTACGATTGTGCTCAGTCTGATCTTCGGCGCTGTGGTCATCGCGCTGCTCGGCAATAACCCGTTCAAGGCATACTACAATCTGCTTCAGGGTTCCGGTCTTGCGCCCAAGGCTTCCTACGCGGGCCACAAAGGCATGATTACAGATTTTACAAGCTTTTTAAATGCACTGACACCGATGCTGTTCGCCGCGCTGGCAGTCCTGATCGCGCTGAAGGCCGGACTGTTTAACATCGGCGTATCGGGACAGATGTTAGCCGCCGGCTTCACAGCCACCATCCTGATCGGCTACTCCGAACTTCCGGCAGTGCTCGCAAAGCCGCTGGTAATATTGATCGGGTTTGCAGTCGGGGCGCTTGCCGGCGCACTGGTCGGTTACTTCAAACACCGCTTTAACATCAATGAGGTCGTGTCCACGATCATGTTCAATTACATCTTCCAGTATGTGGTCAGCTTCCTCATCAATACCTTCTACGTGGACCCGGTCTCCAGACAGTCCAGAAACGTGGGCGCCGCAGGCAGGCTGACGCTTGTGGATGTAGTGATCGGCGATTATAAGATGGATATTCCGCTGGGAATCCTGCTGGCGGCTGTCGGCATCGCGGTAAGCGCTTTTGTATTAAATAAAACAACGCTCGGCTTCGAGATCAAAGCTGTGGGAAGTAGCATCCGCGCCGCGGAGTATGCCGGCATACAGGTGGGACGCACCAGAGTGCTCGCCATGATGCTCTCCGGCGGATTCTCCGGACTTGCGGGCGTGACCTATTACATGGGTTATTTTGCCTCTATCCAGCCAAAAGTGCTGGTCAGCACAGGCTATGACGCTATCGCGGTGGCGCTGCTTGGCAACAGTTCTCCGATCGGCATCATCTTCTCCTCCTTCCTGATCACAGTGATCTCGAAAGGAAGCACCTATATGAATTCCGCATCCGGCGTACAGGCTGAGATCGCCTCCGCCATAACAGGCATCATCCTGCTGTTCTCCGCATGCGGCGCGTTCGTCAAATATAAAACAGGCAGATGGAAAGAAGAACAGAAGCAAAGCGGACACCAGGCTTCAGACGGGAGGGCAGCTTAATGAATACGATTATTATTGACGGTTTATCATTTGCACTTCCACTGTTTATTATGGCAATCGGCGGTATCTACTGCGAGCGCAGCGGCATCACCAATCTCGCCATCGAGGGACTGCAGGGCTTCGGCGCCTTCTGCGGCGCGCTGTTCGCCGTCTGTATCGCACAGTATTTTGCGGGCAACTCACCGGTTCCTTTCTATCTGGCGATGTTGTTTGCCTTCCTCGGCGGTATGCTTTTCTCTCTGCTGCACGCCATGCTGTGTATTAAATTTAAGGCCAATCAGGTCATCAGCGGCGTCGTGATCAATATTCTGGCTATGGCGCTCACGGAATTTATGACCAAGCAGATCAACGCCAGCGTCTTCGGCGCTGCATCCAATAAGTTCGTGCTCGGCGTATCCGCCCGCATCACGGTTCCCGTGCTGTCGCAGATTCCTGTGCTGGGCGCGGTGTTTACGAACCTGTATCCTTTTGAGATCGTCATCGCGGTCATTGCGCTGATCGCATGGTACGTCCTGTACAAGACCAGATTCGGTCTCCATCTGCGCGCCTGCGGCGACAATCCTCATGCTGTGGACGCTGCCGGTATCGAAGTGAGCCGTGTACGCCTGATCGCCGTCATGGCTTCCGGCGCACTGTCGGGTCTGGGCGGTATCTGTTTCGCCTACTCGATCTCGGCTAACTTTTCATCAAATATCTATTCCGGCTACGGCTATCTCGCCATCGCCGCGCTGATCTTCGGCAACTGGAAGATCATGCCGACGCTCGGCGCCTGCCTGCTGTTCGGCTTCGCCCGCTCCGGCGGTTATGAACTGGTGAAAGTCCTGGAGATGCCCAGCAGTTATCAGGATCTGGTTATGGTACTGCCCTATGTGCTCACACTGCTTATGCTGATCTTCTTCAGTAAGAAGAATCATGCGCCCAAGGCGCTGGGCGTGATCTATGATAAGGGTGCCAGATAAAACAAACATGCGCATTGTATCAGTCATAACTGTTGCAATGCGCATGTTTTTCGAAAACTGACTCCGCGGTCAGATATGAAACACCTTCTGAATCTGTTTCATCGTCCCGAGCACCAGCATGGACTGATCCGCCTCGATCTGAATGTCCGGTGTGACTGCCAGGTTCAGGACGCCGTCGTCCCTGAGGGCCATGATATTGAGGCTGTACCGCTTGCGGACATCCAGTTCCCCGACTGTCTTGCCCACCCAGTCCGCCGGCACATGAACCTCGAAGATTCCGTGCTCGTCATCCAGTTCTATATAATCCAGAATATGATCGGCGCTGTAGCGGATCGCCGTCCACTCAGCAAGCTGCCGCTCCGGATATACGATCTCATCCGCCCCGTTTCGAAGCAGGAACTTGGCGTGTACATCGCTTGCGGCTCTGGACACGACCAGCTTTGCACCCAGTTCTTTTAACAGGGACGTGGTCTCCAGAGAACTCTGGAAATCATCTCCAATCGCGACAATGCAGAAATCGAAATTACCGATTCCCAGAGACCTCAGAAAATCCGGATTCGTACTGTCCCCGATCTGGGCATTGGTGACAAGCGGCAGTACCGCATCCACGCGCCCTTCTCTCCTGTCCACCGCCATCACCTGATGATCCAGCTCATATAATTTCTCCGCAATATGTTTACCAAAACGTCCCAAACCTACCAATAAAACTGATTTCATGACTGTCCTCCTGTTGAACTTCCGTCTCAAAATATTTGTTTTTCGGAATCTGTCTTACTTGCTTTTCGCCGATTACCCGACTATGATCTTCTCCTGCGGGAACTCCGACACATACGGGTGCTTCCTCGAAAGCGCCGCATACACGATCGTCATACCGCCCACTCGTCCCAGGAACATAAGGATAATCAGGACGATCTTCGACGCGGTACACAGATCCGGCGTAATCCCCAGCGTGACGCCCACCGTTCCGATCGCAGAAGCCGCTTCGAAAAGCGCCTGGATGATGGGGATGCGTTCCACCGTTCCGATAAAGATGCCCCCCGCAAGGAACAGGCTTAAATACAAAACCAGCACCGTCGCCGCATAATGTGCCGTATCATTCGGTATCCTTCTTCCGCATATATGCGCATTCGGCCTGCGCTTGAATACCGCGATTGCCGTTGCAAAAAGAACCGCAAAGGTCGTAACCTTCATGCCGCCTGCCGTAGAACCGGGTGACCCGCCGATTAACATTAAGATAATCATGATCATCTGACCGGACTCCGTAAGCTGCGTCAAATCCACAGTATTATATCCCGCCGTGCGGGTCGTAACCGATTGAAACAGCGCTGCCAGAACCCTCTCCACGCCGCTCATGCTCTCCCACGCCGCCGACCCGAACTCATTAAAGTAGAAATAAACCGCAGGAAGAAGCAGAAGCACTCCGGTGACAGACAGCACCACCTTGGTCTGCATACGATAGCGGCGCAGGTGCAGCTTATTGCGCTTAATATCATCCCATGTCAGGAAACCGATCCCGCCTACCACGATCAACAGCATGACCACCACATTCACCGGCACATTCCCTGTATAAGAGGTCAGAGACGAATACTTTCCTTTCACCCCCATCAGATCAAATCCCGCATTACAGAAAGACGAGATCGAGTGAAAGAAGGCATACCAGATCCCCTTGCCGATCCCGAATTCCATGATCATGGAAGGAAGAAGCGCCGCCGCACCCAGCAGTTCTATGATTACCACCATTTTCAGGATAAAACCGGTGAGCCGTACAATACCGCCCATCTGAGGTGCCGCAATCGCCTCCTGCATCGTGCTTCTTTGCATCAAACCGATCTTGCGTCCGGACAGCTTCGTGATAAAAATCGCAACTGTGATCACCCCAAGCCCGCCGATCTGGATCAGACACAGAAGCACCGCCTGCCCGAAAGCGGACCAGTACGTCGCCGTGTCATTTGTGACAAGCCCCGTCACACAGACCGCCGATGTCGCTGTAAATAACGCGTCTAAAAAGGGTGCGCTGCCTTCCCCCGACCTGGACCACGGAAGCATTAAGAGAATGGTTCCCGCAACGATCACACCCAGAAAACCCAATAATATAATTTGTGAAGATGATAACTTCCTATTTTTTCCAGACCCCATGCTGATTACCCTGCCGCTCCGTTTCTGATTTTCTCTGTTTCCACCTGTTACATATTATAATCGCTTATATCATTTCGTCAACCGAATCTCCTCCCCCAGCTTAAAGGAGTACAGGATTTTCTCCGTATCCCGGAAACCCGAGGACAGTTCCAGCGCCTCCGCATAATAGTCGAGCTGCACATGATAGCGTTTCACCAGTTCTTCCGCAGTCTGCACCGCATCCGTCTTATAATCGAGCAGCACATATTTACCGTTCTCCTCGAAGAAAACGTCTATGATTCCCTGAATCAGAACCGTCTCCTCATGTGGAAACTCCCTGCTCAGCCGGTCCGCCGGAAGCCCCATGACGAAGGGCTGCTCCTTATATAATCTGCCCGCTCTGGCTGCTTCTCCCATTCTGTATGCCGTATCAGTCATCAGAAACCGGGTAATCTTGGGCACCGACACCACCGCATAATATTCCTCCGACAGCCTTCCATCCCGCCGCATAGCGGCAAGCTGGCTCTGCAGCAGTTCGAAAGCTGCCTTTTCATCATTTTTGACTATATCAGTCACTTTTGTAAAATCAAACAGTTCCATCACCTTATGGAACGCGCTGCCTCGCATGGAGCCGCTGACGCGCTCATCCTGCTCCAGAAACCCGGGCAGGTATGGCACCACCATCTCCTCCTCGTACATCTTAAAAGAAAAATCGGTTTCTTCCTGCATACCCGCCATTTTTAATTCCGACACGGTCGTCTTCGTGTACAGATTCTGCAGATTCTCATAAGGATACCGATATGTAAAGCAATCCGCCATGTACGCCGTCAGCGCAGCATCTGCATCCCGATCTGCCTCAGACATGAGCAGACTGCGTTTTGCCCCCTCTATGCGCACAGTATCTTCCAGTTTCTCTTCCACGGTGTCTTCCCACCCTGAAAGTGAGACGCGTATACAGTCCTGTCCGCCAAAAGCTGGAGCCTTATGACCGGATACGACATTTCGACAGCCGGGATCTCCGCTTGATACCGTCGGCAGGCCATACGCCTGACAGATCCCGTCCATGCAATGGCTGCGTGCAAGCGCATATAGAAGCAGATCCAGAAAACTGCCGCTTCCTGTGAGCACATCATAAGGCAGAAGTATCTCCTTCTTCTGCCGCAGCGGCAGAAGCGCCGTCATCAGCTTCTGCGCGTCCTTCACGGTGCCTGTCAGAATCAGTTTCTCTCTGGCTCTGGTCATCGCCACATACAGGATACGCATTTCCTCTGCAAGATTATCCGCCCGCATCTTCTCTGCGATCACATTTCTGCGCAGATCTCTTCCTCTGACACGCAGCCCCGTATTTACATAGTCTACACCGATTCCCGCATCGATATCAAGTACCAGGTGTCCGTTTACATCTCTGTTCTGAAAGCCTTTCGCCAGTCCCGATACGAAGCAGACCGGAAACTCCAGCCCTTTGCTCTTGTGAATGCTCATGATCCGCACCACGTCGGCATTCTCGTCCTGCAGTCCCGCCTCGCCGTAATCCACCTCATATTTCTCTAACTGCTCCATATAGCGCAGGAAATGATTCAGTCCGAAATAGCTCGTCTTCTCATAATCCGCCGCCTTGACAAGCAGCATCTCCACATTGGCGCGGCGCTTATTTCCCTCGGGTCTGACTGCCACATAGTTCAGATAATCCGTCTCCCGCAGAATCATCTGTAAAAGCTCCTGCACAGAGAGGTATGCGGACAGCTTGCGATAGCGTACAAGCCTCTCGAGAAACAACCGGATTTTATCTGTGAGTCCGGTTTCTGCCACGTCCTTCTTTTCCACGCTGCCGCCTGCCGCCCGGTCTGCCTCTTGATCCGCTTCCCTTCCTTCACTCCCGGCGCTCTGTGCCCAGCACTTCACCGCATCGTACAAATATTTCTTCTTCGGATAAGCTGCCCTGATCATGGCGATCTCTTCCTCGTCAAATCCGCCCAGATAGGAATGCAGCACACCGTACAGCGGTATATCCTGCAGCGGATTATCCAGAATCCGCAGATAGTGCAGAAGCTCCTGCACCTCGCCCGCCGCGAAATACCCCGTGCGCGAAATCATATGTACCGGAATGCCTTCCTCTTCCAGCACCCGCTTGAATACCTCGTCCCAGCCTGAAGTGGTACGGAGCAGAATCACAATATCCCGATAGGCGAGCCTGCGAAATCCGCCGCTCTCCCGATCCGTCACAGGAAACTCCCGCATCAGTTCTTTGATCCTGGCCGCAACGCCGTAAGCCTCCTGTTCTTTCGTCGAGACGTCCTCCGGCTGCTCTCCCGTCCGGAAGAGCAGAAGTTCCGTGAGATTCGGGTTATCCGCAGTATGCGCCGGATACACCGCGCCCGGATGCAGTGCCGCCAGATCATCATAGACGAGACCTCCCACATCTTTCCCCATGATCTGTTCAAAAACCATGTTCGTGCTGTCCAGCACTTCCCGGCGGCTGCGGAAGTTCTGATGCAGGTCGATCCGTCCGGCTTTGATCCCCGCGCCACCCGGCTGCCGGTTGTTACCGGTTTCTGTCTCTTCCTGTCCGGCATAGGCCTCATATTTCTCCAGAAACAGTTCCGGCCTCGCCAGACGGAACTTGTATATGCTCTGTTTCACGTCTCCCACCATAAACCGGTTGTATCTGCCCTCTTCCTCGCCGGAGATGCAGGACAGAATGTACTCCTGTACCAGATTGCTGTCCTGATATTCATCGATCAGTATCTCATGGAAATAACTACGGTATTCCAGCGCCGTCTCCGTCGGCACACATCTGCCGTTCTCTTCTCCCTTAACCAGAATGGTCAGTGCAAAATGCTCTATGTCATTGAAATCCAGAATGTTCTTATCCCGTTTCTTCGCATCAAAAGTCCTCTTGAATGCCAGCGCCAGATCCACCAGCCCGTCCACCGCCGCGCCGCAGACCTCCATCTGCTGCAGGATCTGTTCTTTCGTCCGGAAAAAGTACTTCTTCTGCAGATCGCCAAGCTGCTCCTTCACCTGTGTGCGCAGATTCTTCGCCAGTTCACGCTTGATTATAGAAACCGTGTCGTCCTTCTTCGAGGGCAGCCTGTCAAAGTGCAGCGCGCCAAAAGCAGCGTAGAGTGCGTCATACCATTCCATGCGATTCATCTCCTGCGCGCCGGAAGCCTCTGCCTGACCACACAATCCCAGCAGTCCCTCCGCCATCTCCCGCTCGCGCTCCAGCAGTTCTCCGTACATGTACGGTCCGTCCGGTTCCTCGCACAGACGGACTGCCTCCGCCAGCTTCGACACGCAGCCCGCAAGAAGAAGCTTTACCTGCCGCAGCATCTGCGCCGCCCAGGGAAGCGCCTCGAATGCCGCGCCTGCCTCTTCCGACTGCCGCCCGAATCCAAGCCGGTAATCCTGCTTCCGCTCTTCCAGCCACTTCTCTGGAAACGGAGTGCTCATGGCAAAGTCATAGAGCTTTAACACGATCTCCTCCACCGCTGTATCCCTGCTGCCCAGACTGAAATATTCCACACAATTCAGAAACCCCGGCTCTTCCCCGGCATAGCACGCCTCCAGCGTCTCCTCCAGCGCCTCCTGCCGCAGCAGTCTGGCTTCCCCCTCTTCCGCAATCCGGAAACCGGGGTCCAGACCGATGGTGTGGAACTGATTACGGAGTACAAAGAGACAGAAACTGTCGATCGTCGTGATGCGCGCATTGTGCAGCAGCGTCGTCTGTCTCTGCAGGTGCTCGTTTCCCGGATCGGCCGCCAGCCTGTCATTCAGCGCCCGGCTGATTCGCTCCCGCATCTCCGCCGCCGCCGCGTTGGTGAATGTCACCACAAGCAGTCTGTCGATATCCACGGGATGATCGCCGTCGCTCACCATCTTTACGATGCGCTCCACCAATACTGCCGTCTTGCCGGAACCGGCGGCGGCAGACACTAACAGATTACGCCCTCTCGCGTCAATCACGCTCTGTTGTTTCTCCGTAAACGATATCCCCATTCTGTTCTCCTGTTCTAGTCCTCAGCCTGTCCGGAAGAATGCTGCTTTGCAGCAAGCCTGCTGCGCGGACGTCTCTTCCGCGTAAGCGCTTTGCACACGCCGGGAATGGCAGTTTCATTCAAGCTCTTCCCGCATCGCCTGCAATGCGTCGTCCGCACTCAGCTTCGGCAGCCTGCGCATCCCGTATCCTTCGATCCGGCTGTCATACCCGCACACGCTCCTGTAGGCGCAATAAGTGCATGCCCGGTTCCCGTTCTGCTCATACGGGTTGACCGATATGGTGCCGTCCAGGATGCCGCTTCCAAGCTGTCGGATCTTGTGGTTTACATAATTCGAAACCACCTGCATGTCCTCCTCGCTTATGACACTCGAGTGCGCCGAGAAAGAACCGTCTTTTTTCCGCTCTAGCGGCAGGATCTGCGACTTATCAGTGAACTCTCCGTCAAGCATTCTGACAGCTTCGTCATTTTGATTGACTAATCCGGTCATCTTTAGTTCCTGCAATAACTGTTCATTGATCTGCTCCGGCGTCATACCGGCGCCGTCCTCCACCACCGGATCGTCGATATGATAATACAGCATCGCCGCCGGCACGATCTCCTTATCCGGATGTTTCTTCTGTTCGATCTCTACCGCCGCGTTCATATAGACGACCAGCTGCAGCTGCAGACCGTAATAGAGCGCCGCCAGATCAAACCTGCGGCTGCCGGATTTGTAGTCGATGACCTTCACATAGACTTTATCCTCCGCCTCGCATGTATCCACCCGGTCGATCCGTCCGCGCAGGCGCATTCTGTCCTGCTCGTTCAGGGCAATGTTCAGCGCATCCAGATCTTCGATCATAGAGAACGACATCTCGAACTGATCCGGTACGAAAGAGCCCTTCTTAAGCTGTGTCTGCAGAGTCAATACGGTACGGGTCAGTATCCGTGTCATTCTCCCCAGAAGATGTCTGTTACGGGCGCTGCTGTACAGGATCGTTTCCTCATAGGCCGCCGCATATGCCTGAATCGCCTCTTCCACCATGCGGCGTGCCTCCTCCTTCGGAAAGTCAAACCATGTATAGCCGTTGTCCGCAAGTCTCTGCGCGAACAGTTCCAGCACGCCGTGAAAGACATTTCCCATATCCACGTCTTCAAAGCTGTAATCCCCGCGCTCCCGAAGCGCCAGCCCGTACTGCAGGAAATGCCCGTAAGCGCAGGCGGCGTATTTCTCCAGACGGCTTACACTGTTAAGCAGCATCCTGCCATACAGCGCACGGGTCACTACCCTGGACAGCGGTGTGTCGCTGTACCGGTAGAACGCGGCATCGATCAGCCGGTCCACCGTATCCTGATACCGCGGTCTGCCGCGATAACTGTGATACAGCGTGTACATCTGTCTGCCGGCCTTATCCGTAAGTCTGCCGCCCGCATACTCCCGCAGCATATCCGCCATGATACCGATCCCGTCCGCCCCGCACACAAGCTGTTCCTCCATCGGCGCGCTCTCTGGCACCTCCACCGCAAGAAGCGGATACATCGTCCGCACCAGATCAATCAGATAGGCCGGCCGAAGGCTGCGTCCGTCATTTCCGATCTTGGCATAGGACAGATATAACTGTTCCGAAGGCTTTGTCATGTTCAGATACAGATACAGACGCTGTATATACATCTGCTGTCTGGGTGAAGGCGCCAGTTCCAGATCGGCATCCCTTAGAAACTCCCTGTCGATATCCGAAATAATACCGCCCTTGGTCGCTCCTTTTGGAATATTTCCGTCGTTTACGCCTAAGAAGAAGAGCACTTTGACCTGCTTTAAGCGCGTCCGCTCGATATCGCCGACCAGCACGCGGTCCACATTCTGGGGAATCGTTCCCACGCTGATCTCTGTCAGACCGGAATCCAGAATGTCTGCAAATTCTCTGCGCTCCATCTCCTCATCGGCAAGCAGTTCATAGATCTGGTCAAGCAGATCGATCACCAGCGCATATATCTGCCCGTACTCCTTCGCCCGCGCCATATCCCCCTGTGCTTTAAATTCTCTCTCGTAGTGCGCCAGCTTCTGCTGCAGCTCGTTTGTCACAATAAAATCGTAGAGGGCACGTACCATCCCGCCGGCTGTGCCGACCGGCGCAAGCAGCGGCGCAAGCTGCTCCATCAGCCTCTCCCGCATGGCATTATAGCAGGCAAGCTGCCGCAGCGCCTCTTCCTCGCCCTCTCCGTTATCCTCTTTATAGATAAAAATACTGCTCCAACGCTTCTTCCCGCGGATGCCGAATCTGCGGACATAATTTTCCAGCCGGTCCACCTCTTCCTCATCAAAGCCGGTCAGTCCGGTGCGCAGATAATGGAATACTGCCGGAAAACTGAAATCCTGCAGCACAATCTGCAGTGCGCTCCTGATATATTCTGCAAAAGGATTGCGCAGGATTCCTCTCGTGTGATCCAGATAGATCGGTATTTCGAATTTGGCAAACTCTTCCTCCGCCAGACTGCCGTATACTTCCATGTCTCCCGTCACCACAGCGATGTCCCGATAGTGCAGGCCTCCAGTATTATGTAAACCTTCTATTGTCTGACCACTGCCATCCGCCGTTGCACGTGCGCCGTCAATCCCCATAACGAGCCTGCGAATCGCGATGCACGTCTGCCTGACTTCCTCTTTCGGGGTAGACGCCTCATATAAATGCAGCCTCTCCACCGGCTCCTCATACGCTTCCGACGAATACCGGAACAGATTGCTCTCCAGATGGGACAGTTCCGCATTCTGTGCAAACCGCGGCAGTCTGCCCGCGGTCCGCTCCCTGCACCACACCGGCTTCTCTTCCTTCGCATCTGCCTCCTCCGCAAGTCTGCGCAGATCCGCTACCGTCTTCTTACTCAGATGAAACAGTCTGTGCTCCCCGTCAAGCTGATACGGATTCTCTCTGTCGTCGATCGTCAGTGTAATAATGACCTTTCTGGTCAATCGTATCAGTTCCTGAATGACACGGTTCTGAATCGGCGTAAATCCGGTAAATCCGTCGAAGGCAACCACACTTTTTCTGATCAGCGCGGACTTCGGCAGCGCTTCCCGGAGCCTGTCCAGCGTTTCCTCGGTCGTGATAAACTTGTCGTGGATATAGTCCAGAAACGCCTGATACAGCACGCCCATATCCTGCAGCTTATAATACAGTGCACCGCGGGAACGGGCATACTCCGCCAGTTTCTCCATCTCCCGCAGGCCGATGCCGTACTGCATAAACTCCGAAATCGCCGACTTCACCTCGTGGATATAGCCGATCTTGTGCAAGTGGGCGCCCATCACCTGCAGCCGGTCCGCACACTGACCCGCCACATTGCGAAGCACCAGGCTCTTGCCCGTATCGTCCAGAACCGGCACGTCCTCATACCCTACCTCCTCTAAGATCCGGTGGGTGAGCCTGCCGAAGCTTAGGACGTCGATATTCATGATAATATGATCGGGATGTTCCACCACCAGATCCATCTGTGTCTGCATGGTAAACTGATCGGGCACGATCAGCAGATAGTCCGTCTGCGGATTCAACTGCGATGCCCGTATGATATCCTCGTGAAGTTTCCGACTTTTGCCGGAGCCGGAGGCCCCGAAATAAAATTGAAGTGACACTGACTTGTCCTCTGTTCCTGCTCTGTTGAAAAACCGTCGTTCCATAGATGAATCAGCTTCTATGGAACGACGACCCATTTCTTATGATTAACAACTGCCCAAACGATAACTTGATACAGCTCTGCTTTTAGATTATAGCGGATCATGTTTATGAATAATATAGAAAATGACAATATAAACAACAATTCCACATAGACCGGTAAACAAAACTTTTCCAAATCTATCCGGGGATAGGATAGTCAAGATAACTCCTATTGCAGTATATCCGCTCACAGTCCATCCTACAATTTCCAGACTTAAGAATAATTTACCTGCCATAAAAAAGCCAACCGCCATACAAATCCAAAGTAATAACAGCAACCTGACCCCCCATATCGGAATCTCAGTGCTTTCCAACAATGGAGTCAATAAATTTACCGCACATAAAAGCGCTCCATAGGCTATTCCTTGTACGATTCTGTGTTTTTTAACCGGAAATGCCTTCCTGAAAAAAGTAAACATACTATTCATAACTGAAATCAACTCCTGACTATATACCCATTCATTTCCAATGACATTTTTCCCACCGGAAGCAGTTTATTATTCCACAATATCCGCCCATGCTTCCTCATTGATCTCCTCGTCACGGAAAAGTTTCTTCCTATCCGCTTCCGTGATCCTGCGGATCACCCTGCACGTCTTCTCTCTCTGTTCGTCATTCCTGTTCCTATTCTTCCCGTCTATTATCGTTCTTTCTTCTCCTGCTCCACCCGCTCGATCCGGATCTTGTCGATCTGCATCCCGCTCTCTGCGAAGAACAGTTTCAGATAATTGCTCGGATTAAAGAACCGTTCCAGCACATGTTCCATTTCAACATATTCACCGCCGGTTCCGTTCAGGGTAAATGTCTTTTTCAATGTACCGTTTATGAAGATGGACACAGACACCTGCGCCAGTTCGGAGGCATCGACCTTCGCCCGGAAATGAATCTTATACACGGGCAGCCCTTCCGTCTGCAGTCCGCATACGAAAGATTTTCCTTTTCCGGTATCGATCTCGCTGCCGTCCAGCTCCAGGCTGTCCTGCAGCGTATACCACCTGATGTCGAAGTCAACCTTATCATCATCCGCCATTGCCTCCACCGCATCCAGTTCTTCTTGACTGATTCGGTCAAGACTTCTGTCCATAACCGCGGAGCGCATCAGCACCCGCAGGATATTGCCGGCGCATCTTTGCAGGTCGGCGCGCTGCAGCGTTCCGTTTGCCAGACTCTCCTGCAGGTTATCCCGATTGGCATTCTTCGCGGAATCCTGTGTCACCATGTAGACATCGTTCTGCCCTCTTACCATCGCGGCAACGTTCTGTCTCGTGGCAGTCTCACCCTCGTCGTTGATCTCCGCCCACCAGTCCGTCATGACGAAGCCGTCGTAATGCCATTCGCCGCGCAGGATCGTCGTGAGCAGGTCATAGTTCCCCGCGGTCCAGATCCCGTTGATGCCGCCGTAAGCGGTCATGATCGCATAAGCATTTCCTTCTTTGACCGCGATCTCAAAACCTTTCAGATAGATTTCCCGCAGCGCGCGCTCCGACACTACCGCATTGTACAGCCTGCGGTGAAATTCCTGGTTGTTGCAGGCAAAATGCTTCAAAGCGCCCGTGACCTGATAGGCCGCCATGCCTCTGATCTGCGCCGCCGCCATCTTGCCGGTGACCAGAGGATCTTCCGAAAAATATTCAAAATTACGCCCGTTCAGCGGATGCCTGTGAATGTTCATACCCGGTCCCAACAGGATATCCACATGGTTCTTCCGAAGTTCCGCGCCTTCCATCTCATAGAGCTGTTCGATCAGCTCCTCATTAAAAGAACAAGCCAGACAGGTGCCGTTCGGCAGACAGAACGCATACGTGCCGCAGTCCATACGGATGCCGGAAGGTCCGTCCGAACAGCAGCCGCACGGAATGCCGTAGCCGGCAAGCGGCTCTGTCACGCCGCCGAAGGCAGAGGCCGTCCCCGGCGTAACCTTCGGGGAACACATCCCCTCTCCACGGACGATGCAGCACAGTTCCTCGTCACTAAGCTGCCCGAGAAACTCCTCCATGGACACCTTGCCGTCGTAGACGTCCGCCAGCCGGTATCCCAGATTGCCGCTGTACGGAATCTCGGTCTTCTTCTCTTTCCGGCTCCTCTCCGGCATACTGTAGGTACGCTGCGGCGCCTCCTCCCATGCGGCAGTCAGGCTGCCGTCCTGCTCTCCCACGGGCTTCATACGCGCAAACGCCTCCACCGGTGCCAGCGCTTCCGTGCACTGCCCGGCCACTTCCGTTTCCTGCACTGTAAAACTGCCGGCCGGCTGCGCGTTCCTGACGTCCCCGCCCACATAGAACTGATAAGTTCCAGCCTCCAGTACGTAGCAGGACTTATGTCCTGTCACACCGCTGTCATCATAGGATGCAAGCGCATATTTCTGTATATTGAATGTCAGTTCCTGCTCTTCTCCCGGTTTCAGGCATTTCGTCTTGCCGAAAGCCGTCAATACCCTCGCCGGTTTCCCCAGCTGTCCCTGTGGCGCACACGCGTACACCAGCACGACCTCTTTGCCTGCACATTCTCCTGTATTATTTACTTTCACCCGGACAAGCCAGCCGTCCTTCTGCTCCTCCATACTGCCCGTCATCGTAAAAGAAGTGTAGGAGAGTCCGAATCCGAACGGATACAGCACCTTGTCCTTAGCCGCGTCAAATGTCTCAAAATAACGGTACCCCACATAAATATCTTCCGTGTACTGATCCCCGTCAGATCCGCCGAAATGCGCCGCCGAAGGGTAATCCTCCACAGACCGGGCTATCGTATCGGTCAGTCTGCCACAGGGATTCACCCTGCCCATGAGCACATCCGCCACCGCATGTCCGCCCTCCATGCCGCCCTGCCATGTATAGAGCACCGCCTGCGGCGCATAGGTTTCCACCCATTTCATGTCGATGATATTGCCCACATTGAGCACGACGATCACCCGCTCGAACGCGCCGCACACGTGCGCAAGCATCTGCTCCTCCCCTTCCGAGAGGTAATAACTGCCTCTTTCGGCTGTGGCGTCGCGATCCTCCCCCGCCGTGCGCCCGATAACGACCAGCGCTGCGTCGCTCTTCGCCGCCGATGCCTCCACAATCTCACGAGTCAGCGGCATTTCCGTCTGGCTCCACGGCTCCTGCGCCCATCCTTTTCCCATGTCAAAAGGGTGATCCGCCAGCCAGTCCCTGTAGATCTGCTCCAGTTCCTGATCCAGTACAAGCTTTTCTTCCTTCAAGGCATCCGGAATCCCCACCACGTAACGGGTGTTGATCATGCCGCCGGAACCTGTACCGCTCTTGTAATAGTCAAACTGAATCCGTCCGAATACGGACAGTTTCTCCCCTTCTCGCAGCGGAAGCGCATTCCTGTCATTTTTCAGAAGAACGGCGCCCTCCGCCGCTGCCTGTCTTGCCTTTCCTGCATACGCATCCCAGTCAATTGCATATTTGTTTCCCATAATAACCTCCTATATTCTCTCTATCCTTATCATAATACATTTTATTGTATTCGCCAATCTTTCTTATCACTTAATACGGATTCTTCATCACCTGCTCCCGTTGCGGACGTATCCTGCGGGCTATAAAAACGGGCTGCGTTGCCGCAGCCCTTACGTTTCCTGTCCGGTACTATCTTTTCTTATTGAAAAGGAATCACTCCGCCGTCATATGTATCGTTGATATATTGCGCAATCGTCTTGGACTTCAGAACGTCTACCAGCGCCTTGATTCCGTCGCTGTTCTCATTGCCTTCCTTCACCGCGATCACATTCACGTAAGTCTTGGCCGCTTCGGAATCGGACTGCTCATAAGCCACCGAATCTTTGCTCACGGAGAATCCCGCTTCCATCGCATAATTACCATTCAGGACTACGAATGCCACCTCGTCCTTCACTCTCGGAACCTGCGCCGCCTCTAACTCCTGAATCTCGATCTCCTTCGGATTATCCACGATATCTCTCACGGTCGCCTCCAGGCCTACACCGTCCTTCAGCGTCAGGATACCGTTATCCTGCAGCAGCAGAAGCGCTCTCGCCTCGTTGGTCGTATCATTGGGTACTGCGATCACGTCGCCCTTCTCCAGCGTCGTCAGGTCGCTCTTCGTGCCCGGATAGATCCCGAAGGGCTCATAGTGAATGCCGCCTGCATTGACAAGGTGCGTACCCTGCTCCGCATTGAAGGAATCCAGATACGGAATATGCTGGAAATAGTTCGCGTCAAAATCACCGCTCTCCACTACCTGATTGGGCTGCACGTAATCGTTAAATACCGTTACCTCCAGTTCCCATCCCTCCTCTGCAAGAATCGGTTTCGCCTGCTCCAGGATCTCCGCATGCGGTGTCGCGGATGCGGCAACTGTGATCTTACCGCCGTCTGCCGAATTACCGGCATTGCCGCACGCCGTCAAAACGCCGGCTGCCAATGCCGCTGTCAAAATACCTGCAATAAACTTTTTCTTCATAATCTCCTCCATTCCGAAGCGTCCTGCGCTGAGAAACACGAACCGAATCTCAGATCCGGTTCTGCAATCAGGGAAATCTGTGACGCTTCCGCACAAATTTCTGATTGTATAATGAAAGCTGCCTGCCGGTCTATCTTTTCCGCCGGTCCAGCTTCACCGACATGCTCATGCCCGCAGTCTGGAAAATCTGCACCAGTACCACCAGCAGAATGACTGCCACAAACATGATCTCCGACTCGTACCGGTAATAACCGTAGCGCATGGCGATATCTCCTAGTCCGCCGCCGCCCACGATGCCCGCCATCGCGGAATATCCGAGGATCGTGCCAAGCGCGATGGTCACACCCACCAGAATGGAGGTACGCGCTTCCACTAACAGTACATGGAGAATAATCGTCATCGTACTCGCGCCCATACTCTGCGCCGCTTCGATTACGCCCCTGTCCACCTCGTTGATGGAAGACTCGATCATACGTCCGATGAAAGGCGCCGCCGCGATCGTAAGCGGAACGACCGTAGCCGCCGTGCCGTAACTCTTGCCCACGATCATCTTCGTAAACGGCATAACCAGAATCAGCAGGATCAGAAACGGAACACTTCTGACCACATTGGCAATCACATCCAGTACCTTGTAGATCACTGCGTTGGGCTTAATACCGCTCTTGTCAGTCACCGCCAGCGCAATACCCATGGGCAGTCCCAGCAGATAACCGAACAGAGTTGACAACAATGTCATAAATATGGTTTCTTTCACGCCGTCCCACATCATAAGTGTCATTTCGCTAGTCCACATAGCCGTCCACCTCCTCTACGTCCAGACCCCTCTCGATCAGATACGCTTTCATATCCTGCTGCATCTGCACATCGTCCGGCAGGCTTAAGATCATCTCGCCTCTGGCGATGCCCTCCACATTCTTGGTGTCGGCCCGCAGAATATTGATCGGTTGTCCGAACCGCAGCACCATGTTGGCGATGACCGGTTCAAAAGAGGAATTGACGGAGAACACGATACGGATACAGCATTTTCCTTTCATCAGATCCTTCTGATGGCTCTCTAATGTACGCCGTTCCTCTCCCCGTCCCCTGACGATCAGTTCCTTCGCTTCCTTCGTCTTCGGATGGGAAAAGATTTCCGCTACCCTGCCCTGTTCCACCAGACGGCCCCCGCCGATGATCGCCACATGAGAGCAGATCTCCCTGACCACCGACATCTCATGGGTAATGATAACAATCGTTATGCCATAATCCCTGTTAATCTGTTTCAAAAGCTGTAAGATCGACTGTGTCGTCTGCGGGTCCAGCGCACTGGTCGCCTCGTCGCACAGCAGGATTTTCGGATTCGCAGCAAGCGCTCTTGCGATCGCCACACGCTGTTTCTGTCCGCCCGAGAGTTGTGACGGATATGCCCCCGCTTTCTCTGTCATACCTACGATCTCTAGCAGCTCCTCCGCCCGCTTTCTGGCATCCTTCTTACTCATAGCGCCCCGCTGCCCGCCGTCCTTCTGACTCACGCCGGCATACAGCAGTGGAAAACATATGTTATCTATTACATTTTTCTGCATCAGCAGGTTGAAATGCTGGAAGATCATCGCGATCTCAGCGCGTTTGGCACGAAGTTCCTTTTCCCACATGGAACCCAGATCCCTGCCCTCGATCTCCACCGTTCCCGCTGTGGGACGCTCCAGGAAATTGAGGCAGCGCACCAGGGTGCTTTTACCTGCTCCTGACATACCGATGATACCGTAGATATCGCCCGCCTGAATCGACAGGTTAATATCCTGCAGCGCCTCTACGTCGCCATCTTTTGTCACAAACGTTTTACTCAAATTACGAACTTCTATTATTCCCGCCATCCGACTGTTCCTCATTTCCATGCACATGTCTGCTGTTATCTCCTGCTGTACCGCCTGCAGACTGTCTCATCTGTGCGCACAGAAGAAAAAGCATACTCTTCCGCCCTGCAAATGCCGCATAAAATCAAACTGTTATAACATGACTACTTTAGTATGGATAGCGGCATTTGTCAAGTTGTGGGAAGAAAACTCACACGAATATTGCAGCAGTTCAGCCCGCACCATTCGTAATGGCTGAACTGTTACACAGTAGCTACTCCGCCGAAAACAGCGGTGTAGACAGATAGCGGTCACCGGAATCCGGCAGGAGCGCCACGATGGTTTTCCCTTTATTCTCCGGCCGCCTTGCCAGTTTAGTCGCCGCATGGAGCGCCGCACCGGAAGATATGCCCACCAGCACGCCTTCTTCTACCGCAATCGCACGTCCTGCCGCAAAAGCATCTTCATTGCTAACCTTGATAATCTCATCGTATACATCCGCATTCAGCACCTCCGGCACAAACCCCGCGCCGATTCCCTGAATCTTATGAGCGCCCGCCGCACCGCCGGACAGAACCGGACTGCTCTCCGGCTCCACCGCCACGATCTGCACCGCCGGATTCTGCTCCTTCAGATACTCTCCCACACCCGTGATCGTGCCGCCCGTGCCGACACCCGCCACGAAGATATCCACTTTACCGTCCGTGTCATTCCAGATCTCCGGTCCCGTGGTTGCCTTATGCACTGCGGGATTCGCCGGATTCACGAACTGTCCGAGAATCATGGCCCCCGGCATGGCTGCATGCAGTTCCTCCGCCTTAGCGATCGCACCTGTCATGCCCTGCGTGCCATCGGTCAGCACCAGTTCCGCCCCGTATGCCTGCAGCAGCTTCCTGCGCTCCACGCTCATCGTCTCGGGCAGCGTCAGGATCGCCTTATAACCCTTGGCTGCTGCCACCGCCGCCAGACCGATGCCCGTATTACCGGAAGTCGGTTCGATGATAGTCGCCCCCGGCTGCAGCCTGCCGGCCTTTTCCGCTTCCTCGATCATGTTCAGCGCAATCCGGTCCTTAACGGACCCGGCCGGATTCAGATACTCCAGCTTCACCAAAATCGTCGCCTCCGTAATTTCATGGTTCTTTTCATAGTTTGTAACCTCCAGTAAAGGAGTCCTGCCAATCAGTTCCGCCGCACTTTTTTTAATATCTGCCATCATTCCCTCCGTTCTGAACTGTCCCCGTTCCGCACCGCCTGACATCTCATACAGCCTGTGTCGCTTTGTATGTCGCTTTACGTGTCACTTTGTTTTATTTCATACTTATTTACTAGGTTTTGTATGGAATGATAATACACCCTGATACGTAATCTGTCAACAGCTTTTTTACCCGCATACCGGAACTTCACATACCGGTACTCCTTTCATACCGGAACATTCTTCGCGCACACCCGTGTGATTTTTCAATCTTTCTTCTTTGTGCATTTTCCGTTTTTCTACTATAATAAATATGACGCCATAAATTGTTACGTATAACCCGCCCGGACATAGTAAACCGGAAATCGCTCTGTGCAATACGCCCTATAGTAGAAAAACGGGAAATGCACAAATGTGAAAGGAGCCGTTCCATGACCAAACAGCCCTCCATCCTCAAAGAAATCCGTACCCACGGCACAGACTCTTTTCCCTGTGCCATCTACCGGACCCACTCCGCCGGCAAAGGCACGCTGGTCAAGCACCACTGGCATGACGAGGTTGAGATCCTCTACTTTTCCGCTGGAAAGTTCCGGCTGGAAATTAATATGGAATCATTTCCGATTCGCTCTGAATGCTTCTACTTCATCAACCCTGGCGAACTGCACAGCATCATCACGGAGACGTCCGACAGACACTGGGAAGATGCGATCGTCTTCTCCCCCGGACTCCTGTGCTTTGACTCCTGCGATGAAGCGCAGATCCGCCTGCTCAAACCCATTCGAAGCGGCAGACTGCTGTTTCCGCGATGCCTCACGCCACAACAGCCCGCATTCGCACCGATGAAAAGCGCTTTTACAGACGTCATGCACGCCTTTGGCCAGATGAAGGCCGTAGATCCCTCCGTAATTCTGCCGGCCGCAGACTCTTCCCGTCCCGAAGACGCCTGTGTGGACAGCACTGCCGTGACTGATGACTTAACCAGTCAATTATATATCAAATCCGCTCTGCTCTACATCCTTGCCACGCTCTCTGCCAACCGGCTTTTCATGCCTGCCGAAAGTAACCAGGATAAACGCGTCGAAAGCATTAAAACCGCACTGACGTATATGAAGCACCATTATCAGGAAAAACTTCATATAGCCGATCTTGCGGGATGCGTGAATCTAAACGAGCAATATTTCTGCCGTCTTTTTAAGAAAGCGGTCGGACACTCTCCGATGGAATACCTCAACGAATACCGGATCAAACAGGCAATACGGCTCCTGGAAGAAACCGGTCTGCCCGTGACGGAGGTCTGCCTGGAATGCGGTTTCAACAATATGGGGAATTTCCTGCGGGAATTTCGCCGGTATACGGGCATGACCCCCTTGCAGTACCGCAAAAGCGCAGCTGCGGTCACAGATTGACGCCATAAGAATGCTGCCTCGATGCCCAAAGGCGCTATGTGCAAAATAAAACGGCATACTGCCCGAACAGAACCTGCAGATCACTATCGAGCTAATCCATGTGATAAAAGTCAATATAACGTAATTATTTAGCATATAACCGTAAGACTTTCCGTATGCAAATCATTATAATGTATTTCATAAGACATTTTTGCGGGAGGTGCGGTTATGACTAAGAAATGGTGGCATGACAAAGTGGCATATCAGATTTATCCGAAGAGTTTCTATGATTCCAACGGCGACGGCATCGGCGATCTGCCGGGCATCATAGATAAGCTCGACTATCTGCACGATCTGGGCATAGACATTATCTGGCTTTCTCCCTGCTATCAGTCTCCTCTGGCGGATCAGGGCTACGAC
This sequence comes from uncultured Lachnospiraceae bacterium, assembly GCA_937920345.1. Classification (GTDB taxonomy): domain Bacteria; phylum Bacillota; class Clostridia; order Lachnospirales; family Lachnospiraceae; genus UBA3282. The sequence goes on from CALGVA010000020.1 coordinate 58,296, forward strand.
ATCTCTGACTACTATCGGATCGATCCTTGCTTCGGCACCATGGAGGACATGGAGCGTCTGATCGCGGAAGCCAGGAAGCGGGATATGTATATTCTGATGGATCTGGTCGTAAACCACTGCTCCGACGAGCACGAGTGGTTCCGGAAAGCCTGCGAAGATCCCGACGGCAAATACGGTAATTTTTTCTATCTGCGGAAAAAGACGGACGGGGAACTGCCCACCAACTGGCGTTCCTACTTCGGCGGTCCCGTGTGGGAAGACCTGCCCGGCACAGACAGGCAGTATCTCCATGTGTTTCACAAGAAGCAGCCGGACCTTAACTGGGAAAACCCGGAGCTTCGCGAAGAAGTCTACCGGAATATCAACTGGTGGCTCGACAAGGGTCTCGGCGGTTTCCGCATCGACGCGATCATCAATATCAAGAAAGCGCTGCCGCTTCGCAGCTACGAACCGGACCGGGACGACGGGCTGTGCGGTATGCATGTCATGCTGCAGGAGGCAGAGGGGATCGGTACTTTCCTCTCGGAACTGCGTGACCGAACCTTCCGTCAATACGACGCCTTCACGGTAGGCGAGGTTTTCAATGAAAAACCGGAAGAAATCCCGGACTTTATCGGCGACGACGGCTATTTCTCCAGCATGTTCGACTTTAACGAGACGATGTGCGGCGCCAGTGACAAAGGCTGGTATGACGCGAAGCCAGTTGCCCCGGATGAATACAAACACCGCTGCTTTGAATCGCAGGCTAAAGTCGGGAATATCGGCTTCCTGTCCAATATTATTGAAAACCACGACGAACCGCGGGGCGTCAGCCGCTACATTCCCGAGGGAGACTGCTGCACAGAGAGCAAAAAAATGCTGGCAGCGTTAAACTTCATGCTGCGCGGGCTTCCTTTTATCTACCAGGGTCAGGAACTGGGCATGGAGAATATGCCCTTTACTTCTATAGAAGAGATTGACGATATCTCTACCCGCGACGAATATCTTGTCGCTCTGGAAGCCGGACTCACGCCCGCGGAAGCTTTAAAGGCCGTCTCAAAATACAGCCGTGACAACGCCCGCACCCCCATGCAGTGGTCCGATGAAGCCAATGCCGGATTTACGAGCGGTACTCCCTGGCTCAGGGTCAATCCCAACTACGCTTCCATTAACGCGAAGGCGCAGACAGGCGATCCTGACTCGGTATACGCTTTCTATAAGAAACTGATCGCGCTGCGCAAAGACCCGGCCTACAAAGAAACCATCGTGTACGGCGCACTGAAACCGGCGTGGGAGGAGCGGCACAACCTGATGGCATATTACCGGAAGGGAGACCGGACGCTGCTTGTGATCGGCAATTACCAGCGTGAAGAGCAGGAGATTCTGCTGCCCGGTGCATATAAAAAAGTACTTTTGAACAATTATAAAGACATAGCGGCGGACGGCAGTCGCATCAGACTGCACGGCTATCAGGTAGTGATACTAGAAATGTAAAAACAACGCCTGAGATAATAGAAAGATCCTCGTCGACACGCTTTCGCTCCTTTCACAGCGCAACGGACACTAAGCTCGTAAGAAACCTCGCTAAGTGCCGGCGCTGTTCTAGGGTCTCCTTAGGAACTTTCTATTATTTCAGGCTGTTCATTAGCATATAAACTAAATAAAGTAGAAAGGACGGAATGAATATGAACAGAACATGGTGGAAAGAGGCGGTTATCTATCAGATTTATCCGCGCAGTTTTATGGACAGCAACGGAGACGGCATCGGCGATCTGCAGGGCATCATCAGCAGGCTGGACTATCTGAAATATCTGGGGATCGACGTGATCTGGCTTTCTCCGGTGTATAAGTCTCCAAACGATGACAACGGTTACGATATCAGCGATTATCAGGACATTATGGATGAATTCGGCACGATGGAAGATTTCGACGAGCTGCTGGCTGAGGCGCATAAGCGCGGCATCCGCATCGTCATGGACCTGGTGGTCAACCACACCTCCGACGAACACAAATGGTTTATGGAAAGCCGGAAATCTACTGATAACGCCTACCGCGACTACTATATCTGGCGCGAGGGCAAAGACGCACAGACCCCGCCCAACAACTGGGGTTCCTGCTTCGGCGGATCGGCATGGCAGTATGACGAGACGACCGGTATGTACTACCTGCACCTTTTTTCCAGAAAACAGCCCGACTTAAACTGGGATAACGCAAAAGTGCGGCAGGAAGTGTTCGACATGATGACATGGTGGTGTGATAAAGGCATCGACGGTTTCCGCATGGACGTGATCAGCATGATTTCCAAGACCAAGGAAATGCCGGACGGCAAAGGGGACGGTCAGTACGGAGACTTCGGCCCATACTGTATCCACGGTCCCAATGTACACAAATATCTGCAGGAGATGAACGCGAAAGTGCTCTCCAGATACGATATCATGACCGTCGGCGAGACAGCCGGCGTAACGACAGAACTTGCGAAGCAGTACGCGGGTGAGGACGCACATGAACTCAACATGGTATTCCAGTTCGAGCATGTGGAGGGCGACGGCAAATACGGAAAGTGGACGGATGAAAAGATCCCGCTTACCACGCTGAAGAAGACCTTGTCCCGCTGGCAGACTGAACTTTACGGTCAGGCATGGAACAGCCTGTTCTGGGACAATCACGACCAGCCGCGCGCCGTCTCCCGTTTCGGTGACGACCGTCCGCAGTATCGGGAGGTTTCCGCGAAGATGCTCGCCACCTGCCTGCACATGCTGCAGGGTACGCCTTATATCTATCAGGGCGAAGAACTGGGTATGACCAATTACCCTTTTCAGAGTCCCGATGATTTCCGCGATATCGAGAGTATTAACGCTTACAGAGAGTGGTGCGCCGAGGGTTCCTTATCCCACGAGGTATTCTGGCCGTGTATTATCTTCAAGAGCCGGGATAACGCCAGAACGCCCATGCAGTGGGATGACTCCGCACAGGCGGGATTCACCGCCGGAACACCATGGCTTCCGGTCAATCCCAATTATAAGGAGATCAACGCCAAAGCAGCGACCGCAGACCCGGATTCCGTATTCCATTATTATAAGAAGCTGATTGCACTCAGAAAAGAGCATCCGGTCATGGTATACGGCAGGTATGAGCTGCTCCTGCCAGACAGTGAGGAACTCTACGTCTACACCAGAACACTGGATGAAGAGCAGCTTCTCGTTGTGTGCAGCTTCAGCGGCCGCGAGACGGCTTATACCCTTCCCGATGCGTTTGTGGGCGCACCCTGCCTGATCTCTAACAGGGAAAATGTATATGATAAGGCCGGGATGACCCTTAAGCCTTATGAGGCATTTGTACTGCATATATGTCAATAAACAGGCCGGTATATATGCTTTTGTAAGCGCAATATGTCATACCCCATCATGCATACCGCGGTATAGAACAGCCCCATGCTGTAAATCATATACCGCGGCTGTGCAAAGATGACAATGCCGACGGCCAGCGCGTTCACCACAATACCGGTCAGCACAATAAATGCAAAACAAAGACTTGCCCCGATTTCTCCGCTCACAGCCTGCACGCTCTCTTCTTCCTGCATACTCCCTTTGTCCGGAACACTCCGTATCCGCCGTTGCAGCGTACTCCCGCGCCGCGCCAGATACCACGCCATAGCGCCCGCGGTCAAATAGGCCGCAGCAGCATACAGGCTGAGCAGCCGGTTCGCCTGCGCGATCGAGTTGACCAGCCCTTTCCACAGATTATATACATATACTTTAAATAACGGCATGTGGCTCTGCCGCATAAGCGTGCGGGTCATCTCCCCACAGACCGCATCGTATTGCCGTGCCGTCTCCGTCTCGGAATACTCGAAATTCTCCTGAATGTATCCCTCCACCACGGGATTGATAATCCCGTAGCCGATCGCATCATAGCTGTCCGCATAATGGCCCGACACCGTCAGCCAGCCGCTCCCCGCGTACTTGTACAACAACTGCTGCGCATCCGCCTGCCGCATAATCTCCAGATAGAGCTCCCGCACCGTCTCATTCTCGAACAATGTCTGATCCTTCTCCACATCCGAAGAATACAGCAGCGTGCACAAGATCCCCATGGAATTGCCGCTGTGCTCCATCCACTCACCCCGGACCGCATACTGATAGGTTCTGTCAAATACTTTCCCCGCAATCAGAACCGCTGCGATCATCGCCGCCAGGCACAGAAACTTTCGGATCTGTCGCTCCCGTATCAGGATATACCATGCAAAAACAATTCCCATAATCAGCAGCGTAATCATCATCTGCTTGCGCAGACTGATCAGCAGAAAAGAAAATAAAAGCGTCAGCCACAGCTGCCTGCTGCGCCGCGTCCGTACATAAAGATACAGACTGATGATAAACAACACATAAAACGAAAGCCCGACTCCTTCCGTCAATATACTGTCCGTATATGCCGATCCTCTGCCCGCCGCAAACCGGCATAGAAGCGTCACTGCGAATTGAAACAGGATCGCCGCAAGCTGCAAGACCCTGCTGCCCGCCTTCATGTCCCGGATCGCTATCCCTGCATACCATGCAGTGAAACCTGCCAGCACACTCTGCAGTACAACCGTGATCATCAGCGCATCGACCCGCAGGACGCCCGCCATGCCTCTGCACAGCGCAAGGAATGTCGGATAGAGCGGTTCCCGCGTGATATGCATGGAAACATATCCGCCGGAATCCGCGCACCACACCGGGCCGTCTAACAGCGGATACAGCAAATAGAAGCCGATACTGACACATAGCAATATCCCGTCCCACAGTTTCTTTTTTTTCCTGTCCTCTCTTCCGACACCCATGCCGCTTCCAGGTGATATCGCACGCCTTACTTTGCTCCGCCCGCTGGTATCTCCTTTCCTCCTGTTTTTGTCTGCATAAATATTCATAACTTATGTAGGACATTCTACCATTGCAGGCAGCATATTTCAATTAAGATATATAAATACTAATCGCCGAATAACGACATAATCAGCACAATCCCACATACCTGTAAAGACAGCAAAAATGGCCTGAACACCACAAAAGTATTCAGACCATTTTATGTTAATTTATTATCTTAACTTCCAGATATCTCTGTTGTACTCCTCAATGGTTCTGTCGGAGGAGAAGAAACCTGCCTTGGCGATGTTGACAAGCATCATCTTGCGCCACTTCTTCTGGTCCTCATAATCCGCCATCATCTGATCCTTGGTCTTGATGTAGTCCTCCAGATCTAACAGCGTCATGAACCAGTCTTTGTTCAGAAGCTCTTTGTACAGTCTTTCCAGATTCTCTTTATGACCGGCCTTGAGCGCTTCCTTGCTGACAATAAAGTCAACCGCCTCTTTGATCACCGGACTCTTCTCGTAGTAATCCTTCGATACATAATCCGCTTTCTCATAATGTTTGATTACGTCTTCAGATTTCTCACCGAAGATATAAATGTTATCGTCTCCTACCAGTTCGTGGATCTCCACGTTTGCACCGTCGGAAGTACCCAGTGTCACCGCACCGTTCAACATGTACTTCATGTTACCTGTTCCCGATGCCTCCTTGGAAGCGAGGGAGATCTGCTCGGAAATATCGCACGCCGGAATCATCTTCTCCGCATAAGCCACGTTGTAGTTCTCCACCATGAGCACTGTCATATAAGGGCTCACATCAGGATCGTTATTGACGATCTCCTGCAGTACCAGCAGCAGGTGGATAATATCCTGCGCGATCACGTAAGCGGGCGCAGCCTTTGCACCGAAGATAAAGGTCATCGGTCTTGCGGGCTTCTTGCCTGCCTTGATCTCCAGATATTTGTGAATGATATAAAGCGCGTTCATCTGCTGACGTTTGTACTCATGCAGTCTCTTACTCTGCAGATCGAAAATGGAGTCGGGATTTAATGTAACACCTTCCACCTCTTTCACATAAGCCGCCAGATCTTTCTTGCGGTTCATCTTGATCTCGGCAATGCGGTCAAGCACAGCGTCGTCATTGATAAACTCCAGCAGCTTCTCCAGCTTATCCGCATCTTTCTTATAACCGTCGCCGATGGTCTGGGAAAGGAAGCCTGCCAGTTCACGGTTACAGGATAACAGCCATCTTCTGAACGTGATGCCGTTGGTCTTATTGTTAAACTTCTCCGGATAGATCTTGTAGAAAGCATTCAGTTCCGTATCTTTCAGGATCTCCGTATGGATGGCAGCCACACCGTTTACAGAGAAACCGTAGTGGATATCAATGTGTGCCATATGCACTCTGTCGTTCTCGTCGATGATCTGTACCTTCGGATCGTCATATTTTGCCGCTACTCTCTTATCCAGTTCTTTGATGATGGGCACTAACTGGGGCACCACTTTCTCCAGATATTCAAGCGGCCACTTCTCCAATGCCTCTGCAAGAATCGTATGGTTGGTATATGCACAGGTCTTGCTTACAACGTCGATCGCCTCATCCATGGTAAACGCCTTATCGTCCACAAGGATTCTGATCAGTTCCGGAATCACCATGGTCGGGTGCGTATCATTGATCTGAATTACCGCATGCTCATACATTTTGCGCAGATCATACTTCTTCTCTTTCATCTCTTTTAAGATCAGCTGCGCAGCATTGCTCACCATAAAATACTGCTGATAGATACGCAGCAGGTTGCCGGCTTCATCAGAGTCATCAGGATATAAGAACAATGTCAGGTTCTTCTCGATATCCTCTTTATCAAAATCAATGCCTTTCTTTACAAGGCTCTCATCCAGTGTCTCAATATCAAACAGTCTCAGTTTGTTGACACCATTGTCATATCCAATGACATCAATGTCATATAATCTTGAAGTAACCTTCTTGTCACCAAAAGCAACCTCAAAAGAAGTGTCTGTCTTCGTCAGCCAGGACTGATCCTCGATCCAGTCATTCTTCTCTGCCGTCTGCAGCTTATCCTTAAATACCTGCTTGAACAGTCCGAAATGATAGTTCAGACCGATTCCTTCGCCGGGAAGACCAAGTGTCGCGATAGAGTCAAGGAAACATGCCGCCAGACGACCAAGACCACCGTTACCAAGGGACGGTTCCGGCTCAACCTCTTCGATTGCGCTTAAGTTCTTGCCGTTCTTCGTCAGGATCTCATCCAGCTTGTCATAGATCCCCAGATTAATCAGATTGTTGGATAACAGCTTACCGATCAGAAATTCTGCGGAAATATAGTAGATCTTCTTCTCACCCTCGATCGGTTCGGATACTGCCATCAGTTTCTTGGATAACTGTAACAGACTGTAATAAAGCTCTTCGTTACTGCACGCCGCCACACTCTTGCCGTAACCGCTCTGTGTCTGCTCCTCCAACTCCTTCTCCAGATTCAGTACCAGTACATCCCGTTTCAAGTTGCTTGCCTGTGCCATGATTGTTCCTCCTAATCGTTTTATAATATATTATCTGTTCCACTTGCCTCTTGCATTCTTCCAGACATGACTTAGTTGTTCTTAGGCTGCCTATTTCACTGCTTCAGAAGAATGCACGCTTTTCGCATTCTTCCGGACATGACT
>CALGVA010000021.1 GCA_937920345.1 uncultured Lachnospiraceae bacterium
AGAAGAATGCACGCTTTTCGCATTCTTCCGGACATGACTTAGTTGTTCTTAGGCTACCTATTTCACTGCTTCAGAAGAATGCACGCTTTTCGCATTCTTCCGGACATGACTTAGTTGTTCTTAGGCTGCGTACTTTGCAGCCTTAGTACAACTTCATGTCCTATTAACATATAATATCCAAATATTTCATTCTTACCAGTTCATAATCCAGCACGATCTGCTGTCCCGCTCCGCCTTCAAGCAGTCGTTTCAATTCTTTCACCGCCTCTGACGCAATTCTTTTAAAATTCTGTCTGACCGTATTCATCTGCTTACCCGCATATCCCATCAGTGTGATACCATCGAAACCGCACACCGGCCGGAAGATATCCATCTCGGTAAGCGCTTTCATCGCGCCGATCGCCATCAGATCAGACGCACATACCACCACATCTTTCTTTCTGGCATATCGAAATGTCAGATTTCTCGCCTGCAGTTCGGAAAACTCACCGTTTCTGATGAGCAGATTTAAGTTCTGCTCCTGCGCCAGACGTCTGATACCCTTTAGTCGTCCGTCCGTCACATAACCGTTCTTCTTCCCCGCCAGATAGAGTATACTCTTACTCTTATTCTCCATCACGGTCTTCTTCGCCACATCATACTGCGCTTTCTCCTGATCGACCCAGATAGATGAAGTGACCCCGTTCACAATCGGCGCATCCACCACTACGATCTTAAAACTCTGTGTTCCGATCAGCTTATGCAGCACTTTATCTTCCTTAGATATACCGAAGATAATCAACCCTGTTATACTCTGAGACTGCAGATAGCGTATCACTTCCTCCATACTCTTATTCTGAAGCATGGAATAAAAGATCGTAATCACATCCAGATTCATGTCCACTGCCTGTCCGATCGTGCCGGCCATATACTGCATGTTGATCTCGTCCACTGCCTGTGACACATTGCTCAGGTTCAGGAGAATCGCCACCCTGCCGGATTGCTTCGAGGATAAAGCTGCCGCGACGGAATTAGGGACGAAATTCAGTTCCGCAACCGCCTGATTCACTTTTTTCTTCGTCTCTTCGCTCACATTAGGGTAGTTATTCAGCACCTTGGATACAGTAGAGATCGCTACACCTGCATGCTTTGCGACATCCTTGATCGATACCATTGTTCTCCCATTCCGGAAACGAGCACTGTCACGAAAAATATCTCCCCGATCTGTTCAAACCGCAGTTGTCTGTCGGAAAATGTTTTCCGGAAATCGTTTTCCATAAACATCATATAACAAAAAAGTGGTTTTGTAAACCACTCTTTTGGAAAAAATTTGTATATTCACTATAATTACGTACAGGAAACAGCCGCACCCGATACAAGGTGCGGCCATTCCAACACAACATATGAACTCTTTGCAGCACATCCATAAACTTACGCGGATCGCGTCAGTATGGAAATCTGACTACCATTAACCGAGTAAGGACAGTGCCAGCTGGTTAGACTGGTTCGCCTGTGACAGCATGGATGTACCTGCCTGCTGTAAGATGTTGTTGTTCGCGTACTTAACCATCTCGGTTGCGATATCTGTATCACGAACTGCTGCTTCTGCAGATGTGGTGTTCTCTACGATGTTATCCAGGTTGCTGATCGTGTGCTCCAGTCTGTTCTGGATTGCACCAAGGTCAGATCTCTGCTTGGATACATCCTGAATTGCACTCTTAGCAAATGCATTCAGTGCTGCGAAGTCTGCTGCCGTAGGTGCTGCCTTAAGGCCTTTATCCTTGGTTGCTGCCGCAACACCTGTCAGAGCGGTGTCAACTACGTTTCCTGCACCGGCCTTGAAGGTATAGAACTTGGATAACATATTTGCATCCAATGTGTTATCAGCACCCTCTTTGTAGCCCATATCCGTATCAGATGCGTCATTCTTATCAACATTAGCCGTACCAAATGTTGTTTTCTTGTTGATTGCGCTTGCCATCAACTCATTGGTGTTCATGTTCTTGATCGTGATACCGATGTGCTGTCCGGACTCTGCACCTACCTGCAGTCCCTTGTTGGAGAAGGAACCGTCAAGCAGCTTCTGCTCGTTGAATGTGGTCGTGCTCTGTACACGGTCGATCTCGCTCATCAGCTGTTTTACTTCCGCCTGGATGTAGCTGCGGTCTGTAGATGTCAGTGTGCCGTTCTCTCCCTTTACTGCCAGCTCGTTCATTCTCTGCAGCATATCCTGTACTTCGTTCAGTGCGCCTTCTGCTGTCTGTACGCAGGAGATACCGTCCTGTGCATTTGCGGAAGCCTGGGTAAGTCCTCTTACCTGTCTTCTCATCTTCTCGGAAATGGATAAGCCTGCCGCGTCATCTGCTGCACGGTTGATCTTGTAACCGGATGACAGCTTCTCTGTGGACTTAGCCTGTGCGCTTGTCGTCAGACCAAGCATTCTGTTGGAATTCATTGCTGTAATGTTGTGTTTTACTACCATAGTTTTACCTCCTTGTGGTTACCAGCCGCAAATCCGTTTGCGGTGGCTGCTCTGTTTCAGAATAAACACCGAAGATGTTTACCCCAGTTACCCAAGTTCACAGGCAGGCTGTCTGCTTATGGTTCTCCATGCAGCGCTTGCCTGCAAGCTCGTAAAGTTAATTCCGAAGAAATTTACTTTTTATATAATAATCCCGAGACCCCCAGGACAGCCCCGGGTTATTACCCTGTCTGTTCGCGGTGCTTAAACCTGCCGCTTCACGCCACTGCTCACCCGTATCTTTTTCTTCCGGTATTGCTCCGGCAGTTCCGGCTCCGCATGGTAATGCGCCAGCTTTTTCTTTTCCTCCTGGTCAGTCGTCCTTTTCTCAAGCACCTTGCCGCGGACGACATTGACTTCTTTCGGAAGATCCAGCATAACGCGGGTGTGGTTCTTCGTCCCTCCGAGGAATGCAATTTTGATATTATCCCCGATCAGCAGATACTCTTCCGTGTTCACTGTCAAATTTAACATGTCATACCTCCCTGCATTTCTTTATTTCCGCCTGACTGTTTGTGAGCGGCTATAAAGCGGCTTCCCTGCAATGCAACACTTGTATCAGAAATGTTGCATTCCATCGTGCCACAATCTGTCAGCAGGCGCATTTCACACCTGACCGTGTACCTGCTGCATGGTATCGACATCGGCAATACTGGTTTGCCGGATTCATGTGCACCGGTTTTGCGAGCCTCGCTTTTACGGGATATCATGATGTTTGCAGATTCAAAACAGGCACAGAGGAGAAATCATATGAGCACAACTTACCCAATTAAAAACGAAGAAAAACTAGAAAAATTTAAGGAATACTATTTGACGGAAAAACCTGCGTATAGAAATTATGCGATGATTATTCTCGGACTAAACACCGCATTCCGGATCGGCGACCTGCTGCGGCTGCAGTGGAGCGATGTATTTAATCAAAAGCAGAACTGCTTCAGAGAGCATATCTGTATTACAGAGCAAAAGACCGGCAAAAAGCGTAGTGTTGCGATCAACACCAGCGTACATGATGTTTTAAATGTACTGCATGACAAATATCACTACACCGATGCGGATCAATATCTCTTTCCCAACGGCAGAAAATCACAATCCCATATCTCCCGTTCACAGGCGTTTCGCATCATCAAGGAAGCGGCTGCGTACGCAAATCTGGACGAGCACATAAGCTGTCATTCCCTGCGCAAGACTTTCGGCTACCACGCCTGGAAACAAGGCGTACAGCCTGCCCTTCTGATGGAACTTTACAACCACTCTTCCTACCGTGTTACGAAGCAGTATCTATGTATTGAACAGGAGGATAAAGACCGGGTGTATCTGAATGTAAGACTGTAGCGAAAATTTTTTTATTTTTACTATAAAGTATTTCAAAACCGCACCGATATATAAAGTGTAAGGCAAGAATGCAACATTTCTGATACAAATGTTGCATTCTTTTATATTTTATCTGATATATTACCCAATCAGCACATTTCTATCCATCTATACAACGCAATGAAAGCTTTCCACGACAGCCATATTCCGGCATTTCCCGTCCTGCGCATCTCTTTTATGGCATAGAACATATTTTCCTGTGATATAACAAAACCGGAACCACTGCACATAGACAGCCGTTCCGGTTTCTTCTTTTCCATATCACATATTTATCTGGCGTTCCCACGCTGTCTGTTCAATCAGACACGGGAACACCTTCTGGCGTGCTGATTATTTGCGAACCAGATGTCTCGGCAGACCGTTTACAAATAATGGCTGCAACTCGCCCATGATGAGCGGTCTTGCATACTTCTCATATCCGTCTGTCAGACCCTTTCCGTCCGCTGTGATCCACTCGTCGGGAACGTTTCTCTCCACGTTAGCGATAGCGTGGATATCATATGCACTCGTACCGCACTGGTAAGGAGCATCACCGTTTCTGTCAAGCGTGATCATCATGCCGGTCTTGCCTTCTTCCGCTGCTACAACAGCGTCATAACCAACCTGGAATGCCTCGTTGATATCTGTCAGGGAAGCCAGATGTGTTGCCGCTCTCTGTAAGGTAGAGAACTCGATCGCACGGGTCTTAAGACCTGTCTCAGCCGCGATCTTGTCTGCCAGCATAACAGCCGTACCGGACATCTGCTTATGACCGAACGCGTCTACCGCTACTTCTCTGCCGAGCTCACATACATATCTGCCGTCCGCAACCTTAACACCTTCAGATACCGCAATTACTACGGAAGACTTCGTCGCTGCCAGCTCTTTCACGTCAGCCATGAATTTATCAATATCAAATACTCTCTCCGGGAGGTAGATCGCATCACATCCGCTGCAGTCGTCGCCCTTGGCCAGCGCTGCTGCTGCCGTCAGCCATCCTGCGTTACGTCCCATGATCTCTACGATACAGATGGTAGGCTTCTTCGCGCCAAAGGACTCGTTATCGCGGATGATCTCTTTCAGGGAAGCCGCAATATATTTTGCTGCGGAACCGTAACCCGGGCAGTGATCCGTCACCGGCAGATCATTGTCGATCGTCTTCGGTACGCCCATGAATCTCTGGGGCTTATTGTGTGCAGCCGCATAGTCGGACAGCATCTTAACCGTATCCATGGAGTCATTGCCGCCTGCGTAGAACAGACACTCAATGTCATGCTTCTCCATGATCTCGAATATCTTCTCGTAGACATCCTCATGTCCCTCGATCTTCGGCATCTTGAAACGGCAGGAGCCAAGGAATGCGGAAGGTGTTCTCTTAAGCAGTTCGATTCCGGTCTCATCATCCAGATAATCGCCCAGATCGATCATTTTATCCTCTAAGAATCCTTCAATACCATGAACCATACCATAAATTTTCTTCACGCCTAACTTCTTAGCTGCAGCGTATACGCCCGCTACGGAAGAGTTAATAACGGCTGTAGGGCCGCCAGACTGACCAACAACAATATTTCCTTTCATTGTCTCTCTCCTTTATCTTATTATACTTGTCCCGCTTCTTCGGACATCAACACGATTATACCAAATAAATCCAGTGTACACAAGGAAAAACATTGCGTAAAAACCGCTTTACCCGTATCTGCAAAAATGCAAAAATACAACGGTTCCCGTTTACGCCACGCCATATTTCGCACTTATTTACGATAATTTGATGGGAATTGCTGCAATTGATACACACCAAATACCACAAAACAGGCATTTGTCAATCAACTTTGATTGAATTTCCGTGCAAAAAATGTTAGACTAGGTTACGAAAATAAAATAAATACAGAAGTGAGGACGCGTATGAACGACTATATTATCAGCTGCTGTTCCACCGCAGATCTGTCTGAAGAACATTTCCGGGGACGCTCCGTTTCCTATATCTGTTTCCACTATGAGCTGGACGGCGTACAGTACAGTGACGATCTGGGCAAAACCATGCCCTTTGACAAATTCTATGCCGCCATGGCGGCGGGCGCTGACACGAAGACCTCCCAGATCAACGTAGACGAATTTATCACATACTTTGAGCCTTTTCTGCAGGAGGGCAAAGATATTCTGCACCTGAGTCTGTCTTCCGGCATCTCCGGTGTAGTCAACTCCGCTATGGTAGCAAGAGACACTTTAGCAGAACGTTATCCGGATCGTAAAATCTATGTGCTGGACTCCCTTGCGGCTTCCTCCGGCTACGGACTTCTGATGGATAAACTGGCCGATCTGCGGGATGAAGGACAGAGCATTGACGAAGTATATGCATGGGCGCAGCAGAATCTTCTGAAACTGAACCATTGGTTCTTCTCCTCAGATCTGACCTTCTTCATCAAAGGCGGACGCATATCCAAGACCGCCGGTTTCGTCGGCGGCATGTTGAATATCTGTCCGCTCTTAAATGTGAACCATCTGGGGCAGTTGATTCCGCGCTACAAGATCCGCACCAAGCGCAAAGTCATTCAGGCAATCGTAGATAAAATGGAAGAATGCATTCCCGAAGGAACCTCCTATCGCGGCAAATGCTATATCTCCCAGTCTGCCTGTTACGAGGATGCCAGAGCAGTCGCCGATCTGATCGAAGAACGCTTTCCCGGCCTGGACGGACACGTACTGATCAACAATATCGGTACTACCATCGGCAGTCACACAGGACCGGGTACGGTAGCAGTGTTCTTCTGGGGAAAAGAAAGGGTTGACTGATCAGGTCAACCCTTTTTCATGTTCACAATGCTCAATTCTGCCCTGGCAGATATGCTGCTATCTCATCAGATACAGGAAATATCCGGCATAGCACGCCAGCATACAGGCGCCGCCCAGTCTGCCGAGGCGTTTGCGTCCAGCAACCAGCACCCACAGAAGCACTGCCGTGGCAATACAGATGATGCTGTCCGTAAAGAAATTCGCCGCGTAGGCAACCGGCGTAATCAGCGCCGAAGTACCCACGACAAACAGGATATTAAAGATATTGCTGCCTACGATATTACCCACAGCGATATCCGCCTTGCCCTTGATCGCCGCTGTCGCAGAAGTCACAAGCTCCGGCAAGGATGTCCCGAATGCCACGATGGTCAGACCGATCAGACGCTCACTCATGCCGAAGATCTTCGCCAGTTCCGTTGCCGCATCCACCGCAATGTCGGAACCCAGCACGATCATGGCGCCGCCGATCAGGATGAGCAGCAGAATCTTCCAGAGCGGCGCATCCTTGTCCTGCTCCGCATTCTCCTCCTCCGCCGGCAAGATCGCGCCTTTCTTCGTCATCACAAACAGATATCCCAGATAACAGAGCATCAGCGCCCACAGGATGACGCCGTCAGTAAGCCCGACCACATTGTCCATACAGCCGAGTCCCATCAGAATCCCTGATATCACGATCATGAAAGGAATCTCGTATTTCACCGTAGTCTTCTGCACCGCAATCGGTTTGATTACTGACGTAATCCCCAGAATCAGAAGAACATTCATAATATTGCTGCCTACGATATTGCCTATGGTGATCTCCGCACTTCCCTTAAGCGCCGCGGACACGCTGACTGCCGCTTCCGGCAGAGACGTTCCCATCGCCACGATCGTCAGACCGATCACAAGCTGCGGGATACCGAACATCTCCGCCACTTTGCTCGCGCCTTCCACGAACCAGTCCGCTCCCTTCACCAACAGCAGAAATCCCACCGCGAGTAACGCTACCTGAATCATTATCTCCATAATTTCCTCCGTTCCGAAGCCGCCGGCTTCCAGTTTTTTCTTATTGCCGCACGGAACCGCCTCTTTTCTATAATCATAGAAGTTTATAGAATAAAAAAAGACTTCCGGCATATGACAATGCTAAAAGTCTCGTTCTTTCCATCAGTTCATCACAGAAAGCGTGTAAACATGACACTCGTGTCAGGGTATGTTGCTTACACAGGATAACTACTCCCTCTTAACTTGTGAGATAATTTACCATAAGCTTTCCCGCTTGTCAAGCATTTCATACCCTTTCCTGGCATTTTCCTGACAGCGGCAAAGCACTGAGCGTGCCTTTACGAATGCCGCGGACTAAACCGTTATCTGTTTGCACCGCACAGACACTCCCCTCACGCTATCTTTTGCAGCGCCTCCTCTGACAGGATCTTCTTGATATTAAGCAGAAACAGTGTCGTCGCCGTAGTGGCGGAGATGATATCCGATACCGGTTCTGCCAGATATACCCCCATCACACCCATAAAGTGCGGCAGAATAATTGCCAGCGGAATCAGCAGGATAATCTTGCGAAGCACCGCAATAAAAAGCGATATCTTCGCCTGTCCAAGCGCCAGAAAAGTAGGCTGAATACCATTCTGCAGTCCGAAAACCAGCATACCCGCCATGAAAACAGGCATGACCCGAGCAGTCAACGTTACCAGATCCGCCTCGTTCGCAAAGAATGCCGCGTAAAACCGCGGAAAGAGCATAATCGTCGCAGTGGTAAGAAAACGGAATCCGAAGCACACACCGATCATCCACCGATACAGCTGTCTGACACGGTCAAAATTTTTCGCCCCGTAATTATAGCTGACAATCGGCGTCATACCCTGTGTAAAACCATTCGTCGGTGCGGAGAAAAACTGCATGATACTCTGCATGATCGTCAGTGAACCGACATGCAGATCACCTCCGTACGCCTGCAGTCCATGATTTAAGACTATGCTGATGAAACTCTCTGTCGCATTCATGATAAACGGCGATATTCCAAGCGAAAACACACTCCCTAGGATACGGCCCTCCAACCGCATACAGCTCCTGCGGATCTTAAGGGAAGACCTTTTACTGATCAGAAATCCCACCACCCACGCAGCGCTTAGCGCCTGCGAAATCACTGTAGCCGTCGCCGCTCCTCTGACGCCCATGCCGAGCACAAAGATGAAAATCGGGTCCAGAATAATATTTGCCACCGCGCCGATCAGCACGGAGAGCATCGCCGTCTTGGACTGGCTCTGGCAGATAATAAAAGCGTTCAGCCCCAGCGCCAGCTCTACGAAGAGCGTTCCCGCCAGATAGATGGACAGATAATCCGTAGCATAAACGATCGTGGCATCACTGGCACCGAACATATACAGCAGCGGTCTCTGAAAGGCATAGAAGAAAGCCATCAGTGCCACGGTACAGATGAGCAGAAAGCTGACACTGTTGCCGAGGATCTTCTCCGCCCGCTCCCGATCCCCCTTGCCAAGCCAGATGGCGGCAAGGGGCGCCGCGCCGTTACTGATAAAAGCAGAGAATGCCGAGACAAACATGGTGATACAGAACGTAACGCCCACGCCCGTCAGCGCATTCGCGCCCACGCCTTCCATGTGTCCGATATAAATACGATCAATGATGCTGTACAAAATATTGATGATCTGCGCAACGATCGCCGGAAAAGTCATACTCACCATCAGTCTGCCGATGGAATCCGTCGCCATCCGCTCTTCTCTTGTCTTTACAGCCATATCCTGACAGTCCTTTCTCCATACGCGGATGCGGCAGTCGTTCCACATCCGGCGTCACGTTTACATCGTTAAAGCAGCAGCCGTCCTTTCCTGCCTGAACTTTCACCGGAAATGTAAAAGTTCAGCCAGCGCCATTCGCAAAAGCAATTTCAACCGCGCACCTTGCATCCGCAAGTCAGATTTGTTACTCTAAAGTATGATTATACCAGTATGCCTGCATTTTGCAATCAACACATAGGAGAATACGATGAAAACACCTTTGAAAACATTCACGAAAACGCTGTCAGCTCTCATCATCCTGTCAGCGCTCAATATCCGCTCCGTCTGTACCTTCCTGTTCCATGCCGGACGGATCGACGACATATTTCCCGCCTCCTGTGCCGCCGTTGAGATCATCTGTTACATTCTGATCGTATATATTAACTTTTATCCCACACTGACGGCCCGTAAAATCTCCACAGGGCGCAATAAGATTCTGGCGGACGGCATCGCGCTGTTACAGATCTTCCTGACCACAACGGTGATCGAAATCATCTGCTGTATTGTCATGCTGATCATTGGTCTCCCCGCCGGCGAAGATATCACATTCACCCATGCCTTTTTCTGGCTGCGGCAGTTCGGGCTTGCATTCCTGATCGAATGTCTTCTGTTCTGGAACGGCATTCTGCGGGTTTATCTGACTTCTGTGCAGCTCGGCATCAAATGGCGCGTCATCGGCGCCGTCTGCGGTTTGATTCCTGTCGTACACCTGTATGTTCTCTGCCGTATCATCCGCATCGCCGGCAATGAAGTCGTCTATGAAAATGAAAAATATCTGCTCAACCAGATACGCGCCGAGAATCAGGAATGCAGAACGAAGTACCCGATTCTGCTTGTCCATGGCGTCTTCTTCCGCGATTTTCGCTTCTTCAATTACTGGGGCCGAATCCCCGCGGAACTCAAGCGAAACGGTGCCGTCCTGTTCTACGGTAATCAGCAGTCTGCCGCTTCCGTTGCCAGATGCGGCGAAGAACTGGCTGTTCGTATCAAGCAGATCCTGCAGGAGACCGGCTGTGATAAAGTGAATATCATCGCTCACTCCAAGGGCGGTCTGGACAGCCGTTACGCGATCTCCCGGTGCGGCGCGGCTCCCTATGTAGCATCTTTAACGACCATCAACACACCCCACCGCGGATGCATTTTTGCCGATTATCTGCTGGATAAAATACCCGGTTCCGTCTGTGCCAAAGTGGCTGCAAAGTATAATGCGGCACTGACGCTTCTCGGTGACCGTGAACCTGATTTTATGGAAGCTGTTCAGGATCTTACCGCTTCCGCCTGCGCCCGGCTGAATCAGACAATGCCCGACGATCCGCAGGTATATTATCAGAGCGTCGGCTCTAAAATGAACTGCGCCTCCAGCGGCAGGTTTCCTTTAAACATGTCCTATCCCATGGTCAAACATTTCGACGGCGTGAACGACGGTCTGGTAGCCGTTGACAGCATGCACTGGGGCTGCAGTTTCATTCATGTGGCTGTCCCCACGGGAAGAGGCGTTTCCCATGGCGACATGATTGATCTGAACCGTGAAAATATTTTCGGATTCGACGTGCGGGAATTTTATGTAAACCTTGTGTATCAATTGAAGGAGCGCGGATTCTAAAAGTGCAGACTGTGAAATAAATATCGCAATTTCCTACACCATGAAAAAGGAGAGTTATGAAATCAACCCATAACTCTCCCGATGTCTACTCACCTTCAAGCATTACTTATGTCATGTAGTTTACGCAAGGCTAGTCTCCGCCGTCTTCTTCTAAGCACACACTACTTTTTCTAATCATTCTGTCACGCCTCATAAGTATACCCTCCTTATACCGCATCTGCTTTATTATATTTCCACGTAATCTTAACGTCACTATTAAACTCCGGGGCATTGATATAAAAGATATATTTATTATATATCAAATCATACTCTTTCGTACCTGCAACTACTGCTTCCTTCATTTCATCCTGATCGCTAATGATATATCTGCACTGCGGCACTGTGTCCAACTCAATTCCTTCTTCAAAAGAAATAGTATAACGTAAATTTCGAATTTTATGATCAATGTTCATATTCGACGAACTCTCATCACCAAAATCATCAGACAGCAATTTTCTGTTCAATCTGCCTTTCTCCAAGGGTGCCAAACCGGGAACGCTGATGATATATATAATCTCATAAGGTTTATTTTTTTGAACATTATGTTTATCTATCTTAAAAATCCACCGAATTTCTTTCGCATTACACTTTAACTTCTTACTTTCTTCTTCGGAATTTTTCTGCCAGTAATACTCCTTTACTTCAGATATAATATCATTTTCATCATAATACCAAAAACCAAATTTGTCAAACCGGTCCGCCTTGTCCGTCTGTCTCATTTTATCGAGCGACGGAAAACTGGAATGGATATTTCCATCCTCAATATTTAGTTTTCGTCTGATTCTCCTGAATTTATCCACATTATTTACAATTACCTTAAATCTGTGAATAATAATACCGTTCCCGTTTCGATAGAATGTGATGTGTTTTTCATAATCTGTAAAATAGTAATCGTCCACATCTTCAAATTTCTTTTGCTCATCTTTATTTCTTTTATAATTGTGGACCTTAAGAAGCAGAGCAATAATGCATACTGTGCTGACTATGCATAAAAAAATCAAAAAGAATAATTCCAGTATTGAAATATTAAAAGTTTTATTGTTTACAGTTTCAATTCCCTTCCCTATTGTATATACGATGCCACTTCCGGAAATAATCATAACTATTATCTGGAAGATCGTGTTACTAATTAAATTTATGATAATATCCCGTCTGCTGTTTTTCAATCGATGTCACCTCATTAGTATTATACTCGTAAGTATATATCAAAAAAAGACAGAATACTACCCCTTATTTACTTTATCTTCGAATACGGTACATAGCTGTCCCAGGTACTTAATCAGCACACATAAGAGACGCGGGCTGCGCCGCATCTCCTATATGTACCTCCGGAATCTCCGCCGTCCGGACATTCCACTCACGATTCGCTCTACTCCGCCATATAGATGGCTGTCGCCTGTTCGATTCCGTTCAGCGCCTGCTCTAATGACTGTGTGCCGTTCATGTAATCAATCCCCTGCCTGAATACCGCGTCCTCCAGCATGCTGTCAGGAACATACGCCGTATTCACCGTCGCCATCTCTTCCCGCAGCGAAGCGATCTGTTCGTCCGTTGCCCAGTAAATCGTGAAGTCAATCATATTGCCTTCCTCGTCCATGGTACAGACACCGCCGTACTCTCCGTTCTCTCCCAGAAACTCCTCCTTCGGTGTAAACATCTTGTCGAATGCCGCCTGATTCAGAGGCAGTCCTTCGTATACGCTCTGCACTTCCGCAGACAGGAACACATCCATAAATCCGTAAGCCAGTTCCGTCTGCTCTGACGCCGCGCTGATTCCCAGCATGGTGCACGGCATAAATACATTCCCGCACTGTCCCTGCATAGGCACAACCTTCGTCTCCTCCACCCCTTTTGTTCTGTTCAGACATCCAAGCTGTATATAAGCGTACTGTGAGTCGATCCAGGCCGCGATCATACGCTGTTCCTTGCCCACATAGTTCATGATATCCATGTTGGCGCTCCAGTTCATCTCGTCCATGCGCAGTCCCTCTAATTCCTTCACCCACTCGTTCCTCTGCTCATAGTAGTCTATCACTTTATCGTCCAGACCGTCCATCTGTGCCTCAAAGATCCGCTTACACTGCACCAGATATTCTCCGATCACATCTCTGTCTATGCTGCCGTCCGCGGCGATCCACTTTGGAGCGCTCACCCCCGCAAACCGTTTCAGGACACCCCGCTCGCCGCAGATGCCGAGAATATCCTTAGCGGGACTTTCCTCTCGCAGTTCCTCCACAATTCTGCCCAAATCCGACAGGTCTGTCATATTCTCCATGCCGTCCGATGCAGCTGCAATCTTCGGCAGATTGATCACCGCCGGTGCCACATACGCTTTACCGTCACGCGCCAGCGCATCGATCACATTATCAAACAGAGCCTCTTTTGCACTGTATGCCGACAGATAATCGGACATATCGAGCAACAGTCCTTTTTCTATATAAGAGTCCAGCGGAAGATCGTCCATCACCAGAAGATCCGGTCCTTCACCCGCCATGATCTGCGTATTCAGTTTCTTGATCGCATCCTCTCTCGTCACGGAGCTGTCATCGCCCATGCCGACCTGATAAGATAAGAAGACATCCGAATGTTTCGACTGGTAATAAGAGATTGCCTGTCTGATCGAATCGTTCTCTTTCAGGCTGTAGAGCGTCAATATCTTCTCCGGTACGGAAGGAATATCCGGATCATAAGTAAATCTGACTATCTTGCTGTTTGCAAAAAGTACCAGAAATGTACCGGTCTCAAGCTGTACCATGTCCGTGATACAATAATTCGGATTAATGAGCCGGGACAGATTGCCATCCACGATCTGCTCCATCATATTGCCGCCGATCACATGCCGGTGTATGCCTCTCTTACCTGCCACATAGACGGAATCGTCCTCGCCGGGCAGCAGAAACATTGTGCCATAGTCATGCCCGTTATAATGCCGGTCCTCATAGCTGCTGTGCACGAACTCCGCAAGCACTTCGTCCGGAATGAACGCTTCCGCCTCCAGATCATATACCGCAGGTGCATCCGCTTCACTCCAGTCGCTGTCTATAATCAGCAGATTATCCCGCACCCAGAACCACTGTGGATTATAATCCAGCGACAGAATCTTCTCGGCGCTGCCGTCCCGTTGTATTTCATATATGCCTCGATAAGTACTTGCGAAAATGCGGTTGTCCGTGTCAAACGCAGCCTGTTCAAAATGTATTTCCTCCTCCGGCAGTTTCGCCGTCACCACAACCTCCGTGCCATCCGGCAGAAACAGCCTCAGATCGTAATTCCAGTCAAAAGAATCCGGCGTCTTCGCTTCATCTTCCGCATCTCCATCTTCGTCCTGCGTCTCCGCTTCATCTTCCGCGTCTATATCCTCACCCGGCGTCTCCACACCGTCTTCCGCGTCTCCATCTTCGTCCTGCGTCTCCGCTTCGTCTTCCGCCGCCTGATTCTCACCCGCATCTGCACTGATGACAGCCACTGTGCCGTCCGGCGCCATACACATACTGTTGATATACCTCCCCTGCTCCCGCAGTGTCCTGTACCAGTCCGGTGTTTCACTCTCCCACGTAACGCCCTGATCCCCGGATACCAGCGTCCCTGTTTCCTGGTCCAGAATCACCAGACTGCCATCCTCCCGCACGCACAGATCCATAGGATATATCGATTGTTCTGACAGGTCGATTTCTTCCTCCACGTATCGCCCCATGGCGGTTGGACCGTTATCTCCGCCGTTTGTTTGACCCTGTCCGTCCTCTGATGCATCCGTATTCTGACCGGCACTTCCGCTGACGTCATCCGATCCGCCGGAACCTTTGCCGCAGCCCGCCATGGTAAAGACCATGGAAGCCGCAAGCACAAAACTCATTATTCTCCTCCGATTTTTCATAACTGTCATATTGATCCTCTCCTTGTATAGGTTGCTGTCCATGTCGATGCATTACTGTTCACACACAGGCACTACACAGAAGGAAATCCACATCCTTTCTATCTGTGTGAGTGTCTCAGATCACCTGTGAACAATAACGCTCTCAACATGGACAGCATATCAGATCAATCTCTAAGCTCTCTCTAACAAACGTGAACTTTTTGCAAACCCGGCATGCACCGGATGTTGTGCCCGCAATCACAATACAGGCACTGCCATATCAGTTATTCCGCCATATAGACCTGTACCGCTTTCTCGATCTCGCGAAGCGCATCCTCCAGCGTCTGCTCGTCATCCAGATACGCCGCGCCCTGTGTGCATACAGACTCCTCCAGCATCCGGTCGGGAATATAAGCCGTGTGTACTGCCGCCAGTTCCTCTTTCAACGCAGCAATCTCCTCATCCGCCGGCCAGTAGATCACATACTCGATCATCCTGCCTTCCCCGTCAGAGGCGGCCAATGAACTGTATACGCCGCTTTCGTCCACATGACTCGGGACAAACTGCGCATCATACGCCGCCTGATTCAGCGGGAAACCGTCATACACACTCTGTACTTTCGCCGATAAAAAGATATCCATAAACTCCAGTGCCCGTTCGGTCTGTCCGGATGCGGCGCTGATTCCCAGCATAGTCTTCGGCATAAACACACCGTCGCACTGTCCCTGCATGGGCACGATCTTCGTATTCTCATATCCCTCCGTGCGGTCCAGAGAAAGCAGTTCCAGACTGCTGTACGTAGAGCTGTCCCAGCCTGCCATAGCATGCTGCTCTCCGCCGACGTATGACATCACATCCAGATAGATCTCCCACTCCATCTCATCCATCCGTATACCGTTACGCTCTTTCAGTCCGATGTTCCGCTGGTCGTAGTAATCCCTCACTTTCTCGTCCAGTCCGTCCATCTGGGCAGAATAGATCCGCTTACACTGTTCCAGATACGCTCCGATACTCTCCTTGTCTATCGTACCGTCCGCCGCGACCCACGCCGGCTGGCTCGCGGGCGCAAACCGTTTCAGGATGCCCCGGCTGCCGCTGACACCCAGAATATCCTCAGAAGGATACTGCTGCCGCAGATTTTCTATTATTTCAGCCACACCTGACAAATCTGTCACATTTTCCATGCCATCCGCAGCGGAAGCAATCCGTGGAACAGAAACCATCGCCGGCGCCACATAAGCTTTGCCATCGCGTTTCAGCGCCTCGATCACATTATCGAACAACGGGTCTTTCGCACTGTATGCCGACAGATATTCCGTCAGGTCAAGCAGCATTCCCTTTTCCACATAAGAATCAAGCGGCATGTCATCCAGCACGATCAAATCGGGGCCTTCACCTGCCATGATCTCCGTATTCAACTTCTTAAGGGCGTCCTCTCTCGTCACAGAATCATCATCCCCCATACCGATTCTGTATGATACAAACGCGTCGGGATGCTCTATCTGATAATAAGAGATCGCCTGTCTGACCGAATCATTTTCCTTCAGACTGTAAAGTGTCAGCATATTTTCCGGCACTGCAGGAACATTCGGATCATAAGTAAACCGGATCAGCTTGCCGCCCGTAAAGAGCGCCAGAAACGCATCCCCGTCCAGCTGTATGGCGTCAACAGTGTAATAGTCCGGATTACCCAGTAACGACAACCCGCCGTCCACAATCTGTTCCATCATATTGCCGCCGGTCACGTGACGGTGTATCCCTTCCTGTCCCATTACATAGATTGCACCGTCCTTACCCGGCAGGAGAAACATACTGCCATACTCCGATCCGTTATAAAATCTGCCCTGATAACTGTCTCCGACAAAATCCGAAAGCACATCATCCGTGACATACTCTCCCGCCTCCATATCATAGATCAACGGTGCGTCTTCCATGTTCCATTCATTATCCACAAACAGCAGATTATCCCTGACACAGATCCAGGATGGTGTGGCATCTAACGCTATGACCTTCTCCTTACTGCCGTCCCGCTGTATCTCATATACCCCTCTTCCGGTGCTCGCATAGATACGGCTGTCATTTCCCATCGCCGCCTGTCTGAAATACCGTTCGTCCTCCGACATATCCGCTTCCACGGGCGCCCGCGTGCCGTCCGGAAGAATCAGCACCAGACACCATGTCGGATCCTCAGCGTTTGTGTTGCCCTCATAGTAGCTCAGTGCCACCGTACCATCCGGCGCCATCCACATACCGCTGATCCATATGCCGTCTTTCTGATAATCTGCCAGCCATTCCGGCGTCTCCGCATTCCATGTATCTCCCTGATCTTCAGACACAAGCATTCCCACATTCCGATCCATAAGCACCAGCTTGCCATCCTCCCGTACACACAGATCCATAGGACTGTCTGCGAACTCCGTCAAGTCAGTCTCCTTCTCCACGTACCGCCCCATGGCAACGGGTTCCTCCCCTGCGGTATTTTCACCGTTCTGTACCTGTCCCTGCTTATCGTCAGCCTCCGTGCTTCCTCCGGCAGTATCCTGCCCGCCCGTACTGTCACCGCAGCCTGACGCTGCGAATACCACACAGGCTGCCAGCAGCAGACTGATGATTCTTTTCCGTTTTCCCTTCATTCCTGTCATTTTAATCCTCATTTCTGCGCACGTTTTCATTTCAGCTTTATAGAAAAGCACATCCGGCGAGTCTATATCAGGTGCGCGCAGACACAAACTCCCAATCTTCTCTTTTTTACTTTTCTTCGAAGATATTTTAACGCCTGTATACACTATATCAATGCTATCTCTAAAGTTTCTCTAAAGATATTAAGAAATTCTTAGAGATTCTTTAAAGATTCATATGTTATGATGTAAACGGCAGAATAATCACACATTTCCCAAACCCGGACGCGTTTTGCGCGCTTCACATTCTATGGAACAGGAAAGGAACACTTTTATGCGTATACTATTGGCTGAAGACGACAAGGATTTAAATAAAGCGATCACATGGCAGCTGACAGGACACGGCTACAGTGTAGATTCCTGCTATGACGGCGAGGAAGCGCTCTATTACGGTAAACAGAATATCTACGATGTAATTCTGCTGGATCGTATGCTGCCCTGTCGTGAAGGTACAGAAGTTCTGACTGCTCTGCGCAGACAGTCCGTCAACGTTCCCATCATCCTGATCACGGCGCTTGGCACTTTACAGGACAAAATCAAAGGACTGGATCTGGGTGCAGACGATTATCTGGTGAAACCTTTTGACTTTGAGGAACTGTTAGCCCGCATTCGCTGCGTCTCCAGGCGCTCGCTCACGCTGAATGCCCAGCCCGAAGCACCGTCTTACCACGATATCCGATGGGTATCCCGGGAAATGTGCCTGACCGGTCCCGGCGGCAGCAGCACCCTGTCCAGACGGGAAGGTGATCTGCTGGAGAGCTTTCTGCACATGCCGGAGCAAATCCTCTCCCGCGATACGCTGCTGCTCAAAGTCTGGGGACCGGACAGCGACGTCGAGGGCGGTAATCTGGACAACTATGTCCATTTCCTGCGCCGCCGTCTGAAAACCGTAGGCAGTGATCTGCAAATCCGGACCGTACGCGGCATAGGATACGGACTGTATGCGCCGGATGCGGACTGATGCTGCGCACATCCGTATAGCCGGATGATCATCTCCCTTTGCCCTGCCGGATCTTCTATTAAGAAAGGATATCTCATGTTCCGCAAAGCACACTTACTTTTTACCCTGTTATGCGCCGGAAGCACATCGGCTATCACGATCATTATGTCTCTTCTCTATCTCGGCGTAGCGGAAAACAATCTTTATGACGCACAGTTCCGCTCTTTTGAAAATGATATCAGCACAATTACCGCCAGCCTGGAGCAATCCAATACGATCTCCATACAATGGCTGTCGCGGATCGAAGCGCAAAACGGCTACCATATTCTCGTAGTGGATAACGGCACCCCGTTTCTCTATAATGAACTGCAGACTTCTGACGCTGCTTACCTTCAGGAACTGTTCGCAGATAGTCTGGCCGCCCATGAAACCCTGTCTGTAACAGAAGATCTTATGCCCAGAGGCACGTCCTACTCCGGCATCCGGCATGCCGAATACGAATTTTATTCCCCTTCTGCAGGCGACACCTATTACGCTTCCCTCATCGATGTGGAGCGTGGCAATACGCTGTCGCAAATTATTATTGTGCGTTCTCTGGCAGAGATTTACACCTCCATCCTGCAGCAACGCATTGTGTTTATATTGATCGACCTTGCAGCCGTTCTTGCACTGATTGCCTTTTCATGGTTCTTTACCGGCCGTCTCCTGAAGCCCTTACGGGAAAATCACGAAAAGCAGATGCAGTTCGTCGCCGCCGCTTCCCATGAACTGCGCACGCCTCTGTCTGTCATTCTTGCCAGCAGCGAATGCTGTGAGAGTGCCGACCGTGAAGAGCAGACCGGCTTCTTCCAGACCATTCGCAAAGAGGGCAGGCGCATGAATCACCTGATCGACGATATGCTCACGCTCGCCCACTCCGGCATGAACCGTTTTCTCATTGAACGTCGTGCCGTGGAGGTGGACACGCTGTGTCTCAACGCATATGAAGCTTTCGAACCGCTCTGCCGCCAGAAGGAAATTGCACTGCTTCTGACCCTTCCGGAAGCGCCCATCTCCCGCTGTAGCTGCGACCCCGATCGGATCGCCCAGGTACTGTCTATCCTGCTGCACAATGCTGTCAGCTATACGCCAAACGGCGGCCGGATCGAACTGGCGCTTACTTATTGCAAAGAGCGGCGCACATCTTACGAAATCGCCGTAACTGACACTGGTGTCGGAATAATGGAAGAAGATAAAAAACATATCTTCGACCGTTTCTACCGGGCAGAGAAATCCCGCAGTACGAAAGAGCATTTCGGGTTAGGTCTGGCGATCGCATATGAAATTGTGAGCGCCCACCACGGCAAAATCACGGTGCAGGATAACCCGGCCGGCGGCAGCATCTTTACCGTAAGGCTGCCGCTTTAATTCGTTCGTAAGCGCTAAGTAATAGGGTATCTTCCTTGGAAAAGTCCGGGAGTTTCCCG
>CALGVA010000022.1 GCA_937920345.1 uncultured Lachnospiraceae bacterium
CAGCATACTTAATACCTTTGCCCTTATAAGGCTCCGGTCTTCTCTTGTCTCTGATCTCAGCCGCAAATTGACCAACTTTTTCTTTATCAATACCTTTGACGATGATTACATTCTGACCTTCCATAACGGTCTCGATCCCCTCCGGGTCCGTCATCTCTACCGGATGAGAGTAGCCCAGGTTGAGTGTCAGAGTCTTGCCGGATTTGGATGCTCTGTAACCTACACCGTTTACTTCCAGTTTCTTCTCATAACCTTCTGTTACACCGACTACCATATTGTTGAGCAGTGTTCTTGTCAGACCATGGAAAGACTTCATTTTCTTTAAGTCATTCGGTCTGGATACGAGGATCTGATCACCCTCAACTTTAATTTCCATTTCTGCCGGAAGCACTCTTTCCAGTGTTCCCTTGGGACCTTTTACAGTCACTTTATTATTTTCTGCTATCTCCACGGTTACTCCCGCAGGAATAGCGATTGGCATTCTTCCTATACGTGACATGCCCGTACCTCCTGTTTTTATTCTATTTTACAATAGTTTCTATCTTCCTTTTACTGCTCCCTACCAAACAAAAGCTAATACTTCGCCGCCTACCTGCAGCTCTCTTGCCTTCTTGTCTGTTACAACACCCTGATTGGTGGAAATGATCGCAACGCCAAGACCGCCGAGAACCTTCGGAAGATCTTCCTTACCCGCATATACACGAAGACCCGGTTTGGAAATTCTCTTGATACCGGAAATGATCTTGTCATTCTTATCCTCGCCGTATTTTAATGTAATATGAATGGTCTTGAAGCTGCCGCTGTCAATCACATCAAACTTTCTAATATATCCTTCATCCAGAAGAATCTGCGCGATTGCTAATTTCATCTTGGATGAGGGTACATCAACTGTATCATGTTTTGCAGTATTTGCGTTACGGATTCTTGTAAGCATATCTGCAATGGGATCGCTCATTGTCATGATTTTTCCTCCTTCCTACCAGCTTGCTTTCTTCACGCCGGGAATCTGACCTTTATATGCTAATTCACGGAAGCAAATTCTGCAAATTCCGTATTTTCTTAAATAAGCATGTGGACGACCACAGATTTTGCAACGGTTATATTCTCTTACGGAGAATTTCGGTTTACGCTGCTGTTTGATCTTCATTGCTGTCTTAGCCATGAATTTACCTCCTTCTATTTAGCGAATGGCATGTTAAATAATCTCAACAACTCACGAGCTTCCTCATCTGTCCTGGCAGTTGTAACAATGATGACATCCATACCTCTTACTTTATCTACCTTGTCATACTCAATCTCCGGGAAGATGATCTGTTCCTTGATACCCAGTGCATAATTACCTCTGCCGTCAAAGGAATTGGCGCTAACGCCTCTGAAGTCACGTACACGAGGCAGTGCAAGGTTTACAAGACGATCCAGGAACTCATACATCTTATCGCCGCGGAGCGTCGTCTTACAGCCGATTGCCTGACCTTCTCTGATCTTGAAGTTGGCAACAGAGTTCTTTGCCTTGGTTATGACTGCCTTCTGTCCGGTAATTGTTTCCATATCGCTCACAGCCGCTTCCAGGATCTTAGCGTTTTCCTTCGCTTCACCAACGCCCATGTTAATTACGATTTTGTCAAGTTTCGGAACTTCCATAACATTTTTATATCCAAACTTTTTGACCATAGCATCTACGATCTCGTTTTTATACATCTCTTTCAGTCTACTACTCAACGTTTTAGACCTCCTTTCTTAGAATTAGTCAATGATGTCGCCTGTGGATTTCACAAAGCGGACTTTCTTATCCTTCTCGAACTTAAAACCAATCCTCGTTGCTTTTCCCTTGTGCACATACATTACGTTGGAAGCGTCGATCGGTGCTTCCTTCTGGACAATACCGCCGTTCTGATTGGCTGCCGAAGGCTTCTCGTGCTTTGTGATCATGTTGACACCCTCAACCAGAACCTTGTTGTTCTTTCTGTCTACGGATATCACTTTGCCTTCCTTGTCCTTATCTTTACCGGCGATTACCTTAACGGTATCACCCTTCTTAATCTTAAATGTTGACATACCGGCACCTCCTATAATACTTCCGGAGCCAGTGAAACAATTTTCATAAACTGTTTATCACGAAGCTCTCTTGCTACTGGTCCAAAAATACGGGTTCCTCTCGGAGTCTTATCCTCCTTGATGATAACAGCAGCATTCTCGTCAAATCTGATATAAGAACCGTCTTTACGACGAGCGCCTTTTACACTACGAACAACTACAGCCTTTACAACGTCGCCTTTTTTTACAACGCCGCCTGGTGTTGCGTCTTTGACCGTAGCAACAATGATATCACCGATACGTGCATATCTTCTTGTAGAACCGCCCACAACTCTGATGCACAGAAGCTCTTTTGCACCGGTATTGTCAGCGACCTTAAGTCTGCTTTCCTGTTGAATCATGCTGATTTCTCCTTCTTTCCATATTTGCGTATTGTCACCGACTTTGCGAAGCAAACGTCGCAGACGAAACTTAGTTTTTCTTAGGCGGCGTATTCCAGACGCCTTAGAGAAACTCTTTGTCGTTTTTCCGACTTTGCGAAGCAAACGTCGCAAACAAAGTTTTAGTTTTTCTTAGGCGGCGTTCTTTGACGCCTTAGAGAAACTCTTTGTTTTATTACTTTGCTTTCTCGACAATCTCAACAAGTCTCCATCTCTTATCTTTGGATAAGGGTCTGGTCTCCATTACCTTAACTGTATCACCGATGTTACACTCATTGTTCTCATCATGCGCTTTCAATTTATAGGTCTTCTTTACAATCTTCTTGTAAAGCGGATGTTTAACATGGTCCTCGATTGCAACCACGATCGTCTTATCCATCTTGTTACTGGTAACTTTACCAGTACGGGTCTTTCTCAAATTTCTTTCCACGGTTGAGTCTCCTTTCTTATGATTTCAGCAACCTGAAAATGATTTCAAAAAACTGAAATCTATTCTACCTTAGCCTTCTGCGTGATAATCGTCTGAATCCTGGCGATGTTTCTTCTGACATCCTTGATTCTTGCCGTGTTATCCAACTGATTGGTTGCATTCTGGAATCTCAAATTGAAAAGTTCTTTCTTCGCATCAACCAATTCCTGCGCTAATTCTGCATCTGATTTGTTTTTTAAATCTTCTACAAATTTATTCGTTTTCATTTGATACACCGCCTTCCAAATCTGCTTTAGAAACGATCTTACATTTGCAAGGAAGCTTATGTGTTGCAAGACGTAACGCTTCTTTAGCCACATCCTCAGCTACTCCCGCGATCTCGAACATTACACGTCCGGGTTTTACAACTGCAACCCAGTATTCCAGAGTACCTTTACCGGAACCCATACGTGTTTCAGCCGGTTTTGCTGTTACAGGTTTATCAGGGAATATTTTGATCCAAACTTTACCGCCACGCTTGATATGACGCGTCATAGCAATACGGGCTGCTTCGATCTGGTTGGATTTGATCCAACAGGGCTCTAATGCAATGATACCGTACTCACCATAGGTGATCGTGTTGCCGCGGGTAGCTTTTCCGCTCATAGAGCCGCGAAACTGTTTACGACGTTTTACTCTTTTAGGCATTAACATTATTTATCGCTCCCTTCCACATTAGATTTAGTCGGAAGTACCTCACCTTTATAGATCCATACTTTGACACCAAGTTTACCGTATGTCGTATCGGCCTCAGCGAAACCGTAGTCAATATCCGCTCTCAGAGTCTGAAGCGGGATCGTGCCTTCGCTGTAGAACTCCGTACGTGCGATATCCGCACCGCCAAGACGTCCTGATACGGCAGTCTTGATACCTTCTGCTCCGGCCTTCATGGTTCTGCCCATGCAGGACTTCATGGCACGTCTGAAGGATACACGATTCTCCAGCTGCTGTGCAATGTTCTCTGCAACAAGCTGTGCATCTTTATCCGGTCTCTTGATCTCCTTGATGTCTACGAAAACTTTCTTGCTTGTCAGCTTGGAAAGCTCTTTCTTCGTTACTTCGATCTCTGCACCGCCCTTACCGATCACAACGCCCGGTTTTGCTGTGTAGATGATCACTTTCACTCTGTCGGATGCTCTCTCAATCTCGATCTTTGCAATACCGGCACTGTATAATTTCTTCTTTAAGTATGTTCTGATGTTATAGTCCTCTACCAGGAAATCAGAAAACTCTGCATCAGCATACCATTTGGAATCCCAATCTTTAATGATACCGACTCTCAGGCCGTGTGGATTAACTTTCTGTCCCATGTTGTTCTCCTTCCTATATGATCCTATCTTTCATCAAGCACGATCGTGATGTGGCTCATTCTCTTCTCGATCCTGTAAGCTCTGCCCTGTGCTCTCGGTCTTACTCTCTTCATGGTCGGCCCTTTGTTTGCATAACACTCTGCAATATAAAGGTTCTCCACATTCATGCCGTTGTTGTTCTCTGCGTTAGCAACTGCAGACTCTAACAGCTTCTTAATGATGCTTGATGCGTATCTGGGATTGTATGCAAGGATT
Source organism: uncultured Lachnospiraceae bacterium (assembly GCA_937920345.1). Classification (GTDB taxonomy): domain Bacteria; phylum Bacillota; class Clostridia; order Lachnospirales; family Lachnospiraceae; genus UBA3282. The sequence continues at coordinate 4,509 of CALGVA010000022.1, forward strand.
GCAAGCGCTGTCTCCACATCTTTTCCTCTGATGGCATCCAATACGAAACACGCCTTCTGAACAGACACTCTTGCGTAAGACAGCTTAGCGGAGGGTCTTGTATCTTTATTCGCGTTTCTCTCTCTCTTTATCTGGGATCTATGTCCTTTAGCCATAGATTTAAGCCTCCTTTCAAATTAGCGAACTTTGGACTTTCTCTCGTCCTTATCATGTCCTCTATAAGTTCTGGTAGCCACGAACTCGCCGAGCTTATGACCAACCATATCCTCCGTAACATATACCGGTACGTGCTTTCTTCCGTCATGCACAGCAAATGTGTGTCCCACGAAAGAAGGGAAGATCGTAGAACGGCGGGACCAGGTCTTAATAACCTGTTTCTGTCCTGACGCATTCAAAGCATCTACTTTCTTCAATAAGCTCGCATCTGCAAACGGTCCTTTTTTCAGTGATCTAGCCATTTCAAACCTCCTAATTTATTTTCATATTCTCACAGACTCTGAAGAATTGCCTCGCAATTCTTCCAGCCGAAGTCGTAGCATTTCTTAGGCGGCGTTCTCTGACGCCTTAGAAATTCTCTTCGGCTTGTTATTTAATCGCTCTGCCGTCTCTTCTTCTTACGATCAGCTTATTGGACGCTTTCTTCTTCTTACGTGTCTTCAAGCCGAGTGCAGGTTTACCCCAGGGTGTGCATGGACCAGGACGACCGATCGGTGCTCTACCCTCACCACCGCCGTGCGGATGGTCATTCGGGTTCATAACGGAACCGCGGACCGTAGGACGGATTCCCATGTGGCGCTTACGTCCTGCTTTACCGATCTTAATCAGGTTGTGATCTACATTGCCGACCGTTCCTACTGTCGCACGACATACGATCGGAACCATTCTCATTTCACCGGAGGGAAGTCTCAGTGTCGCATACTTGCCTTCCTTAGCCATAAGCTGTGCACTGTTGCCCGCGGAACGAACCATCTGTCCGCCCTTGCCGGGATATAACTCGATATTATGAACCAGTGTACCTACCGGAATCGCGGATAACGGTAAGCAGTTACCTACTCTTACTTCCGCCTCGGGACCGTTCATAACTTTCATGCCGTCTGTCAGACCTTCCGGTGCGAGGATATATGCCTTCTCGCCGTCCTCGTAACAGATCAGCGCGATGTTTGCTGTTCTGTTGGGATCGTACTCGATACCGATTACCTTAGCCTGAATACCATCTTTATTTCTCTTGAAATCAATGTTTCTGTATAATCTTCTGCTTCCACCGCCGTGGTGTCTGACCGTGATCTTACCCTGATTGTTACGTCCCGCATTCTTCTTAAGAGAAGTGCAGAGTGCTTTCTCAGGTGTCTTCTTCGTGATCTCAGAGAAATCAGAACCGGTCATATTACGTCTTGACGGTGTATAGGGGTTGTATGTCTTAATTCCCATGATCTCTTATCTCCTTTTTTATCAGATTTTTGCGCGGAGCCGTGTGTCAGCCCGCATACATTATCTCTATTTCCCGTTCCGGGAAGAATCGCTTCGTTCTGTTACAGGCCTGCAAAGATCTCAATGTCCTTGCTGTCCTGTGTCAACTGTACGATCGCCTTCTTGGTCTTGGCCGTCTTGCCGTATACCATACCACGTCTTTTGGTCTTGCCGTCCATGTTCATCGTGTTGACCTTGGCTACCTTCGTTCCTTCAAACATCTTCTCAACAGCTTCTTTGATCTGCGTCTTATTGGCTTCGGGATGAACCAGGAAAGTATATTTCTTCTCGCTCATGCCTGCCATGCTCTTCTCTGTGATCACCGGTTTGAGGATTACATCATAATACTGAATTGCTGCCATTATGCATACACCTCCTCGATCTTTGCTACGGCTTCCTTAGTGATTACTAAAGTATCGCCCTTTAAGATATCATACACATTGATATTTTCTGCTACTGCCGTGGATACTGTAGGAAGATTTCTCGCGGAAAGAATCACGTTCTTGTCCTGCTCTCCGATTACTACCATTGCCTTCTCTACTTTCAGGTTATCCATAACTTCTTTAAATTTCTTTGTCTTGATCTCATCCAGCTTTAACTCGTCTAATACGATCAGCTTGTTGTCCTGTACTCTGCTGGTCAGCACAGACTTGAGAGCCGCCTGCTTCTCTTTCTTATTTAATTTGAAAGAGTAATCTCTCGGAACGGGTGCGAATACAACACCGCCGCCCTTCCACTGAGGCGCTCTTGTGGAACCCTGTCTTGCGTGACCTGTTCCCTTCTGTCTCCAGGGCTTTCTGCCGCCGCCGGACACTTCGGAACGAGTCTTTGCCTTCTGTGTTCCCTGACGCTTATTGGCAAGTGTCTGGACAACTGCCATGTGTACTAAGTGTTCATTGATCTCGACACCAAATACCGCATCGTTTAAGTCCATCTTGCCGACTTCCTTACCTTCCATATTATAAACAGATACGTTTGCCATCTGAATGGTCCTCCTTTCATCTGTGACTCAGGTCACTATTTCGCATCCACCTTAGTTGTCTCTTTAATGGTTACCAAGGCTTTTCTCGGTCCCGGCACAGCGCCTTTGACAAGAATCAGATTCTTGTCCGCGTCAACCCTTACGATTGTAAGGTTCTGAACCGTTACCCTTACGCAGCCCATATGTCCCGGCATGCCTTTACCCTTGAACACCTTACTCGGTGAGGAACATGCACCGTTGGAACCCTGATGGCGATGGAATTTAGAACCGTGAGTCATAGGTCCTCTGTGCTGACCATGTCTCTTGATTGCGCCCTGGAATCCCTTACCTTTAGAGATTGCAGTTGCGTCAATGCGGTCACCCGCTTCGAAGATGTCTGCCTTGATCTCGCTTCCGAGCGTGTACTCTTCCGCATTGTCCAGCTTAAGCTCTCTTACAAATCTCTTGCCGGATACGCCCGCTTTGTCAAAGTGACCTTTCTGTGCCTTATTGACACCGTGTCTGTGCACTACTTCTTTCTTACCGCCTTTGTCTTTGTTGACAATTTTGTCTTTCTTATCAATGAAGCCGACCTGTACCGCACTGTAACCGTCATTCTCCACTGTTTTAACCTGTGTCACCGCACAAGGTCCTGCCTGAAGTACGGTAACGGGTGTTAATGTTCCGTCTTCGCCGAAGATTTGAGTCATTCCGACTTTTGTTGCTAAAATAGCCTTCTTCATTCCTTTTACCTCCTGTTGTTCTACAGCGGACCCACAAAAAAGCAAATGCCTTCCTTCACGCCGAGCCGGTTCCGCAGGAATTTACTTCAAGGGTCGTCCTAGTAGGGGTCTTATTTGTTTTTCATCTTGATGTCGATATACACACCTGCGGGCATCTCTAATCTCTGCAGCGCATCCACCGTCTTGGGGGTCGGTGTGATAATATCAATGAGTCTCTTGTGAGTTCTCTGCTCGAACTGCTCTCTGGAGTCCTTATACTTATGAACCGCCCTGAGGATCGTAACAACTTCCTTCTTGGTCGGAAGCGGTACCGGTCCGCTCACCTGAGATCCGTTCTTCTTCACTGTTTCGATGATTTTTTTCGCTGATGCATCAACCAACTGATGATCATAAGCCTTGAGTGTAATTCTCATTACTTGACTTGCCATAAAAAAAGTCGCCTCCTTTTCGCACTTTTTAACTCTTAAGTACGACAAGCGGTGACTGTACACTCTCCCGTGTGTGTCCTGCTCTTGCGAGACACCAACCACGTTGTTTCCGGTTATACCGGACATTCTTGCTTGTACAGTGACTTGTCGTCAGTTTCCTAACTTGACATTCGCTCCACGGAAAACCTGCCACAAAGGCAGCAACCTCACGCTTCACAGCTATCATGCCACAGCAATGACTAGTATACATGATGTTTTTTGAGGATGCAAGTATTTTTTAGTAAAAATGTAAAATTTTTTTCATATATTTTCAGTAATTTTTTCAGAAGCTTTTTTTGCATACAGGCAAACGAACTTGCCGTCTGTACGAAATCCTTTTTCTATGATATCCTTATTGTTGTTTCGTGTAAAGGTTTTGCGCACGGTACCATGCCGCTTAGCGCAATGCGGACAAGACTGCTCAACTGTCAAAAGACTCAACTGTAATGAAAGGACATACACATGTGGATCGCTGACAACTGGAAAGACTACGAAGTAATTGACACCTCCCGCGGGGAGAAACTGGAGCGCTGGGGCGACTATATCCTCGTGCGACCCGACCCGCAGGTCATCTGGGACACCGAACGGACGGACAGACGCTGGAATCATAAGAACGGTCACTATCACCGCAGTTCGAAGGGCGGCGGCGAATGGGAGTTCTTTAATCTGCCGCAGGAATGGAGCATACAGTATAAGAATCTGACGTTTCATTTAAAGCCGTTCAGCTTTAAGCATACCGGGCTTTTTCCCGAGCAGGCTGTCAACTGGGATTGGGTTTCTTCTATAATAAAAGGCGCTGGCAGACCGGTAAAAGTATTAAACCTGTTCGCCTACACCGGCGGCGCTACACTGGCCTGTGCACAGGCAGGCGCAAGCGTCACGCATGTGGACGCCTCCAAGGGCATGGTCACATGGGCCAAAGAAAATGCTGCCGCCTCCGGGCTTGCCGATGCCCCGATCCGCTGGCTGGTGGATGACTGTGTCAAATTCGTGGAACGTGAGATCCGCCGCGGCAATACATACGACGCCATCATTATGGACCCGCCCTCCTACGGCAGAGGTCCCAAGGGCGAAATCTGGAAAATAGAAGAGAGCATCTTTCCCTTCCTCCGGCTCACCGCGCAGATTCTGTCAAAAGATGCCCTGTTTTTCTTAATTAATTCCTACACCACGGGGCTGCAGCCCGCTGTGCTGACTTATATGATGGAGTCCGCCCTCGTACCTGTCTTCGGCGGCCGCACAGAGTCTTCCGAGATTGGTCTGCCGGTCACCGCAAACGGCCTCGTTCTGCCCTGCGGCGCCTCCGGACGCTGGACCGGCTCCGTTTAACTGAGCATCGCCGCAGTAAAAAAGATAACTGCGAACCAGATCAGCACCACAAGCGCCATAGAAATCGCGAAGAAGATCAGATACGCCTTGAAGAAATTGGATTTGCTCTTCTTCTCGGTGCTGCTGAATGCCCATACAAACATCATGATGACATTGACACAGGGAATCATCATCATCACAAGCGCCAGAACCCACTCGCTGATCTTGACAGGCTCTTCCAGCTCAAGCTGTCCGTTCTGATAGGGCTGTGTGTTGTTGTAGGGCTGGTAAGTATTCTGATAGCCGCTGTTCTGGTAATTGTTCCCTGAATAGCTGCCATTCTGGTAATTGTTGTTCTGATAACTGTCATTCGGCTGTCCTGCATTTGTATAGCCGCCGTTCTGATAACTGTCATTCGGCTGCCCGCCGCCTTCTCCGTAACCCTGATTCATGTTGTTCTCTTCCATAGTTTCCTCCGTTTTCTGATATAACGTTACAGTTGCTCTTTATCAATTAAAAGGCGGACATACGAAACCAAAAACGCCCCGTCTTTCAATTCTGTATTCATTTGTGCCCAATCCGCCGATACAGGTGATACATCTGTGCCAGCATGTTGTCCGCCGTATAGACGTAAGGCTCCCTGTCCGGAAAATGCAGGTACATCCGCACAAGATAGGTAATGATCAGCAGTACCGCGATCACAATCAGGCACCACTTGAGTCCCTTCGCCCGGTGTCCGAGCAAATACCGGTTCCATGCGAAGTAAACCGCTGTCAGTACAATGGGAAAAATCACCGGATTAAGCCGCCATGCCTGCTGCCATCTGCCCGTCATGACACACACCGCAGCCCTGGTGAGTCCGCAGCCCGGACAGGGCAGTCCGCACAGGATCACCGACGGACAGAACGCATGAAAGAGCAGATTGACGATGACGGTATATAAGAGCAGGATCACCCCCGCAAAGCCATACTGTTTGATGTCTTCCCCGATCCTTGTACAGACCGTCTTCATATATTCTCCCATAGTAACATTCCATTCTTACCCCGCTATAGTCTCTGCCACCCAATGCAGCAACAGCAGATGGGCCGGATAGAAGCCATAGCAGACCGCCTTCGGAAGCTGGCGCCCCTTGCTCCCGTCATAGAGCATGATCGGCACAAACGCCGCCAGCCCGTACAGTTCCCGCATGGAAAAACGCAGCAGATACGATACCGTGTACACATCTTTGTACTTCAGACAGTTCGCGCTCCATATGCCAAGCAGCATCACGCTGCCCGCCGTCACGATTACAGGCAGCAGCTCCCTGTCATGCATAAGATAAAAGGTAACGATCAGCAGCACACCCATATACTTATAATCGGTATGCATTGCATACGCCGCCACACAGCAGCACGCCACCCCGCCAAACTGCAGCATGTGAAATACAGCCACACAAACCCGCCAGTCCGTGGCGCGCCGGCTTACATGGCAGCGCTGCAGCTGTCGTGCATTCTCTCCTGCCCACTCCCAGATCACCAGCGCGAGAACACCCAGAAACAAAGTAAAATACACGTTCTGGCTCCCGTGATCTATCATCTGCCCCGAAAAAGCCAGATCAAACGGCACCTCCGATACCAGCGCAAAAATCCCCAGCCGCAATAAATAGGCCCGTCTGCTTCTGGTATACCGAAAGCCCTCCACCGCCAGATAAGCAAATAACACAAAAGCAATCCTGCCCACCGCTCTTCCGGCAGAGTATATTCCCCGCATCCGTGTCGTTTCACCTCCTGCCGCGGACTGCTGTCTGATCATCTCCAGAAATACAACGGCAAAAAAATGGTCGATGAACATGGTCACATACGCTATATTCTTCAAGACTGCATTACTAAATACGATCTTCTTCATATACGGCACCGCCTTGGCGGATTTCACCACATCCTTCTTACGCTTCTATCACACCGGCTGTCTGTAAAACGTTTCCATAAGTGTAATCCGGCTTTACTATATATGCTGACTATTTATATCTTACTACAAAAACGTGAAAAGGTAAACGAGTTCGTTCACATATGGCTCACTGCCATTTACCAAGCTCCGGCAACGGTTATGATCGTCTATTTACTTCCGCTACGCTCTCCCGCCGGACAAGCTCTACCGGAAGCCTGCGCACGGGATTCTCAAGGCTTCCCTCCCGCAGTTCGCGCAAAGCCTGTACCGCCGCTTTCGCACGCCCCTTCGCATCCTGTCCCACCGTGGTAAGCGCCGGATAACAGTTCCTGCTCAACACCGTATTATCAAAACCGACGACAGAGATTTCCTCCGGCACCCTGATCCGGTGCTGCTGCATAAAACAAAGCAGTTCCACAGCATAGGCATCGGACACCGCAAATACTGCCGTATACCGTCTGATCACCGGCAGGTGCTCTTCATAAAACCGCAGCCTTTCCCGACGGTTCATGGGAACCTGCAGCCGCTCGGTCTGACAGACGCTTTCCTCCGCCCGCCCTTCGGTCTGCGCTCCGCAGCCGCTCGCCTGCGCAGCCGCCAGCACCCCTGCCAGACAGCCGTCCATCCGGTCTTTATCCACGCAGATGTCATTGTCAGAGACACACAAGATCCTGCGATGTCCCATGCGGTACAGATACTCTCCGACCTGCCGTCCGCCCTCATAATTATCAATAATGAGATTACAGATCCGCCCGTTCTCCTCAAAATACCCGTCGTAAACCACAAAAGGAATATGCATTTTCTCCCGAAGGCTCTCATAGTCATTCTCACAAAATCCCATCAGCACCAGACCATCCATATTCCACATGGAGGCGAAACGCACGATCTCGTTCCAGTCTCCCGCCGCACGGACCATCATAAAGTAACCGGACTCCTCCAGTTCAAATAAAAGCGCGTTAAGCGCCGCGGCCACAAATCCGTCCTCCAGTACCCTTCCCTCGTATTTGATATGATCGTTCACTACCACGCCAATGATACGGGAGTTATTCTGTGAAAGCAGGATTCCCGCCATGCTGGGAATGTACTGCCGCCTTTCCAGCAATTCCTGTACCCGCCGCACTGTCTGATCGGAGATCTTCTTCGTTTTACCATGGATCACATTGGATACCGTAGCGGTACTCACGCCCAGTTCCTCCGCAATATCCACGATCCTGACACGCTGTTCCATTACGCTGTCCTCCTGTCGTCTTTCACCGGGGCATGAGCACCCGTCCACAGCTGCAATATAAGTTCCCTCCTGTGCCAGCCCTTCCCTTCCATAGTACATGCAAAACGCCGCAGGCACAATGGGTTAAATGTATAACCTTCCATCATTCTCCCAAACAAAAAAACGCTGCAAAGCCAATCATTTCCCGGCTTCACAGCGTTCCTTTTTTCCTGTATGTGTTTATAACTTAACATCCACCGGCTGATATCCGCGGCTGAATGCCACACCCATCATCTCTACGTCAAAAGTATCCGGCTTCGGCGTCCCTGTCTGTCTGCTGTCTGTGCCTGCTGTCTTCTGTCCTTCTCCAGTCTCTTCGCCTGTATCTTCCCCTTCCACGATCGCCGTATTCTGGCCATTGTCTGTCTTAACGTTTTCTTCTTCCTTATTGTCTTTATCCTTCTGCTCTTCTTTGGCAGCCTCCTGCACGGTCTTGTTTGCCTCCGCCAGCGACTCCATCTGGGAAGCGGCAGCCTGATCCGCCAGCGCTTTAGCATCGGCAAGTTCCTCCTTCTTGAACTCTATATTGCTGCTGCCGCCTCTACCCTGATCCAGCGCGATCTCTGTCTCCAGCACGCCCGCTCTGTTATCCGCCTTCTGGGCGATGCCGCCGTGCACATCCGCCTGCTTCATAGACGCATCCGCCGAAATCAACGCCTCCATGCTGCCCGCAGACATGCCGGCGCTCTGTTTCCCGTTCTTTTTCTCCAGCTGCTTCGCACCTGTCAGTTCATCGAAAGCGTTACCTGATTCTTTCTTCTTACGGGCCTGCTCCCGTTTGACATCCATCTGGTGCTGCCGAAGCTGGATCTCCAGTTCACTGATCTGCTTCTGCATCTCCTGACGCTTCTTCATCTTCGTCTCTGCCGGCATTTCCTGATTCGCAGAGAGCTCCTGCATCCGCTTCTGCAGATCTTCTATCTGTCTGCGCAGATCCTTGCTGACCGGATCCGTCTGGTCTGCTGCCCCCGCGCCCATTCCTGTCATACCAGGCTGCATGCCCGCATTATTTACGCCGCTTATGTTCATACTGTCCTCCGTTCTGAGACATCCGTGTCTCCTGCTGTGATTGTTATGACTGTCCTTCGTCTGATCCAGATACGGCCGCTTCGGCCAAGACAGTTTATCTTTATCTGGTTTTAATATCGGATATCTGTCTGCCTTTGTAAAGTGAAATGTTGTGGAGGGGCTTTTATCGGTTGTGAGCAGATCTGTTATACGCCCCGGGCAGCGCTCTTCGTATCACTCCCGTCCTGTTATGCAAGCTGCAGCATCACCCGCAGCACGCAGCACGATCTCCCCTCCCGGATCTCCTTACCGATCTCTACATCACCGTAGTATTTCCGTGCCACATGGCGGATATTGACCAGCCCGAAGCCATGACCCGCACCGGCTTTAGATGTGAGCGGCAGACCGCTTGCTTCATCGATCTGCAGTTCTCCACGGTAGCTGTTGACCAGTTCTATCATAAACATATTTTTGACCAGACGGGACTCTAGTGACACGAATGTCATATCTCTCTCTGCCTGTTCCTGCCACGCAGCGCTTTCCCGTTCCATCGCTTCAATGGCATTGGACAACCCGTTATTCAGGATAATGCTCACGTCAAAGGCGTCGATCCCTCCTGTCTGCGGATAGTGAAAATCGCATTCAAAATGAATCCCTTTTTCCTCCATCTCCTTCTTCCTGCCGGAGAGGATCACGTCCGTAACCGGATTCCCGCTGACCACCTCCGAAGATACCGCCTGCACTTCCTGCTGCAGCGTGCGGGCATACCTGACCGCTTCTTTATAATCTCCTCTGCCGTACAACTGTTCCAGTGTCATCAGATGATTTCCCATGTCGTGGCGCAGTCTGCGCATGTCCCGGTAAAGCTGCTCCACTTCATTGATATGACTCTGCATATCCCGCATCTGGCTGGCCAGCACTTCCTTCTGCTTATCCCCTTCCTGCTCATTCTTCCACTGCCTGAACACATAGGTCATCACCAGAATCGTGGCAAAGCAGACCAGCGAATACACCAGTATGATATAGTCATATCCTCCATAAATATTAAACGGGCTTTGTCCCGAATCTCTCTCGTAAATATAATTATAGTAACGAAACAGTCCGTAAGCGAACACCCCTGACATGGAAGGCATAACCAGCAGCAGAAACTCCCTGATGTTCATATGCTCCCGCTGCTTACCGTAAGCCCATAGCAGACATCTGACTGCGCCATACATCAGAAAAGAACCAAGTACAGTATCAAACGCAGACTGAACCGCATACAGTCTGAACCAGAGCATGCCGTCCGCCGACCGGATCAGTGTTGTTTTTAATAAATAGAGTTCGTTGCTGATACAGCTGACAACCCGCCATGCCTGCCAGCGCACACAGAAAAAAGTGATTACCAGAAACAGCTTCTGGGCGGTATAGCTGCGTTCCATACGTCCCATCACAAGAAAAACGGCAAGCATGACCACCCCGTACATAACCATGACATTCACATAGAAAGGCACAACCGCCCCCACCAGCATACCGGCGAAATAGACAGCCGCCGCATACCACGCTCTCCTTCTGTCCGCCATAAAAGGTCTGATCCAGACCATGAAGCACAATGCGCCCGAAAGCGTAGTACAGATATCATAAATAAGGCCGGCAGCCTGATAATACAATTCTAACCGTTCCACTCACCCGTCCCTCTTTCTGCTGATATACTGCATATACTGCCGCACAAAGCCTGCAAACTGTTTCCTGGACACCAGCGCTGTACCCTGTTCCAGCCAGATCGTGGCCGCATTATACTTTTCTACATATTTAAAGTTCACCAGATAGGCCCGGTGCGTCCGGTAAAAACTGTTTCCAGCCTGTTGTGACAGATCTGTCAGTTTTCCATAATATTCGATGTCTCCGCCTGTCGTATGCAGCATAACCTTGCGGTTAAACACTTCCGCATAAATAATATCCTCCAGAAGCACCTTTGTGGAAATACCGCCCCTCTTCACCAGAATGGCATCCGGTACAGGACTCTCTCCCCGCCCGCTTTGCCGCATCTCTCCGGACATGCCTTCCCCCCGGCTCCTTCTGTCCTCTCCTGCCGCACCCGCCTGCCGCAATGTCCTGATCTCCTGCAGCAGCTCATACTGCTGCAGCGCCCGTTCCAATACCTCCCGCAGCTTCTCATCGCCGAAGGGCTTCACCAGATAGTGAAAAGCTCCCACATCAAATGCTTCATAAACATATTCTGACAGTGCTGTCACAAATATAAGAATCATATCTTTCTGCCGCCTGCGCAGTTCTGCCGCAATCTCCATCCCGTTTCTGCCGGGCATCTGAATATCCAAAAAGAGGATGTCCGGCAGCCGCTCCTGCCCCGGCTCTGGTTCTGTTTGCGTATCCGCTTCCGGCAGCTTCAGCATATCCTCCCCGGAATCGCAGCCTCTGACACGGCACGGTGTCCCACGCTCTACGCACATGTTCTCTATTTTACCCTGCAGGATACCCCGCAGCATCCTGTCATCATCACATATCATGATCGTTACGGTCTGCATTTCGTGTTTTCCACTCTTTTCTGTTTCTGTCATGCTGTTTTCAGTCTTGTTATTCCCGAATACAGGAAGGGCATTCTCCGGCATAAGCTGAAGCCGCATAGCCGCTTCCGGAACTTTCGGGACCGCTATGCTGACTTTGCCGTGAACAGGACTTGCTCTGCAGGTCCGGAAACACTTCTCACGTTATTATACACGAAACAAGAGATTTACTCTGCCCTTTTTCTATCAAAATGTTGCCAACAGACTTTTTTGTGTCATGAAAAAACAAATACGCTTCAATCGGCTGTAACCGGACAATTACCCGCACCGTCAAAAATGGCACAAATCATTCCACTCACAGTCTCCACATATTTCTTCCCGCCTGCCCGGTGTCAGAATCTTCTCCTGCACCAGCCGTTCAAATTCCTTCCAGCGCATCTGATCCCCCGGTGCCAGCCCGCAAAACGCAAGAACCTGGCTGTCGTATCTCTCCACCTTTTCCATGGAGAGGCATCTGCCCTGCCGGTTGTTCGGACAGCACGCACACACATCATCCGTCTCCTGCAGCAAAACCACCGTCGGATTCTGTTCCAGCTTCTCCTTCATCTTCTGCATATTTTCCGTAAATTCACCGCTGTAACCTTTTCCCTGAAAAAAGGAAAAGCACATGCCATGATGTGCTCTGATCCTGTATATCATATATACGCTCCTTCAACTATCCTGTTATTATACACTTTCGTGCACTCTTTCAGCCAGTTTTCTTTTTATTTTCCATCCATCCGTGAATCCGCTGCCCGGAATCTCAAGATTCTTAAAGTTCCGGTGGTGATTCACTCTTCTAATTTTCTCCCATGATAGCCCCAAGCGGTCTGCGAAGCGCATTTCCCAGCGTCAATGCCAGTGCGATCTTAACGACATCGGGTATGATAAAAGGAATCACACACCAGCCGAGCACCGTTGCCAGACCGACTGCGCCGGTTGTCCTCATGTACACAAACATAAACCACGCTGTTCCCAGCGCATAGCATGCAAGTAATCCGAGTACCATGGAGACTGCCTGTACCCATAATTTTTTCCCGAATAACCGCTCCATGAGCCACATGATAAGCGCCGTCAGAATAAATCCAACGATATAACCGCCCGTATTCCTCATGATAACGCCGAGGCCGCCGCTGAAGCCCGCAAAAACCGGAACGCCGATCGCTCCTAATAATACATAAACAACCACTGCGATCGTGCCGCGCCTGCCGCCAAGAACCGAAACCGCCAGAAAAATTGCAAATGTCTGCAGCGTAAAAGGCACTGCCATGGGAATCGAAATCCATGAGCAAATCGCGATCAGCACTGTAAAGACAGCGATATACGCCATATCATATGTTTTACCCCTTCCCCCCGTCCTTACGCCGGTATTTTCCGTCTGTGTTGTCATTTTCGTACCCATAGCTTCCTCCTGCATTGTAATTTCCAGTAACAGGAAGCGAATGCCTGTACATCTCTAATGTGATATACCTTCCCGCTCATCTTCCTGCGCACCGTCGCTCTTCCGAGTCCCTCTTAACGAAGCTATCGTAACATGGCAAAAGGCTATTGTCAACTTCTTTTATAAACAAGTTAACAATAGCCTGTATCATTTTTATAAAAATGCTTTCAGAGAAACTATATCTTCAACCGCCGATACCGGTTGATACATGCCAGGATCTCCTGTTTCCGCGGTCTGGCAAGCTGTGCTGCCACGTCGCCGCGTTCAAAAAGACTTTCCAGTCCCTTCCGGTCAAGCTGTTCTTCCAGCAGATCGCCGATCTGTCTCAAATCCTTCTTGCCGTCCATCATCTTAAACTGGGCATATTTCAGCAGATAAGCCAGCGCCGCCGTCTGCTCCTGATCCTTAAGCTGCTCTAAATACCGCAGTTCCACATTTTCCCTGGAAAGTGACAGTTCACTGGTTCCCGTCGTCCTGATCTTGATACGGTCGTCTTTTCGAAGCGCCATATCCGGCGCCGGACAACGCTTACGGTTAAATGCCGGGAACCGTGCACCTTCTGCTTTGCCGCCTGCCCGGCTGTCTGTCCGCCCGGACTGCTCGTCCGCAATACTGCCGGCGCCCATGCCTTCCCCTTCGGGCAGCCCCTTATACTCCGCCGCCTTGTCATAAGCTGCCGCCGCCTGCTTCGCCCGCCCGGTAATGTCGATCGGCATATACTCTTTCATCTGGATGATAGTATCCGCAATATGGAAAAAAGCGCCGGAACTTCCCGCCACGATCACAGAAGACACACCCAGGTCCTCATACATCCCCCGTACCCTGTCTATAAATGGTGTAATCGGCTCCTCACCGGATGTAATCACCTGCGCCATCAGCTGGTCCCGTACCATGAAGTTTGTTGCCGACGTATCCTCGTCGATCAGGATCAGCCCGCTGCCGCTCTCTAAAGCTTCTATAAGATTCGCCGCCTGAGAGGTGCTGCCGCTGGCGTCCTCCGTGGAAAAATGCGCCGTATCCTTTTTATTCGGCAGATTCCTGATAAAAGGTGAGATATCCACGCCGGTAATGCTCCTGCCGTCCTCGGCGCGGAGCTTAAACGCCGAACTGTCCGTAATGACATATTCCCTGCCGTCTCCTGCAATATGATTGTACACGCCGTTCTGCAGTGCCTGCAGGATCGTGGACTTGCCGTGATACCCGCCGCCCACAAACAAGGTAATCCCTTTGGGAATCCCCATGCCGCAAATCTCTCCCCTGTGGGGAAGGTTTAAAGAGACTCTTAAACTCTCCGGTGATAGGAAGGTTACAGCACCTTTCATCGGTTTTTCCGACACTCCGCTCTCCCTCGGCAGCACGGAACCGTCCGCGATAAAGGCACACAATCCTTTCTCGGAAAGGCTCTGTCTAATGTACTGCTGATCCTCGCAGAGCCGGATCGCCTGCTTTAACTTCTCCTGATCAATTTTTACGTAATACAGGCTCTTCCGCACACAGTCCGGCAAAATATCAAAAAGCATTTTCTCCAGTTCTCTGGCGTTGATGGTCCGCCCGTTGGCCGGAAATCCGGCTTCAAACCGAAGCGTCACATCCCCGTCCTGCACCCGCATGGCCGTGCGCTCCAACACCTGCTGTCCGCACCTTGAAACAGTCATCAGCCCGCTCTTGCCGGAACCCTTCGCCTGAAAACTGCCGCCCGCCACCCATCTGCCAAAGAGTCTGGTCAGATGATCCTGCAGAGTAATCCTCTTGGCAGGTGTATCGTAGTATTCCGCCGGAAATCCCGCTTTCTCCTTTTTCACCAGCACGGAAAGTCTGGACGGGGACGCAAAAGGGTCTCCTTGCACGTGATCGATGGAGAGAATATAATCTCCGAAATTGTACTGCCCTTTCAACTCCTTGTAGGCAGGATATCCTCTATGGTCAATATTTCTTAATTTGGTTCTTAATTCTGTGGCTGTGTTCATAGTTGCTCTGTCTCCTTTTCTGAACAAATGATATTACATCATGTTTTTCTCCATTTCTGCGCTGCTTTTGTCTCAACTGTGTTGAGACGTCGCATTAAACGAGTTTGTGTCTGCGCTTCGTTGCGGCAGGCCCGAACTTTTTTCATAAAACAGGAGCTTGTCTGTTCTTCCGCCTTAAGCACATTCTGCTTCACCGTAAGTCCGTGCGTTCCAGTCTTTCCTTAATCCTCTTAATATACCGGTCACTTTTCGGTCACTTTTCATATAGCAGACGCACGCCATACCGGTATCACCCGCAATATTGAAATTATAGCACTGATCCACGCTGTTCACAATCTTCTTCCTGCAGTATAGCTTGTGTATAGCTGTGTATAGCCTCAATAGTAATCCGAGATTCCCGTCCAATGGGGAAAGTGGGGTACAAACAGGA